>NZ_CP152003.1:2454059-3067573 GCF_038595065.1 Sutcliffiella sp. FSL R7-0096
TTCTTTTAGCAACGGAGTCAAGGACTCGGATGGGACAAAATCCACAAACGCTTCATCTATAACCAGGAATGTATGATCATGTAGCCCCTGTTCCAGTAACATTTTAATTTCCGTTTTAGGAATGACCATCCCTGTCGGATTGTTGGGTCGACATAGGAAGAGCACATCCAAGTCCGGCATTGCTTTAAGCAGCTGATTCATCGGCAGCCGAAAGTCATCCACAGGCGATGTGATAAAGTCTGTCACCTGTAGATGATAATGCCTACATGCCCGTTCATATTCCGAAAAAGCAGGATGTACGATCCCAGCACTTTTCCCTTCAAAATATTTAGCCGCAAGAAAAATAGCTTCCGCTCCCCCATTGGTAAGAAGGATTCCATCATCATCAATCCTTTCCATCCATGCCAATGCACTAGTGCTGAAAGTATAGTTCGGATCCGGATAACACAACAGCTTTTTCCATTGATCCTCCAATTCACCCTGCAACCATTCAGGTGGCCCCAAAGGGTTAAGATTTGCACTAAAGTCCAAGACTTCCAGGTCTTCTGCTTCCAAAAGTTTCTTCATCAAATCTGGCTGACCGCCATGTTCTGGCCAATTCATCCTCAACCCTCATTTCTGTCCCAATAAAAATAATAATAGAATTTCTAATCCTACAAACACGCCCCAACCACCATGCATATATATAATGGATCTTGGGATATCCTCAGCAACTAGCTTTCTATGAAAATCCCCCATCGTTTTCCTGTTAGATTTAATCCCTTTATAATAATTCACACCACCTAGCTGGATTCCCATTAAACCTGCCGTCATCGCTTCCGGCCAACCGCTATTGGGACTGGGGTGTTTCTTTGCATCCCTCATGGTAATGATCCATCCGGCTTTTCTATTAGATCCTTTTATTAATATAGAAGAAAACCAGATGGACAAAGCTGTCAACCTTGCTGGGATAAAGTTAGCCACATCATCCAGCCTGGCAGAAGCCCAACCGAAATCCAGGAATCTTTCATTCTTATACCCTACCATTGAATCCAAGGTATTGATGGCTCGGTATGCCATGGCAAGAGGGGCTCCACCTAGCATTGCCCAGAACAAAGGGGCGGTGATGCCGTCCACTGTATTCTCCGCTATGGTTTCCACCGTCCCTCTGACGACTTCACTCTCTGACAAGTTCTCTGTATCTCTCCCCACAATCATGCTAAGGGCCTTCCTGGCGTCATCCAGCTTTCCAACTAGAAGTGGGATCAAGACACTTTTCCCTGCATCCGATAATCCCTTGATGGCAATGGTTGTCCATATAAAATAGACCTCCAACATTACACCTGCATAAAAATGAATCTTATAGGAGATTGCTACAAGAAGGAATACAATGCCATAAACAAAGAGGACCACTACCAAAGCCAGAAGGACCCCTTTCCCTTTTCGGCTCCTCCCCCTGTTCAAGGCCTTCTCCAAGAACGAGATGAGTTTCCCCATCTGTACCACCGGATGTGGCAACCTGCGCGGATCGCCTAGGAGCATATCCAGCCCTATCGCTACGACCAATATAAATAAACTTAAATAGAAAACCTCACCTATCATATCTGCTGGCCCATTCTTTTTCGGTATTTCTGTATGGCTTTTGTTACCACTTCATAGACAAGATGTCCAATTCCCTTTCCTATTAAGGTTCCAGACCCAGCATAAGGTGACCTTTCACCTTGTTGGGTGACAGCGAGAACCATGGCATCTGTGGAAGTTCCTGTAGCAATCGTGCCGGTCTTCGGATCTTGCACCTTTAAATCATGTAGCGCCTTTACTTTTGCCTCGGTGGCTGACATCATTGCATTGACCAGCCCACCATCCGTTAAATGTGCATCGATAAAAAGCATGATGTTAATGGTCCCAAGGGTCACCGGTGTCTGACAGAGCTCCGTACTTGTTATATCAACCGCATTTCCAACCCCTGCTGTAACTACTGCCATGAACTCCATTCCCTCGATTTCCTTCTTACTTATCACAACATCCGAAAGTTTGACAGCTGTCATCATCCCGACTGACTGTTCAGTCGGGATTTCCCTTTGCCGCAGCCACCCCCTGATATCTTTTAGAGGATTATCACAGTTATAATCCTTATCTACATGAAAGTTGCAGAAATGTTTCTGCCATTGAATCCCTTCGCCTATCACTCCATTGGAGATGGTTCTTAAGGGCATGATTGATTGGACATGAACGCACCTTTCATCCGCTTCCATTAAAAAATTTTCATGAAATCCCTGCACTTTCTTCTTTACTTCTAATTTTGGCGTCATTAAAAGTTGAGGCTTTGGGACAACTGGATGTGGTCCTGCTTTGATAAATACATCATATACTCTTTCAAGTTGCTCCTCTTTTCGGAGTGTGTCAGAGTCCCCCACCTCCAGAAACCTTCCATTATGTAAAAGTGCCAAACGATCTGCATATAAGGAAGCCACATTCAAATCATGCAAGATGGCAAAGACAGTCAGGCCTTTCGTATGCTGCCACTCTTTGATAAGGTCCAACATATGAAAAGTGTGCTTGATATCAAGATGGTTGGTCGGCTCATCCAACAGGAGAATCTCCGGTTCCTGAGCAAGGGACTTTGCAAGAAGTACCCGCTGCTTCTCTCCCCCGCTCAATTTGCGGAACTGCTTATTTTTGTGCACGGTCACCCCGGTAATATCCATCACCTGCTGCATGATTTCCTTATCTTTTTTGGTAAGGTTCTTAAGCAACCCTTTTTGGTGTGGGTACCGCCCAAGACTAATGATTTCTTCGACAGTATAATCAAATGAAACCTGTAATTCCTGTGTAAGCACCGCCATTTTTTTAGCCTTTTCCAACTTTGTCAAGGAAGAGAGTGGCCTCCCTGAAAGCAACAATTCTCCCTCTACCACCGGAAGCTGCCCTGTCACAAGTTTGAAGAGGGTTGTCTTCCCGCTCCCGTTCGGACCGAGCAACGCAAAGAATTCCCCTTTCTCTATTGTCAGGTCCACCCCGCTTATAATTGGTTTTTCCGGCCGATACCCGCCAACTAGCCGCTTCAGTTCAATCATTTTCCTTCCCCTTCCCAATCCTTTCTCTGATAAGAAGACAAGCAAAGACTGGGGCACCAATCAATGCGGTTATTACACCTATCGGCAGTTCCTTTGGTGCAATGATGGTTCTTGCAAGTAAATCTGCCAATACCAAGAACCCCCCACCTATAAGCATAGAAAAAGGGAGTACGTGACGATGATTTGGCCCAGTCAGTAGCCTCACCAAATGAGGAATCACCAGTCCCACGAACCCGATGGATCCCGACACGGCAACTGCAGAACCTGTCAGAAGCGAAGCACCAAATAAGATGAGTATTTTTCCCCGCTTCACATTCACTCCAATATGATCTGCCGCTTCCTCCCCCAACGCCATCGCATTTAATTCACGATAATGCAGAAACAAAAGAATGGAACCGGCCACCATAAACGGGAAAATAAGTTGTACATGCCCCCAACTTCTCATCCCCACACTTCCGTATAGCCAATAAATGATTTGGGTCATCGCTTCCTTATCACCAAGGGCAATGATCAATGAAATGATCGAGCTGATAAATGCGCTGATGATGATACCTGCTAGGATGATGGTTTCTATCGCCAGCCCCCGGCTGCTCAACCTGACTAGTCCAAAAACAAGGAGCAAACATAACAGTCCACTGACAATGGCCACAACAGGAAGGGTGAAACTTCCCAGCCCTATTATGGTGATGTTGAAAAAAAGCACGGCAACCGCCCCCAATGCAGCTCCGGAGGAAACCCCGATGGTGTAGGGATCAGCAAGGGGATTCCTTAACAACCCTTGAAAAGCTGCACCGGCAAGCGCAAGGGCTGCACCGACAAACAAGGCCAGCAACACACGCGGAAAGCGGATATTCCAAATAATCATTTCTTCATTCTTCGGAATGTCCGGTAGCCAGCCCATCCCAAGTGTATTTTGCGTTAAGATATGCAAGATTGTTGGGATCGGGATGGAGACACTGCTGTTCAATAAACCAAGGAGGGCTGCACCAAGTACAAACCCTCCGCTACCAAGATATAACCAAAATAGTCTATTACTCAAAAATCTCCGGATAGATAAGTTTCGCAAGGTGCTCCACCCCTTCAATCAAGCGAGGTCCAGGCCTTGTAACAGTATCACTGTCCACATCATGTACATTTCCATCTTTGATGGCAGGAACTTCCCCCCACCCAGAACGGGCCAAAACCCCCTCTTTTGGGTTTTCCACATAATAGCCATAGGTAGTGATGATCACATCTGGATTTAGCTGGACAATTTCCTCTTCCGTCAGTTTCACCCAGCCCTCCTGATTTCCTGCAGCGTTTTCCGCTTGTATGGACTCAAGCATTTCATGCATGAAAGTCCCTTGACCTGTCGTAAAGATATCCGGCGCAGGAGAAACCTCTACCCAAACTCTTTTCTTTTCTGTCACTTGCTTTGCTTTTTCTTCCACTGTAAGTAGTCGTTCCTTCATATTGGCAATCAGCGTTTCCGCTTCTGCAGTTGCACCAGTTGCTTTTCCAATCAATTCGATTGTTTCATATACATCCGCAAAAGAGGATTCGCTGCCAATGACAATGACATTTATGCCGGCATCCTTATACTGTTGGAGGATGGTATTATGATTCTGATGATGATAATCCGTTACAAAAATCACATCAGGCATCAGCGTCAAAATCATTTCCGCATTCATGTCCTGGCCGCCCACCTTTTCCACATCGGCGGTTTCCACTGGATAGTTACAATAATCGGACACACCGATCATTTTGTCTCCAAGGCCAAGAGCATAAGCGATTTCCGTATTACTTGGTTGCATGGATATGATGCTTTCAGGCTCTTTTTCAAGGGTGATTTCCTGACCTGAATCGTCCTTTATTGTGACAGGAAAGGCTGAGTTTTGCGATTGCTCCTCACCGCTTGTATTTTCACCGATTGCTGTATCATTTACATTTCCGTTTGTTTCCTTAGTAATGGACCCACATCCTGTTAATATTCCAACAATTAAAATTAATACAAGACCGATGTTTCCCCATTTTTGTTTGATTTGCTCCATCTCTTTTACTCCTCTACTTTTTCTATTGAATAGGTGATTTTCTAAATTTTTTCCGCAACCCCGGCTGATTCAAAGGTCGCCATCTCTTTTACAATGTTTGTTGCTGCCTCCAGGATTGGAAAGGCAAGAGCTGCTCCCGTCCCTTCCCCAAGCCGGAGACCGAGATTTAAGATCGGCTTTTTATCTAGTAGCATGATAGCATGCTGATGACCAGCCTCTTTGGATTGATGACCGATGAAAAGGTATCCCTTTACTCCAGGGTATAGTCTCTGGGCAACCAGGGCAGCCACGGTGCTGATGAAACCATCCACAAGTACAGGGATTTTCCGCTCCGCTGCCGATAAAATGGCTCCAACCATTCCAGCAATCTCAAGGCCACCGACCTTTGATAGCGTATCGATTGGATCGTTCGGGTCAGGATTCCTTTCTTGAAGTGATTGACGAATGACTTGTTGTTTCCATTTCAATTGTTCAACACTTATTCCAGTTCCATTCCCAATGACATCCTCTACATCCAAACCGCTTAAGGCTGACAAGATAGCACTGCTGCTCGTGGTGTTGCCAATTCCCATTTCCCCGATGATCAGACATTTCGCACCGCTTTCGATGACACTTGTTGCCATGTCGCTTCCCACTTCAATCGCCTGCCATGCCTCCTCTCTGGTCATGGCGTCCACGTTCAGGAAGTTAGCTGTCCCATGGCGGATTTTTTTCATGTGAAGTCCTACCCTGTCCACATCTGCTGACACCCCTATGTCGACAATTTCAACTTTTGCACCGATCTGTTTCGCCAATACATTGATGGCCGCTCCCCCATCAAGGAAATTGTGCACCATTTGCACTGTCACTTCCTGAGGGTATGCTGACACTCCCTCGGAAGCTACTCCATGATCTGCAGCAAATACAATGATTCCTGCTGGTGATACCTCAGGAAAATCCTCCTCGGTAATCTGCGCAAGCTGGATGGCGATTTCCTCCACAGCCCCTAAACTTCCTTGAGGCTTGGTCAAGGTGTTTAAATACGCCTCCATCTTCCCCCCTTGCATCAGGTTGAT
Organism: Sutcliffiella sp. FSL R7-0096; assembly: GCF_038595065.1. Lineage (NCBI taxonomy): Bacteria > Bacillati > Bacillota > Bacilli > Caryophanales > Bacillaceae > Sutcliffiella > Sutcliffiella sp. FSL R7-0096. Next base: position 2,460,201 of record NZ_CP152003.1, read on the forward strand.
AGGCTTTATATTATAGACTTTCCCCATACGCTTCCCCTGCCTCCTTTTTGCTTAACAACTGAAATTCAAGCATCCTTTCCTTAATCCTTTCCATAGAAAGATGCTTGCTCACAACATCTGCCAATCTATCAAATGACTCTTCTCTTTTTCTATCAAAAGAGAGCCTGTTAGTAATGGGAGAAAGGCCTTTTTTTCGTCGTAATGTGTTCAACAATTCCTCTCTGAAACCGTCATTATGGAAGATCCCGTGGAAGTATGTACCTATAATATTGTCAATTTGCACCCCATCTGTTCGGTCTGCTAACACGACAAACGGCATGACGTCTTCTCCGTCATGGGCTCTAGATACTCCCATGTGGATTTCATAACCCTTTATAGAAAAGTGTTTCCCCTCAAAGGCCAGCATTCCCTCGGAAAGAACGGTTTTCTTTTCCTCTGCCATGTGCGTTTTCATTGGGATGAGCCCAAGACCGGAAACCACTTTTAACGAAGATTCCACCTCATACTCGTCCACAACTACTTCTCCAAGCATTTGATAGCCACCGCAAATCCCGATTACTTGTGTCCTATGTTCTGCCAGAGTCTGTATCCGGTTCCCAAGTCCACTTTCATGCAAAAATAGTAGATCACTTAACGTATTTTTGCTACCAGGGAGGATGACCAAGTCCGGTTTTCCGAGTTCTTCCGCCTTTTGCACATACCTCACATGGCAATCCTCCTCGGAAAAAAGTGGATCCATATCGGTGAAGTTTGAGATATATGGGAAGCGGATCACCGCGATATCCAAATCTTTCGTCTCATCTATAATTTTGGAAAAGCTATCAAGGACGACAGAGTCCTCGGCTTCAATATGTAAACCAGTTACAAAAGGGATCACACCTAATACCGGAACGCCGGTATATACTTCAAACCATTCCAGCCCAGGTTCGAGGAGGGATACATCCCCCCTGAATTTATTGATGACAACGCCGATGACCCTTTTACGATCGTCCTCTTCTAACAACTGCAATGTTCCGACAAGACTTGCAAATACACCCCCTTTTTCAATGTCCCCTACAAGAATGACCGGTGCATTGGTCAACCTGGCAATACGCATGTTCACAAGCTCCCGATCATTGAGGTTCACTTCAGCTGGGCTCCCCGCCCCTTCTATCACGATGATCTCGTATTCCCTTTGAAGGCGAAAATAGCTCTCCGTTATTACTTGTAGACCCTTCTCGTAGAAATCTTGTCGATAAACACCCGCCTTCATGTTTCGCAAAGGCTTTCCATTTACTACAATTTGAGATTGATAGTCGCCGGTAGGCTTGATCAAAATGGGATTCATGTCGGTGGTGGCCACCACACCAGCAGCTTCCGCCTGGACACCCTGTGCCCTGCCTATTTCTTTCCCATCTTTGGTTATATAGGAGTTAAGCGCCATGTTTTGTGATTTGAAGGGTGCGGTTTTATGACCTTCTCTCGCAAATATCCTGCATAATGCCGTTACCACAGCACTTTTTCCCGCATCAGAATGCGTTCCTTGGATCATCAGTGGCGTACCTTTAAACATGAAGTTTTACCTCCAGACACCTTTGAATCCAGTTCTCCACCATCCCTGGGTTGGAGGCAAAATGAATATGCGTATAACCAGCAACAAGGTTTTTGCTAATATACCCATCTGTCCCTTTTCCTTTCATCCCTTTTGTTTCAAAAGCGGCCGTCAGCTCTGTTTCATGATGGAAGGTGGAATAGTGGAACTCATGGCCCCTCGCCACCTCTCCCTCCTTCAAGAGAAAATTCCCATTTAGACCTTTGACATCCCTGTATCCAAGAGCGGCGAGCCTAGGTTGCATTTGCACGATACCTGGAATGACCCCAACCATGGGATAAGTTTCTCCGCCCACTGTCACAAGTTCCTTGCATAAATACATATAGCCTCCACATTCCGCAAAGGTTGGGATCCCCCTTTTCACGACAGCCTGATAGATGCTATCCATGCTTTTTGCATTAAAAGAGAGCCTCGGTGCAAATTCCTCCGGAAAACCTCCACCAAGATATAAACCGTCCACATCATGTGGGACCTCCTCATTTTCCAAGGGAGAGAAGAAGATTAACTCTGCCCCTCTCATTTGCAGAAGCTCCAAGTTCTCTTCGTAATAAAAATGAAAGGCAGGGTCATAGGCGACAGCTATACGGACCCTTTTGTTGGGATATGTAGTAAAAATGGAAGGTTCATTCTGAGTTGGAATCTCGAAAGCTTCTTCAGCCAATTCATATAAGCGTTCCACATCCACGGTACTTGCAACACGCTCACCCAATCCATTAAAAAACCCATCAAGCTCTCCACGTTCAATGGATGGAACAAGCCCTAAATGTCGCTCTGGCATCTCGAATTCAGACTCCCTTGTCATATAACCAATAACAGGGATATTACATTCCGCTTCGACCGCAGCCTTAATCAAATGAAAATGCCCTTCGCTTCCCACTTTATTCGCTATTACACCAACAATATTCACTTGCCCTGAAAGGGCCTGATATCCTTTGACCATTGCAGCCGCACTCCTTGCCATGCCGGAGCAATCCACCACAAGCACCACAGGACTGCCGGTGAGGATGCTTATTTCTGCACTGCTTCCTTCATCAGAAAGCGGATCTTTCCCATCATAGAAGCCCATCACCCCTTCTATGATGGAAATATCGGCACCCTCACTTCCACGAACCAAAACTTCTCTCACACAATCTGGTGAAAGCATCCAACTATCCAGATTCCGCGACTTCCTTCCTGTTACCGCTGTATGGTAAGAGGTGTCGATATAATCCGGACCGCATTTAAAACCCTGGACACAAAGACCCTTTCTTCGCATCGCTGCCATCAAACCAATTGTAATGGTTGTCTTCCCTACTCCGCTGCCTGTTCCCGCTATCAGAATCCTTCTTTTCCCCATTCTTCTCTCACCACCGTCTTCTTAAAATTCCACACCTTTAACTGCCGGGATTCCCTTATCGTAATAATGCTTTTCCGCATGTACGACCGATACCAGATCAGCTGCCGCTTGGACTTGATCAGGTGCGTCTCTTCCGGTTATGACAAGGTGAACGTGCTCAGGCTTATTCCTGATAAGTTCTAAGACCTCTGTCAATGGTAGGACATCATCAACTGGAAAACTCTGAATGGATAAAGCGTTATTCAATTCATCCAAGACAACTATGTCGTAGTCCCCACTCATGACAGCGTCTTTTGCTTTTGGCCAACCGATGCGGAGCGCTTCACGATGCTCCTCTGGAGTCTTTGTCCAGGTGAATCCTATTCCCAGTTGTTTTATCTCTACTCCTAGTTTACTCAGGGAAATCTGTTCGCCGTATGTGCGCTCAGGGGATTTGATGAACTGATAGATCTTCACCTTCATCCCCCTGCCTACCGCTCGAACTGCCAAACCTATTGCCGACGTTGTTTTGCCTTTGCCATCTCCGGTGTACACTAGTGTCAAGCCCCTTTGTTTTGTTTTCCGATTCATAACCATACCTCCTGTTTTTTTGCATAAAAAAACGCCTTTCTGCTAGATGCAAAAAGACGTTTAAAGGTCCATCCAATCCAGATACTCTTTTAAAACTCTTCCACGAGGACTCGCTTTAAATTTGAAAACTGGAGAAAAATAAATGAATGTCACTTTAAGCATTCTTTCCTCGCAGAATCCTTAAAAACAAATAGGCAGGTCTCCTGACTTACGTTTCAAGCACATCACCGACCCTTCCCATGCTGTTGCACAGTGGATAATCTCGGCAATATTCAACGCTTACAGTGGCGGGGTCCGTGCTGGATTTTCACCAGCTTCCCTTTTAACCTTTCTTCACAAAGGCACCTAAATGTTGTATTGTATCAATCAATTATGAAATTTTATATTATTGCATTTACACTATACAAGCTTAAATTAACAACGCATTTATTGTAGCCTATTTTCTTTCGAATGTCTTTAGAAAATTTTGCGGCTTTTGAAAAAAGTTTAATAAATCAATAAAATGTCCTCTCACCAAAAAGGATTTGCAAAGGTATGTTAGCGGTGCTTTTTATGTTTTAGAAAATTTAATATGACTGACAAAAATTATTATCTATGTCTATATGAAACCTTAAATACAATATTTCTCTCCATTATTTTAATGTTTTCTCAGATTTTTTTACGAGAGCTTTTTCCGATACTTTAAGGTTGCTGCTATACTCGATAAACTCAATTTCACATCCAGGACCAATCTCTACTGAATTCCCACGAACAACTCTCGCCCTGGTATATTCTAGCTTAACCACATCACCTTCAATGATATTTGCATGTAATTCTCTACGCAAAGCTTTAATTAACTTATCCAAATGAAGAATAGGCTGCCGATTTCTTGATACAGTAATAACTTCTCCTCCGATTTCCTTCACAGTTGATTTCCCATGTAACGATATTTCAACGTGATCTGCATTTAGTAAACCATCGATAGTAAAGGCTCCATTTAGCTCTGCTTTCTCTACTTCACAATCCCCAGCTACTTTGATTATTCCATCGAGGAGAATGTCGTCGCCTTTTATTGTTTTTTTCACTCGTGTGTGCCCCTTAATTTCCATTTTACGAAAAAATGCTGTTCCGTCTATCGTTAAATCCCCATGGATCTCCATCACCTCTGAAGAAAAATTCCCCTGTACCTTTGTACTTCCATTGATTGCAGCGTGGTGGGCCGTGATATTACCATTTATTTTTGCTGATCCATTACACTCAAAATTTTTACATTCCACATCTCCATGTAATGCTCCATGTCCGTTGATTTCAACCTTTATGAAAGATCCACCAGCAGATTCACTATGACCAGAAAGAATTAAGTCCCCTTTTGCTTTTAGAACCATAATAATACCCTCCCATTATTTAATTTGACTAATCTGTACTATGTTTTTCGAGTTTTTAACTTTATTTGTAAAGGAAGATCTATATTCTACTTTCTCAATATGACATTTCACACCTAGTACAATCTTATTTCCTCTAACTATTTTTGCTTTAGTATGTTCTAGATAAATGTCATCTCCTTCTATTAACTCTGCTTCTAGTGTGTAAGATTGTTTCAAGAAACTTCTACTTTTGATTACTATCTTCTCACCACCAATCTCACCGACCTTACTAGGAGCAACTTGTAAATTCACCTGCAAATCACCAACATTCAACAACCCAGTGATATTAAATCCCCCTTTAAGGTTCATTTTTTCTAGCTCTACATTTCCAGTACTATTGAGAAACCCTCTCATATCAAGGGTATTTGCTTTCATCGACTTCCTAACCTTTAGCTCACCAATGACTTTTATTCTATTACTATTTAATTCTTCATCTATACTTAGTTTCCCAGTTACATGCACCTGCTCCATTGACGCCTTTCCGTTTATACAATACTCCCCAATAATCTTTGTTTCTTGGCAACGAACATCTTCAAAGATTTCCCCTTGACCTATAACTTTTATTTTTTCGTATTCTCCACCAGGATAGCTTCCTTCTCCTATAACCTTTAAGTTTTTATTTGTTTCCTTTATCATTTAAAAACCCCCTGTTACTAAAATATTCAATAGTTCATCTACTTCTGTATCAATATCCAATGATACAGCCACTTTTGTTTTTTCATCTACGTAGAAATCATCAGGATTGGAAACAAGCAACACTGTTACAACTCCCATTTTTCTAAACACCACTAATGAAGCACGTCTTTCCTCTAGCTTCGGAAAGTGGTCATGTAATGTTTGTATGATTTGCTTTCCTTCTTCCCATCCGATCTCTCCCGTCTCCAATGATTTATCTAAAAGATACAAATATAGGGAACTTTGAAAGGAAACCATATCCAATTCACGGAATTGTTCTTCATAAATAGCTACAGCATTTGACGAAACAATGTTTCTCTCTAAAATCTCCTTCCTTGATATGTTAACCTCCTTCTTCTTTGGAGATAATGCATTTGCTAATTCATCCAGTGATAAATTGTCCTTTAACTCTTTGATTCTGTTAATTCTTTCAATCATTTTCTCTCTTGGAAAAAACGTTTCTTGCCCTGTAAATGTCGATTTTCTTATAAACCAATCGTCCGGTATTAACTTTTTTCTCTTCCAGCGATAGAGCTGTCCGTAAGTAATGTCCGTTTGCTCTAACAAGTCTTTTTTAGAGATTAATTCTTCATCCATTGTCTTCACTCCTTAAACGTAATGTAACATAACACTGTTACACTGTAAAGATATAATCTTGTGATATTTTTCAATACCTTATTCACATGAAGCACCTGCTTAATATGAGTAATTCACAACAATCTGGCCTCAAAATGAAAAAGAGCGCTAATCCATGTAAGAGGATAGCGCCCGATTGTTGGACTATGAAACATACCAAAGGTCCCACTGTGAGTAAGTTCTAATTTATTTGCGTAACACATCTGTTTTGCCATCTTAAGTAGGGAAATCTAACGATCCACCATTGAGAAAGAAAATGGATACAACACCGTTAATATACTTGGTGAGAAAGGTTGCTGAAAGTTGACCCTTCAAGACCAATCAACGCCATCCCATGAGGATTGCAACTTTCGCAACAGAACAATTTGTCCGAGATGATACGTATCGTGCATCATGATATTGCTGAGTAAACGTTCAGTAGAGTATCTGTTCGCGGTATATGGAGCTTTTAACTTTTCATCGTCAAGGTTCGCTATGACCGTTTTTAAATTATTCATGACTTCATCAAAGTGTTGTACTGTCTGCGCCCACCCAATTTCGTCTTCTGGATCCCCCGGATTCCCAAAGGTTTTTTCATTGTCTTCTGCCCTATGTGGATTCTCTGTGCCCTTAATTCGGTGGATTACGTCTTCATTCCAAAATATCAAGTGGTTGACAATTTGCCATATCGAATTGCTGATTCCAGAACTAGTCCATGCTGCCTCTGCTGGAGTGACTCCATGAAGCGCCTGATTCATTGATGCAAACCAATCATTCTCATGGTAATGCATGTCTAGTTGTTCTAAAAACACTTTGGTTACAACTTGCATCCTACCAATCCCCTAACTGTTTAGAATAAACTTTCATTAAAGTCTGCTTTCGTAAACTTTGTTTCTTTTCCATATTTCTATATGTACCTGAAAATTCCTCAAAACAACGTTTACTTTGACTTATTCGACTCATCCAGCCTTAATTCCTTCATACTGACAAAAAAGCACCCCATTGACAGACAATCTATCTGTCTACTAAAATGATTTAATTTGAAACGACAGCTTGCTATTCGGCCATGCTTTCGATAATAAATAATATCCACCAACCTACATTTAGGGCGCGATCCTTTATCAAGGTTCAGCGCTCATTACCAAAGCTTTGAATCACGAACCAATTCTCCTAAGCAAAGAAGGTTATGTAAACTATCATCACCTAAACGTGAATAACTATCACAATACGTTTAAAACTTGGAAAATTACCTTTATTGCTTCAATTTTCTTAAATAGAGTAAAAAAATGGCGGGAAAATAACAGATAAATCAAATGCTACTTAGTGATAGTTAGAATTCTAATCAAATCACTGTAAGTTTTCTCCGTTAAGTATAAAACAAACAGCCATTCTATAGAGAACGGTTGGACTAGTTATATTCTTTTATAAATTAGTAAGCGAAATTGATTTCAGCATCAATTTGATGGATTACCGCCAATAAGGTTGTTCCATCTCAGTAACTATACCTGAACGAGGATGCACTAAAAAGTACCTTCCATCCCCTTCAAAATGGTAATCCCCATAACGAATAAAGAACCGCGTATCATCCGTATATATAGGTACAGTATCTCTGTACCTTTCTTCATTATGTACAACAATATTAGATACGTCATACCTACTTTCAAAAACCAATTGTTTAGCCTGTTCAAAAGTGTAGGTCGGTCTGAAAAAAATAAAGAATAATAAAGGAATAAAAAAGAATATAACTAAAGATGGCTTTGTCCATTTACTACTCATTCCCTGTTTCAAAAAATAGTAAGAGATAAAAAAACCAGTCGTCATAAACGGAATTAATAAACCTAAATCGAATACACCCCTGTAAAGAGTAAAATTCAAAAATACTAAGATGCAGAATTCCATAATTGTAGCACCTAAAATATATAGTATAAACTTTTTGTTCTTCCTCATTTTTATCTCCTTGGTTGATTGTATCTATGTCTAATTAACAGTCCTATAGCTTAATACCAATTATTTCATAATCTACAAATTCCTACAATAAGATATTTAAGCTTGCCAATATAAAAAAGAGCGCTGACCCTTGTTCCTGGATTGCGCCCGTTTACGGAAGGTGCTCAACTTTCTCCAACCGTTTGTAAAGTAAAAAATTTACGAAATATCCACTTTTTGAAAGTGCTCAACTGTCGGGAATGGATCATAAAAATGATGGAGCGCATTTTTCCATTCTTGATATTCTTGTGATTTTCTAAATCCGACTGTATGATCTTCTAAAGTTTCCCAACTCACTAATAATAAATACTTCCCCTCAGCTTCCAAACAACGCTGTAATTCGTGGGATAAATAGCCTTTCATCGATGAAATAATTATTGATGCCTTACGAAAAGCTTCCTCATATTCCTGTTCCATACCTTTTTTAACTTGAAGCATGACAGCTTCTAATATCATAAAATCTCCCCTTCTATGTCCAATTATAGAATGAATATTTCACTCTATATCTTCTTTTTATGATTTAAAAAGTCGCTCTTCTCTATTCAAGAAATGTGCCTCTTATATGGAATAAGCTCCTTTGGAGAATTGCTTTACCTTATCTTTGATAGTCTCTAAAGTATCATTCAAAATTTTTAACTATTGAGATTTAATACTTTCCGATAATATTCCCTTAATTCAGCTGAATTATCTTTCCATTCAACTGGATGTCCGTTTACTATTTGGTGAAGTACATCAAGACATCTATGCCATCCTGCCGCTGTATTAATTGCCCATGAACCATCGTTAAAAGTATGGGTAAAGATCATTCGACAACCCTTATCCTCTTCCCACAATGAAATGTTTATCAAATCATCAACTTCACGAAACCCAAATAAATATGGCTTTTCTAACTCTGTGACGGTAGCCGTGTATGTGGTACCTTCACCGTCATCGAAGGTAATCTTACCACCAAGTCTGAGGTCCATCTCCCCTGTTGCAAATGGGTACCATTGGGAGAAATAACTAGGTTTTGTAATGACACGGAAAACCTCTTCTGGGTTTTGAGGGAAAATTCGTTCAAATTTTAATTCATAACGACCGTTTGACTCATGTAGTGTAACATTTTCATTCATCATTTCATCCACCTTTTTTATATTCTCGTAGTCTTGCTAATCACTATATGCTCAGAAAAAACATAAACAATATTTTATAGTACCAAACCAATATATAACTAAAAAAATAATGAAATCAGTTTCGTGTTCTCCGCCCAAAAAAATATAGAATAAGGTAATAGAACAAAAAAGCGCTAGTTAGTGTAATTGCAAGTCTACCTCACTTTTCACCTGATTTACTCATAAATAAAATATGAACCGTTCTTTCAATAATCTCCCATTTTCTAAATTCAAATTTTTGAATAGTAACGGTGTACCGCTTAGCATTAATTTTTTATTAGTTAAACTCCAACAAGCTTCCGATAGCTTAATTGAGTTTTTTCACCCCGAAATTTTCCATATAATTGCTCAAGTTGAGAGATATCTTTTGCAATCATTTCTCTAATTTTTACTTTTTCCTCTTATTATCTAATGTTTTCTTCTTACCCTCCCCTGCTCTTATATGTAGGAGGATTTTTGACCGTATCTAACATAAATAATAATGTAAAATCAGCCTATCATCATGGGAAAGCCCCTCAAAATATTGTTCGAGGGACGATCACTTTGAATGTAATCGCCCCTCTTGGTTAATACAAAAATATTATTTATTAAGTTCGATTGCCTCTTGAATCATAGAAATAAACAAATCTGGTTTAATGTCCTCAACTTTTTTTACCTGTATATGACGCATTTGTTTACCTGTTCCTTGAAGGACACCTCCCTTGTCAGAAAGGTCTGAACCTCGATAAAACCCTAAGTTCACATGCTTTTTAGCAGTGGCTAAATAACATACTAGTCCATTTTGTGCATAACTCGGTTTAGACCATTTAACCTCTTCGATAATTTCTGAAGAAGACTTAAAAACAATCTCCCTTAGGTGGTTAGTTATTTCTTGAATTGGCTCGGTTAACGTTTCAATTAATTTCGTGACCTCAATATTTTCTCTTGTGTTCATGGTTTAACTCTCCTATAGATCGTTTTCAATTAGACGATGAAATGATTTTGTTTGAGCGAATGGTTCAAAACCAATAGACTTGTAAAGCTCAAATGCATCTGGGGAAGTACAAACAACAACTGCGGTTTTTGCCCCCTTATCACTCAACGCATTGAGAGCAAGCTTACAGACTGAACTGGCTAATCCCATTCTCCTGAATTTCGGATCCGTTCCAACAGGTTCCAGTAACCCCACCTTGTTCACTTCATCAAACCAAATCAAACAAGATGCTACGAACTCACCATTTGGGGATTCTATTACCCAATCAAGAGAAGAATCATAAGGATAGATATTCATAACGTTCAAGTAACTTTCTTCAGTGACTCTGGACTTATGAAATGCAGCTTTATGTACTGCCACACGATTTTTTAAGTCCACAGAGCCCATGATATGGCGGCCTTTAAACTTATCTGGCAATTGAACAGAGAATGAACAACTATCCAATGAAATTTTTGTGAGGACTTCTGGATTTTCTGCTAATGGTTTGAATAACGAATCTTCCAGGGCTGAAATAAGATGCGACTCCGTTTCTAAAACAGTCACTTTTTGCTCATTGGTTTTATTAATTTTATTAAACCATTCAATGACATCCTTCGCAACCTCAGGAAAGCTGGGATCAATTTGACATATTAACTCACCTGGTTTTTGAATCCATCCCCAAGCAACCGGATCCCCATCCATTTCCCAAATTGCAGTATCCCAATTATCTTCGCGTCCAGCGTGTCGATAGCGTTGCCAAGCTAGGTCGCCTATATGGTAATTAGGTTCAAGTGACCATATAGCTTGCGTGATTTTCTGCATCCGTTTTAAATCATTTGAATCCTTGTAAGTTCGAATTACAGGTTTACTCAATTATCTAACCTCCTCGATTCTTCATATAGGAAATTCAGAATTGTTTCTCTCTACCCTAGTATTTATTTTAATATAGAAATAATGGCTAAGAAACAATATATTTCATCCGCTGACTTTCCTTTAAAAAGTCGATAAAATCTTAAGAGTCTCTTTCTTCAAAAAGCTTTTCTAGGTCCCTTATGATCAGATCATTCGAGATTCCTGTTTCTCGTTCCAAAACCTGAATTTTTAACTTAACTTCCATTGACGCTTCTGGTTTATTATCCTCTATAACCTTTTTTTCGATGGCGCTACTTGTCACCATAACACTAGCAAAACCAACATTCTCAATTTTTCCTTTTGCGTTCTCTTACCACTTCCTTTTCATACATATATCCTCTGTTTCTAAGTTCACCATGACTTCCTCAGTATTCCGGTCCATTAAAAAAGCGCGTTTCAGAGATACGCGCACACTTACTGAAGAATGAAAATGTGATAAACCCGAGGAAACATATCAACTATAATAATTATTCTCCAACAATAGAAAATCTCCTCTCTTTTCTCCATTGTTTACGCATCTAACTTTCTATATACAAGGGACTTGTAGCACTACCTCAAGGATAAAAAAGTCACATACAAAAAATTCAGTAAACCCACGTACCCAAGATTACAATCTTTAAAGGAGAGCAAAAATGGATCGCTTAGCTTTGGCATATCAAGGGCAGTTGATTGAGGTTAGAAGTCATGAGGGAAGAAATCATAGAGAAATTATAGATGGTGTGAACCAATGTTTCTTCGTACTTCTAGTTCTAAATGAATATTTATTCCGATTGTCATAATCGCCTCTACAACGTCGCTTTTACAAAACCCATTTGTAGAATTATGAAAAGGAGCTGCCAAATAGGCTCCAAAAAATTAGTTTTTAATAAGATTGAGATTTTTTCTTTTTTGGTTTATAAATCTAATCCAAGCAATGAATATACGTGATGACCAGAACGTCATAGTAAGAACCGATAGAGTATTAATCCAACTCCATCTTCTGCTATATTTTACTAATTGAGTATTTCTTTCAAGCCATTCTTGAATTACTGTCATTGGTAAACTGAATAAAAAAACGCTTACTATTGTTTTCAATAGTTTCATTTTATATGTGAATTGACTGTAAAACACACATAATAAGGGAAATATTATATAATCGAATATAATATTTGTTTCAAAAATATTAGCCAAAAACCTATATGGGTATGTAACTAATTTCTTCTTTGTTACAGGGCCATCAATTAAAGTAGTGATAAATGTCTTAAATAAATAAACGAGAAACCAATCTTTTATTGGTCCTTTTCGAAATAATAAAGACCAACCTCCTAAGCCTAAAACAGTTATTATTTGAAGTATAATTTTGTCTTTCATAAATAACGCCTCCTTAAACTATTGTGTCTTTCTTTTATTAATTTATGAGAGTTTTTTTGCAAAAAATTCTTTTTACCTTCCTTTTGTATATTTCCATTGGTATAAATTGTGATAATTTATCAAATTGTTACTTATAACCTTGATAAACGAACAAAAAGAAAGAGCGTGTTTTGAAAAAAGACTGATCAAATCACGCTCTTGATATATTCACTTGGTGCATTCTATTGTAAAGAAGTATACGTAGATGAGTTTAATAACGATCCTTCTCTCTTGACTCTGTCCTGCTGAAGAATATTTCAACTCCCTTGTTGAAGAAACTTTACCGTTAGTTCAAGAAAAATCCACTTTATAATTCTATAATTTACAAGCAAACCCATTACCAACATTATTATTCCAATAGGCAAATACCATCCTTCCCAATCATAAGCAAAGTAGATTAGTACCTCCCACAAATTCCTTGGACCTGATGCTGTCGGGTCACTAGTCGGGAAATGAACGACATAAGGAATCAAACCAATAAATGATAAAAAAACTCCAAAAAAGGTCAATAAGATTGATAGTGTTTTAATATAATTCATCTCCTCTTTCCTAATTGCTCTATATCGAGATATTCATACCTTCTTCAACTAATACTTCCTGACACTTTATACCAATTATTTAATAATCTAAGAATTCCTACAATTAGCCATTTATCATTTTGGACCTTATAAAAACGAGTGCTGATCCTTTTCCTGGATCGCACCCGTTGTTGAAAATTACTAACCATTGACTAGATTTTTCTATTTTTGTTTGGCGTATTCCTAATAAACCACAAATTCCATCTCATAAAAAGAACAGCAATGATGTAGAAAATAAAAGAATACCACAAACTCCAATTCTTATATGTTAGATATCCAAACTTTATTGTTAACCATTCAAAAAAAGTAGAAAATAGTACCCAAAATATTAGATACCCCATAAATTGTAAAAATCTTTTAGGAATATAATTAGAAAAAATAATTCCAAATAGTGGAGATACAATCATTTTAATAATCAATGCTTCAGGACTTATTTTTTGTTCTTGGGCAAAATAATACAAGTCCATTACATGTCCTAGTGATAAATCGACTGTAATCTCAATATATGAAACAATAATCCAAGTAATATACATCTCTTGGCGGGTTAATCTTTTTGGCATGAACCATACAACTACAATTAGAAATATGGCAACTATATACATAAATAACACTAGCATCTCCCCTAGTTAAGTACTATCATAATTATTAACAACTTCAAGATAAAGTAGTCAACTTTGATTAGTTTAACTAGTGTAGCCACTGTATTTGATGCGAAGGTTAATAACAATACTTCTGTTTACGTCTTATAAAATAGTAATTTTCCTCCATTAAAATTAGCTTATGTATTTTTTTACGAATCCAATTAAAAGTGAAAACTGATGTTGCAAAATTTTTAGTGTACTGCGTTATATAAATCACTCCATAATCTGTCCCTAGAATGAAAAATAGGCGCTGATCCCTTTTTCCAGGAAAACGCCTGATTGAAAATCCTTTTTCTATTGAATAGTATCCTTGGAATGCGCAATCAATAGACCTGTTGTATTTTGGTCTTTCTTCTTCAACATTACTGCCTCTTTTACAACGAAATAAGAGCTGCCGTAACGAAAACTCCTTGTTCAGTCACTGCACCCAGTTTGCTGAAAATCATGTTCTTTTCAGACTTGCTTCAAATAGATCTATAATCTCTAAAAATCTCTCAGCTTCTCTAAATGTATGGTCAGCCAAAAGAGGATGAATATTACTTTTTATACGACAACCTTCGATTAACTCTCTAGCTGTTTTCTTGAAATCCCTTAAGGAAGCAACCGATACTTTATTTTGATTTAAAAATTGACTTAAAATAGGTTTAGTTTCTGATTGAGGACGCATGGAGTCCAAATCAACCGCTTGAAACATCAATTGGTCGAAATCGTGGCTAAAATCTCTTGCCTGTTCAACCAATTTTCTTTCCGAAGGATCTAAAAGATGTCCAATAAACTTTGCATGGTCGGCCATAATCTTTAAGAAAAATACATTTTCTTCTATCACAGCATCTGGTTCTGGGGCAAGTTTCCCTTCATTCAGTTCTTTTAAACGATTAGCAAAATATGCTGCCTCTCTACTTATATGATCAACTAACAAAGGGAAATTGTTATGACGGATTTGGCAACTTAAAGTTAAGCCTAAAACTTTTCGTTTGTAGCCCCATATTGCTGCTGCAGCTTGGTAAACCTCACTATTAAAGGCTTGCACTTGACCTAAATCTGAATTTACGTTAAATCTAGCTAGCTTTTCTTCAATACTTTCGAACAATGAAATATACTGTCGAGCTTCTTTGATAAGTTGTGTCTGTTCATAAGTAAAACCCAAGCTTAAAAATAAGGCATGTTCTTTCATAATTCTAGACCAAAATCGGATTTCGTCTAATGACCTCTCAACGATTGGATTTGCCATATTACCCCTCCCAATTTAAACCTACCTTTCTATATATATGTGTGATACTTTGTACTAATTCGTTATTTACCCTATCAATGGTTCAAGTGTAATCGTCTTTTAATTAGGCTATTGTATTGCCAATGTTATTGAACTACAAAAAAAGCCAACACATTTATGTTGACCGTTAAATTTGTTTTAAGTTTTTTTAATATGGTCTAACAAACGCTGTCCCTACTATAAATGGACAGTACAACGATTAACGCAAAGCCTGTTCCTGCACAGCTGCTCACCGTATTACCCTCTTAATAAAATTGTGTATATTTACTACATACTAGCAAGGTATGTTTTTATCTAATTATAGCTTGTGTACTATCCCTATGTGAAAAGCATAAAATTCTTGGGGAATAACGATACATTCTTCATTGTTTATAAACTAGTTCTGCCACTATATCTATGTCTATGTGGAGTTTCACCATCAACTGTAGTTACTCCACTAAATTCATGGAAGTGGCCTCCCTCAGGTACAGAAATCGCTGGCCCTGTTGTCCCACGAATAACATGTCTGTGTGCTGCATCAAACGATGTAAAAATAAAATAACGATGGGTATGTTGAACTCCGCTTGGTGCTTGTTCAGTTGTTCCTACATACCGATGATCATGCCCTACATCAAAAGACGTTACTCCCCTAAATTCATGGGTATGAACAGGTCGCCCATCCCATGTAGTTATAAAGAGATTATGCGAGTGTTCTGAACTACCATCATCAGAATGATACATAAATCCTGTTACTTGTACATTTGTCATTTTTTCAATCCCCCTTTCTATTTACTCTTGTATCTTATGAGCAAAGAGTGGATTCATGTACCTAATTTAGGGAATTTCTTGTTGGGACGATGTTCCGTTCCATCCCAAAAAAGCCAAGCAGTTTGAACTGTACCCCATAAAATAGACAGTTTATTAAAAAGAGACTTAAGCAACAGTTAGTAAGATTAACAATAAATAATATTATGTAATTAATAGTGCCCGATCAATAGCTGCGCAGTATCCGTCTACTACTCATAGTAAGAGTTATTCAACAATCTGGCCCTAGAATGAAAATAGGCGCTAATCCCTTTTTCCAGGAAAGCGCCAAATTGTTGAAGTTCCTCTATATATTGAATAGTATCGTTGGACAACGTTGCTGGAAAATAGTTCTTCTTAAAGATAAGCGCCCTAAAGATTTAAAAGAGATAATGGGTTAATCCTTTATAACTTACTTGCATATTACACTAACTAGTTCCCATAACGCGTCGTTTTCTTTATTTTTCGGTCCAATCCTATTACAATTTTCATATTGAGGCTTAGAACTCCTTTATTTTTTGCATTAAACCCTAATAAAATTTCAGAGGTTACTATTTATTATTTCGTTTGTTAACTTCAATCGTAATGAACTCCGGCAAATAATTGGGTGTACATCCTTTTGATACCATTTCCTCTTTGTAGAGACCCGTTTTCTCACCAAGTTTAATACAACGTGCACGATACTTTTCATCATAAACGCCTATCCAGCCAGCGGTGAAATTCATAGCCCATTGAACTTCCGGTTCTTCCTGCATAATATTAGCTTCTAATGCAGATAGCAAGTCTGCCGTGTTATCAGGCGGTGTTTGTCCGGTCCATCTCGATCGCCCTTGATAATACCAGAAAGCTCGCCTTTGAAGAGCCGAGGGACTATTTTCCCATGACTCCATCAATGCAATGTTCTTCTTGTCTTTGGTGAGCTGATTAGCCATTAACCAATCCATTAAGTTATTTCGTTCATCAAAAGTGTGAGTCTGCATATCCTTATCAAGCTTATTTAGCACATCTTGTGAAAGAAGTTTTTTGTCCATAATTAAGATTGCTAATAGTCTGGGCAAAAACTCTTCGGTTGACCAAAGTTCTATAGCTAGCTCGTGATCTCTTTTAATGTCCCTAGCGATTTTACGTAAGTCGCCTAGCTTCGTTTTACTATTAATCTGAGGTAGAATGTTTTCTGCTTTTGAAGAGCGTTTTATTTCTGTATCTTTGTTTACATTCATTTTATACAACTCCTTTATTACAGCACTGTTTCAAAATATGTCCTTGAAGTTTATTGCAGTGGTGTGTGTGCCTCCAAAGTTAATATTTTTGTTAATCTCGTATTAAAGCTTACTCCACCTATAATAGAATTGCACCCATCTTTATAATAATTATAACATTTACTTCCTTTTAATTGGATACAAAGAGAGCATTCCTTTTATAGAAACGCTACCCATTAGTTGAAAAAGGACGATTACCACCCGTTAGTGAGCCAAGTAAGTTGTTCAATATCATATTCTCATCAATCACTCCAAAATATAATTTCCAACAAATATTGTCTGGATCTTTCCTATATCCTGAGTAACTATACTTATCTTTAGTACCTTTTTTGAAATGAATCCACCTAAAATTTCATTTTTAGCTAGAATGGTATCTACCTCTTGCCTACTATTTACCTTGTGGGTCAACAATTTCTTTAAGTCTCATAAACATTAAGTTCCAACCATGTTCGGACTGATCATGATACTCTCTTAGAGCTAATCAAATATCTGCGGTTGTCCAATTTTTTCTGTAGCAACATCATAAAACTCCCCCTTATGATGATTTAGTGTTCTTTCATATTAGCTTTCAATAACTCGCTCTCCAGAAGATCAAAACTAGCACTCCAAATTTAGAAAGTCCTTTTGCGCTATCATAAGTATCTTTTCTTCATCTGACAAAAAGGGGTCCCTATTTTACTTGGGACACCCTCATGTTAGAAAGATTAATACGAAGATTCTTCGTTGTTTAGATTTAATTGCCAAATTACACCGAATTTATCGGTTACTCGACCATAAAGTTTAGCCCAAAAGGTCTCTTGAAGCTCCATGTCAACAGTTCCACCTTCTTTAAGTCTATTATAAACAGTGAAGCTCTCCACATACTCTTGGGCAACAACATCCACTTTTCCCGTTGAAGTGTCTCTCAGAATCTAATGTTGAAATTAACGAGTCCTTTGGTTACAGGTTCTCTATTGAAGGCATTGATAAACCGCCATCATATCTTGTTTATTTAACTCACGAATACGATTAAAGATTGGAATAGCTGCAACCGCATCGGTACATAAGTTTTCATCCACAACATCACTCACGGTTCCCGTTAACCAAGTTTTTACTTGTATGCCCTCAACAAGTTCATTAAGTCCATCATCATTGATGCCACTAGCATGACAACTCACACATGGGAGGCTTAATTTGAACACGCCATCATGCAGATTATCTTCTGATAGCACTTTTTTCCCTTTACAAAATGGACATGGGAGGCTTTTTTTAATTTTGTTGATTTGAGTAACTAATTTTTTGTAACCAAATGCTTCATAAACATAGGTTAGTTTTTTGTATTTTCCATTTGTGAAATACTTTTCTATGATCGTTTCTCTTGTTTCATTGATAGAAGGGAAATCACAGATCGTCACTTGGTTATTGGTGCTAATGGATTCGATATTGTCTTGTATTGTTTCCCAGAATGGCAAGGCATTTTGTAATACCATTTCATAGCCCGTAAAGCTTGCTTGTTCTAATTCAAACATTTTTAAGGAGACCTGTGTTGTTCTAGGGAGTAATGAGACATCTTCTGTTAATATCATCTCGCCACCTATAATCGATTTCAGTTGGACGAGTGCAGGTATATCGCCTACCATTTGCAATACTTGATTTATCGGCAAATTAATCACTTCTCGAATATCTTTATTTCCAAACTTAAGCGGTTTCTGGTGATTTAACACAGTACCCTCACAAATTGGACATGTAATCCTTTCTTTGGAAGTCTTCATTTGCTCTTTAATGATCGATTTTGAAATAACAATATATCCACCGATGATGGTATTGAATCCTACCCATGTTCTTCGTGCCTTACCTTTCTTATCATAAAATGACTTTTCAAAATAACCGTACCAGAAGGTATGCTTTTCTTCCTCGGACAAGTCATTATAGCTTTTCGTCAGGTCATGCCCGAGTTCATTTTTTATTTCTTCAAATAGAAATTCTATTTTTTCGTATTGGTAAAATTTTAATACTTTCATTATTTCTGGGTAGAATAAGCCATCCCAAAACGGAAGGTTTTTGTCTTGAATCACGAGATCTTTATCAAATATTTCAATCTCAAGTCGTCCTGAGCAGGATGGACAATGATTATCCTTTGAAAAGAAATCAAAGCTTCTAGTATCTTTATTCGTCGGATGCGATGCAATAATATGATTAATGACGCCACCAATTTCATAAAGGAAACTATATTGGCTATACAAATGTCTTTCAAGGTCAATGGCAATCACGGGTGCGATCTTGTTAGAATCGTATTCCCCATAAATCAAACGGGCCATTGATGATAAGCTTTTTAAGATACCACCCTTATAAACATGTTCAGCACTTTTAAAATAGTCGATATGATGTTCTTTTAAAAACGTAATGCCATTTTGAGTTT
This sequence comes from Sutcliffiella sp. FSL R7-0096, assembly GCF_038595065.1. Classification (NCBI taxonomy): domain Bacteria; kingdom Bacillati; phylum Bacillota; class Bacilli; order Caryophanales; family Bacillaceae; genus Sutcliffiella; species Sutcliffiella sp. FSL R7-0096. The sequence goes on from NZ_CP152003.1 coordinate 2,479,710, forward strand.
GGAGTGTTGACGAAATAGGCGATGGTAACAGGATATCTTCCCTATGTTTTGTTTCAAAATATTCACGGTGAGGAACAACATCTAGATGAGTGACAGGCTCATTCTTTCTCTTACCAAAATCAACGATAAAATCAGAAGATTCCATCATATAGCTATTATGTTCAATCATCAAGATAGACACAGTTTCATCTTGTAGAATATCCCTGATACTATCAATGAATTGATTTAATATATTTTGTGATAGACCTTTGGAAGGTTCGTCAAAAATGAATAGTGTGTGAGGTTTTCTAGTATTTGCAAACAGTTCCGAGACTAAATGGACACATTGAAATTCACCTGTAGATAGTGTTTGAGTTTTCCGATTTAACGTCAGATAACCTAGACCGAGCTTAAACAATAAGCTCAAACGTTTATGGGCAATATCTTCATTTGGAAGTTCATCAATAATATCTTCAATAGAGCGATCAAAAATATCTTCAATTTCTTGACTATATTTTGTCATTTTCTTTTTAACATCAAGAAACGTCGCAACAGTTGACCTACTAGTAATAGATTGGTTACGATCTTGTCCTACCTTAACGAGTTTATCCTTTTTGTATTGTATCTGGAAACCTTTAGCAATACATTCATTGACAAGTGTAGATTTACCACATCCAGACTCTCCGGTAATTGTTACCAATCTATTTTTGGGTATATTAATTCCCTCCATTTGAATGTTCCGACAATATAAATCATGAAATTGGTAGTACGCTAATGGCTCTTCCTCATTTTTTTCTATGTAAACGGCTTTAGGGCGAGGTGATTCATCTACGATTTTACCACCATATTTACCACTACCAGGTCCAAAAAATACGTGGGTCTCTGTTGTATCGAGCACTGTATCAGAATGGTCAATTAGCCAAATTTGATTCTTATAGCCTAATTGTTCAATTTGTTCTAAAATTTTCAGTAATGTGTCGTGATCAATACCAACTGAAATTTCATCAATGATAATGACCGTATTTTCACTTACAGCCATGAATTCCGCTAAGTAAAGTCGAGTTAATTCTCCCCCTGACAAGGAACCCATAATTCTATTTAAGGTTAAGTAACCTATATTCATATTGATAATGTTTTTAAGTAGATGTTGTTTTTCTTCACTAATATTTAAATCTACTGAAAGGGAGAGTATCGTTTCCATACTTAAGTTGTTGATATCTGATATACTATGCGGTTTTCCAAGCAAATCGATAGTATACTGCTCCACTTCCTCGTTATAACGCTTTCCATTACACTGAGTACACTCGACATTTTTATTCGTACCACGGCCTTTACACTTGGGACACCAGCCTAATTCATTATTAAAGGAAAAGACCTCTGGAGAAAGATTAAATTTTTCAGCGAGTCTTACGCGTATTTCTGTAAACACGCCAGTATGCGTACCAATGGTAGAGCGTGGATTAGAAGAAATAGATGATCTCCCAAGGAAAAGTACTAAAGGCATTTCTTCCATTTTAATCGCACTGAAATTGGTTTCCATTAAATCTTGAAATAAATACTGATATTCCGCTTTTGGTAATAAGGAAACGAGACGTTTCTTAGACTCTTCACCAATGGTTTTACAAAAAGTGGTTTTACCAGATCCTGATAAGCCCGCAATGCCTAACGATTGATCCGATGGAAGCGCTGCATCTAATATGTTAATATTGTTCGCAATTAATTGATTAATTTTCATTGTTTTCTATTCACCCTTTTCTAACTTAGTATTGCCATTATCGGTAAGCATCCAATTGATTAGGTTGTATGTTTGATCAATCGACAAACGTATTCCCAACCTTTTATCAGATAAAAAAGACGCTTTCCCTGTTCCGAAAAAGCGTAAGATGATGGCGGTTTCAACTCATTAAGTATTTTACTCTAAAATGGTATATTTTAACTATTTTATGCTACATTTACCTCTTATTTGTCCATAAGCGGGATTCCACGATGTTTCGGAAGTGGCATGATAACGTCGCATCCTTTTTGCAGTTTTTCAAATACTTCTTTTGATTTATCCACATCACTTAGAGTGATAAAGAGGTTAACCAGCGATCAATCGGTATGTACCTTCGTTAATATACTACATATTACAAATGGAGGAAAGTATCACATTAGAATAGCTTGCTCTTGAATACATTAATCAACCTTAAATAGGTTGGCTCTCACAGCTAGTTCCAATAAAGCTAAGTTCTTGTTAATATAACTTAATAGTCCCAAAGATTGCTACAAAGCGAAGTAAAATGGAATAGCCGTAACATGCATGACCATTAAGATGCCATACACCACTTAAGCCAAATAAGCTCCCGTTAGAATTAGAAAGTATTTGCAAAATGGAACTGGCTTACCCAGCTCCAGTCCGTATCTTATTAAAATCTTCTACTAATTTACTTTTTAGATTGAATCCACCATAAATTACTAAATGGGTCTACGAAACCAGCCATGTAGCCACCTTCTTCATTTTCCGTGACTTCCATAAGGGATGTTGCCCTTGCTTTAATTGCTTTCTCATAAGTGTCCACAACATTTTCAACATAAATATACATTTGTATAGGAACTAAACCATCATTCTTTATATCTCCACATACTCCTGGACCACAACTGCCATCATAAGATGTATCTGCAAAATAAACAGTACTTTCACCGATTTTCATTTCTGCATGGACTACACCCTCTGTGTCTCCTAACCTGTTAACACTTATTACTTCCGATTGGAAAACCTCCCCAGTAAATTCAATAAATTGTGTTGCATTTAGTACCATAAAATAAGGTACGATTGTTTGATTCACTTGCTGGTTTTTCATAAATATTCACTCCTTTAGAATTAATTTTAACCTTACATTTCTATAGTATAATATTAATGCAAATGCTAATGTTTATTATATTTTTCTTGGAAAAATAGTTATTGTATAATTAAAACCCGTCATGTGCTTTAACTTTAAATTGTAAGTTTTGAAAGGGGATTTTTATGAAAGGTATTGAAATAGCTAAGAAATTGGATATAAGCACCAGTGCATTAAGGCATTATGAATCATGGGGACTGATTCCTGCAGTTGAGAGAGCAGAAAATGGATACCGTATTTATTCGAACGAGCATGAGTTGTATTTTAAATGTATTCGTTCTTTATTACCTGGCTTTGGGATGGACTTAATTAAAAAAGTAATGCCCCTTATCAAAAATGGGGAAATTGTAAAGGCGTTATGGGTAATTAATAAAGCACAAGTTGAACTTTATAAGGAAAAGGAAACTGTACAAAGAACAGTTGAAATTCTAGATTTGAAAAAGTTAACAGAAATTCCTAATTACCGTAATACAAAGTATTTTACTATTGGAGAAGTTGCAAGAGAAACGAATGTATCTGCATCAGCTATTCGGCATTGGGAAAAAGAAGGATTAATTAATCCTGAACGGCACCAAGAGAGTGGATTTCGAATATATAGTCCTTCTGATATTCGGAGAGTTCTAATCATCCGAACTGTTCAAAGAGTTGTTTACTCTTTGGATATTGTTCGTGAAGTATTATCAGACCATGAAAAAAACAACGTTGGTCAGGCTAAGAAAATGGCTTTAAAATCATTAGAATACATTGATTATGCACTTACAGAACAAGTGCGAGGCATAGCATCTATACAATACCTTTTGGATGCTGTCAACAAGGAAAAGAAAGAGTAGAAAATAAATTAGGTATCGTAATTGGAATTAAACTTAAAACAATCCTCCAACAGTGAAAGAGCGTATCTCATTGTAGATACGCTCAGTGTGTAGACAAAGCTTAAAATAATGAAATATTCTAGTTGATCGCAGTGGAAGGAGCGAAGACTCCTGCGGGAGGAAAGGACATGGAAGACCCCGCAGGGCGTAGCCCGAGGAGGCTTCCGGACTGCCCGCGGAAAGCGAAGCTCCTGGAACGAAGATCAACTCTTCCAACAGATAACCTAATTAGTTTATAGTTTGTCAACAGTCTGAGCGTATCTCATTGTAGATACGCTTCCCTTTAAGTACATTATTACATTAAGCCAATTAATATAAAGGGATTACCCCTGGTAAAGAAATCCTTGTTGCTAATTTATTACAATGCTTTAATTTAAGGTTATTTACAAGGAACTAATATAAAAAATATATTAATTAATAATTCCCCGTTCAATTATTTTCACTTTAATATTGGGCTTTATTGAAATTGTAGGATACGTTTCTTTCCATTTTTTATTTTCCCAATAAATATTATGCATTGCAAAAACTCTCCTACCAATACCAAAACCATCGCAGTTAGCTTCAAGTAGTTTTTTTATAACTGTTTCACTTTCGGCTTGTAATTTTTCTGTTAAAACTTTATCAATCATGAAAACCTCATTTTTTTGTTGCAAGTTATCATGAGGATACTCAATAATATCTACATAAAGATTTAAATCAATTTCTACATCAATGCTCCCATTCTTTGGCGCTACTTTTAATTTTCTATCCAATTTCCTAACTTCGATGGTTACAATATTATCGAATGGCTTACTATTATAATTCTCATCGCCAATTGTGAGTGTCATTTTTGCGGATTTACCCTTTTGGTCTGCTAATAGCAAAAATAACATAGATTCTTGAGAATTTAATTTACCACTGAGTTTTCTTTCATTAAACAACGCTGTGCCAGAAACACTAATCTCTTGACTTGTTTTGTCTAATTTTAAATAAGGTATAATAAAATCTTGTCCTTCATCAAACATAATCGGAGTTATATACTCTATAGATTGAACAGGGACATATGAATGTTCCTCTGCATTTTTAAGTAATTCAGTAATATAAATACTAATTCTTGGTTTATTCCCAGGATATAACATTATGTAATCCTTTGCGCTACCTTCTACAATTGCAATTTTTGCGTTTAAAGCACTAAATGGATCCCGATACATACTATCTAGGAACGGATAAACATCCGTTTCAGCAGCTGTTTCACCCATTAGAAACACTTTTAATTTTGAAATATCAATTTGCCCTGGAATTGATTTGTCTAATGCTAATATAGAATCCCTAAAAGACTTACCAACAGCTATTGAATTTAAACGATTTTCGGTTGTTTCTTGGCTTGGTAATAATGGCGCAGATACAGATGTTTGGACTAGTCCTCCTTCTTGATAATCTACACCTACAAGCATTAGTAAAGTTGCTTCTTTTAAAAGCCTATCATCCCAGCAACCAGTCCCTAATACCAAAACTAAAAAGATTATAAGGGTCTTATGGAATCGTTTCATTATTTTCACCTTTCCCCTTAAACAAATAAGAAAGTAATAGTAATAAAATAGGTAGGAATAAAAGGAAACCGAACGTCACATAATTGATAACTCTGCCAATATCATCAATTAATAGATATTGCTCTCTAGGTATGAATGTAAGTGGATACGATATTAACGCTACAACTAAAACAATTGCCTTAAAATTTAATGTTTTAAAAGTGAATTTCACACCATAACTAGCCATATATAGATAAGATGAAGCTGTAGTGATTACTAATAAAACCCAAAATGTAACAAAAATCAAGTCAACTCTCTCTAATAGGGGTGAGGTGAAGCCTTTGGTCATATAAAGGACTGGTTGAGGTATTGTTTTTATTTCATCAGGACTAAAATAAATAGAGCAAGTAAAAACAGTAAAAGAGTAAAGAAAAGTCACAAAGATATTTGCAATACTTGACATGAAATATGCTTTTCTAGGTGCAATCTTGGTGTGTGCGTAGCCAACCATGATCACTTCTAAACCAAGCATTGCTATAATACAGTCTTTAGAAGCAATAAGGATATTTTTGATTCCGTTATAACCTATTGGCAAAATGTATAATATGTTTACTTTTTTGTAGGAGATAGCTACTGAGATAATAATTAATACAATAATAAACGCTGTTAAAACATTAAACCTAGCAATGGGTTGGAGTCCAGCTTTAACCAAGTAAATGATTGGTACTAATAATGTTATAACTATCATCCAATGCGGGGTATAAATGAGAATCCAAGTTTTGATTATCTCACTATATAAAACCAATATGAACGAAAAGATTGTAATAAAAAATAAGATGTATAACGAGTTAAAAATAAATCCAAGTTTCTTCCCAAATAATAACATCTGCATGCTATAGATGGTCTCCATCTTATCCTTGTTTTTTAGCAACATCCAAATGACTGTTATTATTATCTGAATACCTATACCAGCAACTATGACAGATATCCATCCATCCCACTTTGCATTTTTTGAAACTGTATATGGTAGAGATAAGACACTGACTCCTATTTGAGTTTGAATTATTAGTACAAAAAGTTGCCACTGTGAAATTTCATTTTTGTTTGTAATCACTTTTTTGCACACTCTCTATTCAGGCTTCTTATTAGTTAACTTTTCATTTATTATCCAGCTAGGTAGCCTAACTATGCTATCCCTAAATTCTTTTGGATCAAAAGGTGATAAGGGTGATAGATAGGGCTTGCCATACGACTCTAATTGACAGAGGTGTATTATTATGATGGAAAATCCAATGATAATGCCTATAAATCCAAAATAAGCTGCAGCTATCATTAATGGAAACCTCATTATTCTTTTAGACATACTCAATTCATATGTTGGCACCACAAATGAAGCAACTGCTGTGAGAGCTACCACAATTATCATCAAAGTAGAAACTAAACCTGCATTTACAACCGCATCGCCAATTACTAACCCCCCAACAATACCTATTGTAGGGCCTAGAGGATTGGGTAACCTTATTCCTGCCTCTCTTATTAATTCTATTGTGATTTCTAATATTATTGCTTCAACGATTGGTGGATACGGAATTTCTTGAACAGAATCTTTAAAGGCTAATGCTAAATCCCCAGGGATGACCTCATAATGAAATGCAATAAGCGCAATATATAAAGGAGGGAGGCTTAGTGCAATGATAAAACTCAATAATCGGAGTATACGAAAAAAGCTTCCTATTAACCACCTGCTTTGGTAATCGTCTGGAGACTGATAGAATGTGAAAAATGTCACTGGCAAAATATAAGCCGTTGGGCTTCCATCAATAAGTAAGGTAATTCTTCCTTCAAGTAAATTGTTGACTGCCCTATCTACTCTTTCGGTATTCAATACTTGAGGAAAAGGCGAGAAAGTATTATTTTCTAACAATTCTTCATTAAAATAAGTGTAATTGATATTGTCTGTATTTATAATCGATAATTTCCTACTTAGTTTTTCAACTATATCCTTATCTGCTAGTTCTTCGATATAAAGTATAGCTATGCGATCACTAGAAATTTTCTTAGCGCTTTTTATGTATTTTACTACCAAACCAGGGTGATGAACATTGGACCTTATTAAGTTGATATTCGAAGACATTCTTTCAATAAGTCCAATATGGGAACCTCTAATAACCTGTTCGTTTATTGGTTCAGAAATTTCTCTTTTCATCACGTTTTCTACGTGAATAGCGATAATAACCGGTTTGTTTTCTTGGATAATTAAACAATTACCTTGTGTTAAATATTCAATAGCTTCATTAATATCATTTATATTTACAGTCTTATGCAACGATATACTTTCAACAAATTCAACAGATTGATGGTGAGTTAAAGGAGATAGAATATACTTTTCCAAGTCACTATAGTCTACCTTTGATTCAAAATAAACTAGAGTGATTTCTTCATTAAACGTCTTTATAATTAAGTCATCCGTATCATAGGTAAGTTTTTTTAGTAAGGCAATATTAAGTGACATATCTAAATCTACTGTCAGTCCTTGTAGATTATTATTCTTTTGACTGTGTTGTTTTTTTATGGAGAACCTCTTTAAATCCATATTCATCCTGCTTCCTAGAGGGTTATTCGAGGTTATTATGTACTTTATTCAAATTTATATTCGTTCTGAATATCTGGAAACTTAAGGGAATCTATCATTGCTTTCTTCTTCTGGATTAGTTGTACTCATTAATAATTATTTCTTTAACCTGTAGAAATAATTTAATACCTAATACCAATTTCTAAAATATGTTATTCCCTCTCTGTTTTAACCAAAAAAAGCACTGATCCTTGTTCCTGGATAGCGCCCAATACTTGAATATAATAATGTGATCTTTCAATTAAAGGATAACCAACGTTTACTGATGATCAACACAGCCAGCTCCTATTGCCTCGATGATTATTTTTTCATAGTCTATTATTTATTCATTCCGTATTATGATGTGACTGCCCCAAAAGCTCCCTTAGTTCAAAAGTGTATGAAATGAAATGGGATAACACTATTCCCACTCATAACCACCATCAACCAGTTCGACTTTTTCTGGTATTATTTCTTGAAGACATTCTATTTTTGAAAAATATTCATTATTTGAGAAGGCAGTAATATAATCACCATCATGGCCAACCCAAAACACAGTAGAATTCTCAGTAAAAGTTACAATTGGCGTGTTGGCTACCCACTTTAATTTAACAAGTCTGGTTCGGTTCTTTTTAGTCCTTTTTACAGGATAAGGTGACTCATATTCCCTTTCCTCAAATCTGAATACATCTTGTTTTAAGGCCCATAATGATAAGTTCAACATACTGCCATTCCCGTGCAAATAAGGATAATATTCTTTAAATTGCTGAGGGCTGCGGATAATTGCCTTTACAAAGAACGTGTCTTTACGACTGCCCTTTATATAATTGAACTCTATATTCTGCATTATAAACAGTTGTTGTACTCTGCTTGTTGAGAATCAAAATTTGAAAACTAGATTTCAAATCTCTACCCCCACTTTATATATTTTTATAACTATACGTTTTTAGAAAACAAAAGTTATGTTATTCCTGCCCGTTTGTTTAATTCCAATTAAATAATCTAAAAATCCCTTCAATAATATATTTTTTTGGCCATTATAAAAACGAGCGCTAATCCCGTTATAGGAACGTGCCCGTTTAATAAAAGAATCAGTTATTTTTGAAGAAGTGTAATGTTTCTCTAAATGTATTTTTAGCTAATTCTTCATTGTATTTAGAAGAATATGGATCAGTAAATCCGTGTTCACCATAAGCTATATGTACATTTATATTTGGTTTATCTAAAGTTGAAGCTAATTCATCTACATTAAATGATTTTTCCACATTCGGAAAAAATAGTAACACCGGACATTTTGGGTATATATTTACATAGTCCCTAATACGTGAACCATAGAATCCAACAATACCATCAACACATTCTTCTTCACTACACAACCACGCAACCGTTGCCCCTACACTAAATCCAATGATAAATATTTTTGAATACCCATTTTGATTATCTAATAATATATTTTTCACTTTATATAATCCGTTTGCGAAACCTACATTATCCATAAAGTTTTGATAAGCCTTTACCTCTTGAGAATAATCAAAGGATTTTTCTTGTTCTAATAGATTTGGACAAATAACATCAAAATTTTGTTCTATCAGTAATTCACATAAATCAACCATATGTTGGTTAATTCCATATATTTCGTGAACGACAATAATTAATTTATCCGATTTTTTGTTTGTTTTAAGCACCCTATTCCCCTCTTATTGTAAAGAATTATATCAATTCTACCTGCCCCGCTAATTAGTTCGATGTCATATCCTTCCCCTACTCAGAACTGGCCGTTATCATAAAGAAAGACACTTTCCTTAATTTTAGAAATGCGCCTGATTGTGGAGTAAGCTCAAGTTATATCAAAACAAAACAATTATGTATCGATGGAAAATTTGAAACTTATCTTAAAGGATCAACGCAATTAATTTTGTTCATGATTACAATTTAAGCACCGAATTAATAAATTGTGTTTTAGCTTTAGTGTAAAACTCACGATCATTACTAAATTCTTTCACTAATTTTTTTTTAAGGATAGCATATTCATTAAGAAGACGCCGATTAGATTGTAATCGGTCTCGAAACAGTAGATGCTTATCCCACCGTTCATCCCCCTCAAGCAATAGGTGTAGATGTACTTCTCGTTTGTTGTTAGTTACTTTCACAAAAAACCTTTGCCACGGGCGTTGATCTAAATCAGGATGCACGTAATGCCAATTGTAATCAACCAACAATGAAGCTATGTCTTCTACCATTTCGAATGAATCAATCTGGGCCATTAAATCGATGATTGGTTTCGATGGTAAATTCGGAATAGATGTACTTCCATAATGTTGAATTTTAGTTATACCTGAAGGAGAAAGAATATCTAGAAGTAATGCTTTTTCATGCTCACCTTTTTTGATCCATCTTGGATTCGGTTCAACAATGTCTATTGTCTCGGTAGCCCAAACTGGCCATGTGTTCTTATTATGAATATTTTCCATCTTACTCACCCTCAAACTGTTTATATTTAATCATTTGCTAAAATTGTTTTACCTTATGTGACCAGGGTAGTAAAACAACTTAAGTAATCTACTTTTTACTTTATTCTCCATTCATACCTTTTCTCCTTCCCCACAATGGGCATAAATAAAAGAGCGCCATTCTTGTAGAATCGCGCCCGATTACGGAAGATGTAATAATAACTCATCATATCCAACTTATGCTAACTTCATCATCATGACAAATTTCAACTACATATCTTAGCGAAGGACAATAAATCCATTGGTCTAGACCCATACCAATAACATCCTCAATACAATCCAGTATTGTAAATATAGTAGTCTTTACAATTGGGTAATTATATATCCCACGAAAAAGGACGCGAAAAATACAATATAGGCCATTACTCAAACTTTTATATATCCAATATAGCTCATTTTGGACATAATGAAACAATTAAACTAATCCTCCCAATAAAAAATAGCATCCATTACTAAATACTCTCTAGGTTCACGAAAGATTGTTGGAATTTTTGTTTGAAAAGACAAAGGTTGATTCATTTTTTCAGCTTTTAATAGTTCATAATCAAACTCTTTTAAGGCTTGTTTCAACTTCTCTGCAATTGTTTGGAATTTCTCGCTCAAATCTACTAGATTTGGACCACCAAGTAAAGAACCATATGCCCCACCAACTACTTCGTTAGTTTCGATATGTATTGTTTTATACCTTTCATCTTCGCCCAATATGGCTACAGGTGCTAAACGACAAATATCAATAATTATCCCATCTATCTTTATCTCTCGACGACCATACTTCTCTTCAACGACTATAACATCTTCTTTTCGGTAACAAAAAAATTCAACAAAAGAGGCGTATCCACTGCCAAAATGATTCCACTCTGCTTCACATACTAAATTAGGAATACGGTTTATTCGATGAAATAACCGTCGTATATGACCTTCAATTTCTTGCTCATTAATTGTATCATAGGGGAACTTTTTCCCAACGATTTTCCCTTCAATTAAGTCTTGTAATTGTTCATTAGAGAACATACATGAAACACCACTCCGTTTTTCTCCACTATGGCCCGATTCACAACGAAAGAGCACATTTCCTACTCCTGAATTACGCCCGATAGTTTAATAACTACCGCTTAAATGCATCTAAGATTAATGATGGGAAAACAGGCTTTTCCCCTTGATTTCGTGGATCATACTTTTTTGAACGAAAAATAACACCATCGGCTCCATTCCACTCATTATAATGGAATTTACCCTGTTCATCACAATATTCAAGTAAATTAATCTCGAATCCAGCAGTTTCAAACATTTGCTTTAAAGTTTTATAATTGTGTACTATTTTATGACTTGCAGCGGGATGGTCTTTAGGTCCTGGTCCACCAATTTTAACGATATTTTGATATGAATCATCTTGAAAATATGCATCAGGAACTGCACAACGAATATATCCTTTTGGCTTAAGATACTTATAACACATCTTTGCAGCTTCTATACCTTCTTCATAAGTAAGGTGCTCCCAAACGTGTTCTGCCAAAATAGCTGTAATCGAATTAATATCGAATCTGTCATTCCAAGTATCTCTATCTAGTAAATTGAGTTCTTTCTCCTGTGTATGTATCCAATCTGGATTGTTATTATATTCCCCTGCACCAATCACTAACTTAATGTCTTTTTGTTTTATGGCCAACAACTCCCACCTCTTAATTCCCTATTTATTTCTATATTTCTCTTTAGATTATTCAATTATTTTATGCCATGAAAAATAATAGACTTGTTTTCTACAGTTGCTTGTTTAAACTCCCAATCCCCATAAACTTGTATTTCTGAGAATCCTACTTGTTGTAATGATTTATAAAATTCTTCTTGTGTTCGAAATTTCAATTGCATTTTTTCTTGAACTATTACTTCATTTGTACGTGGATTTTTAACAGTTTCATAAAAGGTGTAAACATCTTCTATAAACCCCTCATATTCCGTCCAAATCTCAAGTGGTTCGCCACTTACCTGATTCGTTGCAACATCAGGAGTCTTATCTATTTCCCATTTTTCCCACTCTTTTGCTAATGGGTTACGTGAATCAAAAATAAAAGATCCTCCTGGTTTTAAGGCTCGATAAACATCTGATATGACATGCTGCCAACTTTTATCCGTAAGAAATACTTGAGCAACATTCGCTGTCATAGTAACGGCATCATATGTACTGGTTTGTAAATATGAGCTATCTCCGACTATCCAACTCACATCGCCTGGATACTCTTTATTTTTCGCATGTACAATAGCTTCTTCATTCGGATCAATAGCTGAAATATGATAGTTTGCTTTCGCAAAATGAGATGTCAATCTTCCTGTTCCACAGCCCAGATCTGCAATTTTTTTACATTTAACTTTTTTAAAAGTGCTAAAAAGAACTCATCATCTTTACCCCAGCGATTAATCTGGTCATATACAAGAGGAATCATAAATACCTACTTTCTATTCATACTTATATATTTTTTATCTTTACCAGTACCTGTACATCGGATTACTTTTCATCTAACTAGCTTTTTGCTGAATAAGGAATAGTCTCGGTATCCTGAGCTATCCCTTAATTCCAATTATTTCATAATCTAAAAATTTCTACAATATATAATTCTTCCTCTTTCTAACAGAAACAGCGCTATTCCTTTGTTGTTCCAGGATTGCGCCCTTTTCTTGAATAAAATATACATAATAATATTGAATTAAATAGAGGAAATGAATGAGTTTTTTAGAACTTATTATAGATAGGAAAGAGAAAAGGAGTAAATGAGAAGTGAGTAATCAAATAATCCCATCGTTAATTGCTTTTGTAGTTGTTTCAATTTTATCTCCACTATTAATTGCTGTTTTGAGAAAACTTAGGTTCATTCAACCGATAAGAAAAGAACTTCCTTCAGATCATCAGTTAAAAAAAGGCACTCCGTTAATGTTTGGAATTATTCTTTTTGTAGGAATTATCGTATCAATTCTTTTTTCACCTACTCCATTAATGTATTTCTTGTCCATTACCTACATTCTTTTTAGTTTTATTGGGTTTTTGGATGATTTTTGGAAAGCTTCTCGTCAAGATCCAGGAGGGGTATCAGGTAAGACCAAACTTATTCTTCAATTTATTTTTACTGGCATTTTGCTTTTTTACGTGATCAACGAACTAGGCGTAGACACCAGCATTAATATTTTAAAAAATATTTCCTTGGATCTTCCAATGGTGTTATATGTCATTGTCATTACCTTATTTGTCGTAGGTTCTGCAAATGCCATAAATTTTACGGATGGATTAGACGGTCTTTTAGGAGTTGTTGCAATCCCTACATACTTTTTCTTTTTTATGGTCTCAGACAGATCAGAGGTGCAAATTTTTTGTTTAATTATGATTGGATGTTTACTCGGATTTCTTATTTATAATATATATCCTGCAAAAGCTTTTATGGGGGATACTGGATCATTAGCTATAGGTGGATCGCTTTCATTTCTTGCTGTTCTTGAGAAAGTTGAAATTTTAATCCCCATTTTATTCTTTATATATTTTGCTGAACAACTTTCGGTTATTTTACAAGTTTCCTCATTTAAACTTACTCATAAGCGTATTTTCAGAATGACACCGATTCATTATCACTTTGGCTTAAAATATGGGTGGTCCGAAACTACAATTGTCACGGTTTTTGGATTTATTTCTTGGTTTTGTGCTTTTATCTGTTTAGCTTATTGGAGATTTCTTCTAAATCCATAAATAAAGTTATAATCATTCCAATGAATATTAGAGGTAACCAGGCAATGCACAACGCTAAGAAAAAATACCAAGGTCGAAAATCTGCCACTGCAAAAATTGATGTACTAATCAATACCCCGATAATTACATAAATGAAGATGATCTCCATTTTGTCATCGAACTCCTTTTTAATATTATAAAAAGGTGCACTTGTAGGGGTGCTACATTTAGGCATAATATTAAGATATTTTATGTTAAAACGATCTTCGACTTGAAGATCGTTTTAAGTAGGAACTTCACATACATAGCAACCTGGTATTCAAATACAAAATTAGATAAATTTCTTTGATCCTTCAAATATATGGCCCTATACAAAAAGAGAGCCCTTCTTCAAGAAATGCGCCCTATTGTGGAATTATCCATGTCGTTGAAACGGGTTCACACTTATGAACATTAGAAGTCCGTTTGTAGGAAAGATTTATTCTCCACTAAATTAACTGAGGCTTTTATAATAGAAAATAGTTGCATCTAATTTGCCACTCGCAGATATTCCATAATTAGGAATCCTTCCAGCCTGAATGTAACCTAATGAAGTAGAAGGGTCTCCTTCTCTTGTATCTAGAACCAATAACGACATACCATCCATCTTTGCCTTTTCTTCAATCTTTTGCATTAGTATACGTCCAATACCATTACGTCGATAATTAGGGTGTGTCATTAATTTTGCGATTTCGGCTCTATGACCACCGTTTTGCTTGGTGCATAATTGTAATTGTACACACCCTGCAATTTGATTATTTATTTTTGCGACGAATAGAATTACTTCAGGTCTTAATGCGCTTTCCCAATATTTTGTAGCCTCTGAAAGTTTCAATGGTGGTAAAAAGCCAATTGACGCACCATCTTCTACTGTATGTATCAAAAGTTCTGAAAGCTCATCAATATGTTCTCCAATTGATTTTACTTGTTCGATTTTTACATCATTAACCAACAAAATCACCTCATTTAGTATCTACTTCTTCATTTAACAGGAAAACTGTTGTCTCACAACAACAATGTTAGATATTATTACAAGCGTTATTTTGTACATTACTTCCCGTTTACTCAATTAGCCTTATTCAATTAAATGGCCATAGAATGAAAAATAGGCGCTGATCCTTGTTCTAGGATTGCGCCCAATTGCCGAAGACTCGATTTCAAGATACTATACATTTCTTCAACTATAGCTACTAAATAATTGAGTTAAAATGTTAATAACTTTGACATATAATACTCATCATAAGAGGTTCCATCTATCTTAAGAGAATTTCTTTTTGTACCTTCTATTTCAAATCCACTCTTTATATATAGAGCTACACCTGCTTCATTGTTAGTAACCGCTGTGAGTTCCAAGCGTGATATGTGGTGACTTTTCGCCCACTCATCAACACGTTTAAATAAAGCAGTTCCAACCCCTTGTCCTCTGTATTGTTCTAAAATTCCTACAACAATGTAAGCTGAGTGTTTAGTTCTTTTTACACTTCCGCCAATAGCAATCAAATAACCTATTAGATTTCCTTCTTGTTCTGCCACAAAGATTGTTGAATTGTTTTGCTGTCCAAGACGTTCTAAATGTTTTCGTTGCTGTTCAGGAGTAGTTTTTTTCTTTCTCCAGCTTCCATTAGCATAAAATTTGATTTTGCTTCTACTTCCTTAATGAGATTTATCAAATTCTCTGCATCCTCAATTTCTATCTCTCTAATTAACATAAAATACCCCTTCCCCTTTTCATCAATTCTTACTTTTATTTAATACCAATTATTTCATAATCTTAAAATCCCTACAATAAGCTATTTATCATTTTGGCCCATATAAAGACGAGCGCTGATCCTTGAGGATCGCGCTTTTAAAAGGAAGACTTGATATCAAGATATTTCTCTTTGTTGCGAATTGACCTTATGCTAGTATCTACAATTGCTACAACTGAAATCGGTAAGTATACGATGAATTAAAAATTTTCTTTTAACGATTTATTGCTTCGATATCTTGAACAAGTTCAGGCAGATCATCTTGAAATAAATGCCCGTAGTTCTCGAAGATCCTTGCCTTCGCGTGTGGAAGTTTATAGGCATAGTGTTCAAAATGAGAAAAAGGTACTACTTCATCATTTCGACTATGATATAGATAGATTTGTGAGATTTGAGGTAGTCTTGTAGCAAATTTATCGGAGAGTTCAAATTCTTTAAATAGCCACTCTTTATCCAGGCCCCAGTACGGCGATCCCATCAAAAACAAACCAGAGATGGTTAAATTACAATTTCCTTCTGAGAGATACTTTAGGAGGACAGATCCACCTAGTGAATGGCCGATTAAAATAACGGAACCATTTAACTCAGAAAGTTTCTCTTTTAATACGTTCTCCCATAAATCATAACTCGGGTTTTCAGGATCTGGCATGGCAGGGGAGGAAAAACTGTAATCCGAACTGATCGATTTTTGTAAGTAGGCGATTAGTTGGCTACTTCCCTGTTTCCCTTCCTGGGGTCCTGCGCTGTGAATAAACATTACTTCCTTTTTCAAATAATAACCTCCCTCTATAAAAATCTTTTTGGTTATATTCAATTAAAGCTCTAGTTTGCGGAAGAACTCGCAAACTGCTACTTTTACTCCTGCGTTAACGTGTTCATTAAAAAATCAAATTATTACTATATCCCATCATATACATAACAAGTCCAATTACTGATAGCCCTATTCCAATATAGAATGGCCAAATATTATCTTCTTTAGCTTTTTCGAATGTACGAATTGTAACAAGACCAAAAACTATAGAAATAATCGGTATCAATACATATTTATTACCAAATGTAAACGCAATGCCGCCAATCAACATAGTAAATAAGCCGTAAGGATTTTGCTTAGGTGCCTTTTCAATATATTTTTTATCTTCCAATGAGAGATCTTCACTTTCACGAACATCCATAATATAATTTTTAAACTTAATCAGATAATCAATTAACATAAATATCTCCTTTTTCAAAAAGGATAAATACAATAGAAACTATCACTAATAACTTCATTATCTTTATTCAACAATCCTGCCCTATTGCTTAATACCAATTATTTCAAATATCAGAGATTTACTTAAGATATATTTTACATATTAAAGAAGCTTACCTTGTTGCAGATAAGCTCCAGATTGGTTGCGGGGCAAAGACCATAACGATTATGTTATATATCACTACTATAAATATTAAGGAAGTAATCACTGGGTATGTAGTTTGGAATTTTTTCAGGAGAGTCAAATAAACTACTTCTAGTAAATATGGTGAATCCCACCTCTCCAATATCTAGAAAGGTTTCTAGTTTATTAACATCAAGGTATTTAAATACTAAAGGTTCATCCACCCAATGTTTTGGAGGAATTAAATCTTGCTCTGATAAATCCTTCCCGTGAAAAATGAACACACTCAGACCATTGCAAGCCAGTTCTTCTGCAAGCTTACTTAAAAGATTCAAATTATCTATTGTGTCTATTTTAATTACAGCTCCATCTGATGAAAATTCATAAAATGGAATATTATTTGAAATTAAGGTCTCTTTTTCGTATCCAAAAATCATTGAGTTTAAAACAAAGAAAACAGGAAGACCGAACATTTTTTGGACTAACGAAATTATTAAATCATTTGTGATGTCAGCCATTCCAATAGATATAGATGTAAAAACATCTTTTGGAAAGTCAACACTATTAATTATGCTTTGATCCGAATATTGTACAAAATATTCTTTTTTCAAATTCAGTCCTCCTTCCAAATTTCAGTTCCGTATGAATTGCATTTTTCAACAAACGCACCCTATTCTTATATAAACTATAGTTCTCATTAACTGATATACCTTGATAAAATCACAATGAAGTTTGGGCTTTCCACAAATTCATTTGAATGTACAATTAAGCAGTTTTAATAGTTACTTCTAATTTAATATCCACATTGCCTTGAACTGCACGGCTAATCATACAAGATTTTTCAGCTTTTTCCGCAATCTTTTGTGCCACCTTTTTGTCTCGATCGGAAGCATTTTGTTTCAATACTATTTTTGGTCGATGGATAATTTTTTTATATGTAAATACACCATCTGTCACATCAACGATTGCTTCTGATTCCATCGTTAATCCATCTTTCTCTATCTGACTACGTTCCATCATCGCAGCAAGTGTAATAATATAACATGTTGCTGCTGCCCCAAGGAGCATTTCGTCAGGATTTGTACCAATACCGGGACCGTTCATTTCTTTTGGTATAGAGATTTTTGTCACTAAATGATCGGCTTCGATTTTCCCTACATCATTACGTAGTCCAGGCCAATGCGCCTTTAAATGAAAATGATGCTCTGCCATTTTCATTCCTCCTTGCATTCATTTTTTATTTTGTTAATATATAACAAACAAAGGTCATATAATATAGTCACTAAGTATATTATATGACCTTATATTTTTTACAACAAATGCGCCCTTTTGCTGAAGTATGCTGAAGATCATATTAGACCGATCAGCAATTACCTTTATTGCAGAGAATCCCCCTTTTATTGAAGATTAATAATGTTTATCAGAGCTTCTGAATTAACCGGGACAAATGGCAATTTATCGGTAATTGTCATGGATTGGTTGAAACAAATCTTCATTAGTAGTTCGAACAACAGAAAAATGGTCAACATTGTAGTGGCCATGCAGAATTTTATTATGATGATTTACGATTTGTTCTGCGGTCAGAACATCAGAATCTGTTGTAGAATGTCCGTCACCAACTAATGTTACATCCAAACCATTAACGGTTCCCATTCTTACAGCTGTATCAATACAATGTTCTGTTTTGCACCCCATTATTATGATATGCTTAATCTCATTTTCTTTTAATTTGTTTAAGAGCGGTGTTCCAAAAAAGGCATTGGTAGCACTTTTATCAAAGATCTTGGCAGATGCTGGAACTTGAATCTCTGAATGAATCTCAAATCCAATCCCTTTCCCTTCAGCAACATCCAAATCTCTAATAAAGATAAGCTCTATTCCTAGCGCTAATGCTTTTTCAACGACCAGATTAATGTTATTCAATAATGCATCTTTGTTACGGACTGGATTTTCTTTTACGCTACCATCTATTAGTTCTTGTTGAGCATCAATAATGATTAAAGCTTGTTTCAATAGAAAAACTCCTTTTCATATAAAATTTACCCTGTTCCCCAAACTTTTCTTCAATTGTATTCTTCATAATATCGCCCCCTTTAACTATCTACATTATTTCTTAATAAAACCGTAAAACCCTCTTTTTAATCTGATATTATTTGTAGCTTTTCTCCCTTTGTTATTCAACAATCTGGACCTAGAATGAAAAATAGGCGCTGATCCTTGTTCCAGGATTGCGCCCGTTTACGGAAGATGCTCAACTTTCTCCAACCGTTTGTAAAGTAAAAATTTTACGAAAGTTCCACTTTTTGAAAGTGCTCAACTGTCGGGAATGGATCATAAAAATGATGGAGCGCATTTTTCCATTCTTGATATTCGTATGATCTTCTAAATCCGACTGTATGATCTTCTAAAGTTTCCCAACTCACTAATAATAAATACTTCCCCTTAGCTTCCATACAACGCTGTAATTCGTGGGATAAATAGCCTTTCATCGATGAAATAATTATTGATGCCTTACGAAAAGCTTCCTCATATTCCTGTTCCATACCTTTTTTAACTTGTAGCATGACAGCTTCTAATATCATAAAATCTCCCCCTCTGTGTCCAATTACAGATTGAATATTTCACTCTATATTTTCTTTTTATGATTAATAATCCCTTTAAAAAGTCGCTCTTCTCTATTCAAGAAATGCTCAAGTTTGTGGATTAATGTTCTTCTCTTTTTAACAGGACTGCTCGTTGTTATTTTAATAAACGGAATATATTAGGGAAGTGAAAACTTCCCCCTAAAAACATTGAATTAGCCCTAAATTGCCCTAAGAGTTAAAGAAGGACTTTATTCGATTTCTACAATTTTAGAAACAGGGATTTCAACTTCTGTTCCTAAAACATCATCTGCATCCAAGGAAAAATCAGCAATAGCTTCAAACTCATAAATACCTGGATTTAAATTAGGTATATCTAGCACATTTAAATTTACTCTGTAAGGTTCATTCTTAAATAGTGTAGTGCTCAATAATGGTTCATCCATACCGCCTATATATTTAAAATCACCATCTTGTTGGTAAACATTAAAGAAAAAAATACTCCCACCGTGATATATGTCTTTTTCCGCTTCTTCTCCCGTATAAGTAATGGTGGCATAAACATTAAGAGCATTTTCAGTGTTTTCCACATTTATTGAAACTTTAAAGTCATCTACCTGCTGAGAATCTTTGTTTATATACGATTCACCCTTTACATTTTCCTCACTGTTATTATTATTTCCGCAACCAAATAGTCCAAAAACTAAAATAATTATTAACAGAGGATAGCTTATTATAAATTTCATTTAACAACCCCCTTTATACAAACCTTATTTCAGAAAGCTGCCCTATTGCTTAATACCAATTATTTCAAAAACAAGTGATAAACTCAATCTTTTATTTTCATTCAATATAAAAAATCACGTTCAAATTCGAGCGGGATTTTTCCTCTGCATTTCTGATATCTAATTGTAAGTTTTCCATGATGATTCACCTTTCTAGTATTCTATGCTTTCTACTTTTATTTAGTATATAAATTCATTTCAAATTCTGAAAAGAAAAAAACCAGCCATACTAGACTGGTCTTATTCTTTCATTTTATCTCCTACAAATTGGACATCTGTTCCAACAATTATTTGCAGATTTGATTGGTTTATTTTTATGACCCCTTTGGCCCCATGTTGTTTTAATGAATTTTCTTGTACTTTACTCATATCCTTGATCGTTAACCTGAGTCTTGTTGTACAGTAATCAACCGCAGCAATATTTTCCTTACCACCTATATCATCAATAAAATTATGAGCCATTACAGAATATTTATCTTCACCTGTTTCTTTTTCTTCTATTATATCTTCTTCATCTTCCCGACCTGGCGTTTTTAAATTAAAGGTCCTAATAAGAAAATAGAAAACAAAGAAATAGACTGCACCATAAGCTAAACCGATTATTAAAAGTAACAACGGCTGTTGTGCTATCCCCCAATTCAGGAAAAAGTCGATGGCACCTGCAGAGAATCCGAAACCATGCTTAATATCCAATAAGTAAACAATAACCATGGAGCTTGCTGTTAATAATGCATGTATGACGTATAAAAACGGAGCCAGGAACATGAAAGTAAACTCAATCGGCTCTGTAATACCAGTTAAAAATGCAGTAAAGGCGATACCAATCAGCATTCCTGATACAGCTTTACGTCGATGTTTTTTTGCTGTTGCAACCATCGCCAGCGCTGCAGCAGGCAAACCGAACATCATGACAGGGAAGAAACCGGCCATAAAAATACCAGCTGAAGGGTCACCAGCAAAGAATCGATTTAAATCCCCAGTAGCACCATTATATTCTCCAAATACAAACCATACTAAACTATTAAGTACATGGTGCAAACCTATTGGAATGAGAAGACGGTTCAAGAATCCGAAGATACCAACTCCTACAGCTCCTGCATCTATTATCCACTGACCGATGTTGTTAATAAATTCTTGGATTGGAGCCCAAATGACACCAAATATTCCCGCTAAGATTACCATCACAGTAGCGGTAATAATAGGAACAAATCGTCTTCCTGCGAAAAACCCAAGCCAATCAGGCATTTTAATATCATGAAACTTGTTGTAAAGCAATCCTGCTACAACCCCTGATATTATCCCGCCAAGTACAGCCATATCAATCTCTTCATTGATTGCTTGCGTGCCACTTACTAATACAAGGTATCCTATAGCAGCAGCCAAGGCCGCAGATCCATTATTGTCTTTAGCGAAACCAATCGCTATCCCAATAGCAAATATAAGCGCAAGATTAGCAAATATTGCGTTCCCTGCATTTGCAATAAATTCAATATCCAATAAGTCCTCTTGTCCAATTCTTAATAATATTGCTGCAGCGGGAAGCACAGCAATCGGCAACATTAGTGATTTTCCGATTTTTTGTAAAAAACCAATCATTTTTATCAATCCTCCTTAATCTTTTGTAAGTGCTTGCAACGAAGTAATACTAGCACATCTTGCAAATAGTTGTCTATACCAATATTTCTGGAAAACACTTAATATATTCAATATTTAACGAGAAACAGAGTAAAATTGGTATATACAACTATACATATTCCTGTTAGAATTAACATATAATAGTCGTGAAAGGAGACATACATGAGTTCTTTCTTAAATAGTTATTCCCTGCTTTCCGTCAATCTAATAAATGAGAAAACAATTCAACAAACTGGATTTATTAAAGTTAAAGAAGGAAAAATTTTCGAAATCGGAGCTATGGATCACTATCAAAACACTGAAAATCTGCAGGAAATTCGATTCTCCTCCGATTTGTATGCTGCCCCAGGCTTCATAGACATCCATATACACGGTTTAAACGGAGCTGACACGATGGATGCTACTGAAGAGTCATTGAAAACAATGGCAGCAACATTGCCACAGGAAGGTACAACTAGCTATTTAGCAACAACAATTACGCAAGAGCGATCTGATATTGAAGCAGCCTTACGCACAGTAAATAACTATTTAAAAATAGAGAAGAATGATTCAATAGGCAGTGAATTACTTGGAATACATTTGGAGGGTCCATTTATATCCCCTAAGCGCGCAGGTGCCCAGCCATTAGAACATATTGTGAATCCAGATATCCAATTATTTGAAAGCTGGCAGGTTGAGTCCGAAAACCAAATTAAAGTGGTTACCATGGCACCCGAGCAGCCTAACGGAATAGAATTTGTCCATCATTTAACGAAAAATAAGGTCATCACTTCCATCGGACACTCTGATGCTGTTTATGATGAAATGCTCGATGCTATGGAAGCAGGTGCAGAACATGTTACACATTTTTACAACGGGATGCGCGGCACCCACCATCGTGAACCGGGTGTTGTAGGTGCCGGACTTGCCCATGATGACCTGTTGGTCGAAATGATAGCTGACGGTATTCACGTTCACCCTGCAGTGGTAAAAGCAACCTATCTTGCCAAGGGAGCAGATAAAATTATTTTAATAACAGATTCCATGAGAGCAAAGTGGCTCGAAGATGGAGAATATGAATTGGGTGGACAAAAAGTCGAAGTGGCAAACAATACTGCACTACTTGAAAATGGCACACTTGCAGGAAGTGTTCTAAAAATGAATGAAGCATTAAGAAATATGAAAAAATTCACAGGCTGTACACTAGTAGAAGCCGTCAGAATGGCTTCTTCCACCCCTGCAAAAAGACTTAATGTTTGGGAAAGAAAAGGAAGTATCGAAGTTGGTAAAGATGCTGATATTGTAATCATGAATCAAAATTGCGAAGTCAAGATGACCTTTTGTAAGGGTCAATTAGTTTATAAAGGAGAGTAGGCCCAAATGGATATTATCACCGCTAATACTTATGACGATCTAAGTCAAGTAGCTGCTGAAATTATTATTAATAAAGTTAAACTGAATCCTAACCTTGTAATTGGAATGGCAACAGGAAGCACACCAACAAAACTCTACGAATTTTTAATAAAAGACTATAAGGAAAACGGTACCTCCTATCAAGGTATAACTACTTTTAATCTGGATGAATATGTTGGTTTAGATAAAAATGATTCGAACAGTTATTACGAATATATGAATAGAAACTTATTCAAACATATCAACATCAGTATAGAAAATACTCATATTCCGAACGGAAAAGCAGAAGATCTCGAAATAGAATGCAGAAATTATGAACAAAAACTCCATAACAAAGGTCCTATAGATATCCAAATCTTAGGTTTAGGAGAAAATGGACATATTGGTTTTAATGAACCTGGAACCCGTTTTGACAGCAGAACTCATGTTGTAAAACTTACAGAGTCGACTAGAAAAGCGAATGCACGTTTTTTTGAAACGATGGAAGATGTTCCCTCTCACGCTATCACAATGGGTATAGATTCCATTATGAATGCGAAAGAAATACTACTTTTAGTTTCTGGAAAAAACAAAGCCGAAGCTTATGAACAACTGATGAGTGGTGGCCTTTCAGACTCCTTTCCTGCATCTATCCTAAAAAAGCATCCTTGTGTTAGAATTATTGCAGACAATACGGTTCTTCAAAACTCCAGTATTATTGCTTGAAAGGAGATAAACAGGGTAAATGATAGATAAAAGTTCCCCCATACCATTTTATTACCAGCTAGAATCTTTCATTAAGGATCAAATTAACTCAGGTAATCTTGTTCCTGGAGATACTATACCTTCAGAGAGAGAATATGCCGAAGCGTACGGAATAAGCAGGATGACCGTTAGGCAAGCCATTAATTCACTGGTGACTGAGGGGCTTCTCTATCGTAAAAAAGGAAGCGGCACTTTTGTAGCAAATAATAAAATCGAACAGCCACTTCAAGGCTTGACCTCCTTTACAGAGGATATGAAAAAACGAGGGATGAACCCGACAAGTGAATTGATACATTTTGAAATAGTACCAGCCTCCATTAATATAGCTGATGAACTTCATATCAAAGAACATGCACCTGTATATGAGATAAAAAGGATACGTTTGGCTGATGGTGAACCGATGGCACTTGAGACAAATTACCTCTCTGCCAATTTAGTCAAAGGACTAACGGAAGAAGTAGTAAACACTTCCATTTATGCTTATATCGAAGAGAAGCTAAACCTTGAAATCGCCCATGCAGATCAGATGATTGAATCCATACAAGCTTCCAGTGAAGATGCCAAACTTTTAAAAATTAATAAAGATCATCCAATGTTATACATTAAGCGAAACACATTTTTACAAGATGGCACTCCTCTGGAACTAGTAAAATCCCATTATAGGGGTGACCGATATAAATTCTACATCCAAATGAAGAGAATTGAATAGTAAGGGAGAGGTTTCATGGATACGAGTTATTTATCAGCTGTTCAACAGCTCCTGACAAAAGTGGAGGAAAAAAACAGTATAGAGATAGAGCAGTAGTCCTCTCTCCTTGCTGACTGCTTTGGAAATGAAGGCATTCTACATGTTTTTGGATGCGGCCACTCCCACATGCTCGCCGAAGAAGTATTTTATAGAGCAGGTGGAATTGTCCCAATCAGACCTTTATTTGTGGAAGATCTCATGCTGCATAAGGGGGCTCTACGGTCCTCTGATTTAGAGAAAGATCCCTTGTTCGCAAAAACCTTTCTCCCCTCACAACCATTCCAACCAAATGATGTATTATTGGTTGTCTCCACATCTGGATGAAATCCTGTTCCAATAGATGTTGCACAGTATGGGAAAAAGAAGGGATTGAGGATCATGACTATATCATCTCATGCATATCACACCTTTGCATCTCGTCATTCTACCGGTTTACATTTCTCGGCTGCAGCTGATATTGCTCTTGATAACCTTATCCCCTATAGAAGATGCCTTGATAACATTACATAATCATCATTCAACCAATAGTACAGGACCAGGGTCCACTATCATAAATGCAGCCATCCTGAATTAAATAATTGTTAAATCCGTTGAACTTCTTATTAAAAAAAGGAATGGAGATTCCTATATTTAAAAGAGGGAATGTTGACGGTTCTGAGGAGCACAATAACGAAATGATAAATAAGCTTTAGCTTCGGCTATTCATTTTTAGCTATTTAGATTTAGCTACGCCACCATCATGGAGGGTTCTTTGGTTCATTCCAGATTAATGCAACTTTAGTATAAATCCGAAAGCAACATTCCATATGTAATGCTATCTGTCCATTCACCTTTATTCCAAAAATCCTGAATGAAATGAGCTTCTTTTCTCATACCTATACGTTCACATAATTTTTGTGATGATTTATTTCTTGCATCAAGGTTGGCTTGTATACGATGCACATAAAACTCATCAAATAGCTTTCTGACTAAACCACTGACTGCTTCTGAAGCGTAACCCCTTCCTGAAACTTTGTCAGAAAAGCTATAGCCAATTTCAACAGTATCTTTCATATCTGTGTACCACGCAGATAAATCACCTATTACTTGAGTATGGTCTACTACTACCAAACTTAAAGTTGTATCTTTTGTGAGTACACTATTTTCTAACTTTTTATTGAATTTTTCCTTCATATTTTCATATGTCCATTTATCATGTAAGAGATATCTACATGTATCCTCATTATTGTAAATTTGGAATACATCATGCATGTCTTCACTCCGAAACGTCCTAATTGTTAATCTCTCAGTAAAAAATTCCAAAAAAACTCCTCCTTCGATTGCCTGTTCAGCTAAACTCCCAATTACATAATACCAATTATTTCATAATCGAAAAAATCATAAAATAAGATTTCTCATTCTGGCAAAAATAAAAATTAACGCTGATCTTTGTCCATGGATTGCGCGCGATTGTTGAAGATATTATAAACCCCTATATCTTATTTCTTGGATTATAAGTTCAACAATTTTATCTGAAGGTAGAGTTCCGTCAATCACTATATCTGAATTAGGTTTAATATTGTTTTCCAATTCTAGATAGGCCCCTCTTCCATATTGCAAATAAAATTTTACATCATTACAAACATCGTTAATGGTGCTTTTTGTTTGATTTCTAAGTATTCGTCTCGCCATTGCAACGTCTAAAGGAGTATCTATATAGATAGATAGGTCAATGTATTTCTTCATATTATCGTTCATATATGAAAACGGATAGTCTAGTAATATGTATAAAGGTACTTCTCTAGAGGCTATTATCTTATCAATATCTAAAACCATTGGTTCTACATTCCAAAGGTTATAATCAGCTCCCTTATTCACCCATTGAATAATGTCATCTGGTGCGTCTTCAAAGTCATAATCATCAAAAAACAACTCTTTTGTATCTTCCAGTACTAAGCTCAACTTTTTTGTTATAGTAGTTTTTCCTCCACCAGAAACAGCTGCAATTGAAATTACCTTTGGTTTAACACTCATTCGTGTAAGCTCCTTATTTATCACATTTTTTGTATAGAGAGAAACAATTCTCGATTTCTTCTTTTGAAGAAGCGATAAGAATGTTCTGCATCTTGGATAACCACAAATCTTGTATGTAGAATTTTATCTCTTAACTTATTATAGATGATTTGATTAGACTCTTTAAATTCATCACTTAATTTGGTGCCTTCACCAGCCTCATTTGTTCCACAGTCTAAATAAATTGATTTAATAGGAGTAAGATCACTTTCATCGATAAGTTTTTCTATTTCCTCTTGATTGGCCCAAAATGAAGAAGATATACAAATAATAGTACGGAATAAATGGGGATATTTACAAGCAGCGTAAATCGTGATTAATCCACCAAGTGAGATACCTGCCATCATGCTATTATCACTAATAGTGCGGTAATTACTATCAATGGTTGGTTTTAGTTCATGGACAATAAATTCAACATATTGCTTTCCTTTTCCGCCATACGAAGCACAATTACCGGTTAGTTTCTTTACATATTCTCCACTCTCCCATGGACAATACTCATTTTTCCGTTCTTCAGCGACTTGATCAATGGCTACTATAATAATATCTATATCATTTGTTTCTACATATTTTTCTACATCTAACGAAACACCGCCAATTGCATCCCTATCTTGAAACACATTTTGACCATCATGCATATATAAAACTGGATATCGCTTGCTTTCTGATTTTGAATAATTCTTGGGAAGATAAACCCGAACAAGTCTATTGTTCTTTAATATTGAACTAACCATTTGAAAAGTTTCCAGTTCAACCACCACCTTTTCACCATTTCTTCAATCCATAATCCTGTCCGATTCTTGAACATGTAAAAAGCCTCTTTCTTTATAATTTTGTACGGCTTTCTATTGCTTTAAATATTCATCATAAAGCAAATTCATAGCTTCCATAATTATGTTGTCAGCAACCTGACTGTAAAATCTATTGGGTAAATTAATAGCCCCTACCGCAAAAATGAAAGGATCTTTATTGAAGTCACCGATTATACCAATATCAATCACAACATTATCTAAACCACCTGTCATATGATTTAGATGGTGTGTTGGAATATGGTTTATATCTCATTTTTGCCTAACTAGGCCATTAATAATTGGGGTCCAAAGGAGAGGTTGTGTTTTGTAGCCCTGAAAGATTTGGATTACTATTTCAAGTAATTGATTTAGCTGTCCTTTGTTTTCAATATCTCTCGGGTTTTCAGCAATACTTATTGTCGGAAAATAAGATTGGATTGAATTGTTTAACTTTTCCCAGCCACCACAATATTTTACAATACATTTAGCAACATAGCTATCATGACAAGCAATCATGACTTCAACCGCCTCCCTTAAAGGAAGTGATTTTCTTTTTTGTAAATGAGGATAAAGTTCCTTGCTATCTTCTTCCGGATTAAATGAAATCTCATTAACTAGGTCTTCCCAATTATATGTATTTTCTTCTACCCATTTTGCTACACAAAATGCTATTGATACTTTTGCTGCTGATGCAAGGGGGACTGTGAGTTGACTATTTAAAGCAGTATCATACCTTTGCTCTTTGCTGGAAAATAATATGATTCCTATTTCTCCAGTATCTATTTCTTTCAGTTTATCAATAACTTTATTCAAGCATTTCACCTTACCTAATTTCAAACTTTTGCATAAGAATCTATTAGTTCAATCCATTCATGCCCTTGAGGGTACTGTATATTCAATGACTCTTTTAACCAATCACGGTTGCTAGCATTTAATTTAGGTAATATATTTCCTAAATCGATAACATCTTTCTCTCTAATGACAGAACTTCCACCTTTATAAAGAAGTTGTATTTCTGGTTTTAAAAATGGTATTCCAGATAAAGATTCTAACCCAATATCTTCAATTGGTTTTCTTATTGTGTTGTTTCGTTTGTAAATCCAATCCTTCTCCTCTGTATCCAGTAACATTACTTGAAAAGCCCATGTTGATTCATCTTTTTTCTTAACCCAGATATTATCATAATGAGAGTCTAGCAATTGATTTTTGTTCCAAGGTTTTAACTGACCTTTATATGCTATAAACATTTCCCAATCACTACACAGATGTCTTTGTAAAATTAAGTACTCTGGTCTTAATATAACAATGTCAATATCATCGTGAGCCCTTGTGATTTTCTGTAAATAAATATCTAAAGCCCACCCACCAGCAATCCACCATTGGATAGGAATTATGCTAAAGATATTTTGAATTTCAGTAATAGAAAGAGGTTTCCAGACTTCTTCATTATCTCCCAACTTTTCACCCCATTTTCGTTTTGGATCTATCCATAACAGACTTTTATCTTAATACCAATTATTTCATAATATATAAATTCCTACAATAAGCTATTCTTCATCCAGTCCCAATAAAAATGAGCGCTAATCCTGTTCATGGATCGCGCCCGATTGCTGAAAATGCTCAACTTAATTCCTACAAAAGTTATTTTTCATCCTGCCAAAATAAAAATGAACGCGAATCTATTGTTACAAGATCGCGACCGATTTTTGAAGATGGTATGAAATTAATTACAATGTCTGTTTATATTGTTCTAATGAATCATTGTTATATTCGGGATTATTTAGCAAGGACTTTAAATTCCATAGCAACTCTTTATCGTCCACCTTTGATAGCTGAATATAATTGAAGTTTTCTTTAATGTTATTTATATCTTTCAACCAAATATTAAGTAAATTCAATACCTCCTCTTCGCTATAATTATTCCTTACCAATTCCTTCAATTCTGTTGGTATATGACTATAAATACTTAGTAATTTCACCAGACTACTATATTCTCCATTTTCTGCTCCAATATCTTCTAATGTCCAAACAGATAAAGCCAAACTCCAATGCATTGCTGTTAGATACTCAACCTTTTCATCAATTGTTAACCGGTTATATTTTTGATTAAGCGTGTTTCCAAAATCATACGAATATCTTATTCCGTTATGAACCTCTTCAAAATGCGCTAATCTTGATTCATCCTTATTGTTATATATACTTTGGAACAGAACCAAATTTAAGATTATTGAAACTATAAGTACAAACATAATTAATTTACTTTTCTTCATATTCTCTCCCTATATTTTAATTTTTTTCAAAAACATTTTTTATAACTCAGTATGCTGTGCTGTAATCGCTCCAATTAGTGGAATTGCAATTTTATTGCGTATTGGTGAGTTCAACTCTTAAGTTTTTCAAAATAATTCACCTAAAACAAGTCAGGAATTTCATTCTTTATAATTGCTTTTATAAAATCTTCATAAGGTTTATGTACTACTTTTTGATCTACATCTGTTTTTATAGCTGTAAAATTTTCCCTATCTGAAAACTTTTCAGATAAAGTCATTTGTTGGATAAATTGTTTTGTAAATTTAATTACTTTTTCAGACTCACTATTCTTTTTATTAATTAGATATATGAAGTTTTTTTGTTCATTTGTTTTAAGGTCATTGTAGATTACAGCGTAACCTAAGACATCTATAAGTCCCCTCCCATTAACAATAAATACAGCTGCTTAGACTAGTGGCTACATCTTCCATAATTGCTCCCAGATAATTGAGGAAGATCCTTTGTTTAATCTTGTTTGTTCTTTTCATTATTTTGGATATATATCTTATTTAGTGTAGAGTTGATATTATATAAAATTAAGAAAATAAACCATAACATTAAAAAAGCAACTACTTCTCCAGTAAAAAAAGACACTACTCCAATGATTATAAATGAAATCCTGTACCACCAATCCATTTTCATTATTTAACTCCTTTAAAGATATAAAATCTTTGCTATTATTACTTGAATATATAATCACATTTGAACATTATTGATTAATTCTTATGTAAGGAGCCAACCACACTGCTACAATCGCTCCTATATTCTTGAAGAGCAATCGTTTTAACGTAAATTTATTATCTTCCTTCTCCCCTTAACTGTGTTCCATTTGGAGAAAAGATTAAGTCTAAATAGTATCTCTCATTAACTGAGGAAAAGGAAAGCATATAGCTTTTATCCTTTTCAATAACGTTGTAGACATTTGCATCTTTAAAATAGACTTTAAAATATTCTCTGTTTTCTTCTTTTTCAGCTCCATTATAACCAACTACCCACATCTCCATATATTCACCCTGTTCAATATAATGCTCTTTTTCCATCACATAAAAATCACCAAATGTATGAGAACTATATGCTAAGTGATTTTTACCTTAGGAATTTCCAAGATAAATAAAAATACTTGCAATAACAATTAAGCCGATGAAGATAAAAATCCCTTTCTTTTTCATACTCATTTAATACTCCCCCATCTCCACAATCCTGCCCGCTTGCTTAATTCCAATTATTTCATAATCTAAAAATTCCTTCAATAAGATATTTTCTATGGCCAATATAAAAACGAGCGCTGATCCTTGTTTCTGGATCGCGCCTGTTTTATTGAAAACCGGTTTAATATGTTATCCCTTTATTAGAAAATACATCGACTTCATAATGTTCTAAGTCGTCTTTGGATAAGTTTTCTGTTACATACTTTTTAACTTCGGCTATATCATTTTTTTTTATAAACGTCTATCCAGATAACTGGATCTGTAACGCCTATTTGAGTGCTTTGCACTTCAAATTTATCCCATACAGAATTAACAACTACCTCTGTACTATATGGCTCTTTTTGTGTATACCAAAATAACGCAGACCCTACAATAACACATGCTAAAATTAGTAATCCAAACTTGCTTTTCATACCCATTTTCACTCCCACCGTTAACTATTTCTTGATACCTTGCAACCTATAATACCAAATAAATCCAGTGATTTAAATAACTAAGCTGCTAAATATATCTACTTTGCCTTTAAAAATTTCTATTAACCAATCTGGCTCTATTATGAAAAGTGAGCGCCTATTCTTGTTACAGAATGGCGCCCTTTCGTATTATAAGGTCATCCAGATTGCTTATTTATCTGGTTGGCCTATTTTTTATAGGTTATTCTTTAGGTAGTCGGGGTAGGACGTTCGCGCCCTTGGGACTAATTGATCCCGTCCGTTATACTGTCCACCCCCTACTTGTAGAAACATGTTTGAGGCTGGTTGGGGCTTGGACCCCGCATAACAAGCGAAGCTATGATACTACAAGATAGACAGGGGCTACCGACAAATCTAATAATTGGAGATGTGATAGACTATGGATCCAGTGATTGGCCTGGATGTCGCAAAAGGAGAAAGCCAAGTTCAAGCTTTCCTGGCAAGAAAGCGCCCCTTCGGAAAGAGCTTTAAGTTTAAGCATGATACTAATGGACTGCGAGATTTTTATGTATTTTACAAAGAGGTAGAACGGCAAGCTGACGCTGAACCTGTCATCATTTTTGAATCTACAGGTCATTACCACGAACCGATTTTACAGTATCTTGAGGAGAGAAGGATTACTTATTACTTAGTTAATCCCGTTGTTTCTTACGAAACGAAAAAAAGTAGCCTCCGAAAAGTAAAGTCAGACCCAGCTGATGCGAAACATTTGTGTGAACTGTACTACAAAGAAGACTTAGTAGCCTTTCACAGAAAAAGTGTTCAAACGATGAACTTGAGAAATTTGTGTAGGCAACACGATTCATTAACGCGTAATTATGTTCAACTTAAATTACAATTTCAAACCATTCTTGATCAAGTGTTCCCTGAATATAAAGGTGTTTTTAGTAATTTATATTCGCCTATATCATTAAAGACTTTACTCACTTACCCTACTTCAGATGACGTATTGAAGATACAAACTGATGAAATAGCTAAGGAGATGCATAGTCTAGGAGGTAGAAGATCATTTGGTTGGTTTTGCGAAAAGGCATTGAAGTTAAAAGAGGCAGCAGAACGGAACCCATTTAAGAAAACACTGTATCAAAGCCATTTAGTTACTCTAAAAATGTATATTCAAATGCTTCTTCAACAACGAAAATTTCTCAACGTACTTGAGCAGGAAATTGATAAATTAGCAATGCATTTTGAGGATTATGAGATCCTTCGCTCCATCCCAGGGGTGGGTTCTAAAATTGCAGCTACTCTTATCTCAGAAATAGGTGAAGTCACACAATTTAGTCACCCGAAAAAGCTAGTAGCTTATGCAGGCATTGATCCTCGGATTTACCAATCAGGGAAGTTTACAGCATCTATCAATCGCATCACCAAGAGAGGATCTACAAAGCTACGTCAAACACTCTATACAGCTGTTCAGTGTGGGTTAACAAACAACCGAAATGCGAAACTCCGAGAGTTTTATGACAAAAAAAGAAGTGAGGGCAAGCCTCACAAAGTAGCCATCATAGCTTGCGCCAACAAGCTATTGCATTGGATTTATGCCATCTTAAAACATAAGCAAAAGTATACAGCATAATCCTATACAAATAATCACATCATTTACAAAAACTTCAAATGAAATTATTGAAGTTTCTTTGTCATGCATGTTTTTATTATAACATCTTTAATCTAGTATTATTACTTAAAAAGTGTTGACTTATATTAGCTGGTATAATTGAATTAAATCTAAATCCATTCATTCCGATGGTCTGCAATGAATTTAATATCATTTTGATAATGTTCTAGATGCCCTTCATTTATCATCTTCTGAAAAGCAAGATCACCTTCACTAGCTTTTCTTCTGATTGTGCTACATAACCCTTCTAATCGTAGTAAAACCATCTCTAAATAATCTTCTTCAAATTCTTTACCGTAACCTTCAAAAAACAATTCCACTCTTCGTTTGATACGGTTGGAATGCTTGGATGAATTATAATATTCTTTTTCACCTATTTCAGTAAGATAGAATCTACTTAATGGTACGCAAGTATAAAGAGTATAGGCTATGTCCCAAAGTCGAGGACCAGGTCCAACAACATCAAAGTCAATAATACCTACTGGCCTTTCATTATTGAAAATAATGTTGTACATTGCAAAGTCATTATGGCAAAGTACCTCAAGTGGTTGTGGAGTATTATCTAATGATTGCCAACTATCATCAAATGAAAAGTCACTTACAGAATCATGATAAAAACGAAGCATCTTGGCAATTTCTAATAAGACATCATTAGACCACATATACTTTTTTAATGGATAATTACCAGCTTCTCCTTCTATAAATGATAATATCTCTCTTCCTTTATCGTCAGTACCTATGTATTTAGGTGCATAATTGAACCCTTTGCTTTCTAGATGTTTCAACAGTGCATGAATCCTATTGCTATTTGACTTTAAATCTCGCCTAACTGTATTACCTGAACGAAAAACTTTGGAGACATTTCCACCAGCTAACAATTCCTCATTTGAGGGATTAGACATTTAATACACCGCCTTGTTTTGTTCCATTAAACTAACACGTATAGTTAAATCACTCATCTTGTTAATTCAACTTTTCATCAATTCTTACTTTTATTTAATACCAATTATTTCATAATCTTAAAATTCCTACAATAAGCTATTTATCATTTTGGCCCATATAAAAACGAGCGCTGATCCTTGAGGATCGCGCTTTTAAAAGGAAGACTTGATATCAAGATAATTCTCTTTGTTGCGAATTGACCTTATGCTAGTATCTAAATTGCTACAACTGAAATCGGTAAGTATACGGTGAATTAAAAATTTTCTTTTAACGATTTATTGCTTCGATATCTTGAACAAGTTCAGGCAGATCATCTTGAAATAAATGCCCGTAGTTCTCGAAGATCCTTGCCTTCGCGTGTGGGAGTTTATAGGCATAGTGTTCAAAATGAGAAAAAGGTACTACTTCATCATTTCGACTATGATATAGATAGATTTGTGAGATTTGAGGTAGTCTTGTAGCAAATTTATCGGAGAGTTCAAATTCTTTAAATAGCCACTCTTTATCCAGGCCCCAGTACGGCGATCCCATCAAAAACAAACCAGAGATGGATAAATTACAATTTCCTTCTGAGAGATACTTTAGGAGGACAGATCCACCTAGTGAATGGCCGATCAAAATAACGGAACCATTTAACTCAGAAAGTTTCTCTTTTAATACGTTCTCCCATAAATCATAACTCGGGTTTTCAGGATCTGGCATGGCAGGAGAGGAAAAACTGTAATCCGAACTAATCGATTTTTGTAAGTAGGCGATTAGTTGGCTACTTCCCTGTTTCCCTTCCTGGGGTCCTGCGCTGTGAATAAACATTACTTCCTTTTTCAAATAATAACCTCCCTCTATAAAAATCTTTTTCGTTATCTTCAATTAAAGCTCCCAGATTGCAGAATAATTAAATCGGGAATAAGAGTTAATTTGATTTGATTAATTAAAACTATTTCAACCATATAGACAGGAATAGAGCATTTTTTTTCATTCAATTTTTGGCCATATAAGGACCGTTATCATTTATTCATTCCTTAGATAAAATTTATAAGTTTATTAAATGTATGGACAGAAATGCTGCCCAATTTACAAGTGAGGAGCGACCAACTTTGCTCCTGTTTAATATTTACAATTTTCTCAATAGTTTGTTAATATTATAACAACAATACGTGAGGAGGGTATGTATGGTGAATAACGGCAATGTGAAAAGAGTAGCCAATGGTATCTCGTTCGGGTTGACATTAATATTACTGGTAATATTTATTCTATGGTTGCCCTGGTAACAAACTATAGAGATAACAATTGGGTATATTATCTAGTGCCATTATTATTAGTTTCATTTTTTTTATCTGTAATTGGTATGCCCTTTGATAAGAAAAATGATAAATTTATGATTATTCGGAGCGGCTTTTCCTTGGTAATATCATTTATGCTCATTATATTGATTGGGATCTTCTACGTAGCACCAGTGTTATTTCCTTTTGGAATTCCACCACAATAAGTGCTTTAAAAGTGACTCAGAGATGTAAGGGTCACTTTTAATTATTTTATTCACCTTTCCCCTAAATTTTAATTACCTACACTTTCATTATTCTGTCAAATTATAAACCTGTGAGCAATCTACTAATGCAGCAATCGCTCCATTTAATTTAATAAAGTTCTTCCAGTCATTTAACCCATTCATTTTAAAAAGTTACTACCAAATAGCCAAAACATAGGCATTAAAACCACCAGCAAAAACAAGCCAGTAAACATATACTTTATATATTGTTTTCTATTTACGCCTAGTCTTAATTCCCATAGCCCCAATGTTAGAAAATATAGTCCTACCAAAACTGAAACAATCGGAAGTACGATAATTAAATTAACCATTTTGCCCCCCTTAATACCCCTTTTTAACTCTTATCCCATTCTTAAGTATGAGCGACCCACTATGCTGCAATCGCTCCTATTTAGTTGAATAATTTCTTTATATCAATTTCTCTATAATCATCTGGAATCTTTTCGGCATAGGTTACCTCTAGTGATGCTGCGTCATAGCAACGAATAAACACGGATTTATTCTGGTCTTGAATGAAAATGGCGGAATCAGCTTCTATATTATCAATTTCATTTTTATGAATCCTGGAACCTATTTCGTAAATTTCTCTATACAAACGTATTTGAGGTTTTAGAAAACTATCAATAAAAGTTAGTTCTTCTTGCCGAGTATCTGAGTCTATGTTCACGGAAAGACGGTCGATTTCCCAGTGTGTATCATCTTCTTGTAAAGGTACATTATCTATCCGGAAAGATATTCCATTCTCATTAATTAAAATTACAAAATGGGTGACTTCTTTCCTCTGTTCAATAAAAGCATCCTTTTTATCTCTATACATTCTCAATTCTTTGCTATTAAGTAATTTTCCTAATGTGTCTTTTGAGATTTCAAGGTAGCCATACCTCTTCATTCAGAAAACCTCCTTTTATACATATATTAACATTTGACTTGTTCAACTAACCTGCCCAATTCATTAATTATGAAGAGCGATTATTATGCCGTAATTGCTCCTAGAAATTGAAGTGAAATCCTTCACAAATTTCCAATGCAAAAGATGTTAAGATAATTCTTTTAACCACCCCTCAAACCACTCATTGGGAAGTTTCACTTTAGAAAAATCCAAATGTTGTAGTTCTTGTTAAATATAAATCCCACTGTACAGAAATGTCCTCTATTACGTCAGATACTTTCTCGTCATCAAGTTCAGTCTCAACTGTATAATTCTTATCACACCAATTACAAATTTGTTGATGAGTAAATTGACTTTTTCGATTTACGACATTTTTTAAAATTTCAACTAGGTTTTCCTTGCTTATAACTATATCAATTTCAATGAAATTTGATTCTATCCAACTGCCTTGATATTTACTGACCATCAGTTGCACCCCAGCCTAATACTATGATTGGTATTCTATTTACCGAAACTAAATCAGATTCCTTCTTCAACAATCCTGCCCGTTTGCTTAATTCCAATTATTTCATAATCTAAAAATTTCTTCAATAAGATATTTTCTTTGGCTAATATAAAAACGAGCGCTGAAGATCGATATTCATTATGGAGGCTCTAATAAATTCTCACTTGTTAAAGCTTTTTTGTTAGACAAAAGACAAAAGGGTCATTAGGATTCCAAATGTGCAAATCATCAGCAATGTAGCCCCGAAGCCACAACTCGTCGTTAATTCGTCTAAGGTAAAAGCCTTTCGGAAAATTATCGTCTACAGTTAGTATCTCCGTTGCTATTGTTATGGATCCTGTTGGAGCTTGATGTTGCTGTATAGAAGTCCCCGAATCACCTTCGGGCTGATCCAGATACTCTAGTCTTAGATAAGGTCCCAACTCAAGTGGACACAATTCCAAACCGAGTTCGCTCGCTTTTTTATAGATTTGAGGAGTGGTAGCACCTTCAGGGAAGCCAAGGTAAGCAACAGTTAGTTCAATCGTCTGCAAGCTATACTTTGTTTCAGAAGTCATAAATTTTTCATCAGTTAATAGCCTTTCTCCATACTCATTCAACAGGATAGAGTATTCCTGCAATCTATGTATAAGCTGCTGTTTCGTAAGTCCACCAAGCTCTACCGTTCTCGTAATAATTGGACAATCAGGGTATGTTTTCTCATTTCCTATACGCATTCGTATTCACTCCCTTACAAATTGGTAAAAAGCTATTGAAAAATCGTTATAATTACAGTTTTTCTCCAATTCTATATAGATTCCTTGTTGTACTAATCTGCTCCGTTCGTTCAATTAGCCTTACCCCAGAGTATGGCCCTAAAATACAAAATGAGCCTATTCTTCTTCAAGAATGGCGCCCGTTTGCAGAGGATTAAAACGAATACAGTTCTATTATTTTATCTATGGGTAATTTACTCGGATCACTCATGTCAACAAAATAAGGCAACTGCCATTTTTGAGTTTTCATAGCTTGCTTACTAGTCGGTTTATCCCAGCTAGAATAAACTCTTAATGCCATTTTCCCCTTTGTTGAAATGGACCTAAGAATATCCTGTTTGAAAAGAACTTCTTTTGGAAAAATAAATTGTCCAAACTCACCATCATCTGTAAAAGTAGTTATAACTAATAAATCAGGTGCTTCCTCATATGTAAAGGGTTGGTTTTTATTATTTTCATCTTTTTCCCAAAAGGCAACAAACTGCCCTACTTTGGTGGGGGTTATATTTGCAACCCTGAAACGAACTGTTCTCGAAGATAATCGAAATGTACCAGCACCATACTTAGAGTTTTGTATTTCTTCTTGAATCGACTTTACAGTTAAGTCATTTGGCTCGTATATCATTTTATTTACATAATTTAATGCTGTATAAAAATCATTCATTATTCCACCCCACAAAATTCTTGGCCCGATTCTTGAATAAGCGCTACCTGCTATTAGCTGGTTTTGTTGAACAACAGATACCTAAATTCACTTCCAAGCAAATCTATACTATATCAAGGTTTTTGTTCTTTCATTTGGCTATCAAAACAAATGATAGGCTCCCGGAACTCAACTTATTTCATCTTCACATACTTCATATAGACAAGATTATTGACACCGCTTTTTTTACCACAGCTTAGCTCTTATTGAATCACTTATAAATAAAAATTCGTACGATCATTAAGAAGAAAGTATTTGTTGAACAATCTAGTAATCAAATAAGAAAGAAGATTAATTTAGTGTGGTGGTTTGCCAGTATAGATGTACTGTGTAGTAATGACATGTTAGATTTACGTCATTCTTTTTACAAATATGTTTGAATAATGGCAGTAAACAATAATTAGCTCCTCATAAATTCTGGAAAAAAAATAGAAAGAATAATAAATATAATCTGCCCTACTAAGAGTGCAATGGCCCATAGTATTGCCTTACGTGACGGCGGTAGGCCATCGCGCAAAACTTTAATACCAAGTGGGACTAATGCTATGCAGAGTCCAAGTATTAGGAATGTAGATTCAAATCTTGTGCCTTTAAGCGTACCCAATGGTAAGAAAAACATGGATGCCAAGGCTACCGAGCGAATGAGCCCTAATGTTTGTGATCGATAGGCACCGATTGCCAATAGTATCCATCCAAACATCATCATGCCATTAAAATAACGGACTACGTGGAATGCGTGGTAGGAGTCACTCACTGCGTTTGTTGCAAGATCAAGACTTTGCACATTTACGAGTTGGAAGGCCATATGATCAATGCCGCCATGAAAAACACGTCCTATCAGCCCTAAGATTGTAAACGTACCACCCCAAATGGCTAAGCTAGGATGTTTTATACCGATAAGTCTTACTAAGGTAATGATTCCCGGCCATAGGAAGAGACACCCTAGTACAAAACAACTGTAGGATACTGTGATCAGAACAGGCTGTTCGGAATATGCAATAAGTTGCTCGTCGTAAAAAAAATGAAATTCTATTCTCAGTAGAGTCGCTGCAAGTAATAAGAGAGGTCCAATTATTAAGGATAGGCCTCCAATCCAACGCCCGGGGAACCAAAAAACAGTATTTTCTCTTTCAGATAAATTCTCTGCTGGTGTTTTATGATTCATAAGCATTTCCACCACCTAAAATCCCTCTAATTTGTTGTATTCCTTCTTTAATATTCCAAATTGCCACACCTATTGTGATCAGAGCGAGAATGACCATACTGCTGCCTTGTACTGTGGAATTAAGCACCCCTATTCCTTCTACTTGTGTAGATACTATATGGATACCCCCGTAAATGATTACCATAAAAATAAAGATTGCAATTGGAATTAGGTGGGATACTAGTGCTCTTTTCCCATGCTGCCTTATCTCTTCATACCCGAATATCATGGTGAGGAGTGGGAAAATAATGGAGCGAAAAAGAAACTGAAATAGTTTAATGATGATAAAAAATTCCTATTTGAGAACATACCTGTACCTCCTTTAACTTTGATTTTACTTTGAAAGGAACTGTCTCCCTTTATTAACTTATCTATACTGATTTCAAATAACTCACTTAGTTTAATTAGATTTTGAATATCTGGGTAACCTTTCCCACTTTCCCATTTATAAATGGCTTGTCTGGTAACATTCATTTTTTGTCCCAACTGCTCTTGTGATAGATTTTCCTTATTGCGTATCGTTCTAATTTGTTCGCCAAGTCTCACAGGACATTCCTCCTTCAGATTCATTGTATTGTCCTGCTTAATATTAAGCAATAAACGCTTGATATACATATGTAAACGCTTGGTTTACATGAGGAGGGCACTTAAAAAAATCGGCTTATGTTAAATGTTGTTTTTGTTTTAGGACGAAAAAATGGGAATGTCCTCTTTGGACTTTCCCATTTCTGTTCCATTAAAGCACCTATATATCTCATAGGCTTATATACATTTTGTATCCATCTAAAAATGGCTTCTTGTCTAAAAGAGCTTTTCAAATCAGCTTTGCTAATGATTTTTGTGTTTACTTATGTTTTTATATGCACTATTCTTTGGTTCATCCCACCAAAGAATAGTGCATTTTTGTGTACCATAAATACTTTTTATGCCAGTCAAATAAGCTTACTAACAAATCTTTTTTGGGTTCTGCTAATGAGAATGCCATTAATGCCCTTAACTCAGTTGATAAGTGATAATAAAGTTGTTTACTTTGGAAGGTTGAAACACGCATAACACCGTCTGAAAATTTGAACGGTGTTAGAATAGTTGTTTACAATAAGTGAATTTGATGATGTTTCTGCATAAAAAAGTGATAATAAAGTTGTTTACAAGGTAAGCTACAAGCAAAGTAAAAAACATGTGCTAAACAAATTGTAAATGATAAAGCCAATTTAAATAGCTGGATAATGGGATCTGTTATATCTCAATTTATAATCTCACAATCCGGACGCACATAAGAAGGAATATGTCGCCCAGATAACAGCTACTTATTCGATTTCAATTGTCTATCTTCAATTTTTTTGTGAATTTTTTCTATGGCGTCTTTATCCTTTAAAATTTGGCTCTTATTTTCATTAACTAGTTGTTAAAATGTTTTCTTTTTCACTTATTTTCCTCTTCTCTTTAAATAGCCTGTATTCTCTTTCCAAATCACTAAGACAAAGCTCGTATAACTGAGCATTCTCTGTTTTATATACACCTATACTTAAAAGTTGATTTATAATAAATTCTCTTCTGTTTTGAAGCGCCTCACGTAAAATTTTGCTCATAAAAGGACTCCTCTCCTTTTAATTGATAATAATTATCAATTAAAAGTGTAAAGCCTCAATATGAAAATTCCAATGCACAAAACGTTATAAAATAAGAGAAACTTTCAAATTAGTTCGCCCCTAGATTTGGCCGATAAACACCTTGCGCCGTTCATAGGAATAGAGAATCATCACTATAGATAAGATAGCACATAATTGATACATAGTTGAGTATGAAAATAGATCGGCTATCGGTCCCATTATGACCCCACCAAGTGATACTCCTAAGTCAGCCATTGCGATAAATAACCCGAGTAGCACATTGCGGTTGAACTTAGGTAAAACAAAACTTAAATACGTTGTTAATGTTGGATAGAGAAGCGCCTGAGCTACTCCCATTAAAACAGCACCAACGTAGAAAAATACCGATCCCCCGTCTATGGAATAACTTACACTTTGTGCCCCCATTGCTAAAAGAAACATCGTTCCCATCATAAAGTTAGAGTGCCATTTACCATCGGAAGGGATCTTTTTTCTTAACGTAAATCGAGAGATTACAACAGTTGCCGCCATAAGCATCAGGAAAATTCCAGCATTTCCGTTTTTCATCTGTTGAGCATAAAGAGGTATGAAGACAGTAATTGCTCCAAATACAATCGAACCAACTAACATCAGTACACTACATTTAAATAAATGAGGATTTTTTACTAACTGACCAAATGAATGAAACATATTTACATGCTGTTCAGCATTATTTTTAAGTGACTGGTCTTCAGCTTTATCCATTTTGGCACTATAGCCAAACACACCCGTAAAAATGGCAATTGCTATCATGACAATTGCAAAGTATTCCATTCCCCCTTGCCAGATGCCTAATGCCAATAAAGGTCCAATAATACCTGGTATATACGAAAATAAGGAATAAAGTGAAATTCCCTGAGAACGATCTTTCTCTGGCAGTGCATCAATAATCCCAATCTGTAAGGCCATTGAAAAGAACGCTGTTGAAACCCCTTGTAACATACGAGCTACTAGGTAGCCGCCTAGCCCAGTTACCGTATATAATATTAAAGCGAAACCATTGATAATAAGAATAATACGCAACACTTTTATCGGTCCATGCTTTTGAATGATTTGACCTGCCCATGGTCTAAAAAACATGGTTGTAAACAAATATGCCCCCATAATCAAACCTATTGTTGTATTGGTGGCTCCTAATGCTCCCCCTTGCAAAGGGATAATGACATTGAGTATAGCATTGGCACTGAAATAAAGAAGCACTAACAGATACAAACGTAGAAAAGGCCAAGACATAGCTCCACTCACAGTACTTTCCTCCAAATCTGTACAAAATCTGTTACTTTAAGTAGATGGTTAAAACGT
Organism: Sutcliffiella sp. FSL R7-0096; assembly: GCF_038595065.1. Classification (NCBI taxonomy): domain Bacteria; kingdom Bacillati; phylum Bacillota; class Bacilli; order Caryophanales; family Bacillaceae; genus Sutcliffiella; species Sutcliffiella sp. FSL R7-0096. The sequence goes on from NZ_CP152003.1 coordinate 2,522,762, forward strand.
TATCAACGATTGTAATAGCTTTCTTGCATAAACAGACTGAACATCCTTTAATTGTTCAATTCCCACTATTTCTTCAATTTGACCATCCTTAAAGATGATGATCCTGTCGCAAATATAGGCAGCAGCCTGTAAATCATGTGTGATAAAGACGTAACTCATATTGTATATTTTTTTTAATTTCTTAAGTAATTCAAGAACTTGTGTTTGAACGGATACATCTAACGAGCTGATTGCTTCATCTAATATAATACATTTTGGTTCAGTGGAAATGGCCCTTGCAATACACACTCTCTGAACCTCTCCTCCTGATAACTCATGAGGATACTTGTTTCGATAAGAAGCTGGTAAACCAACTTGATTTAAGAGGTTTACAACCTTGTCTTTATTTTCTTTTCTACTATTGTTCTGAATTTTCATTGGTTCCAAGATTGCATCCTCAACCGTATAGAACGGATTAATGGAAGATTTATAGTCTTGAAAAACAGCGCTTATGCTGCCTAGTCTTACTTTTCTGTCTACTACATTCTTTCCATCAAATAAAACCATTCCACTATCAGGTTTTTCAATACCTATTAACAAACGTCCTAACGTGGATTTGCCACTTCCACTTTCTCCGATAATACCAAGACATTCTCCATTCTTACATTCAAAACTAACACCCTTTAGAATGTTCTGTCTCTCTGAAGAAAATAATCCACCTTTTTTGTAGGTTTTCTCAACACTATCGACCTTCAGCAACTAGCATCCCCTCCCCCATTACTTTCTTGAAATGATCACTCAGCGCGAGTCTAGTGGATACTAAATATTTAGTGTACTCATGTTGCGCCTCTTTAAAAATGGTTTCGGTTTTCCCTCGTTCTATAATTTCTCCATCCTTCATCACCATGACATCATCTGCAATTTTCCTTACAACACCCAGATCATGAGAAATAAAGATCATCGAACAACCCATTCTTTCTCGCAATCTAATAAACTGTTCCACTACTTCATATTGCGAGATGGTATCTAGTGCTGTGGTCGGTTCATCCGCAATGATAATATCCGGTTCTAAGACCAGAGCCAATGCTATCATAACTCGTTGCAGCATTCCCCCTGACAACTGATGAGGATATTTGTTCATAATATCTGCCGGGTTTTTCAGCATGACACTTTCCATGGTTCCTGTCATTCTTCGTGCGATTTCATTTCTACTCCAATTGAAGTGTTCAGCAAGTGTTTCTCTTAAATGAACACCAACCACACAAGAGGGATCGAAGGCACTCATCCCATTTTGTAGAATCATGCAGAGGTTTTTCCCCCTCTTCTTTCCCATCTCTTTTGTAGATAATTTGCTAATGTTTTCGCCTTTAAAAAGAATATCTCCTGATTGGTTAAGATAGGACCTGTTTAACCTCATGATCGCTCTACAAGTAACGGACTTTCCACTTCCACTTTCTCCTACAATTGCAAGGCAGCTCCCTGCTTTTAATTCAAATGAACTATCGTGAATAATTTCTTTTCCAGAATTGTTATCCCAAACCTTTAAATTTTTGACTTCTAATATATTCATCATCTAATTAGCCACCTCTTTTTCTTGCACCTTTATTTTCGAAAGTGGTAAATTACCTTTATGCTTGGTTTTGGAGTTTACTAGTTTAGGGTCTAGAGCAACTTGAAGCGAATCAGATAAAAAATTGAATGCCGATACTACAATAACAATGGCTAAACCGGGAGCCAGCATTAACTCTGGTCTCGTAAACATTACTTCCCTTGCTTCATTTAACATCATCCCCCATTCAGCATTTGGGGCCTGAATTCCTAAACCTAAAAATGAAAAACCTGAGATTTGCAAAATCATCGATCCAATAGAGCCACTAGAAATTACTGCAATTTCAGAAAAGGTAACGGGAACAATGTGCTTACAAATTATTGTTATATCACTAATACCTGATGCTTTAGAGAACTTCACATAATCTAGTTCAGCATACTGCATGACAGAAGTTCTGATGACGCGGGCAAACCATGCCCATTTTATCAAGGCAAATGCAAGGAGAATGTTTTCAAGACCCACACCTAAGACCCCAATAATCGCTAGTGCCATAACGTATCCTGGAAAAGATAGCATCGTATCACACATTCTCATAATGACCGCATCGACTTTCCCTCTAAAATAGCCAGCCAGAAAACCTAAGATAGCGCCAATTAAAACAGATATTAACAAGACAACTAACACCCATAATACACTTGGTCGAATTCCATAGATGATTCTGGACAAAATACATCTCCCTAAATGATCATTACCTAATAAGTATTCCCACGAAGGTGAAGCATATCGAAGACTCATGTTGACTTCATTAGGGGCAGATGGCGCAAATAACGGCGCGAAAATACCAACAATAATTGTGACAACAATGATCAATAAAGATATCGTACCTATTTTATCTTTACTTAAGTTTTTCAATATTCTCATTTAAAGATCATTCCTTAACTTAGGATTCATCGCAGCATTTATAATATCGGAGATCGTATTAAACAAAACAAAGGATGCTGCTAATATAAGAACGTATGCCTGTATAATTGGGAAGTCTCTGCTTAGAATTGCTTTAACACTTAGAGTACCTAGCCCTGGCCATGCAAAAACGTTTTCTATAATAACTGTGCTTCCTAATATGATGGGTATAGACATACCAAATATCGAAATGGCAACCTGCAATGAATTTCTTAGAATATGCTTAGTAATTTTCCATTCTGATAACCCAGATGCCCTTCCGTATAGAACGTAATCCTCATGTAAATTATTTAACATAGATGTTCTAACATTTCTAAAATATATACCAGCATAACTAATCGTAATAATAATAACCGGTAGGATATAGCTTTTATAAGATTCCATCCCACTTGTTGGTAGTAAGTCTAATTTAACCGATATGTACCAAATCATAATAGATGCCAGCCAGTATGACGGCATTGCGGTTAAGAAAAACGAAAATCCTCTTACCGATTTATCCAATATTTTTCCTTCATTCAACGCACAAATGACACCTAATATTATAGAAATAAGGATAATAGAAATCGATGAAACCAACGTTAACTTGAATGTATTCAAAAATGCAGGACCTATTAACGACCACACTGGTTTGCTATTAATATATGAATCTCCAAAATCCAACTGTAAGGTAGCATAAAGCCAGTCAAAGTATTGTAAAATAAATGGCTTATCCATCCCAAGCTGCTCTTTTGTTTGTTTTAATAAATCTTCTGTTATCTCTGGGACACCTTGAGCTTGTAATACCACCTCAGCTGGGTCTAAAGGCGATAGATTAATTAAGATAAAGGTCAAAAACGAGATGGTTAAAAGTAAAGGGACTGTAATTAGTATTCTTCTAATGATATAACTTCCCATACATATTCCCCTTTCCATTGAAATAAATAGACTTTAAACGTTTATACTTCCTCAAAAATAAAAAGGGGAAGATTCCCCTTTTTTAAATTCCTATTTAAAGTTCATCAATTCAAATGGTAGCTCAAATTGAGTTTGCTTGAATGATATTCCATTTAAATTTTTGGGGGCTACTACCGTAACACTTCCATTTGTAATAGGAATAAAAATCGCTTCTTCATGAACAATCGTCAAAATATCAGCGTACAATGATTTCCTTGTTTGCTCGTCTGTAGATACCATAACTTGTTCAATCTTCTTGTATAGCTCACCTGCTTTATCAATGCCTTTGGTCGTATGCAAATAAGAAGCTTCAGATGTAAAGGCAGCAATTGTACTTTGTGGGTCATATGCTAGACCCCAAGTTTGATTGAATAATAAATCATAGTCACCAGTTGATCTTCTATTAGCGATGGATGTTGACTCTTCACCAATAATCTCCAGTTGAAGACCAATCTCTTTTAATGAAGCCTGAATAAATTCAGCCTGTGTTTTTTGAGAAGACGAATTACTATCATAAAAGAGCTCCATGACTAATTTTTTCCCATCTTTTGTTCTAACTTCCTCCCCATTCTCTGTTTTCCAGCCATTTTTTTCTAGAATCTCCTTGGCTTTTTTCACATCATATCCGCGCTTCTTTAAGTCAACATCTGCATAATTTACATTAGGTGAAAATAATGTATGGGCCACTGATTCTGTGTCATTAAAAATATCCTTACTAATTGTTTCTCTATCAATCGAGTGCCAAATTGCTTCCCGAACAGCCGTTTCACTTATTGGATTATCAGTTTTACTGCTATTGGCTACTATCATTTTGGTGTTCATCGGTTCACTTCTTACAAGTTGATAGTCTCCGGAATCGACTAATTGGTTCATGGCTTCGACATTGAGGCTGTCGGCGCCGCGATCATCTGTAAATACAAAGTTGACTTCCCCTTTTTGCAAGGCTAAGAAAGTCGTTTCCCCAGCTGGAAGTACTTGGGAGGTAATCTTCTTAATTTTAGGCGGCACATTCCAGTAGTCTTCATTTGCTGTAAAAGTGGCGAATTCATCGGTTTTATGTTCCGTCAGAATATATGGTCCTGTACCGTTAAAACCACTTACGCCATCCTTAGTATCCCCGTTTTTAAAATCTTTGGGTGATAGGAATACATACGGTCTGGTCATAGACAATTCAACCAAGGTTGGATAGTATGCATCTGACAATACTAATTCAACAGTATGCTCATCTACAACATTCACACTTTCTATTTTTGTAGATAACTTAATCCAGGCATGCTTTTCTGCATTATTCTGTACAGCTTCAATATTTTTCTTCACTGCCTCTGCGTTAAACGGCTCACCATCATGAAATTTCACATCTTTTCTTAAAAAGAACGTGTATACTTTTCCATCTTCTGAAACTTCCCACGACTCAGCAAGTAAAGGCTTAATACCGTCTTTAGTGTTCTCAACTAGTGATTCATATACCATCCCTTGTGCTGGCATGGAACCTGTGTAAAAATGAGGATTCATATCATTGATGTCTTTAGCTGATGCATAAATTAATTCGTTTTCACTTTTAGCTGCATCATTTTCCTTTTTTTCACTAGTAGAATTTTCTGCAGAGCAGGCAACTAGAATAGATATAATCAAAAATATCAGACCCACTAACTTACATTTTTTAATTAACAACCTACTTCTCTCCCTTTAGTCTTACTTATTTTTAGACTACTTTATTACAACAAGGTCCCCGCCGTAAAACGAAATCATTACTATTTATATACTATATTAAACAATTAGTTTAAGACAAGTTCTATTTCAATTGCTTTGTGCCTATACTTTTTTCTATTTCACTACAAATCATATTCAGGTCTTCATCAAAACTTTGTACTACAAATGCATCAGATAACAATTCGTTTTCATGAGATTGAGCAACCTCTACAATTTTACTCTCATATGTTTTAATGAATTTATCTATTGTTGGACATTCTGAGTCTAAATATCGTGCGATTCCTTGTATTATTTTTATGCGATAATAATCTTCTTTAGGCATCCTTGGAATATCCAAAAACCCTTCTCTATTCACGAACATTTTTCTGATTGGAACAGCAGAAAAATCGAAAAATCTTCCATTCTCATCTGGTTCTGAAAAAGGATCCACTAATAGTGAGGTATAACGTATATATAACAAGTACTCTTGATGAATAGTTTCTAAGTGATTAAAACTTTCTATATCTTTACGGGATAAGCTTTCCAACCTTACTGGATAGTTATCGTCTGTCATAAATTTTAGTAAATTTATACTTTTTATATTTATTTCTTCTAAAACATTCATTATTTCTTTCCATTGGGATAACATATCACGAATTAAATATTGCGTAATAGGTCCTTCAGGATAAATTTTATATACGTATTTCTTGTTATTTACATCTCCAAAAATCGCATTTAATGAGTAGTCATTCATAAACAGAGGTGGATGTACGTATAAAGAAATATTTCTTGTTTCCGCCTCAAGTGGAGAATCCATGACATCTAGCTCAATACCTAATTGCTCATAAACTTTAGATAGTCTTTCAATATTTTTAGACGAATGGTGCGTCGACCCTATGTATAACTTTTTCTTGACCGCTGTTGTTAAAACATGATTAGACGGTTTTTCGTGCATCCATCGAGTATCACCTAAATATGTAGAAAAACTAATAATTTCCGCATTTGAATTATGTTTGTTCAGATAATTTTTAATTAAGTTATTCGAGCCGAAAGTTGGAGAGATTAAAACAATACACCTTACTTTTTTTAAGAGCGTATCATTGATTTGTTTGATTACTTCTATATAGGCATCTGTGGTTACAGATAAAATAATGGTATCCCATTCCCCCTGTATGGTTTCATACCCTTTAAAAACTTGGTCGAGGTAACATTCACCTTTCATGGCTCGGTGTTTTTCATTTTGAATACTTACACGAATTAGATGATTACTCTGCCCAAGTGCCGTAAAAAATGCCTCTGAGCGAACAGATTCTCTTCCAACAATCCCTATGTAACAATCTAATTGTTCTTTTAAATTTACAGCAAGTTGAATTGATGTAGGACCAGTTCCTAAAATTAAGACTCGCTTAAAATTACTCATAGTATCCTCCCTTTCTCAAAAACAATAACTATACTTTTTTATACAATGCAATATCAAATATATGATCTGGGCGTAATATATTTTCAACCATCTTCCATTTTTGTTCATTAACCTTTTTCATTGGGTAATTAAATAATGATTTCAACCCGTTACCATATCTCATAGCCACCACTACATTTTCATGTGTTAATGTATGTAATTCATCAAGTATTTTATATTTTATTCCAACTGTTGAACTAAAAATAATATGGGTAGCTTCTTTCACAAAATTAAGATCGCCCACTAATGCTTTTTCTAATTTAATATTTAGTCCATTACCTAATTTCTCTGTAACCTTTAAACCGAGCCTAATCGCCTCATCATCAATATCTATACCAACAACCTCTGCTCCAGTTTCCTTAGCTATTAACAATGGTGTCATTGGAAACGAACCTGATCCTATTAATAATACTTTCGATTCAGAATTGACCTGAAAGCTACCAAATTCTCTCTCAATACATGACTCTATATTTTTAAAATAATCGGATACTCCTTCATTTCCATCCAATAACTTTAACGCTCGATATTTTTCCATAATAGCAACACAATGTGATGATTTTTCTCTCAAATCTAACGTAAGCTGATTAAAATCAATGAATTCTTGTAGTAATAGTTGTTCCCATGGTTTGTTATTGCTCTCACTTGTGATGAAATTTGAATAATCATCTATTATTTTCTCTAGATCTGAACAATTATCGATTGTATGATTATATCTTCTAGCTAAATCATCAAATTTTTCTAAAAAGGTATTTAATTCTTCATGAAAAGTTTTTAACTCAATCACTAATGTCACCCCTAATCACTCTAATTAAACATCAATAAAAGCTTTACCTTGTGCAACTATGCTGACGCATCCCTCAATCTTTAAGCTTGTTAACTCCCGTTCATGACAATTAGCAACTACATTAATAAAGCCTCCAGGCTGTCTTATCTTTACAGCAATTTCCCCATTATTCTTCCAAGCTAAATAAGCTCCTAAGGATGCTGTTCCCGAACCACACCCCCTTTCCCATACCATACTATCTAGGTGTGGAACATAAATAAGCGGAGCCAATTCATCAGATTTCAATTTATACAATAAGATGCCAATCAAGTTTGAACCTAACGTAACTCCAAGCAACTTTGCTAAAGATTGAGCCTTTTCCTTTAGAATTTCACTAAAATCATCCACTTCGATCACAATATGTATAAATTCATGATATCTGACAATAACAACATTAAGTTCGCTACCATCAAAATGTATTACTCTCTGTTCTAACTTTTTCGGCAAAGGCATGGTAATTTGACAGTGATATACGTCTAAAAATCTTTTTACTTGACACAGTACTAATTCTTCTGTTCCTGATACCCCTAATATTATTTCTGTTAAATTGTTTTGTTTAAGTCCTCTTTCAGATGCAATCAAGGCTGCTAATGCCATACATGCATTCCCACAAAACTCACCACCAGCCATATGTAGATGTGCGGCAGCTTCATTACTTATCGGCTTTTGTATAAAACCTACTTGTTCCGCGTAGACGCTGTCATATGACATGATTTTTGAAGCAATGTGCTGATACTCATCAATTGGATAATTAGTTTTAATAAGAATTGTCATGTTTTGTGTTGGATTAAATTTTATAAAATCTAATTCGTATTTCATCTAAATTACCTCTAGACATATATTTTTATTCTTGATAATTCTCGTTTCATAAGTATCAAAAGTATTAATCGTAATGATTACGTTTTTCATTCCATGATTGAATTATAACATGACATTCTATAGAGTCAATTCTTAAATTCTTAATAAACGTTGCATTTTTGCTTAATATTTCATAATCTAAAAGAATTCCTACGAAGAAAATATTTCCTTTTCCCTATATAAAAACGAGCGCTGATCCTTGTTCCTGGATCGCGCCCTTTTACTCAACAAATTAGACTTTATGACTTCCTATACTTTTTAATAAGTTTTAAATAAAAGGTACACTTTTTATTTTACCTTTTGGTCAATTGAATTCTATCCTCAACTTGTGGAGGTTCTTCCATCCACCCATTTTTCAACATTATTAATCCACCTTGTTTTGCGAAATTAAAAATATCTTTTGAAAGGAGTGCCATTTTTGCAGGTAAATCTGTACGTAAACTAAAAGCACCGCCAAGTGCATTGCTTCCTAGTCCAAATGTGGTTAACAGGTTGGTATTATACATCATCAATTTATCAGAGAATGGAGAGATAGTTGAATTGGTAGCTTTCCCTGCATGAGTAGCTGGTGGTTCAATGTATTCCTGCCGTAAAAATTCACCTAGTGATGTTTCTACTTTCATTGATAGTTTCATTCCGTTTACAAAATGGTTACGTACCTGTTGGTCTTTTGCAACTTGTGCAAATCCAATCATTAATTGCATCCCCGTTAGGTTTGTCTCAATAGCATGATGTATTAGAGAAATTTCAAGTGTGTTTAAAGATCTTTCATTACTGAGCCAATTTAATCCTGTCATATATTTTTTGTCTTGTACAAACTTCACTTCTTTTGGCATTGATACATAGGGAGGACGAGAAAGAATTCCAGCTTCTAAAAGAATCTGTGTAATTTGATCATACGCCTCTTGTCCTTCATCTGTTAAACGTCTAAAAAACTGTCTTATATCTTCACGGTAAGACATCGTTGAATAAAGTGCATATAAACTAGTTCCTATTTTAGCCATTAAATGCAAATACATTGCATCATACATATAGTCGAATAATTTAGGTGCTTCTTTATTTAAGTCTTTTTCAGTAAAGCCCATTGGAATAACTGCGCCTTCCTGTTGAAAGATATTGCTCACAAACGCTACACTTTCTATAGCACGTTCATAATAATAATGGAGAATTTTCCTTGTTTCTTCATGTTCAGCGTGTTCAAGAAAATATTCAAGAAATCTCATAATCATTGTTTTGTCTTGATACGTCATCCACAAGTTCGCTAATTCTGTGGATGTAATTGGTACTCGGTTTGAACTCCCCATTTAAAAGCCTCCTTATGCAATAAGTTTTCTATATTTTTTCCTATTTTAGATAATTTATTAAACAATCTGGACCTAAAATGAAAATGAGCGCTGATCCTTATTCCTGGATAGCGCCCGATTGCAGAAGTCTTGATTTCAAGATAACTATATATTTCTTCATATATATCTCCATTTACTTTAATAGGAGATATTAGAAAGGTAGATATTTACGACTACTAATACTATTACCGAAAAGCTATATAACGACCAAGCTAATCTTCGGTTACCTCTAGGAACTTCTTTGTTTTTACTGCAATTGCTTATTAGTCAAAAGTAAAAACATTACTATCGAGAATAAAAGCACTTCATTCAATTTTTATAACCCCTCCTTTTTTAACAGCTGTCCGATTGCTTAATACCAATTATTTAACTAAGATTTCATACATTATGTTATTCTTCATTCTCCTCAAAAATGAAAATGAGCGCTGATCCTTGTTCCTGGATGGCGCCCAATTGAAAGCTTTTGTAAAAAAGTGTATTATTTCACTTTACTAAATTTATACTTATTGACTCAAGGAATTTTTACTTATTTGAATTTATTTTCAAACATTATTTTCACTAAAAAAAGAGGCTGCCGAAAATCAGCTTTTACTGGCTTTCTCTGCTACAGCCCCAAGTCATGATTAATTAATCTAAAGGTTTCTTTAACTGTTCTTCATCCACAAGTAAATTACAATATTCTTTTCCATTAATATCAACTGCATTTGCCTCAATAAAGAAATAATCTTTATTATTTACTTGAAAATAAAAATTTGTTTTAGAAGAGAGTGTTTCTATATCTTTTAAGTCTTTATCAAGACTTTCAACATTAATCTTACCGAAACCACGTGGAAAATAACTTGATTCTGTCAAAAGCAAATCCGAATTCACATTAAAGTTATTTAACCTAAAAGTATCGTACTCAGGTTCTTGATACATATAGTAAGATAATACTTGCTTGAACAATATATTAATTTTTGTTAATTGATTATTATTAACCCTAATAAGCTTAAGGGTGATTGCCTCTTTAAGATAATCAATTTTCAAGTCAACAATAGTTTGGTATTCTATCTCTGAAAAGAATTGTTGTAATCTTTTTTCAACATCCACATTAATTGACATAAATAATGCTCCTATCTATTTTTTATATCTCTTAATAAGATTAATTATCGTTGAAATGGAGGATTCTTGTAAAGTTATATGCGTTTCATTAGCATTATTCGAGTAGTTCCCTGCTCTATTCAAAGCTTTATTTCCAACAGACATTCTCCAGTAAGCTTCTTTTCTACCTCCAGATCCTGCTTCCATTAATCTAATTACAATAGTTTGGTTTTTATTTGGAATAGTAATTACTTTTCCTTTACCGTTTTTAGCATTTTTGGTTGAACCACCATATGCTTTAGTAATACTAGAAACTCCTAAATCAATTAAAGCTTGCATTGCTGCTTTTTTTCCATAATGTTTTATTGCATATTGTAATCCAGCTCTTACTATCAATGCAACAATGATGGGTATTGCAGTTGTTTGAGTTATGGAGCTATCAATAATTGTTTCTTCTAAAGTTTCATTATCTATAACCTTAGCAACAACTTTATCCTCGTTCATTTCAATTATTTCTAAAGAATAGTTCTTAGTTGTTGTATGACCGTTTTCATCAGTTGTTTCAATATCTACGTAGTTATCAATATTATCTGCATTGATTAACATATCAGCTTTAATTTCTTCATATTGTGTATCTAGCTTAATATTTACGTTAACAGATTCTTCACTTTCATTTCCATCAATACTTACTGCCTCTACAGAACCTAATTCTTCACTATTAGAAGTAATTGAAGTGTCTACTCCAACTTCATCTAAAGAAATTTGCTCATTAAGACCTGTTTCTTCTGCTTTAACAGATGTGTACGCCGGTAGAATAAATGAAATAACCATAGTAGTGATTAATATTTTTATAAAATATTTCTTCATATTTACCTCCAAGATTTTGTATTATTCAATATATCCATTTCCAAATATGCTATTTTCTTTAGAAATAGAGCTATCAGCAGTATCTAAAAGAAAATGGTATGATTTTTCATACCCTCTCAAATTGCCATTTTTGATCATGTTATGCAGTAAGTAAGCTGTAACTTTAGCAGTTGCAAATGATGAGCCATTACGAACTTCGTATGTATTTTTATTATTAGCTACTTTAACGCCTTCACCTATACTAACAAAATCAATTTTTCCCGTAGAAGAAGTCAAGGATTGAGTTTTGCTTTGAGAAATAGAGCTTATAGAAATCACTTGATTAAGTTTTGCCGGATAATCCACCTCAAAGCCTAAATTATTTCCTGCAGAGGCAATTACCACTATTCCTTTTTCATATGCCTGACTAATCAGTTTTTTTATTTCTGAATTATTCGTCTGAAAGCCTGCACTGATATTTATAATATCTACTTCTTCTTTTATCGCCCACTTTAAACCACCCAACATAGAAGAAGGCTTGCCTATACCATTGTCATTTATAACTTTTACATTGTACACAACCACGTTACTTCTATCTTTTTTACTTAAGGGGTCTACTATTAGGGATGCTATACCTGTACCATGATTATAATTGTCCTCAGTATACTTACTATTGTTATCAATAGCATTATAGGATTTAAAATTTATGTTGCTAAAAAACTTATGATCTTGATCAATCCCACTATCTAGTATCGCCACCTTAACTAGATTACTATTAGATGTGTTAAAGTTTGAATAATAGAATAACAGCATAGATACAGAAAAAAATATTATAAACGATAAAGTAAACAAAATGTTTTTCTTCATTATTATACCCTTTCCAAGTATAGAGTCTTTTTCCACCTCCCTATTATTAATAATTTCTAAATCAGAAATGGAATAATATTGAACAATTGTAATTATAGCGAAATTTATTAATGAAACAATACAACTTCATATTATTCGCAAAATGTTCACAAAGTATTTACAATTCATAAGTATATATATATATCTTCTAAAGTATTATGAGATTCCTTGCGAACCTCTTCTAGGATATGAAATAAATTTATCGCTTAATCCACGGATAATTATTGTTTATTTTGATCCGTGAGATCATCAGATAGTGACTTAGGTACCACATGCTTGCACATATTCCGCATTATGTTAATTAAGTCGCAGGTACCTAAAATATGAAGATAATAAATGTAGCTAATAAACCCCAACTATCCATAAAACTCATTTCCACTATCGCTCAATACAATTACTTCAAAATTTAGAGATTCCTAAAATAAGTTATTCTTCCTTTTCCTAATAAATCAACGCTGATCCTTGTTCCAGGATAGCGCCCTTCGTATTATAAGGTCATTCAGATTGCTTATTTATCTGGTTGGCCTATTTTTTATAGGTTATTCTTTAGGTAGTCGGGGTAGGACGTTCGCGCCCTTGGGACTAATTGATCCCGTCCGTTATACTGTCCACCCCCTACTTGTAGAAACATGTTTGAGGCTGGTTGGGGCTTGGACCCCGCATAACAAGCGAAGCTATGATACTACAAGATAGACAGGGGCTACCGACAAATCTAATAATTGGAGATGTGATAGACTATGGATCCAGTGATTGGCCTGGATGTCGCAAAAGGAGAAAGCCAAGTTCAAGCTTTCCTGGCAAGAAAGCGCCCCTTCGGAAAGAGCTTTAAGTTTAAGCATGATACTAATGGACTGCGAGATTTTTATGTATTTTACAAAGAGGTAGAACGGCAAGCTGACGCTGAACCTGTCATCATTTTTGAATCTACAGGTCATTACCACGAACCGATTTTACAGTATCTTGAGGAGAGAAGGATTACTTATTACTTAGTTAATCCCGTTGTTTCTTACGAAACGAAAAAAAGTAGCCTCCGAAAAGTAAAGTCAGACCCAGCTGATGCGAAACATTTGTGTGAACTGTACTACAAAGAAGACTTAGTAGCCTTTCACAGAAAAAGTGTTCAAACGATGAACTTGAGAAATTTGTGTAGGCAACACGATTCATTAACGCGTAATTATGTTCAACTTAAATTACAATTTCAAACCATTCTTGATCAAGTGTTCCCTGAATATAAAGGTGTTTTTAGTAATTTATATTCGCCTATATCATTAAAGACTTTACTCACTTACCCTACTTCAGATGACGTATTGAAGATACAAACTGATGAAATAGCTAAGGAGATGCATAGTCTAGGAGGTAGAAGATCATTTGGTTGGTTTTGCGAAAAGGCATTGAAGTTAAAAGAGGCAGCAGAACGGAACCCATTTAAGAAAACACTGTATCAAAGCCATTTAGTTACTCTAAAAATGTATATTCAAATGCTTCTTCAACAACGAGAATTTCTCAACGTACTTGAGCAGGAAATTGATAAATTAGCAATGCATTTTGAGGATTATGAGATCCTTCGCTCCATCCCAGGGGTGGGTTCTAAAATTGCAGCTACTCTTATCTCAGAAATAGGTGAAGTCACACAATTTAGTCACCCGAAAAAGCTAGTAGCTTATGCAGGCATTGATCCTCGGATTTACCAATCAGGGAAGTTTACAGCATCTATCAATCGCATCACCAAGAGAGGATCTACAAAGCTACGTCAAACACTCTATACAGCTGTTCAGTGTGGGTTAACAAACAACCGAAATGCGAAACTCCGAGAGTTTTATGACAAAAAAAGAAGTGAGGGCAAGCCTCACAAAGTAGCCATCATAGCTTGCGCCAACAAGCTATTGCATTGGATTTATGCCATCTTAAAACATAAGCAAAAGTATACAGCATAATCCTATACAAATAATCACATCATTTACAAAAACTTCAAATGAAATTATTGAAGTTTTTTTGTCATGCATGTTTTTATTATAACATCTTTAATCTAGTATTATTACTTAAAAAGTGTTGACTTATATTAGCTGGTATAATTGAATAAAGTCCTATTTAGTGAAGAAAAACGCTAAATTCTACTACTTGAAATAAATTATTTTTACTGGACATCTGTCTTTTCTACGATCCTATAGATGTAATCCGCATTCTCTATAGGGTTTTCTTTATTAAGGTAGTAATCTTCAGCTAACCAATATCTTTTTTGATATTTTTCCATTCTAGTTTGATAAGCACCAAGATAAACATCTCTGCCCAATACTCTCTTGGATCTTAACTCATGGCTACATTCAAGAAAAACACTAAAATCAAAGAAACTACGCCATTCTTTTCTTAGTAAGAAAACCCCTTCAATAATAATGATTGCATTAGATGGTATGTTTACATTTTTATTCCGTATAGCGTTTATTGAATGATCATAAAAAGGTAGAGTAATAGGACTATTGTTTCTATTCAACTTTCTAAACAATTCTCCCTGAATTAGTTCGACATCCCATTGCAGATAGTAATATTCGTACCATTCAGCATTACCTGTTTGGTAACGTTTCTCCCTTTCAACAATGTAATCATCAATATGTAAAATAACAGTTTCGTAACTAGCTGCTATTAACTCACGTTTAAGTTTGCAAGCAAGTGTGGTTTTACCAGATCCACCTAATCCATCAATTCCAATGATAAATGGTCTGCCTCGTGAATATTCACACTTATACTGAGCTAACAGTGTTTCTGTCAACTTCCCTATTTCCATATATACTCCTCCCACAATCCGTAAGTTACGACTCATAAATACAAGTCCAACTTATTTTTTGTGTATTCTTCTCACAATATAAGAAATTTGCTAAAAGTATTAAGCATTATCTTATCGATATTTGTTTCCACATTAGTAGGCTTTGCTTTAATAACTAAAAATTTTGAATTACTACCTTATAAATAATTTCTAGTTCTTCTTCAGAACCCTATAGAAACACACCTAGTCCAGTCCAATTCTTACTTCTTTGTAAGGTTGCGTCCCGAAAATACGGATTT
The DNA here is from genome assembly GCF_038595065.1 of Sutcliffiella sp. FSL R7-0096. Lineage (NCBI taxonomy): Bacteria > Bacillati > Bacillota > Bacilli > Caryophanales > Bacillaceae > Sutcliffiella > Sutcliffiella sp. FSL R7-0096. Next base: position 2,538,244 of record NZ_CP152003.1, read on the forward strand.
ACAACCTTATTCTGTTTGAAGTGCTAAAATGAAGGGTTTAAAAAAGGAAATCCACGGGCGTTGGACCCCGTCGTTTTTTCGTTTATATGTATTAGCATTGTTCAAGCATCGTTCGCCAATTAAAGTTATAAATTTTAGTTCAATCTATTCACTGAATGTTATCAACCATCTACCATCTTTTTCAATTAAGCGATACAAACCAATTCCACCGTTTAGCCCCTCGAATACAGCATAGGTATTTATAAAACAAACCGCTTGACCTTCTGTAAATGAACAGCTTGGTTCATTTATATGATACTTTGTAAGTTTTAATGGATCTGCTGCTTCTGCTTTTAATCTTTCGTAGGTTTCATCATTTAATGATTCTCTATCTAAATATTTAAGCGAATCTTCAAAATTATAGTCATCCGTTAAAATATGCAGATATTCTTCTAAAGCATGAATAGATTCTCTTTCATTAGAACCTTCTTCATAATTTAGATATTCTTTTACTTTAGTATCAGATGATACGAGTTTAGAATCATTTTGAGAGTCCACTAATAAAAATATAATCCCTCCTATTAAAAAAACAAATAAACAAGCAATTAATGACAATTTTAATTTTGACAAAAACATAAAGCACCATCCTTCTTATGTTTAATTATGTTGAAAATAGCCGAAAACTTGATTTCAAGATAACTATACATTTCTTCAACTATAGCTCCAGATTGCGGAAGATGTAATTTAAGTTATTCGCTGTTATTTTATTTGTAAATTATCTTCTAGTTCCATCTTTTTAAGACAATTATTAAGGACCTTTTTATCAATTCCATTTACAAAAGAATACTTTTCTTTATAAATCGCTCTTATAGCTATTTTGATTTCTTCTTTACTTTGTTTAATCATATCTAAATTCTTAATAAAAAGGTTAAGTGGTATATCTTCCATCTCATTATGTAGAGATGGTTGTAGATATTTAATTTCTTCGTACTTTTTATAGTTATTTCTAGCAAAAAATCTATCTCTTTTGATACAATCTTGCTTTTCTTCTTCCGTATGTACAATATCCTCAGTTTCTGTTTCTAAGAAAATAGCTTTAAGTGATGAATTTCCAGCTGATATGGCATCTTTAAACAATAAATCTTCTAATTCAGCTAATGTTTTCGATCCTAATCCATTACTTCGAACAAGAGGATTAGTTGCTATATATACAATGAATCCTGAATTTACATCAGCAAAATAGTGTCCTGTTGCAAATGAAACAAGCTGATTTCCTTCCAACCCAATCAAAAAATGATAGTTATTCGGTCTTCTTGTCTTAGCATATTGTAAACTTTGAAGAAAAACACTATGCGGTTCTCTCACTTCAATAGGAAATGCCTGATCATATAATTCCATAACATTTTCTAGGTTAATTAAATTATCCTCTGAAATTTCTACCCACTGTATCGTCATAACATAACCACCTGTATAATATTCCATCATTTGTGTTCAATTGATTCTTATATAATTCTTATTCAGGAATCCTGCCCTATTGCTTAATACCAATTATTTCAAATACCAACCATTTACCATTTACTCAATATATTTTTTCACATAAAAAACAAGCTTACCTTGTTCCAGATAAGCTGGTATTAGGGAAAATCATTTGTGTTAATTTAGAAGATATGCACAAATTAGGTTATTTAATAAAAGGAGTTAGTATGGATAATTCAGCTTATTTTTTTGGCATCATCTTCTCTTATATTTCTAATAATAATCTCAAGTTCTTTTCTCGTATCCGGATGTACTACAATCTTATCTGTAAGATCTAAGGTAGAATATTTGACTTTTCTTCCCCATTTCCTTGAAAACGAACGCCAATCACAGACCATTTCAATGAGATATTTTCTCGGCATAGGCAATGCCTGTTTATTTTTCGGATCCACAACCCAATATTCCCAGTGATGCTTATTTTTATGTTGATGGTGCAGCCAGGCATTTTTCCATATCAATTCATCTTCAGCACTTTTTTCTCCATAGTAAAAAAATTTTTTGGCATAGGGAAGAAACTCTTTTGGCGAAAACTTTGACCAATCATGAATAATGCCTTGTATGTATAACCCTTGTTTCCAACATTCAATAAGAACGTTTAGTTTATGGTCAAGGATGTATAGGAAATTCCTCCAACAAGCTTTTAACATATAGTTATCACTTCCTAACCGAAAATTGTTATGTATAAGTTCTTTTTTGATATTTCATATTCCTATTGTTTCAATAGTTAAAAGCTAACTAATAGGGTAGCATAATCTTCAACACTTGCGCCCTATAATGGAATAACTACATTGCTTCATTAGTTCAACGCAGTATACAGTTAAATAAAATTAATTATTCAAATGTGTTGAGAAATCATTAAATGCATCTAGTACATCATCACCTAAAGGATGCCCAAAGTCTTGTGTTTTCAAAGGTAATATTCCTTCGCTTTCAAGTTGTTTAAAATACCATTTAAATCCTTTGTCAATAGCTTCTAGATAGTTTTCTAAATTAAATTTATATTTATAAATATTTTCTTTGGGATAATTGGTAGTATATTCAATAAAAAGGTTTACACCATCACTAAGAAACCTATAATAATCAGAATTTCCATGACAATCTAATTGCGCTTCTTTGATTTCTCCTTTATAAAGTTGTACAAGAGTAAAAAAGAAATGTGGTATTGCTATAAAACCTAAACCCGATTTAAAACTAAATAACTGTGTACCATCTGAAACGTCAATTTGAATGTTGCCGCCTTCAAAATGAATATCAATAAAACATTTATAGTTTGATTCCATAAATTTCACCCCTTCAACAATATATACTTCAACTAAAGTCTCGTTTATTTAATTTTATTTCCAGTAAATTCTAATATTTTTACATTAATATCTAAATCAATTATGAATTAAATGGCTTACTATTTATCAAAGCACAAATCCTTTGTTCTGGAAATGCTCCTAGATTGCTGAATAATAATATCCTATAAAAATTCAACACTAATAATTTTCAATTGTTGTAACACCATACTCTGTAACTAAAATGCGATGCGATAATTCTTCTAACCATATTTTTTCATTAAGTTTAATTAATCCATACTCATATTGATATGTACGACTTCCAATATTGATATTGATGTGCTTTGGATTTTCTAAGACATTTCGAATGGGTTCTTGATACCATTGTTGTACAGGGATTCTATATAATTCAAGAACATCTCCTACTTCCATATACTTATCTATATAAGTCCAGAAGTCTTTGTTGCCCAATCCCCTTGCTTCATATAAATATGGCAAAGTTATAATTTCTTGAACTATTTTAATCCAATATGGATCTAAATCAAGAACAAAGAAACTCAATCCCTTTTCAAAAAAGCCTCCATTATTTTCCTCAATTTCCTTTGGAATAATAAAGGGCTTTGTTGAGGCTAAAAACTGAATTTCCGACAAAGTACCACTTCCTTCTTAACAACAATAATTTCCTCGTTATTCAGCTATCCTGCCCATTTGCTTAATACCAATTATTTCATAATCTAATAATTCCTACAATATGAAATTCCCTTTGACCACGACAAAAATGGCGCTGATCCTTGTTCCTGGATTGCGCCCGATTGCTGAAGATCGTTGATTTTGGTAAAGGCTACACATGTCTTCTAGTAAAGCTCCAGATTGTAGCATATTGGTGAGTATTAATCTTCATATAAATATTTAATAATGTTGGGAAAACGTTCTCTCCAAGATTCTTCGTTATGAACAGCATCTTCAATGATTGCAAAATGATAATTAATGCTTTTAATTTCTATTACATTTTTAAAGGAGATATTTGAGTTCAGGTAAGCACTTGAATCAAATGAGGCTGTTTCCTCTTTGGTTCCTACATCAAAATAAAACCTTTTAATATCTGTTAGGTCGCTTTTTTCGGCAAAGTTCTCTATGTCCTTTTGGTTTAGCCAATAAGCATTAGAAAGTGCAGCTACTCTTTTATATATGGAAGGATACTTACACATAGCATAGGTAGATATTAACCCTCCAGCTGAACTCCCAGCCATAGCAGTATCATCAACAATTGTTCTATACTTATTATCAATAAAAGGCTTTAGTTCTTTTGTGATAAATTCTATGTATTCTTCTCCTTCTCCACCTAAGTCAATTGAATTATCTATAAATAAACCTTCATTAACACTTTTCTCACTTACCCAAGGACCGAACTCATCTGAACGTTTTGTACCTTCTCCATTACAATCAATACCTACTACGATGATTTCTTTGCCGCTCTTTAATATACAATCCGCAATTCTCCAACTTGAACCAAAAAAGGAGTCTTCATCTTTAAATAGGTTTTGTGCATCGTGCATATATAACACTGGGTAATCCTTTGTTGAATTAACATATCCGCTCGGTAGTAATACGCTTATCTTCCGAGCTCTATTTAATGCTGTAATTTTAACTTCAAAAGTTTCAACCATACCTTTACTTCCTCTCAATTTTAATAACCATGTTATAAACAAATATTCAACAAACCCGTTTACTTAATTCCAATTATTTCATAATCTAAAAATCCCTTCAATAAGATATTTTCTTTGGCCAATATAAAAAAGGGTGCTGATCCTTACAGGATGCGCCCGATTGCGGAATAACAGTGAGGTATAGATTTCAGACCAAACTTACTTCCTTAATATGAATCTTTCATTAACTCTTGAATTTTGATTCTTAATTTCTCTTTAATTTCTCCATGACTTTCATCTGTATATTTATATTTTGGATCGCTCCATTTTTCACTAGAGTATTGCCAAACAGGATATGGAATTCGTTCTTTAGGTTCCCAATAATATCGGGGAAAAACATGTGCGTGTAAGTAAGCATCTGTGTTGCCATAAATGGAATAGTTGACTCTTCTAGGTTTACAAACTTCCAATATGGCTTCTCCAATCAAACTCATATCTAACAAATAATCACTACGTTCTTTCACATTAAGTGCTTCTAGTGATTCAAATGGCTTTGTGGGTAATAATACAGTATAACCAGGTAAGAATTGGGTGTCTCCAATAGCTGCAAAACCACTCTTCATTTTTACAATAACCATCGGGTTTTCCCCACTATGTGCGGTTGCAATCCTATCTTTTTTCCACTCTTCCTTAAAATTTGTTATCATCTTTTTCATCCCTAATAACCTTTAGTTAAAAAAGTCCCCTTCATTCATTAGTGTAATGTGGTTCTGTTGTTCATACCATCTTGGTTTAAATAGTTCGAAGTCGTTATGATCTTCTAATATAGTATGTAATCGATCAATCATTTCATTTACTTGGTCAGGTGCAAATCGTAGTGACCACACCACTGATGAAAAGATAACCATGGCAGCATAAACAGAATAGAGCACCCAAAAATCGTCTGGGACTTCGTTATTAAAATAACCTTTAATTTGACCGATGGAAAAGGGTACACTCAATTCTCTTTGAAATAAAGCTACTTTTACAAAATCGTGTATAGGGTCTCCCCAATCAAAGTTATCAAAGTCTATTACCCCGGCATATGTATTGTTAAATACTATAATGTTGCGTAAGTGAAAATCATCGTGCTGAAATTGATTGGGACGCTCTTTTAGCAAATACTTATTCTCTTCAATAAAATTTATAATTTTATCGTCATTTTTAATTTTTATTCCGCAGGATTTATAAGCATCGAGATATCGATAATGCTTCTCCATCGCTCGCTCAAACCACGGTTTGATTGACAAGAGGGCCTCAATATCATGCATTCTAGCTAGTTCCTTACCAGCTTCTATACCAATCACGTATTGTTCTTTATCTGTAAGGTTAGGTAATGCTTCTTTTACATCTACACCCTCAATATAGGAATAAAAAGCATAAAAAATATTTAAATCCGTAAGAATGCCCTTTTGAATTGGCTGAGGAGATTGAACATTGTTTTCTTGTATGTGTTTCAGCAGTTGAAACTCAATTTTCTTCTTCTCATACCCGTTGATATTCCCTATCTTTAATAAGTACTTTTTGTCTTCAAGACAAACTATGTATTTCTCATCTAGAGAATATCCTTTAGATAACTTTTCAATTCTATTAGCGCTTTGTAAGAAAGCTATTCTTTCCTGAAGAGTATGTAGAACGTCCTTCATTATTAACCTCCAATTTAATGAACTCTTGTCCACTTATCAAAGTTACTCAACATCCCCTTCCACGTTTTCTACGTTTGTTTGTGTACCTTCCTTCAACAAATCCCTTACAATCTTAGCATATGAAAGTGCATACCGTTCATTAATTTTTAAAAAATCCGTGTTCTTTTTCTAAGTTCGCAGCCCTAAAAATGTAAAATAAGCGCCAATTCTTGTTCCAGAATGGCGCCCGATTGTTGAAAATCTCTTATTAATATCTTATGAAGAGAACCATTTAGTGAAAGAAGAATTGATCTTAATCTGCAATCCTATTATTTAGAAATCCAATGAAAGCAACTTAGGTATATTAAGAAAAAATCATTACAGTTAAGAACACTTACTATGCTTTAATAAAGTACACAAGAAAGATAATAAAATCCCACTTATAAATCCACCTAAATGGCCAGAAACTGTTACCATTTGATGTGTTACTACAGAAAATATGATGGTTCCTATCCAACTGAACAGAGTGAACTGGATAATTAACTTAGAGTCAAACGAATTTAAGGTTTTATCTTTCTTCCCTACTAAAAATATAAAAAAACCCATGATTGCAAAAACGATTCCTGAAGCACCAACCCCTGGTTGTTCAGACACAATAATTACAAGTAGTGAAGTACAAATGATACTTATAAATAAAAATACTATAAATTTTATTTTACCAAGGATAATTTCTAAAGGTGGAGCCAGTACTAATAAAAAAAGCATATTAAATAAATAATGATATATTCCAAAATGCAAAAATGCATATGTTAATAGCCTCCAATAATCCCCTTCTAGAACATTATTTTTAACTAATCCACCCAATTGATAAACTACATAAGGATCTTCAATTCCATTAAGCCAAAACCAAATAAATAACATTACTAATGTATTAATTAATACTTATATTAAAGTTATCTGATACCTCCTCAAGTAGTCAATTAAACTTTCTGTTCTGATAAACATAGGATTCCCTCTTTTGATAAATAAAGATAGTGAACTATAATATTCTATAATTATTTTAGCTTCTGTAGATGGGTATTTATTCTTCTAAGTAATTTTTGTTCTTTTACAGAATAACTGCCTATTACTTAATACCAATTATTTCATAATCTAAGAATTGCTACAATAAGCTATTTACCATTTTGGCCATATAAAAACGAGCGCTGATCCTAGTTAAAGAATTGCGCCCGATTGCCGAAGACTCAATTTCGAGATAACTTGTATATGTTCTTCGATTAAAGCCCTAGTTTGTTGAGTTAAAAATTCCATATAACGGTAGTGGAAACTACGATTTCTTAAGTTGGTCAAATAATAATAATCTAATTGTCCCTTATTCTAACTTCTGCAAAAAGGTCACCTTTGGTCTTACATACTGGAAAAGAACTGCAATAACACAAAGTGCACTACAAGAAAGTAAGACATACGATATAATTTGAGCTCCTTCAGTAACAGAGGAGACCAGTTGCAATCCTAATACAAGCAGTACCAATGATATAAACGATAGGAAAATCGCAAATATATTTTTCTTGCTTTTAAAAATATAGTACCCGACAGTGATAATTAGAAATATACTACTTAACGCCATCACGACTGGGAAGGTCGGTTTATACTTTACGGCATAAACAAAGTAATCAAGTCTTGAAATATCACTAGCTATTAGTACCGAACCAGAGAAAGGAGTTGAATACTTCCATTCAAAGGGTCTATCCACAATTTCGGCACCTTCATACCAGGTTGCTAAGGTTGAAAAAAGAAAGAAAACTAAACCAATTCCTAATAGAACTATTAACCTATACACATTAAAACCTCCATACATAATTTCCAATTCCCTTGTAATACTTAGACGTTTATCAAGTACGTAAAGTTTAACCGTATTCCATTAAACTACCCTTTAACTTAATACCAATTATTTCAAATATACTCAGATCTGACAATCATTTTTCAAGACAAAAAGGACGCAATATTATATAAACGCGCCCTTTAAGGGAATAACCCACTTGATTCTTATATACATTTTTTCAAAATTTTATAAAACAACTGTACTTATAAGGTTGATTGTATCCTTTAAGAACTTCAGCGTTAGTATTTCTCGATTATTATTTTCACTTTCGTTTTTTCTTCGCTAGTTCCTTCTGGTTCAGAAATATTTTTAAGTGAATCTTCAACTATTTCTTGCATTAATATATCATCAATCTTGGCATCCTTTGGGGTACCTACCGAAATGGTAAATTCACCAGCACCACCATCTAACATTATTGCGAGTGAATCACTTTCAAGTTCCGTTTGCTCTGTAACTGATGCGATGATTTCGTTTTGTAATTCGGAAAATAATTTTTCTTGAGAAACTACTACTTCCTGCTCGCTTTCTACCACTTCATTTGTATTACATCCAACTAAGTGAATTGATGAACAAAATACAATTCCTAAAATTATAGCCTTTTTTATCATTTCTAATTCCCCCTTTTAAAAAAATTACCTATTCCACAACAAATTAATATAGGTCTGTTGTTGCTCCTAATGTAGCACCATGAATCATTGATTCATCACTAAACTTTAGTAAATCACTTGGTTTTCCTGTAACTATCACACCAATAATTTTTAAGTTCCCAGGTTCTAGGTTTATTTCACCCTCATTCGTTATATTCGTGATAATTCGCTTTGCATCTTCTTGATAATCGCCACCATCTTCTTTTACCTCCTCTAAGATTGAGATAAAGTTAGAGGCCGAATTGGATTCTGCAACTCGGTTATATGTAAAGCCATAAGCTTGAAAACCATGGATAGTAGCGTCTTGGAAATTCTTATCTTCGTTAAACTTATTATTATTTTCTATTTGATCTTTACTGAACGTATCTACCCAATACCATGCTAATTGATCCTTAAATACTTTGTTTACTTTTTCAATGGAGTAGGCTTCATCAAATGAAAAAGCCATTTCTACCACCGTGTTATCGTCAATCACATTAAGTAATGTTCGATCATCAAATATTTGCTTATAATTTACTTGTGGATGAAAAAATTCGACGACTCTTTCTCCTTCATAGTACATAGGAATTCGCTCATCATCTGAGTAGCCGAAGCCAGAAGGACCATGAGTTGAAATGAGTCGAGATGTTCCCAAAATAGTAAAAACTTTTTCCTGATCCCCCCATGGAATTGGTACTCCTCCAACCACTTTTACTAACTTGGTTTTTGCTGTTGCAGAAGTTAGAGAATAATTAAATAGAGTGCCTAGTTCTACAAAGTTGGCCCCCATAATTTTGTTCCAAGTCGAATCTAAGCTTGTCTCCTTTTCCATTTTTATTATCATTACTCTATTGCCAATAAAATAGAGCCCAAATAAAACGATGAGACTTATAACAAATGAAATGAGCACCATTTTTATAATGGAACGTTTCTTTGCTTTTTTTACTAATTTCTCAAACTCAAAATCCTTTGGAAGAAACTCATTTTCCTTGTTCATTTTCGTACCTCCTATATTGTTCTATAAATTCTTTCCTTGCCCTATGGAGAATAGTCTTAACAGATCCTTCTTTCATGCTATACAGCTCTGCTATCTCTTTTATTTTTAATCCTGTACTATATCTCAGAAGAAGCAATTGCCTGTATTTCGGTTTTAATTTAGTTAAGATTTCATGAATATCTCTTTCTAGTTCACTTTGCATGAGGGCTTTTTCAGGTGTTTCTTCCTCAAATATTTCTTGTACATTGAATTTCAATAATATATCTCTTCGTCTGGTTCTCTTACGGGACATATCATAGTATTGATTTACTGCTACTCTAAAAAGCCAACTTTGAGTATTATTAAACTGGACTGAGTCTATATATTGTAAAAATTTATAAGCAGTATCTTGAATAACATCTTCTGCATCCTCCTTTGAAGCACCCATTTTTCTTAGGTAAGAGTAAGCAAATTTTAGTATCTCATTTAGTTTTTCCCCCATCATGGAATCATTCATTTCAAACCTCCCACCTTTAAAACGTTTCAATAATAAAAAGGTTAACAAAACAATTACAAATTTAGGTTGCTAATTTCTCTTTAACGTATATTTCTTTAGTTGAGAAATAAAAAATGAACTTGGCAAGAAAGTTTTCGCTTCTCGCCAAATTCATTAGAAGATATTGTTTAGAAAATATATTGATTACATTTAACTAATCTTCGACAGCTACTGGCTATTTATTGTTTGTTCTGCCATTTGTATATTCACTCCAATTAATCTCAAACAACCTTTATATGAATTACCAACAAATCTCTTGAACTCTTCCTCCACAATCTGGCCCTAAAACGAAAAATAGGCGCTGATCCTTGTTTCAGGAAAGCGCCCGTTAGTTGGACAACACCTATTTAACTTTTGCACTAGTTGCTTACCTATGCAATAATGTTGTGTATATTTATATATAATTTGAAACTTGAAAACAAATCTGCCGCGACCATAAGTATTTCATTTTAGTATGCCAGAACATAAAACTTCACTTCAGTTTTCTTTATTAAAGTTATTTTCCCCTAAGGTTTTTTAATTTATTTAAACACATCAAAAACTTTACTTTCACCATCTTCATACTGGCAAATAACGATTTGTAACTTTTTTACATCCCAATCTAAGGAACGTAAATATATAAACGAATTATTCAACTCTACAATTTTGTCACTAGTATGATATTGTAAATCAAAATATTTATCGTATTGTTCGTTAAAACCAGGAGTTTCAATGGTACTTGGTATAAACACTCCAGAAGGCTGTTCTTTAGTTTCTTTGATGACTCTAGAACTAATATCGTATTGATGGGTATATAGAATTTCGCTAGAAAAAGACATATCATCATTTCCAATAAAGATTGTTGTACCATCTTGAGATACAGCTGCCAACATATTGGAGATGTCATATGATTTCATGTGTTCAAAGGAAATACGATTCGTAACAATTGAATCATCCATATTATATACAATGACCCCAAATGTACCCTGAATAACCGCTATGTTTTCATTAGCATATAAAAGTCGGGGCATTTCAGCACCTATATTCATATCTTCAATGTCAGACAGGTCTAGGGATAATTCTTCCCCTTCATTACCAGCACTCTCTATAACCTGCTTGCTTTCTGTACCTACAAAGGGACCTTTTAAAAAAGATATACTCAATATAAGAAAAATAGCTGCTGCAGAAGCTAATGCAGTCCAGTAGATTGGGTTTATCTTTTTTGATTTATTTTGTTTAATTTTCATTTGAATATCCTTCCTTTCTACAGTTGTAAATTCTACATTTTCATCTAGATAACTCTTCACTTTTTCTGATATCTTCTTATCAGAGTTATTCAAGTTTGCATCCCCTTTCAAGTTTTCTTTTTAGAGCATCTTTCCCGCGCAACAATCTTGATTTAACCGTATTTATACTAATATGGAGGACATCACTTATTTCTTTCATATTCATTTCCTGATAGTAATAAAGAATTAGGACTTCTTTGTATTTTCCTGAAAGACTAGCAATTTGCTGAATTATTTCATCGGAATTAAGTTGCTGATAAATTATGCGCCCGATAGTTGAAGATATTCAATTAATATCCTATTAAAGATAAGATCCAGTTAGTTGAAGAACTAGCATTTATTTCTAAAGCCCCCTTAATTTCTTCATGTCTTCTTTGAGCAATTTATTTTCTTTAAGTAGACCTTGTTCAATATATTTATAATCTTTAATGATTAAGTCTAAAAATAGGTTTACTTCGTCCATGTCAAAACCACCAAATATTTTCCTTTTGAATTCCTTATTGTGAATAAGCTCTTTATTTAATAGTAAATTAGGATGAATTTTTTCGCTATGAGAAGAAATTTTTTCAAATTCCATAGAATTGACTAGTCCATTAGTAAAATGTAGTAATTTTCTATCGCCAGAGTGATTTTCCATTACTATTTCTATCATTATATAATCAAGCTCTTCAGGAGATATAGAAGTTGTGGATATATTTACAATATTATAACCTTTCCTTATCATTTCATGGCAAACTTCATTTAATTTAGGGTAATCTTTAATATGTTCAGTTAACATTTTGAATAACATAATATCCTCCATCAATTAGAACTATTTATTATTTTCTCACGTAATAGTAATATAACCAATTAGTAATTAATGGTCTAATCAACTTAACTGCCACGTTAGCTAAATAACAAAAAAGGATCGCCGCTGCAAATCCCTCTGGAACTCAAGCAGATCGTTAGTTCAACAAGGATTAATTCTTATTTAAAAACTTTATCTATTTCGTCCTTGTCGTAATCTAATATCCAATCATTGTATGTATTATAAACGTCTCGTATGGATTCAGGTGAAGTAGCAAGCAAATCACATCCTCTATCATCGTACACGTGAAAAATAGTTTTCCTTTTGATATTTAAAAAATATATCCTATGAAAAATACTTGGTTGCATTCCTAAATCCTGATTGCATACTGCTTTTAACAATGGAATGTATTTCATATCAGATACTTTGCATTCAAGGGTAAACCTATGTGTTTTATATTTTCCGTGTTCATCATCTTCTGGGAAAATATAAGGTATTTCTGTATGTTTCAATTTATATAAGATTGATTTTTCATAGATATATGGAGAGAAAATCCTCGCTTTGTGCTTATAGGTTTTTCCATCTCCAAAATCATTCACATCTACTACAACAAAAATTTCCTCGTCTTGTGAATGCACTGATTCAAACATCGTGACAGCCCTCTTATAAACCCCCAGTACATAAGGACTGTTTTCGTAATGGTATTCTCTATCCCACTCTACCCCTAACTCGAACCGTATGCCGATTTCCCAGTTATAAAACAAGGGTGGTCTTAAATTTAAGTTAGGAAAATTTTCATTCATATAGTCATTTAAAAACATATCTACACCTCAATTTGTTTCTTTAATTTTACCATTTTTTCTTCAACTATCCTGCACTTTTACTTTAAGTACAATCCTTCACAATCTCTAAATATCTTAACATAAATATCCAATTTAACTGCAAAGTGTTATTCCATTATATGGCCCTTATATATAGTATCATGGTAAAAAATGAGGTTCGATCGAACCTCATTCTATGTTTACATGTTAATAAAGATATGGTTTATTTTAATTGATTTCCTTATAAATTGCGGCCCAATCGACCTTTAATTGTTCCTTCAATTTCTTATTTTCTTCTTCGAGATGCATCATTTTCTTTCGAAGTGATGCAATTATCACATCTTTAGAATGGTCTGTCATGTTTCGTTTTACTTGATTCGGTGAATCTAATTTTTCTTCTTGTTTTCTTAATGTTTCAATTCTCGACCTGATATCGCTGTGTTTATATAAAAATGGTTTTGATACCCCTGATTTTGCTGATACAGAATTAAAATTTATCTTTTCTTTATGTTTAATCATTTCTTTAATGGTACTTTCAACCTTTTGCTTTGCTTTTTGCTGTTTTTCTTCGATACTTCGAAGAAGTGGTTGAGTATTTGGGTTTATATTTGCCATTGTATTTCATCTCTTTCTATATTCAGTTTCTCAATTCTCTTCTTGTTTTAGGAAGTCCATAAATCCCACCATTTTTTATTATTCCATCTCTAATTTCTTTATACTTTTTCAATTTTGGCTGAATAATTTCAATTGATCTATTTCTACCTGATTTTTGATATATCTCAATATCAGATTCCATTTTAAGAATTTGGTCGTTATAGAAATCTAGAAACGTCAGATCTACATGGAAACTGCGGCAATTGTTTTTTATACATGGTGGTTCTAAAGTTTGTTCCAAAAAGTCACAATTATTTTTGGGGCTTTTAATACACAAACCGTGATCTAATCGAATGGAATCCAAATTGTGGCGGAGCCATTCTAACTCTAATCCATTTTCGTCTGCTTGTTTTTCTATACTAGTAGCGATAATTTTGCCACCTGGATTTAATCTTACAGCCCCATTACTTGTGGCTTTTTCCCATTCTTTTCGAAGGGTTGTATCATGAATCTGGGCGTATACCAGTGTCATTTCAGGGCTCACATGAGCCATCAGCTTTTGTACATGTAAAATGTTCATACCGTTATTAATAAGGTTTACTCCATAACGATGTCTAAATGCATGTGCTTTACATCGATAGATATCTCCGTTTTCATCCATTATATTATTTTCAATAGCTAGTTTATTTAAATTATTTACTACATTGTCACGCGAAATGGGCTGTCCTTTTCTTGTACCATGATAGGTTGGAAATAAATAATTTAATGGATTTGTTTCTGAAGTCGATTTTTCCCTTGTTAATTTTTGTTGGGAAAGCACAACCTTAGCTATTTCTTCCGAAATTGGGACCCGATGATTTTTCCCCTTTACTTTACGCTGATCTCCGGTAATCCACCAACCATCTTCTCTTTGAATCAAGCAATCTACTTTCAAAGAACACACATCTGAAATTCTAAAGCCTGATGTCTCTAACAATATTACAACCGGAATAATCTCCTGCGGCAGTTTTCCCATGTGATCAATGATCTGATTCCAAACAAAATCAGATATGTATTTAATTTCGTTAGATGCCTTTGGAGGTAGTCTAGGTTTATCTTCAGGTACAATTAGGATTCCTACAGGCTTTTTGGGAGCTTCATCCCATTCATATCTTTGAATATATACAATAAACGTTTCTAGTACAGATAATGAGCGATGGATGTGATTCTCAGTAGGGGGTTGACCTTTGTGAACGCTATCTCCACCCATTGGAGAGGTTCGCAAATAATGCATAAATTCCTCGATATCTCTCCTACTTAATGAGGTTAAGTCTTGCCAGTTTGGATACTTTTTATAAATATATTTAAAGAATTCTTGCAGCTTTGCCATGGTTTGTATGCCAGAACCCCAGCTTAAACTTTCTTGTATTAGAACACGTTTTTCGATATATCTTTTTGCCAAGTTTTGAAAAGGTCTTGGTACAGAAGTGAAATTTAAAGTGTACCCGCAATTACTGTTATTATAGTCAATACCTAGTTTTCGAACATCCCAAATATCTTTCTCTGTTTCCTTCCGTTGATCATACCAGTCAAAGAAAAATGAATAAATTCGGTTGTATAACTGGAGGTAGCCTTTTACTGTTAAGTCGCTTTTCCCATGTTCAAAAAGATAGGTTTTATAGTGAATTGAAAATTTCCCGTAAGGGATGTCTAGAATAGAACCAATATCAGAATAGAATCTGAAAATAAAATCTTGCAATTTATTAAATGCAGTAGAATTACTCCATACTGTTGCCATATTTATTTCTAAATTAGTCAACCGACTGAAGAAATAATATTTAAATTCATTTCTAATTCTTGGATTCAATGTTTCCTCAAATTTAATTATTGGGCTTTTTATTATTATTTCTTTTTTGTAAAGGGGACAATCTAATGCATCCCATTCTTCGTTTTCCCAATACCCACTTAACTCTTGTAAAATTTGCTCATATCTTACAGCTCTAGCTTGTTGTTCAGTTGCTTTATTTAATAAAATCATTCTTGTCACCTTTCATCTTGTCATGTGCTTTCTGCCACTCTTTTCGTATAGTGACATCGGTGGGATGAACATAAGTCTTAATTGTTGTTTGAACGTTCGAATGACCCAACAACTTTTGGATTATCGATATTTCTACCCCTTGTTCATGAAGCTCAGTGGCATAAGTATGCCTTAACATATGGGGGGTAATATCAATCTGGGTTTTCTTTCTTATACGTTTAATTACATCGAAAGCTGCTTGATAATTTAATGGTTCTCCCTTATTAGGACCAGTTAGATTTATAAATACATGATTGGTATCCGCGTCATGATAATCAATTAGGTAATCTTGAAAAACATTCATTGTATCGCCAGATACATATACTCTTCTTCCTTTGCCGTTTACAGTTTTAGATTCTCGTACTTGAATGGAGGTAGAGCCAATATCAAAGTCCTCGATCCATAAAGATAATGCCTCTCCAATTCTAAGACCGCCTTCATACAAAATTCGAACCAATAAAGCATCTCGAATATTGCTACACGCATCATGAATAGATTGAACCTGATCTTTTGTAAGTGTTAAAACCTCTCTCCGAGGTTCTTTAATTTTTAAAATGTTTTTATCAAGTGGCTTCCCCTTTGATATATGATGTAGAAAGGGTTTGAACGATCGGTAATTCCCAATCACTTGCTTCTTTGTTTTTTCTGATAGATCTTTTTCATAATCTTCAATTCGCATTAAATAATCGTAGAAACTCTGAACGCAAGTCACCATAGTATTAACTGTTCGCTCAGATCTCCTTGCTTTTGTTTGTTGAAATTGAATTACTTTAGTAGATTGATTAGGACTTCTTAGCCAAGATACATACTCCGCCAGAAGGTTAAGATCCACTTCCTTGTACTCTTTTTCTTTTTCGTTTAAAAATTGAAAGTAAAACTTTAAATAATGACAGTATGACTTTAAGGTATTTTCGGCCTTTCCAATGTTATCTAGATATTTAAGAAACCTTAAAACTGGACCGACAGGTTTGTTATCTCCATCAATAAGCAAATATCTTTTTCTGTCATTAATTAAAACCTCTTGCACTTTCATTAACATCACCTCCAAAAACAATAGTGATGTATTTTTGTTTCTCTTTCTATGAAAACTATGTTTACTATATTTATCTACTATATATATGTTGTAAATAAAGAAACAAAAAGGGCGTAGTAATTAACGTTATTAACGTTAATTACTACGCCCTGGTATACTACATATAATGGCCCTTTAATGGAATAAGAAAAATCCTCCTGTTAATACAGAATTTCAAAATCAAAAAGTACACTCCCATCCACAGGAGTGTACTTTTCTTTCCGTATTCCTTATCAGTAAGCAAATAAATGTCTTCCGATTCTTAAGTTTGGTGTAGTATTAACAAAAATCCACTCAGATGTAGCGGTTTGAGGATTATAATAATATGTAGATCCGTAGCTTGGATCCCAGCCTTTCCAAGCATCCTTGACAGCGTGGTATGCTATATATGTAGGGGTTAAATAGTATTGACCATCCTGCACAGCTGTAAAGGCATTTCTTTGGTAAATGACACCTTCTATCGTTGAAGGAAATTCAGAGGAATGCAATCGGTTCTTTATAACAGCAGCTACAGCTACTTGACCTTTATAAGTTTCTCCCCGGGCTTCCCCGTATACGATCTTAGCCATCTTTTCGATCTCTATCAGTCTATACATTGTTTCCGGATTAGCCACTCCATTGACGGAAAGTCCAAAATCCCGTTGCAAAAGCCGGACACCTTCCTCTGTTAAAGGTCCATAATATCCTGTAGGGGCAACTTCTAGATAACCCAACAATACCAGTTTTTCTTGCAGAGCGGTCACATGCTGTCCCTGATCTCCTACTTGCAGTGTATTCCAATTTGCATAGGATTCTTTTGGTAAAACCGACAGTGCTAAAGCGGAAACAAACACAAAGAAAATTACCTTCACTTTATTCGACATATAACAACCTCCTTTTTGTACATATACACCAACAGAAGAAATATAAAACTCAATTTCCATTTTTTAAGAAAATATTCCTGTATAAAACAGAGAGAAAGAACTAGATGGATTTACTTCTATACCAGCAAAGTACACTTTCTACCCACTGCTTTTTTATTTCTTGGGCTGGTACGATTTATACAGAGCGGAAGTGATTATCTTGTCGAAATTTATATAGCCTATAAAGTTTTTATAATGTTAGCGGTACCCTAAAAGCGAAAATACTACAGATTTCCCTAAGTGCTAAGTAACACTACTGTAGTTTACCTTGATCCCCAAAATAGGTATACTTTTTGGATCCTCTCAGCAAAGCCGAGGAAGATCCACAAGTGGAAAGTCCTTGCAAATATCAATCGGTGTAGCTCGAACCTAATTGATAAGGTTTAATAGGTTGTAAACCTTAATACCTTCTGTATACGATACATTGCTTTTTTAATTATTGTCATCTCATCCTTATAAGATTCAAAAGGCAATGTGTACATTTCATCCTCATTACTCCAAAGTCTTAAAAAGTACTCGTTCATATCCTTCATAACGTGCTCCTCATTTGAGGCTGTGATTTTAATATCGGTTTCCAAATTTAAGTCATAAAGATTTCTTCTTGTGAAATTTGCTGAGCCTCCTATGATCGTTGATTCAACGTCTCTTTTAAAATAAATCATTTTTGGATGGTATTGTTCCCCTTGGGTGTTGTACCATCTTAACTCAATATTTCCTTGTCCTTCCTCTACAAGTTCTGCAGCCACTGGCCTGTTAGGGAGTCCTATCTTCTGCTGCCCAAATGCATGTTCATTTGGATCAAGGATCAAGTTTACTGTCACTCCACGGTTCGCAGCAGCAATCAGTTCCTCGATAATCTTTCTCTCTGCTAAATAGAACATACCGACCCATATCTCTTCCTTATCTTTAGATATTTTAATTTCGTGAAGGGTGTGGTCTAGTATCTTGCGTTCGGTTAGAAGTTGAACCGCAATTTCGCCTTCCTCTGTGGTCCCTTTATATTCAGGCAACGTCCCACCACTTGAAAAATCTAGGACAGCTTGTTCTGTTTTTAATATGTCCGCAATGATTGGACCCTTTACTTCAAATGCGGTGTTTGAATGAAGTCCACTTGCATCATGCGGATTGGCAGAAGAGATGATGGCACTTTTATCTGTAGCGATCACCTTCCGATGGTTTGCCTTTATATTCATCAGTTTAAGATAGGAACGAACTGTCGTATCAGGGGCACTTTTAGCCATCGGATTCTGGATCCATCCCGAACCTCCTTGTCCAAACCATTGGAAGAACACTCTCCAAAGTCCCGAATACAAGGGGTTGGAATCCCTTAAAACTTTTACGTTCGTTTCAATCACTTTTATTCCATTCTCTTCTAACTTTTTTAGTTCTTCCGCTTCATGCGAGCCATATGTTGTGTTTATTTCATCTGTTATGAATACAATCTCCACCTCTGGATTCTCCTCTTTTTTTGAAAGCAGGGTATTCATTAATGTGTCACTTAATGGAGGATAGTCCATTTCTCCATCGTTATAACCATTGAAGAGAAACATATCCAACACAATAAATTCCTCGGCCTCTTCGATCACTTTGTAGATTCGGTCAAAAATTTCATGTTCCACTTGAATATCTTTCTCTCCATATGTTAAATCGTAGAGAAAATCCACGGCCGTTACATAGTGGATATCCCCTTCAAAGGAAACTCCTTCAGGTAATGGCTTATAACTGTGATAGATGCTTGTAACAGCAACAATAATAAAAAGCACTAATAAAATGGTTAACATTCTATTGTTCATTATCCATTTCTTCATATAATATCCCCCTAGATATTGTAGCAACAGAAACATAATAAAAAAGCTTGCCTGCTTTACAAGCTTTTTTGCATATCTTTTCCCACTTTGAATCCCTACTCAGGTGTTATCTCAAGCTTTATAAGTTGGTCGTCATCTGGTCCCGGGGTCCCTCTTCCATCTGTATTATTGGTTATAAAATATAGATTATTTCCATCAACGAATACATCACGGAGTCTCCCGTTTTGATTCCAAAGTGTTGCTTGCTTTCCAAAACGCAACTCGAATTCCTTGATCATTTCACCTCTAAGGCTTGCAACCAATAACACCCCATCTTTAAATACTAAACCTGACGGTGCCCATGTTTCTGATCCCGAGTGGAATAATGGTGCTTCCATTCCTTCAGGATGTTCATCTCCTGTGCCTTTTGGCCAACCGTAGTTCTTCCCTTTTTTGATTTGATTGATTTCATCAAAAGCAGAAGGGCCATGCTCAGTGGCATACATCTCCCCTGACTCCTCATTCCAGGCGAGACCTTGCGGATTACGATGACCAAAACTATAAATGTAAGAATTGGGATACGGGTTATCGCTAGGTACCGTGCCATCTAAATTCATACGTATTATACTGCCAGGTAGGGTCTCGGAGTCTTGTGCGAGAGCCGGATTGTTGGCATCACCTATTGTTGCATATAGTTTATTGTCAGGTCCGATCTTTACCCTTCCCCCATTATGGAATATAGCACCTTCTATCTCATCTAATAGCACTTTTTGTTCTGTCCATTTATCCTGATCGTATTTTATCACTACCATCCTATTCTTCACTACCTGCTCTGTCCCATAGGTATGATAAACAAATGCAAGTCCGTTCCTTTCAAAATCAGGATGCAATACCATACCGAGCAAGCCACCTTCCCCATAAACCAACAGCGGTTCATTGAGAATGACTTCCTCTCTTTTCATCCCTTCCGAATCTATCTTTACTACATGACCTGTCCTCTCTGTAATGAAGAAAGAATCCTCACTTTTGCTGATAGACCAAGGAACTTGCAATTTCGTCGCAAGCACTTCCATTTTGGATGCACTAAACACTAATTCTTGCACGCCTTCTTCCGGTCTAGCGTTAGTCTCTTTTGTTTCATTTTCGCTTTCCGACTGGTTTCCTTGCGTACAGGCAGTTAACAATAAACAAGTAAGAACACTTAATATAAATAGTTTCTTTTTCACAGATACACCCCTCTATTCTTTTCCCTCCCTAATTAGAGTCTAATCCAACTTTTAAAGGAAAATACAAAAAAACAAGACGTTTTTTCACGTCTTGTAGTCGTCAGGCTTTGTACTGACTTAAACCTGCTCAAAGTATGTTTTGTAATACCCTCCAATATGTCCGCTGTTATCTTCTACAAATATAAATTCTTCTGTCTCATTCTTTACATCGTATCTTTTCCCGACAGTAAGCATATTGCTCACAAGGTATTTTTTTGCGTCGGTATGTACACATTTCACTTTTTTGGTTGATTCCTTTTTATCCCAAGTATTATGTATCATTGATCAACACCTCCAAAATCTTTACGACTATATTTTACCTTAACCAATCCTGAAGAACAATCACAACTCCCTATACATATGATTACATGAGGTGATTTTTTAGTGATGAACCATACTTATACGGACCTACTTGCATTGTTTGGAATAGGTGGGGCACATCCTGGTGGGATTGAGCTTACAAAATCAATACTGCTGGAAGAGGGAATTTCCGGCAAGAGACTTTTAGAGGTTGGATGTGGGACAGGACAATCCTCCACATTCATCAAATCATTGGGAATTGATATTACACCCATTGATAGCCATCCTCTCATGGTGCAAAAGGCAAATAAAAGGTTTGCCAAGGAAAACATTGAATTAAGTGCACGGAAGATGAATATAGAAAAGTGTGATTTTGAAGATTGCTCCTTCGACTTTATTCTTTCTGAATCGGTCTTATCTTTTACCAATACAACGAAAACCCTACCCGAGCTTTTACGGATTCTTAAGGGTGACGGTATGCTAGTTGCTGTAGAAATGACAAAAAAAGCGACACTCCCTTCAGAACTTGAAAATAACATGAGAAGATTCTATGGTATGCCAGCTATTTTGACTAGACAAGAATGGAAAAGCCGTTTCAACTCATCAGGATTTCGCTCTGTATCTATTTCCACTTACTCATTACAGGACCTTGAGCCTTCGGAACCAGATATCGATCCTTCGACTGATATAGATGAAACCTTATTTGAAATTATGCACAAGCATGAAAAATTGACTCTGGAATCCCAGCAACACATAGAACTGAGTATTATCAAAGCAAAACGTTAAAAGCTAAAGCCTCTTCTTTCTGGCTTTAGCTTTCTTTTACTATTTCCTGCTCTTTGTGTTGGAAATCGTCCTTCATTACAATGGTAAGGAGATTTCTTTTCCCGAATAGTTGCAACTCATTATACAGGCTGTCAGGCTTGAAATTCACTAAACGGACAGGCAAAAACTTGTTAGTGAAAATATATGCACCTTTAGAGGAACGCCCTATCTGTTTAAAGACCATTTTGCGTATGTCTGTGCAGATAATTTCTTTATTGATAAGAACTATATGAAAGAACAATACTTGATAGTGAATAGAAAATTCATTCACCTTTACTTGATAACGGATGAAATAAGAAAAAACGATGATAAAAGCAATGGACAATTGTACAAGCGCTCTACCGTAATTAGCATGAAGAAGTTGATAGATACCTTGAACCAACATTAGTGATAGGATAAAACTGTGAACAACAGTGGGATATTTAGCATAGTAGGTCATAGAAATACTCCTCCATTCTTTCCAAAGTAGGATAACTTTGGTTTCCTGAACTTATTTTCCCAATAAAATCCCATTTTTATCCTTCTTTTTGTGAAAACTAGGTAATATCTACAATATATATCATCTCATGGCAACATTTATACAGTGAAACACTTGTACTTTCTTGTTAGGATGTTCATTAGAGTGTCCGAGAGTTGATGATTAAGTTGATGATTAACACAACAAGGAGGAACTTCTTTATGAAAAAACTTATTGCATTTTCAACTGCAGCTGTAGCATTATTTGCCGGCACAGGCTTTCATGCACAAGCGGCAGGATCACATAAAGTACAATCCGGCGATTCGCTGTGGAATATAGGTAAAACGTACGGAGTTTCCGTAAAGGAAATGAAAGAAATGAACAATAAAAATAACCATTTGATTTTCCCCGGAGAAGCATTGCAACTACCTGAAAAGGTTTCCGATGGAGAAAAAGAATTATTGGCTCGCCTTGTTCATGCCGAATCAAAAGGAGAACCATATGAAGGAAAAGTTGCAGTAGCAACGGTAGTATTAAATCGTGTAGACAGTGAGACTTTCCCGGATTCCATCAAGGAAGTAATTTATGAAACCTCTCCTGGTGGTATTTATCAATTCTCACCAGTCGGAAACGGACAAATAGATAAAGCTGCTGATGAAGAAGCACTTAAAGCAGTAGAAGAAGCAATTGCTTTCCGTGGGGACGGCAACAACTCTCTATACTTCTTTAACCCTGATAAAACAAGTGACCAATGGATTCGTACAAGAAAAGTAACGAAAACAATTGGTAATCATGTCTTTGCACAATAAGATAGTAAATAAAAACGAGGTGCTGGATCTCTTATCCAGCACCTCGTTTTTATATGGCTTTATAGTTTTTATGATTGATTACTGTGCGAATTGGCTCTCCTGTATTTGGATTCTTCCCTAACTCCACAATCACTGAGCTATCTCGTACAACAATAACTGTTCCCTTACTTCCTTTTTTTGATCCCTTATTTATCTGTATCATATCCCCGACTTGAACGTTGGTCGTTTTTGTTTCTTCCATGATTTATTCCACCTTTACTACTCAATTTTATTGTACTATCTATCCTCTATTATCCCCTTATTCCGCTAAATATCTTTTTATATGAAAAAAAGTTGTCTCCCTGATGGCATCAGTTTCATTAAAAAGCTGATGGTTTCCTTCATCTATTAGGATACATTTCGAAAGAGGATATTTATCCAATAGAAAACGGATATTGTATTTCCAATCAACCGTCGTGTCTTTATTCCCCTGTATAATGTATAGATGCTCATTACTAATTGGAGATTTTGGAAGGTTATTATACCATTTCGTGAAAGAATGCAGCCAATTTACTGGCAATAGGGAAAACTGAAGGGGATCATTTTTAACGAATTTGAGATAGTCCAAATCCGAAGAGTTTTTACGGAATGTCCTTTTTATATGCTTCACTTTCTTCCCAATGATTTTAACACCAATTTTCGAAAAAGACCATAAATATGGTTGTACTAAAGGAGCAACCATGATTGTTTTATTGAAAGACATTCTTTCACTGTTGATATAATCGAGAATAATTGCAGCTCCTGTGCTATGTCCAATGACAGACCATTTCGAATCGTTTAAACCTTGTTTTTTAAAATGAGTCTGCACCGCATGGAGAGCTACTGAATAGTCATTAAAATCCTTGATATCGCCTCTTTCACCAAAGGAATGGCCATGGCCGGGTAAATCAAATGTAACAATTCCATAGCCCTCAGACAATAAAGAATCAATGAGTTTTGAAAAGGATCCAGAATGATCAAGATAGCCATGCACGATGGTAACTAGCCCTTTTCTCTTTTTAGGAACAAAGGATTGGACGAAAATTTCAAGGTTTTTATGAACGATACGATTGCTTTCATGAATGGAAGTCCAATGTTGAAGCTCGTAAAATGACAGATACTCATCCTTTTCAAAAACAACCATAATTAACCATCCCCATAACTAAAAACTTTATTTCAATGCTTTATAAGATCATTCATCACTATCTTACCTTATTATGAGCAAAAAATCGTATAAACCTATACAAATTGACAAAACATAACGTTAAATCCTAAGAAAGAGGTGTAGAATTATGAGGTTAAAAGGTATCGTCGTTTCTGGGCTTGCTCTTACAATGCTTGCTACTGGTTGTGGGAATGTAGATGATTATGGAACTGCTAGAAGAAATAATCAAGGAGATGCGCTTAATGTCAACTATGATAACATGGGGCGTTATACAGAAAATGTAAGAAGAGATGGGGTCAATCCAAGACGTGTCAATGAAACAAACCAACCACGACTAGAGGTTGCCGACGAAGCATCCAAACGTATCACGGATCTTAATGAAGTAAGGACCTGCAATGTTCTCGTTACCAACCGTAACGCATATGTTGCAGCTGTATTGGAAGGTCAAGAAAATACGGATTTGAGCAAGGATGTTGAAGAGAAAATCGCTAATGAGGTTCGAAAATCCGATCGCAGCATCCGTAATGTATATGTTTCCGTGAACCCTGAGTTTGTTGACCGTATGGAAGGTTATACAAATGATATTAATCAAGGCCGTCCAATCAGAGGAATTTTCGATGAGTTTACGGAAATGGTTCAACGTGTCTTCCCAACTCCTAGATAACATTATAATGAAAAGTAAAACAAGAGGGAATGTTTGGTATCCCTCTTGTTTTTATTTCAAAGAATTATTCATCTTCGTATATAATTTCGTCCGCTCTTGCTTCTACTTGATCAACTGTTGATGTATCCATGACTTCTACCATCTTGTTCGTTATTTTTTCAATATCCGAAGCAGAATACCCCAATTTCTCCAATGCTATGGTTGCAATTGATATGGCTTCCCCTATACGCATATAATCACCTCTACTCCCTATTCTTCACAGGAAAGGCGATAAATATTAGGAAGGTGTTAGTCTCTCTTAGCTTTGGAACGGACTTCAAGCAGTTTGGTCTTCAGATCGTTTTCCATCTGGACTAGTTCAAGCTCCACCTGATGGCGTTTTTCACGGCCTTCTTGTTGGATTTGCAACGTTTCCTCCAACGTTTCGATTAAGTTCTCTTGGGTTTTCTTTAGTGTTTCTATATCTACTAGTCCTCTTTCATTCTCCCTTGCAGCTGAAATGGTATTCTGTTTCAGCATTTCGGAATTCCGTAAAAGTAGTTCATTGGTGGTTTCGGAAACGTTCTTCTGCGTGTCAACTGCTTTTTGTTGGTTATACAAGGATACTGCTATAACAAGCTGATTCTTCCACAATGGAATCGCAGTAAGAATGGATGATTGTATTCTTTCCACCAATGTTTGATTAGTATGTTGGATCATTCTGATTTGAGGAGCCATCTGCAGGGTAATCTGCCTACTGATTTTCAAATCATGGGTTCTTTTTTGAAGTCTATCTGCAAATTGCATCATGTCACTGACTGCCTGTACATCCATCTGATTATTTGTTTCCCTTGCCTTCCGCTCAAGCTCAGGAATTATGGTTGCTTGGATTTCATCAAACTTGTGTTCTGCAGCTGCAATGTAAATATTCAACGCCTGGAAATAGTCTTTGTTTTTATCATACAGGGATTCCAGCATAATATTGTCCCGTTGCAGTACTTTTTTAAAGCTTTCCAGCTGGTCGGAGATTTTATCTATTTCAAAACCGATTTTTCTATATTTGGCGAATAGCTGTTGGACAGAGTTGTTTACATTTCCAAACAGTTTGCCGAAAAAACCTTTCTTTTGAGGCTCCAGCTCCCCAGGTTTCACTTCTTTGATCTTTCTCATCAAATCTGATACAACTTCACCAACTGGACCGGCATCTTTTGCCTGCACATGGGACAGGATCGAGTTGGAAAAGGTAGAAAGCTCGTTCTGGGCCGTAATTCCATAGGAGGAAATGGCTTGTTGATCTGTCGGGTCTATCTGTTTGGAAATTTCCAAAGCACGGGCCTTATATTCTGCTGATAAGGAATCCATCACTTTTTCTTTCTGCGGTTCAGGTTGCGCATTGGTTTCCCGGTGAGGAATCATTTCATTTTCCACCTCTGGAGTGGAGAATGGATTTTTCAACAGGTCGTTCAGCGTCTCATCTTTAACTTGTTCTTTGAATTTATCATTATTATTCATTGTCATTCACCCCATAAGCTACTTCTTTTCAATTATTTTGTTATTCACGTCCATCTGTTGAAAGTTTTTTTGGTTCATCAGTTGTATTTCCGTGTTGAGGTTGTTCATATCACCAGAAAGGACCGATATCATTTCTTTTTCCATGTTACGCTCCAATTGTTTCAATGCCTCTTCCGTTTCACGGAGGGCCAGGGAAACTTCATGGGTGCGGACTGGTTGATTTAATAAATGGACATATTTTTCTGTGATGATTGCCGACGAATCCAAGTGTTGATGAAAGAAGTTCTGTGCAGTCCGGTAACGAACAGGTTCTTTTTCCACCATTTTTATGATTTTAGTTGATATCTTGGAAATTTTAGTGATGGTCTGATAGACAAAGATGGATCGGACCCGAAATCTTGAACTGTTGATTTTCTTTGCTTTATCCTTCGCCTGCCTCAATTGTGCATGGACATATTTCTTTTCTTTCCGCTCAATCTTATCCAAATCGTTATTTGGAAGCAGCTTTCTTTTTAAAGCCCAATAGCTCAGAAGAAATCCAGCAAAAGCTCCCAATACACCTAATTGAAGTTGATTACCCATCAGTTGAAATGCTATAAAAAAACCTACAATTGCTAAATTGATAGAAACAATTACAATGAAGCTCTGCAGCATGAAGCGTTTCATATTTTCACTCCTCACCTATTGAAAAAAATCCTTAAACTGTACCTTTATTTACGTATCACTGAGGAAAAGGTTTCATCTTTGTTTAGTTTTATTATATAGGAAATTTGTTGGAATACGAAATGTTTTGTTAGTAGAAGGTTGGAAAAAGAGAGGAAACTAAAAAGAATCCTTGATACCAGGATCAAGGATTCTTCCACACCATTTATATTCCGATGGAAACATACTTTACTTCCAGATATTCTTCTAAGCCATGGTGGCCACCTTCACGTCCAATTCCGCTCTCTTTCAGTCCACCGAATGGTGCTTGCGCTATAGAAGGCCCCCCATCATTTACACCTATAATTCCATAGTCAAGACCTTCGGTTACACGATAAATTCTTGACATCTTTTCCGTAAATACATAAGCTGCCAGGCCATATGGTGAATTGTTTGCTCGTTGTATAACTTCTTGTTCGTCTTTAAAAGTTGTAATCGGCGCAAGTGGCCCGAACGTTTCCTCCTGCATACACTGCATGTCATCATTCACACCTGTGATGACAGTAGGTTCCATGAACGTCTTATCCTTCACTACACCACCATACGCAACGGAAGCCCCTTTCCCTTTTGCGTCATTTAGATGTTCTTTCACTTTATCAAGGGCATCTTCATCAATTAGGGGTCCAAGGTCCACTCCTCGTTCCATTCCGTTTCCAACTTTCAATTTAGAAACTTCATCCACAAAGTAAGAAGTGAACTTTTCTGCAACACTCTCCTGAACGTAGATTCTATTGGCACAAATACAAGTTTGGCCTGCATTTCTGAATTTAGATTGTACAAGCCCTTTCGCTGCCTTTTCAAGGTCAGCATCCTCAAATATTATGAATGGAGCATGCCCTCCAAGTTCCAGTGATAGTTTTTTAACGGTATGTGCCGCCTGTTCCATCAATTTCTTCCCAATTTCCGTGGATCCGGTGAAAGTCAGCTTTTTGACATCCTGATGTTTCATCAAGGACTCACCAATCACACTGGACTTTCCTGTTACAACCTGTAGGACCCCTTTGGGGATACCTGCCTCATCTGCATATTTCGCTAACAATAGTGCAGTAAGTGGAGTTTGCCCTGCAGGCTTTACAATTACCGTACACCCTGCAGCAAGGGCAGGTGCCACCTTTCTGGTAATCATGGCAGCAGGGAAATTCCAAGGTGTAATGGCCGCCACCACACCTACTGGCTGTTTCTGGATGAGCACACGCTTATCTTTTGAAGAGGAAGGAATCGTCTCCCCATAGATTCTTTTACCTTCTTCTTTATACCATTCTACAAAACTGTTGGCATAACCAACTTCTCCAAGTGCTTCCCGGAATGGTTTTCCTTGTTCTTTTGTCAATGTTTCGGCGATTAGTTTTTTATTTTCCTCCAATAGCATAAACCACTTGTTCAGCAAATCTGCGCGCTCATAAGCCGTATAATTTCTCCATGTTTGAAAAGCATCATTGGCATACTGGATTACTTCTTCCAGTTGTTTTTCAGAGATGCTTGGTACCGTACCGATTACTTCACCTGTTGCTGGATTGGTCACCTCAATCACTTCATCGGTTTTGACCCACTCGCCGTTTATGTACATTGAATACTGTTCCACCTTCATCCCTCCTATCAAAATGTCAGGTACTACTCTTTTAATATATTCACTCTTTCATGGTCATTCCCTTTATTCCAACGAAAAAAACACCGGTTACGGTGTTTTTTGTTCGGCTATAGCAACCGGCTGGCGGAATAATTTTAAACCATAGAAAAGTATCAAGGTTAAAGATAAAAGTCCAAAAACAATCGCCATCATCTGAAGGCCAATGGTGTCCAGAAACAAACCCGTTCCAAGGAGGACAACTTGAAAGAGTACACGGTCTAACATATTACGGAATGAGAAGAATCTGCCGTGATATTCTTTTGGAATTTTCGTTTGGAAAATGGTCGCTGCAATCGGAAAAAAGCAGCCAACTGCCAAGCCAAAAAGTCCAAAGGAGAATAAGGTCACCCACTTGATATCTGCAAAATAAAGGCTTAAATGTGATATGGCGATTAGTGTTACAAACCCGAACATTAACGGAATCATATTCCTATCATTGGATATACGTTTCACGGCAAAGGCACCGATCATAAAGCATATTCCTTCAATGGTATAGATAAGACTTTTAATCGTTTGATCATCCTGAATTTCACTGATATTGATGACCATCAAGTTGAAGCCCCCAATAAATAAAAAAGGAATAAACGTGAGTATCAAAACAGTCAAAGCAATCGGTGTTTCTCTTAATACAGGCAACACTTCTTTGAAACTTCCTGTTTTCTTCCCCTTTCCAACCTCCTGCTTAGTGGAAGAGTCCTCAAAGTTCAATAAAAAAGTGATGGCAAAAAGGATTCCATATGCAACCATGGATGCCATATACAAAGAGGATAAGCTCATAACTACAAGCATTGCCCCTGCTAGAGCTGTACCAGCGATTCGGGAAACCGTGGAGACGTTCATATGGACTCCATTCATTTCCAATAAATCCTTATCTTTTACAATCATCGGGATGGAAGACTGTAATGCAGGGAAATAGAAGGCCGCTGAAATCTGAATGGCAATCATGAATATTATCATGAAAATTATGGATTGAAATTCAATAGCCATGAACATGAATACAACGCTGACCATACGTCCAAAACCTGATATCAACATAACTCTTTTTTTACTTGAAGCATCTATCATCTTACCGGCAAATGGACCTACCATCACTCCAGCGAGAAGTCCAGCAAACAGGATGAGTGACTTGGCAAAGTCAGAAGGCACCAAAGCCTGCATAAACTCCAAGTTTCCTATAATACCTGTCCATAGCCCTAAGCCAGCTATAAACTCACCAATTAAAATAATCCATACATTACGATTTTTCCACATATTGTTTTCTCCGTTCACTTGGGTTGTTGTAAGAAAACTATACCATGGAATGAATTAATTCGCCACTCGAAATTTCTACCCTACTTGTTTTTTTATTCAAAGGCTCAGTTAAACACCGCTGTTGATCTTCCCACTAGCCTCCCCTTTACTAGGGGCGTTCGGGGAGCCTCTTCGGCTTGCGCGGTGTCTCCCCTAAACGCTATCTCCCTCAGGAGTCTTCGCCTATTGCTCCAATCAACATCTAGGTTGCTACAAAATCAACAGTATGCTTTAACAAATTCATTCAAAAAAACACTTGAATCAGGCCATTTTGCCTTCTCCAAGTGTTTTTTGATTTATCGTTTATCTTCATATTTCTTTTTGGTACCATCTTCGAAAGTGACTTCCAATTCAAACTCCTTATAATCGCCCTGCAGCCCAAATACTTCCATTACCTGTGACATAACTTCCTGATCGTCTGCGTTGCTGTCAAAGTTCAGCTGTTCCAAAAGAGGAGAAAGTTCTGTGTAGGCATCGTCACCTTTAAGGGAGACTTCGTTCAAATCATCTTCAATTTCTGCCTCTCCATTTCCTTCTGCTTCGTATTCTGCTTCATACTTCACATTGTTATCATATTCCACTTCAAGATCAAACTTGGTAAAACTATGACCAGTTCCTGCCTGTCCTTCTTCCGTCGTTGTTTCTTGATTCTTTTCTTCTGTGCCTGTTCCCTCATTTTGTGCAGGTGCATTTTCCGGTGGTGCAGATAAATCATCGTTGCCTGTTCCGCACCCTGTAGTAATTCCCGCAGTCAATATCAAGCTCAATACAGCCATTATAGGCTTTTTATTAAACCATTCCATTCCTATTCAGCTCCCTTATGTATTAAAGTTATTTTTACCAACTGTATCTTATTTACCCATTATTATGGAAAGAAAACAATTTTCTATTCTGCTGTTCCAATTTAAGCAAAATAGCTGAAATAAAAAACAGCCAAGATGCCCCCATCAAGAATCCACCAAGAACATCAAGAGGAAAATGAACACCTAGATATACCCTGCTACATCCTATCAATAAAATTAATAATATACATGACATGACGACAGTTATTCTGATCCAGTCGGAACGGACCACTATCAGAACCAGGATGGCGATTGCACCGAAGAATGCCATTGAATTCATGGAATGCCCACTCGGAAAGCTGTAATATCCCGCTTCGACAATATGGTCCAATGTTGGCCTTTCCCTCGTAAATATGCTTTTCAAAAAAGTATTTAAGAGGCGGACACCAACTAAGTTGCACCATATGAATAGCACCAAAGACCACTTCTTCTTAAAAAGTAAGACAACTGATAGGACAATAAGAGCTGGATAGAAAAACAGCCTAGATCCGATATATGATAAGAAAATAAAGAACCTATCCATATCTGCAAACCTATACATATTTTCTCCAAGCATAGTGTCGAAAGAGACAGCTGCCTCAACCAAGGTTAATCCTGCCACCAAAAGAAAAAGAAGAAAAAGTATGATGCTTGTTTTAAAAAATGCTTCAGGTCTTATTTTAAAATACATAACTATTCACTCCAGACAAAAAGGCTAACTCCTTATCTTTTAGAGTTAGCCTACAGACTGTCGACAAACCCTAATATGATTAACATTTACTTGTTGATCTTCGTTTCAGGCGCTTCGCTTTCCTGCGGGCGGTCCGGAAGCCTCCTCGGGCTACGCCCTGCGGGGTCTTCCCTGTCCCTTCCTCCCGCGGGAATCTGCGCGCCTTCCACTACGATCAACTTGAAAACTGTTATGGAATTTGCAATGTCTACAAATTGAAGGCTAACTCCTTATCTCTTAGAGTTAGCCTAATCACCTGTTTTATAAACTTTTCAATAATAATTTTTTTAAAAGTGGAAAAAGTACATCTGGCAGTTCCTCAATATCCGGGACTAAAATACTATACTTTCCGTACATGTTTTGAATGGTTTTGACTTGTCCTTCATCGATTTCACCATTTGCCAAAAATACATTGATGACTTCCAGGCCAGTCTTTCTTGCTTCCATGATTGCTTGATGAGTGTCTACAATGCCGTTTTTCTCATAGTCCATCGCTGCAGGTTCCCCATCTGAAAATACAAGAAGGAACTTCTGTTTTTCACTTCTAGCAATAAGTCTCTTGGTCATATGCCTTATTGCATATCCATCCCGGTTATCCTCTTCAGGTTCCAGTTGCAGGATCTCAGGGCCGGAAGCTTGTCTCAAACTAGAGGAGAAATCAATGGCCGTTTTGAAATAATTTGGTTGACTTGTGGACGTTGCATCATTGGTATCTTCCCAGAATCCTACGACTTCGTGAGGAACAAATACCGATTTCAATGCTTCATGAAAAAGAGTGATTCCGTATTTAGTCTGTTCCATTTTATCGAACATGGATGCTGAACAATCTACCAGCAGTGAGAACACTGCATCGATTTCAATGGATGGATTATCCTTTTTATAGAAGACTCTCGGGTTATCATCTGTGAACCAAGGGATGAGTTTCTTACTGAGTCTGCCGAATGGAAGATCGCTTCTTGGCATAATTTTTTTATGTTCCAATGTCTTTTGAATCAACTGCTTCAGTTTCTTTTGATAAGAAGCCACGAACTGCTTATACTCTTCATATTCACGGTTTTGTTCTTTAGAAACAACATCAGGTTTTAAAAATACTGGGTAAGCATACTTGTTCTCTTTCCCAAACTCCGCGCCATTTCCGCCTTCTTTTTTTGTATCGTTGAGTACATCCAGCGCTTCAAGCTTCGAGTAATCGTTTCTATTGGTTTGTTGACTCTCGCCTTGTACGAATCCCATTGCCTGGTCTCCATCTTCGCCTTCTCTTACCCCTTCCCCCATCAAGTCCGTTTTAGTTCCTTGCTCCATATCGAATTGGAGGAAGCTTTTATTGTTACTTTCTGATTCTCGGTGCCAGGTCGGAAGCTTGTCTTCTTGAACATCTTCCTCATCATCCTGCTTATCCCTCTGCTTGATATCATCATTCTTCAATTCACTTTTTCTTTTCATCTCATCAAAGGTTGGACCATGCTCTTCTTCTAGTTTTTCCGTAAAGTCTGGAAGGAAGAAATAAGTATTAAGCATATCCCTTTCCAGCAGATCTTCCAGCACTTCCACCATAACCTTTGTACTTTTAAGAATTTCCCTCGTGCTTTTTGCTTCGTAAGATTTGGAAGCTTCTTCTCTTAAAAAAGGAAGCGCAAGATCAAGATCCTCATTCAATGAAGGCACTTCTTCCAACGGATTATCTGTCGTCAATAGTAGGTACAGCAAATTATATAGTGCATCAGTCAGGATGTTTCTCTCCGCATTGACTGTTAACTGGCTGCGAAAGTACTTCCTGTACTCCGCTCTTCTGATCAGAAAGGTCTTGGTTGTACCCGGGCGTTCCCTTTTGCAGTATTCCTCAAGTCTCAAATCTTCGAGAAGCATGAAAAGCTGCCTGCAAAAGCTGCTCAAATGAGTCTTTTTCATAAACAGAAACAATTCATGGATTACTTCATAATCCGTATGCGGGACAGATCCGATGCTACGCAAATAAACATCACTTTTCATCCCTTGCAATTTCTCGTATGGTGGGTGATTATCCCAAAACAGGCTGATAAACAGTTTATTACTGTAGGGATCATAGTACGACTTGAACGCATATTCCACCTCTAAATTCTTTTTCTTAGAAAGGGAAGTTGCCAAGTCGGATAGTTCCATAAACAGGAATGAGTCGATTTTCTTATCATTAAAAACGATCGGTCTCATTATTCATCCCTCACTCAAACAAAGTTTGTGCGATATTCAAGATGGCCGCTTTTTCTCTATCATCTTCCAACTTCTCTGCAATTCCACGCTTAATGGCACGGATTGGAGGCAAGTAGACACTAAGGTCGCATGTATCTAAAAGGGCGCGTACGGAAGCTGCTTCTTCCGAGAGGTTGCCGTTTTCCACCAAAGCTATGAGATCGGATGACAATGTGACAAATTTCTTCAGCAATTTCTCATCTTTCAAACGGGATTGACTTTTTAACACTTGAAATAAAATATCCCCTTGCACATATGGGACATCTACGACCACAAACCTATTCTTCAATGCTTCATTAAGTGGAACCGTTCCCACATATCCTTCATTGATAGCTGCAATGACACCAAAGTCCTGTTCCGCTTTTACAACCTCACCTGTAAATGGATTGGTAATTGTTTTCCGGTAATCCAATACTCCATTCAAAATTGGTAATGTCTCTGGCTTTGCCATATTAATTTCATCGATGTACAGCAAGTGACCTTGTTTCATCGCCTTGAGGACAGGCCCAGATACAAATTCGATGGAAGCTTTCCCTTCCACATTATCTATGGTTTTGAAACCAAGTAATGCCTCGGCATCAAGGTCGACCGAACAGTTAATACTGTGCATTGGTTGATGAAAGATGGAAGATAACGTTTCGGCGAGTTTCGTCTTTCCGGAACCGGTTGGGCCTTTTAAAAGGACGTTCTTTCCCATCGACAAGGCAATGATGCAATCATACATGATATCATTATCAGTTGCTGTGTAACCCGTCGTTCCAATAAGGGAACTATCTTGTATTTTATCTTTATTTCTTTTGAATTTTTCTTGAATTTCTGTTGGTAATTGATTTATTGTAAACACACTTCAGTCTCCTTTTTCAAATAGTACTATTAGTATTTCACATTTTGTGGGAGTTATGGATTGTCATATTTCACCTAGGTAAAAAGGCTGCTGACAATAGTTTGTCAACAGCCTAGTACATTATATCAACTATTCCAATTTTCTTGAAGTGAAAAGAATTATCTTACTTAATGCTGTCCACTTCTTGAACCACTTTGTTCTTCCCTGATACAATCCAACCACCAACAGCGATACCGATTAAGACTATCCAGAACATCGCCTTAAATACTGGGCTGTGCGGGAAGTGGTAAGGAAGTACCCCAACACTTGGATGCGCTAATGTGTACATTGCCAATTTGAAACCAACCCATCCCACAATCAGGAAAGCTGCGGTTTCCAAACTCGGTCTTTCTTTTAACAATTTAACAAACAACGTAGCAGCAAAACGCATGATGACTACTCCGATAAATCCACCTAGGAAGATGATGATAAATTGTCCTCCATCAATGCCCCCGATTTGCGGAAGGTTTGTTTGTGGTAAAGTCATGGCCAAAGCAAAAGCTGCCAGGATGGAATCCACCGCGAAAGCGACATCCGCCACTTCCACTTTAAAAACTGTCATCCAAAAACCAGATTGCTTTTTGGGCTTGTCAACCGCAGCTGCATGCTCCACTTTCGCCACTGCATACCTTCGCCATATATGGTTGAGTGCGATAAACAGCAAATAAGCAGCTCCAAGGGCTTGCACTTGCCATATTGATACTAAAAATGAGATGGCAAATAATGATCCAAGTCTGAAAACAAAGGCTCCTGCAAGACCATAAAATAAAGCCCTCTTGCGTGCCTCTTCAGGGAGATGCTTTACCATAATTGCTAGTACTAGTGCGTTGTCAGCCGCTAAGATACCTTCAAGTGCAATCAGGACAAGAAGAACCCAGCCGTATTCCAATAATAATGATAATTCCATGGTTTTCCTCTCCTTTTTACATAACAAAAGCCTTACCTGGAAACGGTAAAGGCTCTTTATGAACACATAAAAAGACCTTTACCTAGAACTGTACAATTTCCAGTTTAGGCAAAGGTCTTGCTAACAACATAATTGTTGCCGATAAAGCCGGTGCTGATTAATCAGTCACGTCATGACGACTATATCGTTCTCATAGCTACTCCCCTTTGATTGGGCTTGTGCGTATGTAGTTTTAATATATACCTATTCTAGTAGCTTAACAGATATGTGTCAACACATTTATATAGGTAGAAAGATCTTTATATAATCAAAAAAATCCGAATAAATTATTTCTACACTCTAAATAAAAATAATATGTTATAATCCTTTCATTATTGATTTCATCATTCCAAAAATAAAGGTCGTGGCAAGAGATGCATCAAGCGTTTTCCTATAAAGAGCGTATACATATTTTCATTAAAATTGTTGTCCCCATCTTAATTACGCAGCTCGGACTTTTCTCCATGAATCTCTTTGATATCATGATGACAGGAAATGTTGGAGCAAGCGACTTGGCAGGTGTGGCCATTGCCGCAGGACTTTGGGTACCTGTATACACTGGACTCAGTGGCATTCTTCTATCCATCACACCCATAGTGGCTCAATTGGTCGGTGCTAAAAATACAGATAATGTCCCATTTTCGATAACTCAGGGTATGTATGTTGCTGTAGCTATGAGTGTACTCGTTATCGGGATTGGAGCCATTTCCCTTAATCCGATCCTTTCTGCCATGAGCCTTGAATCTGAAGTAAGACACGTGGCAAAATACTATCTCGTTGCCCTTGGATTTGGTATCGTCCCTTTATTTGCATATACCGTATTAAGATGTTTTATCGATGCATTGGGGCATACTCGAACTTCCATGATTATCACATTGCTCTCCTTACCAATAAATGTTCTGCTGAACTACTTATTGATTTTCGGTAAACTTGGACTCCCCGCCCTTGGCGGAATCGGTGCAGGTGTGGCTTCAGCATTAACTTATTGGCTTATCACATTTATTTCGTTATATATTGTTCTAAAAAAGAGTCCATTTACGGCATTTCCTCTATTTAAGAAGCTATATCCCGTTTCCCTATCCAAGTGGAAAGAAATTTTACTTATCGGGGTACCAATCGGACTGTCCATATTTTTTGAAACAAGTATCTTTTCAGCTGTAACATTGCTAATGAGTTCATTTGATACCATTACTATTGCTTCGCATCAAGTTGCACTTAACTTTGCTTCGCTGCTCTATATGGTTCCATTGAGTATTTCAATGGCATTAACCATCTTGGTTGGTTTCGAGGTTGGAGCGGGACGCATTAAAGATGCCAAACAGTACACTTATATGGGAGTGGTATCCGCGGTTCTACTATCATCCGTCTGTGCTATCTTCCTGTACTTTTTCAGAACTGAAGTCGCCTATTTATACACAAAAGACCCGGATGTAATCACCTTAACGACAGCGTTTTTATTATATGCTATTTTCTTCCAGCTTTCAGATGCCATTGCCGCACCAATCCAAGGGGCGTTGCGAGGGTATAAAGATGTGAACGTCACCTTTATGCTTGCCTTTGTATCATATTGGATCATCGGCCTCCCGATAGGATTTGTTCTGGCCAACTATACTCAGTTTGGTGCTTTTGGATATTGGATCGGCCTAATTTGTGGCTTAGCTGCCGGTGCTGTTGGACTCGCCTGGCGGTTATACATCTTACAAAATAGATATATGAAAAAGACCCTCTCTTACTCGTAAGGAGAGGGTCTTTATATGTAACTATTCTTATAGGAATAACGAAAGGGATTTGTAGTATATTGTCGAAATAAGTCATATAACAATTTGTAATAGAGGGGTTGTATTATGACCAATTACGATAATGAAAAAGTGTTATCTTCTTTAAGTTATTTTCGTCAACAACTCAGCATACTCTTATGCCTGCTCGAAAGATATGAAACGGCGGATTTTGAAACGAAGAAAAACTTATATCCAAAATTGATCGCTGAATTTAAGAGTTATAAGAATGATCTAAAAAGAGAAGTCAAAATCTTGATACAACATGACGTTAATCTATGGGTTTCTGACCACTTGCTACCTTCGTTGGTAGTTACTTTGGCCATTCTTCAGGATATAGGAATCAACCGTATAAACCCTAATAGTATTCATAAGGTTGTCCAACAGGTTAGAAAAGCATATTTCTTCATGGAACGTTTTGATAGTGATTTGATTGAAAAAGAGTAGGATCCTCCCCCCTCTTCTTTACTATGAAAGTCTTTTTAAAGAGCTATAAACTTTAGTTAATTAGTTTATCGCTTTCCGCCCATGACTGCCCGTATAAGGCCGGCTTCAATCGCTCTATGAAGACCTCTCCTTCTCCATTCCCGCTTCACAGAGGTCTTCATTCGCTTTATGAGGACCTCTCCTTCTCCATTCCCGTTTCACAAAGGTCTTCATCCACTCTATGAAAACCTCTCCTCCTCTATTCCCACTTCACAGAGGTCTTCATTCGCTTTATGAGGACCTCTCCTTCTCCATTCCCGCTTCACAAAGGTCTTCATCCACTCTATGAAAACCTCTCCTCCTCTATTCCCGCTTCACAGAGGTCTTCATTCGCTCTATGAGGACCTCTCCTTCTCATTTACCAGTTCACAGAGGTATTCTTCTGCTCCAGATAGATTACATTAACCCAAGTTAATTGCCTGGAACGAAAATTCACCGAAAATTATACTTTTGGCTTTCAAAAAAGGCAGCCAATTTGGCTGCCTTTAAAGTTTCCCATATTATTTACCGATGAACATTTGAGTCCAGTAGTTTCCTTCTGCCACATGACCTACACCGATGTGTGTGAAGTTTTTGTTCATGATATTTGCACGGTGACCTTCAGAATTCATCCAAGCATTTACAACTTCTTCAGGGCTTTGTTGACCTTGTGCAATGTTTTCCCCTGCAGTGTTGTACTGAATTCCGAATTTTTTCATCATATCAAAAGGAGAACCGTGAGTCGGGCTGTTATGAGAGAAATAGTTGTTTTGTTTCATGTCTTTAGATTTCTCTTTTGCTACTTTGCTTAATTCTTCATCCAATTTTAACGGAGCTAAACCTTGTTTTTGACGCTCAGCGTTTGTTAATTCTACAACTTTCTTTTCAAATTCACTTACAGCCCCAGCAGTTTGTTCAGTTGCTGGTTTTTCAGCATTTTGCTGTGGTGCTGGTTGTTGTGGTGCTTGAGCTTCTTGCTTTGGTGCTTCCTGTTTAGGAGCTTCCGCTTTTTCTTCCTTAGGAGCTTCTACTTTTTCAGCTGGTTTCTGCTCAGCTTGTTTTGGAGCTTCTTTTTCAGTTGCTTCCGCAGCTGGTACACCATTTAAGTTTACTTTTACACCGTATTTTTCTTCAAGCTCTTTTACATAGCCATCTAAGAATGCTTTTGCATCTTCTTGATTAGTAAAAGTTTTATTGATATTAAATGAAGTGACTTTATTTGTTAAGTCACATGTTGGAATTGTTGGTGCATTAGATTCTGCTTTCGCATTCATTCCGAATGGTGCGGCAGTTAATACAGCTGCAGTAGTTACAGCAGTGATGATAGACTTTTTGTTGATTTTCATAGGTGTGTTTCCCCCTTGAAATTTTTTTGTGTTGCTTTCTTGCTACACGAAAATCATAACACGGGTTCTGTGTAATATTAGAGGAATAATGTGGATATCAATTATATCATTTTTCTATAATTATCCATATACTACAAGAATCTTTATGTATCAACGGATTATATAAAAAGTATAAATCAATAACTTTTAAGTATTTTTCCAGTAAAATGAAACAGATTAAAATTATACTAAAAAAATGGTGTTGACAAGTTTTGATACAGTCCATTTTATTACAAGATAGTACTTTAATGTTACATTCTTTACAGGAATTCTAACTTTTTTTGGATAATAAAACCATAAAAACACCAAGCTTTTTTGGAAAGCATGGTGTTTCACACAGATTTACTTATCTATCCAAGTAAACATATACTTTTTATCTTCGATACCGTGAGCTTTTTTAACCACCTTCAAAGGCTTGAATGTATCTATCATGACTGCAAGCTCCAAGGTCTCCTTCTTTCCGATACTAGCCTCGGTGGTACCAGGATGCGGGCCATGTGGGATACCTGATGGGTGTAACGTAATGGATCCTTCCTCAATTCCTTTGCGGCTCATGAAGTTTCCTGCCACATAATAAAGCAGTTCATCACTGTTCACATTACTATGGTAATAAGGAGCCGGTATTGCTTCTGGATGGTAATCGTACAATCTTGGTACGAAGGAACAGACAACAAAGTTATGCCCTTCAAAGGTTTGATGGACGGGAGGTGGCTGATGAACCCTGCCTGTAATAGGCTCAAAATCTTCTATATTGAATACCCATGGATAGAGATAACCGTCCCACCCCACTACATCAAGTGGGTGATGTCCAAGTACGTGTGAGTGCAAATAACCCCTTGTTTTGGTGATTACTTCATACTCACCTTTGTCTGTATATGTTTCTAACGTTTCTGGCCCCCTGAAGTCACGTTCGCAAAATGGACTGTGTTCCAACATCTGGCCATATTCATTGCGATACCTTCTAGGTGTGGTTAGTTGACTAAAAGACTCAATGAAGAGAATTTTAGATTCTTCATTAGGTACGACACGGTAGATGGTACCGATTGGGATAGTCACATAATCCCCCGGACGGTAAGTTATCGTCCCGAACATGGTTTCTACTTTTCCTGAACCATAATGGATGAATAGAAGTTCGTCTCCGTCTCCATTCCGGTAGTAATTCTCCATCTTCTCCGTGACCAGAGCTGTTCCTATTAATAGATCACTGTTTCCTAATAAGTACTCTCTGGCATCTAACGCATTTCCTTTGGTCTCTATCGAAGTGGTGAGTAGGTGGCGGTGATTCAAGGCTTCTTGTTCTTCATATTCAGGCATATAGCTGCCAAGTACCGTGGATTTTACCACTTCTGTTGGCAGGTAGTGATGATACAGGATGGATTGTGTACCTGAAAAACCTTTGGTTCCCATTACCTGTTCTCTATACAATGTGCCATCCTCTTTTTTGAACATCGTATGGCGTTTATGTGGTATTTCTCCCATTCTACGATAATACATGAGCTCACCTCATTATATTGTTTAGTTGTTACCTTCTAAACACACTTATTTTATAGTGTTTTTCAATGTTCCTAAGCCGGTGATGGATAGTTCTACTTCATCACCAGGTTGTAACCAGCGGTGTACTTCTGTACCTAGTTCTAGGATGCAGCCGGTACCAACCGTACCCGATCCTATCACTTCTCCAGGGAATACTGTTACATCGGCTGATGCTCTTTCAATCATTTGAGCAAATGTATAGTGAATCTGCTCGAAATTCCCTTTTGAAAGTAAACTTCCATTTACAGAAGCAGTCATTTCTAAGTTGTAGCCTTTACTTGTTTTAAATGATTCAAGTTCGTCAGGTGTCACAATGACAGGCCCTAAGGATGTCGCAAAATCCTTTCCCTTTGCAGGACCCAAACCAACCTTCATCTCTGTTGCTTGAAGGTCCCTTGCACTCCAATCATTCATGATGCAATAGCCGAAAATGTAATCCTCGGCATCCTGCGCTTTAATATTTCTGCCTTCTTTTCCAATGATGCAGGCAATTTCCAGCTCATAGTCCAGCCACTCGCAAGTGGATGGTTTATCGATCCCTTCCCCGGGGCCTTTAATGGCCAAGTGATTGGAAAAATAAAAGACGGGGATTTCGTACCATTCTGGAATTACATCCAGTCCCCTTCTGGCCCGCGCAGTCTTTACATGTTCCTCAAACGCGTAGAAATCACGAACGCTTACAGGTTTAGGTAACGGTGCAAGGAGCGTGACTTCCTCTCTTTTATATCTTCCTTTAGTTACATCATTTTCTAAATAAAGTGTTACTATATTTCTATATTTGTCATAGTGGTTTATCAATGTAAGAAGGTCGGTTGGTAAAAGACCATCTGATGCTTCGTTCATGTCGACAACAATGTCATGATTTATCCAGCCGGCTTTGATCTCACCAGAGCTATTTTTAAAGGTAATATACTTCATGACAAACCCTCACATTTCCTTATTTGCGTTGAAGTTCGAACATATCACTTATGGCCTTTGTATACATACTTCCTGCCATTCTTCCTACAGGGTTCAATTTTGTTGTATCAATCTTCCCCTCGAAATACAAGTCATCTGAAATGTGGAAACTCTCTACTTTTCCGATTACAAGGCTGCCTGAACCTGGTATTTCACCGAAATGGAGCACTTCATGTAGTGAGCATTCCATTTGTACAAGGCTTTCCTTCACTCGCGGTGGTGTAACCATGAAACTAGGTTCTTTCGTGAAGCCTGACTCTTCAAACTCATCCACATCGCTTGGAAATTCAGTTGCAGTAATATTCATTTGTTCCACAATTTCCTCACTGACAATATTGATGACAAACTCCTTTGTGCTTTCAATATTCAATAAGGTATCCTTTTTCGACCCATCAGTCCCTCTTCGCATAGGAGAAAAGCAGACAAGCATCGGCTCTGCACTGATGGCTGTAAAAAAACTGAAAGGAGCGATGTTTGCTATTCCTTCCTTATTAATAGAAGAAACAAGTGCAATGGGTCTTGGCAAGATAGAACCCACCATCAGCTTGTATGCATCTTTCCAGGCAAGATTGCTTGGTTGAATATCCATGTTTGTCACCTGCACTTTTTTACAAATTTTTTAACGCCTCAATAAAAGAAAGGTTATCCTCCATGGAGCAAATGGTGACCCTTATACTGTTCGGATACCCCAAAGCTGCTCCTGTTTTAACCATGATCCCTTTTGTTAGTAATTCTTGAGTGATTTCATTTCCATCTTTGCCGATATGTATCATCATGAAATTTGCCTGTGTAGGGAAATAGGTATAACCTAATTCGTCTAGTTCTCTCTCCAAGTATGCTCTCCCTTTTTCATTGCGAAGGATACACTCTTTTCTAAATTCCTGGTCCTTAATGGCTTCCATCGCAGCTGCTTGAGCAAGCTGATTTACATTGAATACCTCTTTCACTTTGTTTAATTCTGCCGTTATGGAAGGGTCCATGATGCCATAGCCAATTCTTAATCCGGCCAGGCCATAGACTTTAGAAAACGTTCTTAAAATAACAAGATTGGCATGTTTCTTTAATAGAGGGATGGATTGGAGATATTCCTCACTTGTTGCATATTCATAGTACGCCTCATCTAACACAATCAAGATATGTTCCGGGACATTTTCAATGAAGGAAATAAGTTCTTCCTTTTTTACAATTGTCCCTGTTGGATTGTTAGGATTGCAGACAAAGATCATTTTCGTCTGTTCTGTAATATTAGCAAGCATTGCCGTCAAATCATGCACGCCATTTTTTATTGGAACGACCACTGGCTTGCCGCCTTCAATGGAGACGTTGGTTTTGTATCTCGGGAATGTAATATCAGCCATAATCGCCTCTTCTTCTGTATTCAGAAAAGCTCGAATCAGCAGCCTGATTATTTCATCTGAACCATTTCCAATGAACAACTGATTTTGGGCTACTCCTAAAAAATCCGCCAATTTGCTAGAAAGAGCTCTCGCGGAACCGTCAGGGTAAGTAAATAAATGATCTAGCCTTTGCATTAATTGTTTCTTTACAAGCGGGGAACAACCGAACACGTTTTCAATTTCAGACATGTTTCTAATCGTCGCGATTCCTAATTCCGACTGTATATCCTGCAAACTTTTCCCTAAAGGGTAGGCAGCAATATGTTGGAGTATTTCTCGGCTTTTTACTTTTACCGCCATTGGTTAATCTACCTCCTATAAAAAAGGGAGGAAACTGGCCCTCCCTTTTGTGACTTGCTTACAGATTTCCTCTTAACTCTTGTTCTCTTTCGATGGATTCAAATAATGCTTTGAAGTTTCCTTCACCAAAGCCCTTTGCACCCTTACGTTGGATTACTTCGATGAAAAGAGTCGGTCTATCTACAATAGGTTTAGTAAAGATTTGAAGCAGATAACCCTC
Organism: Sutcliffiella sp. FSL R7-0096; assembly: GCF_038595065.1. Lineage (NCBI taxonomy): Bacteria > Bacillati > Bacillota > Bacilli > Caryophanales > Bacillaceae > Sutcliffiella > Sutcliffiella sp. FSL R7-0096. The sequence continues at coordinate 2,581,921 of NZ_CP152003.1, forward strand.
ATCGTCTCGGTCAACAAGAATGCTCAGCTCGCGAAGCTTTGCAATTTCCTCATCAATTTCCCCTACTCTTTCTGATAACATTTCATAATATGTGTCAGGAGTATTTAAGAACTCAACACCATTTTCTTTTAATTTGCTTACTGTCTGAACAATATCTTCCGTCAAAATTGCAATATGTTGAACACCGGCACCATTATAGAACTCCAAGTATTCTTCAATTTGCGACTTTCTTTTTCCTTCAGCAGGTTCATTGATTGGGAATTTGATTCTGCCGCCATTGTGCATCACTTTTGACATTAGCGCGGAATATTCAGTGTTAATATCTTTATCTGTGAAATGAGTCATTTCTTTAAAGCCCATCACTTTTTCGTAATAAGCAACCCATTCTTCCATTTGCTCTACGTTCCCTACCACATGATCGATTCCGATAATTCCTGCATCTTTAACCGGTGTGGAATTCGTGTATGCTTTGAATCCAGGCATGAATACTCCCTTATAATTTTTACGTTCAACCAATGTGTGAATGGTATCTCCGTATGTACCAATTACCGCCTTTTTCAATGTTCCGTTCTCGTCTGTCAGTTCTTGTGGTGGCTGGATGGCAATTGCCCCTCTTTCCACCGCACCGTTGTAAGCACTTTCAACATCTTCCACGACTAGCGCAATATCCTTTACTCCATCTCCATGCTTTTTAACAAACTCAGAAATTTTTGTATTCTGTTTAAGTGAACCTGTAATGACCAGGCGTACATTACGTTGCTTTAAAACATAGGAAACCGTCTCTCTATTGCCTGTTTCTAAACCAGAATAGGCTATAGGTTGAAAACCGAATGTGGTAGCAAAGAAGTGTGATGCTTGTTTAGCGTTGCCTGTGTAGATCTCCAAATAGTCAACATCTTTTACTGGAAATACTTCTTCTGCTTGATCTTTTACTTGCATCGTTTTTTCTACGTTCATAAATACCCCTCCTGATTTTTATCTAAAAAATATTATTATTCTGAATATAATATAATCTATAATTTTCATCGTCTGCAAGAGTCTCGTTTAAAGCTAGAATGCTTTGACGCGACAACGTGTCATGAGGATGTTAGTTTTTGTTTTGTGACTCTCGGGCCCTTATGAATTGCTTTTCCATCGAGATCCTCCACTGACTCCCACATACTTTCGTTTACAGTCGGGTGCGGGTAGGAAGGAAACAGCAAATCTTCCTGTCTTGCAACCATTTCTAAAGCAAGCGTTCCCGTACTGATCATCTCTACTGCTTGGGCGCCCATTATATGAATACCCAAGACCAAATCTGTTTTCGCATCTATTACCGATTTACTGAAGCCTTCTTTTTGTCCCAAAATGCTTGCATACCCATTTGTTTGGAGAGTGCTTTCCCCTATTTTCACTTCAAACCCATTTTCAACCGCATTTGTTTCTGTCATTCCGACTGCCGCAATCGGAGGAATGGTCTGAACGATTCTAGGTAGAAACGTAAAATCGCACTCAGATTGATGGCCCGCAATGTTTTCCGCTGCCACTTTTCCCTGTTTAATTGCTTTAACAGCCAAGGCAGGGCCTTCTGTTATATCACCTATTGCATAAATGGAAGTATTATTTGTTCGGCAAGCTTCATTAATTTTTATAAAGCCTTCATCACTTAAATGAATTCCTGCTCGCTGAACACCAAGTGATTCCGTTACTGGATTTCTTTCTTCGGCACAATAAAGATGTGAACTTTCCAAAATAACTGATTCATTCTTACCGTGCTCAAATGCCACTTCCCACAGATTTTCATTCAACCTGAACTGAGGTGTAGTTTCAGTTTTGTAGAGCCTTATTTTTTGCTTTTTTAACTGTCTTTGCAGCTCTTTGTTTATAGATGGATCAAATGTAAATTCATGCTGACCTGGCGGAAGAATCAATGTCACTTTTGAACCTAAACTGTTAAATGTTGTTGCGGCTTCAAAGGTGAAATCATTGTTTCCATATAAAATAAGCTCACTTGGCAATTCTTCCAGATTCCATATTGATGTAGGTGTTAGAGCTTGCGGGTTTATTTCAGCAATTGGCTTCTTGTTGCACCCAGTTGCAATAATTACATCGTTAAAAGTGAAAGTATCATATTGATGCCCATTCTCCACCCCTATTTTACTGGCGGATATAAAAGAGGCTTCCCCCTCAATGACCTCGATTTTATTTGCTTTACACAATGCCACAACCCCTTGAAGCAGTTGCTCGACTACCTTTTGTTTGTGTTCCTGTAACCTTGACAGGTCGAATGTAACTCCGCTAGTATCCAGTCCGAGCTGCTGAAAAGGTTTCATCCGTTGGAAAGACTGGGCTGCTGCAGTATGTACTTTTGATGGAATGCATCCTTCATTTAAGCAGACGCCGCCAAGCTTGTTTTTCTCAATGATGGTAACCTGTCGGCCCAACTGAGCCGCTCTAATTGCAGCGTGATAACCACCCGGTCCGCCGCCGATCACCATTACATCCCGTTCTTGAGTAAGTTCGCCTACAACCATTTAAACCAGCTCCAGCATCAATAATTTTGGTTCTTCTAAAAGTTGAGTCAGCCGGTTGGTAAAAGCGACTGCTGTAGCTCCATCTGCCACACGATGATCGAATGACATGGAAATGTTCATGATGGACCTTATAACAATCTCTTCCTGCTCATTTACAACCGGACGCTTTTTGGTTTTATGAAATGAAATCAAGCCTACTTCCGGCTGATTAATAATCGGTGTAGCGCCAATACTTCCTCCTAGAGGACCAACATTACTGATGGTGAAACTACCTCCGGTCAATTCCTTCATGGAAAGCTTATTGTCCTGGGCCTTTTTGGTTAATTCTTTTAAATTGGCATGGATTTCTTTTAATGACTTCTTTTCCACATTACGAATCACAGGTACAATCAAACCGTCTTCTGTATCTGTGGCGATTCCAATATGATGTTCCTTTAGCAGCTCTATCGTCTCTTCCTCTTCATTCAATCTTGCATTAAAGATTGGATAATCTTTAAGGGCGATAGAGATTGCTTTTAAGAATAAAGCGGTTGCTGAGATGCTTTGATTGCTTTTCTTCCAAGTTTCCCTGAGTTCTAATATGTTTGTCACATCTACTTCTTCAAAATGAGTGCAATGCGGGATTGTAAGCAAGGACTGTGACATTTTTTTGCCTATTTGTTTTCTGCGCCCTCTGTATGGAATGATTGTAGAATGTTCTTGCTGGTTATTAGATTCTGTTTTTGTTTTAACTTGTTGAACTTCCTCTTCTTTCACTTCCACTTTAGGGGCAGGCTGCTCTTTACTTTCTATAAATCTATAAACATCTTCATCTGTAATTCTACCAGCAGGACCGGTTCCTTCAATCTGTTCAATATCAATCCCTGCGTCCCTCGCAATCTTTCTTGTATAAGGGGCAGCCATGATTCTAAATGAATGTAACTTTGTTGGAGGTTGATGCTTTCTTGTTGTTTCGGTAGCTTTTGTGGCAGTGTTTGTATGGGCTGAGTTGGGAGGAGTGATTGATTCCTTCCCTGCTGATTCAGCTTCTAATATAAGTAAGGTCGTACCAACTGGAATGGTTTCCCCTTCTTTAACCAATATTTCTTTAATTACACCAGCAAGTGGCGCAGGTATTTCCGCAGTCATTTTATCTGTCTGCACCTCAACTAAAGGCTCATCAGGCTTCACTTTATCTCCTTTTTTAACAAAGAAAGATAAAATATCAGCCTGTGTCATACCTTCCCCAATATCATGAAGTTTGACCTCGATCATATGTGAACCCCCTTTCACTAAAACTTCATCACTTTATTTACTGCCGCAACTACCCTGTCAGCAGTTGGCAGATAGTAGTCTTCAAACCCGAAATATGGGACAGGAACGTCAAATCCTGTCACTCGTTCCACAGGCGCTCTTTGATAAAGAAACGATGTTTCATTGATGATGGCAAGCACATCACCACTTACACTTGTTGCCGCATGGGCTTCATGCACAATAACCGTTCTCCCCGTTTTTTGAACCGAATCTGCAATGATATCTTTATCAATCGGGTAGAGACTTCGTAGGTCGATCACTTCGCAACTTACACCCTCAGATTCTAGTTTTTTTGCAGATTGTAGGGCTACAGGAACCATCGCTCCCCACGCGATAATGGTCACATCCTCACCTTCTCTACATATCTTTCCTTTTCCGATCTCAACTGTATATTTTCCTTCAGGCACATCCTCCCTGACAGAACGATAACAACGCATCGGCTCCAAAAATAGTACAGGATCTGGATCCTCGATTGCAGCAATCAATAATCCTTTGGCGTCATATGGGTTAGACGGGCAAACCACTTTGATTCCCGGCATATGCGTAAATATTGCCTCTGTACTGTCTGAATGGATTTCAGGCGCCCTCACTCCTGCCCCATATGGTGCACGGATGACCATAGGGACGGTATAATGCCCCATTGTTCTTGCCCTGATTCTTGATGCATGCGTCATGATTTGTTCGTATGCAGGATAAATAAATCCAAGGAATTGTATCTCTGTAACCGGACGGAAACCATTTATCGCCATACCAATTGCAGCTCCAATGAAACCTGCTTCACTTAACGGGGTATCTATGACACGGTCTTCGCCGTATTTTTGTTGCAGGCCTTCTGTTGCCCGGAAAACACCGCCGTTTACCCCAATGTCTTCGCCCATTAGAAGGACATGTTCGTCTTCTCGGAGCATAGTATCCAGTCCATCCGTGATCGCTTGAACCATTGTCATTGTTTTCGTTTTCAATGCCGTTTCCACTATGCTTCACCTCTCATCAGTTGAAGAAGTTCCTTTTTCTGTTGCTCAATTCCCCATGTCGGCTTTTCAAATACGTAGTCGAACATATCAGCAGGGTCTGCCTTTGGAAAATTCTCCATTTCTTCTATTGCAGTATCGACTTCTTGAGATAGCTCCACTAACATTGATTCTTTCCAGTCTTCTGTAAACCAGCCTTGATTTTTCATAAAGCGCTCCAAGCGAAGGATCGGGTCATTCTCGCGTCTTTTCTCATTTTCAGATTGGTCTCGATATTTGGTTGGATCATCCGCAGTGGTGTGGGCGCCATATCTCCAGGTTACAGCTTCAATTAAAGTTGGCCCCTCCCCGTTTCTTGCTTTTTCTAATGAATCCAACGTATGAAAATAAACGGCAAAAACATCATTTCCGTCAATACGGACGCTTCTCATATCATAAGCGAGGGCTTTCTGAGCAATTGTTTCCGTATTCATTTGTTTGGATAGGGGTACGGATATGGCAAAATGGTTGTTCTGATTAAAAAACACAACCGGCGCCTTCAGAACACTTGCAAAGTTTAACCCTTCATGAAAATCCCCTTCAGATGTTGCTCCATCCCCAAAATAAACAATACTAGCATTTTTAGTGCCTTTTCTTTTCTCTGCATAGGCTGCGCCTACAGCATGTGGCAGTTGAGTTGCAATAGGAATACCCGGCGGAAATACTTTCTTTCCATTAGCCGGAATACACCCTTCATTTCTCCCGTTCCAAAAAAGAAGGATGTTGCGAAGGGAGTGACCGAACGTCATGGTTGCCCCGTGGTCCCTATAAGAAGGAAACAACCAGTCATCTTCATTTAGAGCCAACGCACTACCGACTTGTGAAGCTTCTTGACCCTCATAAGGTGCATATGTCCCGATACGTCCTTGGCGTTGAAGACTTATACACTTTTTGTCAAAGGTGCGAATTCTAAGTAAATGTCTATACATGGACTTAGCCAAATCTTCCGTGATTCCTTCTTCATACGTTTTATCAAGGATATTGCCCTGATTATCGATTATCTGAATGATAGGAAATTGATCTTTCAACATATTTCCTCCTCTATTAAACTCGTACAGACCATTTTGGTCGTTTGGAATGTGTAAAGAAGCTATTTCTTCTACTTCGGTCCACCAATCTTTGCTCACAGAAATTATTGGCCGCTTCCACTGTGGTGATATTCATTTTCTCCGCTTCCTTATAAACATCCATCAAAGAATTGTAGATGGCCATCGTTTTGCGAAGTACCCGCTCTTTGTTTGGTTCATAAAGTTCATCAGCCACTTGAATCAGTCCACCTGCGTTGACGATATAGTCTGGAGCATAGAGAATTCCTTTTTCTTGAAGCATGGCACAATGATGATTTTCTATCAGCTGATTATTTGCTGAACCTACAACCGCTTTTACCTTCAGTTGTTCCACGGTTTGATCATTGATTATTCCTCCAAGTGCACAAGGTACAAATACATCCGCATCCACAGAATAGATTTCATCCCCACCTACCACTTTAATGCCTGCTCCTATTTCCTTAGCTTTCGCTACAAGTTGATTGATGGCAAATTCATTAATATCCGATACATATATGTCAGCACCGGCATTCATCAATTGTTCTGCCACTTTTGCCCCAACTTTTCCAAGCCCTTGGATTGCATAACTTTTTCCATATAAATTCTTAGAGCCCCAAAGGGTAAGGTTCGTTGCTTCAATTCCGTAGATGACCCCTTGTGCTGTTGGAACGGAAGAATCTCCGCTTCCACCATAAACCTCATCTACTCCGACGATACAGTTCGTTTCTTTTAAGGCATGCACAAAGTCCTCAGGAGATGTCCCCATATCTGTTCCAGTGTAAAACCTACCATTCAATGATTCTACAAACTGACCGAAGGCGCGGAATAGCTCCGGTGTTTTATCTTTGTTCGGGTCGCCGATGATTACCGCCTTCCCGCCACCGAAATCCACATCCGCCGCTGCACATTTATATGTCATCCCTTTTGAAAGGCGAAGAACATCATATAGTGCTGCGTCGACAGTTTGATAAGGCTGCATACGGCATCCACCCAGAGCAGGACCCAATGTTGTGTTATGTATGGCAATAATGGCCCTTAACCCAGTATCCGGATCGTTACAAAAAACTACTTGTTGATGTTGTTGAATCTTATCGAACATTTCCATTCCCCCAACTTCGTAAGTAAGCGTTTTCATATTTGTCAAAAGAACCACCCTTTTTATCTATTATTCTTGTTACTAATCATCTGTTCAATTTTGCTTTTAGGCAAAATGACTTGTGTTACTTCCCCTTCACCAACCACTTTTTCTTGTGAGCGCACTAGTACTCTTGTAATGATGAAATTCTTTTTAAAGGAGATCACTGTCGCTTCAAGTGTTAAAATGGACCCCTCTATTGCCGGAGCCATATGTTTCACTTTCACTTCTGCACCCATCCCTTCTTCCTCTTCGGCAAGAATCCCCAAAATCATTTGCCTAGAGACCCATTCCATGTGGTAAACCATCGTTGCAGTAGAATAGACAGGATGAACCAGTTTCCCTTCAAACTGTGCAAACATATCTTGTGTAACAGTAATCTGGATGGAATGCTTTGCACCGACCCTCAAATCCGAATTCATCTTTTTCACCTCAAACGTATAACGTTTATTCAACGCTATAATAACATTCCGTTAAATAAACAGTCAATAAATTGTAGAAATTTTATAAATAGTCAATAAAAAAGAGTAGAACGGAGGGTCCATTCTACTCTTGGTGTATACCATTAACGGTTGATCTTCGTTTCAGGCGCTTCACTTTCCTGCTGGCGGTCCGTGAGCCTCCTCGACTTCGTCTGCGGAGTCTCACCTGTCCCTTCTTCCAAGCGGGAGTCTGCGCGCGCCTTCCACTACGATGAACTAGGTTTCTACCTATAAATCAATGTAACTTCTTTATTTAATCAGTTTAGCTTAGTAACGCTCTGTCGTTGGTCATTTGTTGGCCGCGTATTCGCTGGAATTCGGATAAAAGTCGTTCGATGGTAAGGGTTTTCTTTTCCTCTTCTTCTACTTCGAGAATAATTTGGCCTTTGTCCATCATGATCAGTCTATTACCTAGATCGAGTGCCTGTTGCATGTTATGGGTCACCATCAATGTGGTTAAGCCTTTATCGGCCACAATCTCTTTGGTGATTTTTGTAATTAATTCTGCACGAGATGGATCTAGGGCTGCCGTATGCTCATCCAATAAGAGGATATCCGGTTCGGTAAATGTCGCCATTAATAAGGACAGGGCCTGTCTCTCTCCTCCGGATAACAAGCCGACTTTTGCAGAAAGCCTGTTCTCAAGGCCAAGGTGAAGTGTTTCGAGCACTTCTTTGAAATAAGTTTTTCTCTTTTTAGTAACACCCATTTTCAATGTGCGATTTTTATTACGGGAGTAGGCCATCGCAAGATTCTCTTCAATCGTCATAGTTGGGGCGGTCCCCGCCATTGGATCCTGGAACACCCTCCCGATATACCTTGCTCTTCGATGCTCAGCCATATAAGTAACATTTCTACCGTCAATTTCTACTTTCCCCGTATCCGGTGTAAGGACACCTGAAATCATATTCATCAAGGTGGATTTCCCTGCACCGTTACTTCCGATGATGGTGACAAAATCCCCTTTTTTCATAGAAAGGTTTATTGTATCTAGTGCATTCTTTTCATCTAGAGTGCCTTCATTAAATACCTTGTTAATCTGAGTTAAGTGTAGCACGTTGCTCCCCCTTTCCATTCGCGGCACCAAGAGATTGGAGCTTTAACATCTTCTGCTTTTTCCGCTTTCTCTCTTTATAGCTCTCAATGAATCTAGGGGTTATAAGTGCTAAAATAACAATGGTAGCTGTAATGGCCTTTAAATCACCTGTTTCCAAGAAATCTACCCTTAGTGCCAAGGTGACTACTATCCTGTAGATGATCGCCCCACCTATAACTGCAAAGGTTGTCCATGCAATGGTTCTAGTGCCGAAGATGGCTTCCCCGATGATGACAGATGCCAATCCGATGATGATCATTCCGATTCCCATACCAACATCTGCATAACCGCCGTGTTGTGCAATCAGTGCACCTGAAAATGCAACCATCGCATTAGAAATGCCCAATCCCACTATGACTAGTCCGCTTGTATTGGCGGACAAGCTGCGAATCATTCGTTTATTGTCACCAGTAGCCCGGATTGCCAACCCTATCTCGGTTTTCAAGAAAAGGTCCGTTAAGATTTTGATGGCAAACGTGACAAGGAGCATGATGATAATAATCGCCCAAGTCCGTGGTACGAAAGCTCCTAAGCCGATAGATGAAAAGATATTATTCAAAAACGGATCGATTCCCATATCATTCCACCAGGAGCGAACATTTTTAAAAAACGTATCGCTGTTCATTAGGGGAACGTTCGATCTGCCCATTATCCGTAAATTGATGGAATACAGGGCAATCATCATCAAAATACCAGATAGCAAAGGATTGATTTTACCGAAAGTATGTAATGATCCGGTTATGCAACCTGCAATGAAACCGGCTACCATAGCCACCAATGTTGCCGTAACAGGGCTATAGCCACTTACAATCATAGTCGCAGCTACTGCTGCACCTGTAACAAAACTTCCATCTACCGTCAAATCAGGAAAATCAAGGACCCTAAAGGAAAGATATACCCCCAGGGCCATGATTGCGTAGATGATTCCCAATTCGACTGAACCAAAAATTGCTGTAATCACGTAAGAATCATCTCCTTGTTGTCTTATGCATTATTTTTCATCATAGAATTCTGCAATTTCCGTCCAAGCGTCCTGTACTTCGACACCTTGTGCTTCTGCAGCATCTGTATTAATGGTCAATTTCAAGTTTTGAGGGTAGGATACAGGAATCTCAGAAGCTTTCTTTTCACCTTTTAAGATCTGCACCGCCATCAATCCTGTTTCATATCCAAGATCATAATAATTGAATCCGCTCGCAGCCACGGCTCCTGCTTCCATGGAGTCAAGATCCCCTGCAAACAATGGAATCTTTTCGTTACTTGCAACCGTAACAAGTGATTGTAAGGCTGATACAACTGTGTTATCTGTAGGCATATAGATCGCATCCACTCTACCTATCAATGATTCAGCAGCCTGTTGAACCTCAGCAGAAGTCGACACGGAAGCTTCTACTAGGGAAGCCCCTTTTCCCTCTACCAGACTCTTAACAGTTTCCACTTGAACAACAGAGTTCTGTTCACCGGTGTTATAGATTACACCAATGTTTTTCGCACCAAGTTCATCCACCATAAAGTTGATGGTAGTGGCAATGGCCTCCGGATGTGTATCAGATGTACCGGTAATGTTGTCCCCTGGTTTATCAAAAGATTCTACCAACTCTGCTCCAACCGGATCGGTAACAGAAGTAAAGATGATAGGTATGTCTTTTGTCGCTTGTAAAGCACTTTGCGCACTTGGAGTGGAATTGGCAAATATCATATCCACTTCATCTGCAACAAACTTATCGGCTATTGGCTTATTATTGTTTGGATCTCCTTGTGCATTTTGAACATCGTACTTAACGTTTTCGCCTTCTTTGTAGCCATTGTCTTCCAGCGCCTTCTTAAACCCTTCAAATGCAGCATCTAAAGAAGGATGTTCAGCAATTTGAGTCACACCAATTACCACTTGGTCCTTTGCATCTCCACTTGTTGCATCAGAGCTGCAACCAACCAGCAAGGCAGCACATGCAACACTTGCCAAAATGGATTTCATCTTGATCTTTTTCATCGTTTATCCCCCTTATATATGTTTTAAGCCACATAAGAAATATGTAAGCTTTGAAACCGTTTACAATAAATGTATATCTATGATGTCAATTAAGCTTAACGTTTTTTCAACGTTATATTAACACCAAAATTTTAAGAGTGTCAATATATTCTAAAAATTTAAATAAATTTATTATTGTACAATAAATACGCCATTTGTCCCAAAAACCCTTTTTATTTTTGAAAATAAAGGCCCTTTTCTAAAAGATTGTTGGTATTCACTAGTGAAAAGTCGGCAATTAGACTTTTCACCGCTTAAAATATGCAGGTAGTATATTTTGTATTGCAGCGCAAAGAGCATGACAGTAAGTAATATAACGGTTGGATTAAAAATACGTAAAAGCAGCAAAGTTTTACGATATGAGCCAAAAAATAAAAAGAAACCTCTTCTTACATTAGAGGTTTCAACACTGATTATAATAAATCTTCGGATCTTTGCAGCTGACTTTTGGCATCAGCTATCATCTGTTCAAATAATTCTTTTACACTAGGAATGGAAGAAATGACGCTCGATATCTGACCACCATTAATAAACCCTTTTTCCAACTCTCCATTGACTGCTCCTTTTATATGATGTGCTTCGGTGGTCAGCTCGTTAAATTCTTCTAGCGTGACCCCTTCTTTCTCTTTATGGAGCAAATGATCCGCATATGGAGTGCGGAGTACCCTTCTCACTCTTCCTACGCTCCGCCCTACAATGACAGTCCCCTGATCATCCGCTTCTAAAATTGCATTTTTGTACTGAGGATGGAACGGGGCCTCCATAGTTGCAATTAACCTTGTCCCCATCTGGACTCCTGATGCCCCAAGAGCCAATGCGGCAGCAAGACCTTTGCCATTTCCGATCCCCCCCGCAGCTGCTATTGGGATTGATACGACATCCGCTATTTGAGGAATTAAAGTCATGGTGGTGGTTTCTAAATTAGAATTGATTCCAGCGGCCTCAAAACCTTCTGCCACAATAATATCGGCACCGGCTTTTTCCGCTTTCATTGCCTGTTTAGGGGAAGCGACCACACATATGACTTTTACTCCATGCTCTTTCAGTTTCGGTATGTAAGGTGACGGATTTCCTGCAGAAAGGGAGACAACTGGGACCTTATGCTTAATGATTAGGGTTAAAATTTCTTTTGTAAACGGTGAAACCGATAATGCAACATTCACCGCAAAGGGTTTTCCTGTCATGGTTTTGGTTTGCCTTATAATTTCTTCCACTTCTTCCGGAAGCAACGTTCCTGCCCCAATCGTACCAAGGCCACCTGCATTGGATACTGCTGCGGTTAAAGGAGCATTACTAATATTCCCCATCCCTCCCTGAATGATAGGAAGGTTTATCCCTAGAATCTCTATTAATTTATTCATCTATTCTTTCACCCCTCGTAAAAATAATGTTATACTAATTTTAATATTTAGACAATATCTACTCAGGAGGTAATAAGCTATGATTTATCCTTATGGAGGAAAATCCCCACAACTTGATAGCTCTGTTTTTGTCGCACCAGGCGCTCGTATTATCGGGGACGTGACGATCGGGGAAGAATCAACTGTTTGGTTCAACGCCGTGTTAAGAGGGGATGAAGGTCCAATCACTGTTGGAAAAAGATGCAGCATACAGGATAATGTGACTGCTCATTTATATGAAGGATTTCCGTTGGTCATTGAAGACGAGGTGACAGTGGGACATACTGCTATTTTGCATGGGTGTACCGTAGGGAAAAGGTGCATCGTGGGAATGGGTTCCACCATACTAGACGGCGCTGAAATCGGAGAGGAAAGCATCATCGGAGCGAACACGTTGATACCATCAGGAAAAAAAATACCGCCGCGTTCATTGGTAGTGGGTTCCCCTGGTAAGGTTATCAGGGAATTAACGGACAAGGACTTGGAATTGATTCAGCTTTCCATTGATACATATGTGCAAAAAGGGAAGGATTATCAGAAGGAATTGGTCGAGGGATAATATGAAGTATAGGTAGGACCCGGGCTGGGATTGCTCGGTTTTTTTGTTTGTGGAATAATCATTTGAGTAATTTATTAATGGTCGTGTTGAAGACCTCAGTGACGAGGAATAAGGACTAGGGAGGTCCTTATGGAAGTGATAAGGACCTCGGTGATGAAATGAAATGAGTAGAGAGGTCTTCATAAAGGTGCTTTTTAATTTGATTCAATATTTGATGAATTGATTTATTTATTGGTTCTGTCTTTTTAGATCTAGTTTGCTAGGTTCTACAACTTTATGATGATCTTCTACTTAAAAATATGAAACTTCTACACTTTCTTAAGGATCTTTTACCATAAATAACAAACCTTCTACACTTTTCAGCCGAGCTTCTACCTTTCAAAAAAGCGGCACAAACAATATCCATCATAATAATGTTATGTAAACAACAACTCCGAAAATACCCAAAAAAGCACTCCCACCAACAACATAGTGGAAATGCCCCCATCACTCCATAATATAAGGATGATTCATCACATCATACTTCTTATCCTTCAATTCCAACTCATTACCGTCCTCAAAGACCTCTTCAAAAAACCGGGAAGCTGGTTCAGCCAATTCTTTATAATACTCACTAAATAAAGAAGCCGCATGGCTGCCTAGCCACATATCCGGCAAAAGCTCTTCTGGCAGTCCTGGATCAACGAACAGGAACTTTCTGTATTCATGTACAAGCTTGGTCCGCTCAACAAAACAATCGGCATCTGTCATTTGGCCTTTTCCAATCTTATTCTTGTCGATGATATACTTCTGACTATACTCTTGTATAAATTGTTGGTACCGTCCATTAATCTCATTAAGATCCCAACTTTTCATAACAAGTCGTTCATTTTCGTATGGACCATGATATTCTGAAATGAAAAAGTCGACATACTCTTCAATTTCATATTTTGATATAAGGTCTTGTACTTGTTTTTCTAATGAGTTGGGCGAAATCCAACAACTGTTGGATAATGTACCAAATCCACTCCAGACCAACTCTTTACGCAATTCATCCCGAACACTTCGGATTTCTTCTGGTATGGTGTACATGAGCATGCGCCATTTTCCATCCCAGCTATCCGTCTTCAGCTTGAAAATACGTTTTGCCGCTTCGTCAATTCTTTTCACGCCGCGTTCTGTTAAAAAATAATAACTTTTGTTTCCCTTTTTCTTCGCTTGGACCCATCCCTGCTTGTTCATACGGGAAATCGCTGCTCGTACGGCTTGATCATTATGACCGAATTCATTTAATAATTTGATTAAACTTCCGATCCAAATTTTATTGCCATAATGTCTGACATAGTCACCATATAAAGTAAAAATCATTGATCTTGTATTCATTTCCTGCATCCTCTTTCTGCCACAAATGATAAATCGCTATATTACAGTAATTTCATTTTAACAGAGTAACGCGTTATAGAAAAGACAGAACGGAAAACTTATCCAAGTATCCTTCAAAAAACATCCCAAAGAATCATAGGGCATCAAGCTCTATGATTCTTGTAGTCTCTCTACTATTGTCGCAATTCCCTGTCCAACACCTACACACATTGTCGCAAGACCGTATCGCGCGTCCCGCTTATTCATTTCATGCACAAGCGTAGTTAAGATTCTGGCCCCGCTAGCACCAAGAGGATGTCCGAACGCAATTGCCCCTCCATTAACATTCACTCTGCTTGGATCTAATTCTAGTTGACGAATACATTCAAGCGATTGGGATGCAAATGCTTCATTTAACTCAATGAGGTCTAAATCTCCAACAGACAACCCAGCCCGCCCGAGTGCCTTCCTAGTGGCATAGATCGGCCCTATTCCCATAATGGAGGGAGTAAGCCCTGTAGCAGCAGACGTGACATACCTCGCTAACGGCTTCAAGCCAAGCTCCTTTGCTTTTTCTGCACTCATTAGTAGTAGTGCTGATGCGCCATCATTTACACCGGACGCGTTGCCTGCAGTGATTGTAGTTCCTTCGCCAAAAATAGGCTTCAGGTTGTTCAGTTTCTCCAAAGTTGTATCAGGTCGAGGATGTTCGTCGCAGTCAACAATTGTTTCCTTACCTTTTCTATCCACAATCGTGACTGGTACCATTTCTTCTTTAAAGCGGTCCGACTCCATAGCCATTTTTGCTTTTTGCTGGCTTTCATAGGCAAATACATCTTGATCTTCACGGGAAACGGAGAACTCTTTAGCGACGTTTTCTGCCGTTTGTGGCATCGTATCCACTCCGTACATTTTTTCGAGTTTTCTGTTGGTAAATCTCCAGCCAATGGTCGTATCCATCAATTCCATATTGCCACGGGGATAATCCATTTCTGGCTTTGCCATGACAAACGGAGCCCTTGTCATGCTCTCCGTCCCGCCGGCTATAAAAATGTCGCCTTCTCCTACCATAATGGCCCGTGCCGCATAATTCACCGCATCAAGACCGGAGCCGCATAAACGGTTGATCGTGGTACCTGCCACCCCTACCGGAAGACCGGCCAATAGAGCACTCATCCTTGCAACATTGCGGTTATCTTCCCCCGCTTGATTGGCATTTCCGAACACGACTTCTTCTATTTCGTTTACTGGCACATTCGGGTTTCTTTCTACCAAAGCCTTAATTACAATCGCCCCAAGGTCATCAGGTCGGACAGCCTTTAACGCACCTTTATATCTTCCAATCGGTGTGCGGCAAGCATCTACAATTACAACTTCCTTCATAATGGACACCTCTCTCGTTGTTTATTGGTATTCATAAACTCCTTTTCCACTTTTCCTGCCCAATCTTCCGGCTTTCACATACTTTTCGAGCAGAGGTGCCGGGCGATACTTTTCCCCTAACTTTTCATGAAGGTATTTCAGGTTATTAAGGCGTGTATCCAACCCCACCAGGTCTCCAAGTTCGAATGGTCCCATCGGATAATTGAGTCCAAGCTTGATCGCTTTGTCTATTTCTTCAGGGGTACCTACCCCTTCTTGCAACATGTAAAATGCTTCATTCCCCACAAGGGCACTGATTCTGCTTGTCACAAAGCCAGGAAATTCATTTACTACAACTGTTTCTTTCCCCATTTTTTCTGCTGCAGTACGAATAAATTCTGCCGTTTCATCGCTTGTTTCCAAACCGCGGACAATTTCTACAAGTTTCATTTTATGTACAGGGTTGAAAAAGTGCATTGCGATCACTTTTTCCGGTCTTGAAGTGAAGCTACCAATTTCAGTTGGACTCATCGTAGAGGTATTGGAAGCGTAATAACAGTCCGAAGGTGCAATCTTGTCTAATTTTTCGTAGACGGATTTCTTGATTTCCATGTTTTCAGGTACCGCTTCTATTATAAGATTTGCTTCCTTCACGGCTTCCTCAAGTTCTGTAGAATAAAAAAGGCTATCCCTTAATTCTCCTGCTACCTGTTCTGTTAATTTCCCTTTTTCCAACCCTTTGGAGATGATGACTTCTATTTCTTTTCTAGCTCCTACAAGCTGTTCTTCTTTTACGTCAATTAGCGTTGTATGGTACCCGCCTAGAGCACTTACATATGCGATGCCGCGACCCATGACACCTGAACCGATTACCACTACTTTTTCCATCTAGACTCCTCCTTTATCATGCTGTAAAAAAAGCAAAGAGGACCATGCCCCTTTGCTCCAAAGATTAAGATTTTATTCTTTTTATACACCAAACGGATTGAGCGGACGGTTTCCAAAATAGGAAATGATGCTCTTCGTTTCTGTGTAAAGATCAAGTGTTTCAATGCACAGCTCACGTCCGAAGCCGGATTGCTTGTATCCTCCAAACGGCGTGCCAGGGAATGCGGAGAATGGACAGTTGACC
Source organism: Sutcliffiella sp. FSL R7-0096 (assembly GCF_038595065.1). NCBI lineage: Bacteria > Bacillati > Bacillota > Bacilli > Caryophanales > Bacillaceae > Sutcliffiella > Sutcliffiella sp. FSL R7-0096. The sequence continues at coordinate 2,598,319 of NZ_CP152003.1, forward strand.
ATCACGATTCCAGCTTGGATTTGTTTTGCCACACGGGTTGCACGGCCATGGTCTTTCGTCCAGATAGCTGAACCTAGTCCATATTCGCTGTCATTCGCAAGTTTAACCGCTTCTTTCTCATCGCTAAATGGCATAACAACCACTACTGGCCCGAAAATCTCCTCTTTTACCACTTTCATTTCGTGTGTTACACCTGTGATGATGGTCGGCTCATACCAGTAACCATTTTCATAGCCTTCCACTTTCGCAACTTTACCGCCTAAAACGATGTTAGCTCCTTCTTCTTTTGCAGATTGAACATAGCCGTCAATTACATCTAACTGACCTTGGTTGATGATCGCACCAATATGAGTTTCTTTTGCAAAAGGATCACCAAGGGAAAGCTTTTTCGCTTTTTCTACGAACTTCTCCATAAATGCATCATAGATATTTTCGTGGACATACAGACGGGAGCGCGCTTCACATGATTGGCCTGTGTTATAGAAAATTCCAAACAAAGATCCGTCTACTGCTGCATCAATGTCTGCATCTTCAAATACTAGATTAGGAGACTTGCCGCCTAGTTCCAATGTTACTCGTTTAAGTGTTTGGGAAGCTTTCTCCATGATATCTTTTCCGATTGGAGTTGAGCCTGTGAAAGCTACTTTGTCTACTTGAGGGTGTTCCACCAAGTAGTTTCCAACTTCAGACCCAGCACCTGGGATGACGTTGACAACTCCCTCAGGAACTCCTGCTTCTACGCATATTTCACCTAATACAATGGCAGTTAGCGGAGTTAGGGTAGCTGGTTTCACGACAACAGAGCAGCCGACTGCTATTGCCGGGGCAATCTTCCATGCTGCCATCATTAATGGATAGTTCCAAGGAATGATTTGCGCACAAACACCTACTGGTTCTTTTTCTGTGAAGTTGTGGAATTGTCCTGGAACGTTATTAACAGATCCACGGTGGCCAACGATAGCACCTGCATAGAACTCAAAGTCTTCAATTGCTTGCATCACTTGCCCTTGAGCCGCTGCAAGGGACTTCCCAGTATCTAAAATCTCTAACTCTACCAGCTCATTGAAACGGGAGCGCATGATAGAGGCAATTTTATTTAATGTTCTTGCACGCTTGTTTAAAGGGAAGAGCTTCCACTTTCCTTTGTCGAATGCTTGACGCGCGGCTTGAACCGCTTTTTCCGCATCCTCTTTGGAAGCTTTCGCGATCGTTGCAACTGCTTCTCCTGTTGCAGGGTTGTAAGTAGTAAACGTTTCTCCTGTAGAACTGTCCATGCGTTGTCCTGCGATAATAAGTTGATAAGTGTCTCGTTTCATATCAAGTTGTTCCATCTTTTGCTCTTTAACTGTAGACATACTCTCATCTCCTCTAAGTTTTTATTATCTTCCTTTAAATGCCGGTTTTCTTTTCTCTATAAAAGAAGTTACCCCTTCTTTGTGGTCTTCTGATAGACCGGCAATTCTTTGACCATACGCTTCCTGCTCCAAATACTCCTCATACGTAACGTTCCAACTTGCTTGAATGGATCGTTTAATGAGTCCAATCGCTTGTGTAGGCATGTTAGCAAGTTTGTTCGCAAAAGCTTCCACTTCTTCGTTCCAACTGTCTACAGGGATCACCTTGGTGACAAGACCAAGTTCTTTTGCTTGCTCTGCTTTAATTTTCTCTCCTAATATAGCTAACTCCAATGCTTTGGCCGTTCCCACCAATTTAGGGAGAAAATACAGATTCCCAGAGTCAGGGATTAACCCGACATGTATAAATGCCTGAACAAAGCTTGCTTTTTCAGAGGCAATACGAAAATCACATGCTAGGGCGAGACTGAAACCCGCACCGGCAGCAACGCCATTTATCGCAGCAACGACAGGTTTTTCACATCGGGACAACTGTTTCATCATCGGCCCATATCTTGTACGTAAGACATGCCCGTGATCCATATTTTCATCTACTTCTGCAAGGTCCTGACCGGAGGAGAATGCTCTCCCTTCCCCGGTAATGACTATAGCCCGAACAATTTCATCCGAACTTGCCTGCTTTAATGCTTTTGTGATTTCTTTGTTCATCTGCTCTGTAAACGCATTCAATTTATCCGGTCGGTTCATGATGACCCATGCAACCTGGTTCACTATTTCATATTTAATGGTTTCAAACATGGTGGCTCCCCCTTATTCCCCTTCAAAATTAGGCTTTCGCTTTTCTTTAAATGCACGCATGCCTTCTTTTTGATCTTTAGATGCAAACAAAAGATAAAAGTTCTTTCGCTCATACTGCATCCCTTCATAGACAGAGTAGTCCACTGCCTTATGGACAGATTCTTTGATCAATCGAAGGGAAAGAGGCGGTTGTTTAGCTATTTTTTTTGCAAACGTCATCGTTTCTTCCATTAATAGTTCTTTAGGGATGACCCGGTTGATCACTCCATAGTGCAATGCTTCCTTTGCACTCATTCTGTCACCGGTAAGCAGCCATTCCATTGCTTTTGATTTCCCCATTAGTTTCGTCAATCTCTGGGTTCCCCCGGCTCCGGGCATCACTCCGAGGCTAATTTCAGGAAAGCCGAATTCGGCATCTTGAGCTGCAAATAAGATGTCACAGCAGAGGGCAAGTTCAAATCCTCCCCCAAGGGCAAAGCCTTGAACAGCACCGATAATAGGTTTCTTTACCCAAGCAAGTCGATCCCATTCAGTGAATTGATTTAACAGTTCAAGCTCGATCGCTGTTGCTTCTGCCATTTCATCGATATCTGCTCCTGCGGCAAACGCACGGCCGTTTCCAGCCAGTACCATAGCTTTGATTTCATCGTTTCGATCAAACTCTTCCAATACTGTCACAATTTCAGTGACCATCGGCCTGTTAATTGCGTTCAGCACTTTTGGTCTATTGAGTTTAACGATACCTATCGAGCTTTCAATGGAAACTTCGATATATTCGTACGTTTTACTCATTCACTTCTTCACCAATCATCAATGTGACAAGATTACCGGCAAAGCTCATTAGATCCTTTCCAGATGCTTTCGCTTCATCCGTTCTCATTGCTTGCTTTAACGCGTCGTGGCTATCGTAATACATTTCACACATTAAATAGTACTTGCCTTCTCCACCCATTGGACTTCCTACTACTTTTGTGACTTCCATTTTGCGTAGGCCAGGGATCTTAGCAGTGATAGGTGCATGCGTGTCAAAGTAGTGCTGATCGAAAGCTTCCTTGTTTTCCGGGTGTTTATAGAGCGCGATTAATTTTACCATTCTAAATCTCTCCTTTTATGGTCCCTCATTAAACCGCTGGGGTTTTATCAGGCCAGTTATTTATGTAATTGCCTGACAGTGTTTTCTCTGTAAGGCAGTGGTACTTACATCATGGTGGAAACAGGTTTCATTGCTTCAAAAGGATTTTTACATCCTTTGCAGTAGAGAATGCTTCTACAAGCGGTCGGTCCGAAGATGTTATCTAATGTTGTATAGGTCGATCCACAATAAGGGCAATCCACATGCCATTCCCCGGTGTTATCCAGTGTTGGCGGTGGGGCAATTCCAAATTCTTTTAAATGGATTCTGCCTTGTGCCGTAATTCGGTCAGAAGTCCATGGTGGCTGGTAGATGAATTCCACCTTTACTTTTTCGAATAATTCTAAGCTACTAATCTCGTTTTCCACATTCTTTTTTATGATATCCAGGGCTGGACATCCCATGAATGTAGGCAGCATCTGAATAGTCACCTCATGATTGTTTACATCGATTGCTTCCACCATCCCAAGATCCACAACACTGACAGAATCTATTTCAGGATCCTTTACATGCTGCAGGGCATCCCAAACCTTCATGATATTTACTTCTTCCTGCATGATGTCATCATTCCTTTTTGTTGGGCTAAAAGGTGTATAGATTACCACACTGCTGCTGGATTGCTATTATAGACTTCCCCTAGCGTTAAGAGGGCATCATCCAAATCCTTGGTATGTTCACCTTTTCTGCCGTTCCCACTTTTCATTCCCATACTGGTAGGAAAAGTCAGCCCCACTTTTTCAAACATATTTGTCATTTCTTCTGTAAAGCGAAGGCGAATATCTTCCTCTGAATCTATGAGTTGGTGTTGGGTAATTTCAACAACACTTGGCCCTATTGAAAGTACACCATCAAATTCTTCTACAACTCTATCAATGGCTGCTTTCATCCTGGTCTTAGCTTCACCATTTGCTGTACACAACTGTCTGAACCAAGTTCTCCAGTGCAACAAGTGATAATAAAGTTCCATATTCACTTTTACTGTCACATGTTTCAGAGGTTCATAGGAGGAGTTTTTCAATGCCTCCACTTTAATTTTCTTGGCCTGTGTGTAAAAATAATGTCTTACGACTGTATATGCCCAGTCATATTTTGGTTCGGTGAGATAGGTTCCAGATCCGTTCACTTTTTCCAAAAGAACCGCGTTCACTCTATCTGCTGCTTTTCTTCCATGGGCAAGTGCATCCATATCTCCTTCGCCAAGATCCTCAAGCAATTGATAATACATAGCAGCATGCCCCATCGTATCTTGGTTTATGGAAGAAAATGCAACGTCCTCTTCAATATGCGGCGCAAGCCCAAGCCATTCCGAGCCCCTGTAGGCAATAATAAAATCGTCGTCGGCCAGTTGATATAATAACACTGTAAGGGCCTTGTAATAGGATGCATCCCTTTTGGCTTCTTCTATCGTTGCTATATTCATCCTTTTTTCTTCCCTCCCCAAGACATGATTTCCTGTTCATCAAGCATTCCCTGTTCATAGTGGCGCCACTTTTTCTTCAAATATCCATAGCCTTTCGTGTTTCGGTAGTCCTTGTTGTCAATTCTCTGCAAGGATTGCCGCTCTTCTTGAGACATTTTTCGAATATCACCGCGTTGCACCACCCAAATATCCACGGCAGGTTCCCGCCTCATAAAGTTTTCCTGTGCCATGACAAGCGCAATCTCTTCATTGGGTGCAAGTAGACTAAACTGATATTGCATCGGAGCTGTGTGGGTTCTCTTACTGAACACTTCAAATTCTTTGTAAAAACCTTTAGTAGTCAACTTCTAAGCTCCTCCCCTCACCCTGCTGATGTTTCGGAGCTTAACGCTTCGCGAACCCATGCATTATTTTCGTGTGCAATTATTCTCAATCTCAAGCGATCCTGTGATTTAGGACCTTTATTTCTGATAATATCTTTAAAGTTGTTCCAATTTGGTTGTTTGTAAATCCATTTTTCTTCTTTTTCATCATAATGCATCGTTTCATCCGGCAATGTTAGACCAAGTGATAACACTCTTGGGATGTATTTGGTGAAAAAGTCTTGGCGAAGTTCTTCATTGCTTTTCGTGCGGATATTATATTTCATCGTAATGTCTTGCTTTGATGTACCAGTGGTGGAGGCATCTGCCGGTCCGAAGAACATTAATAAAGCTTCCCACCAGCGATTGATGGAGTCTTGTATCATACTTCTTTGTTCTTCGGTTCCTTCTGCAAGCGCCATTATAATTGCTTCGCCGTGTTGTGCATGAAAGACTTCTTCTGCACATATCCGCTTTAACGCTCTCGCATAGGGTCCATAGGATGCATCTAGCATATTCGTCTGGGATATGATGGCCGCACCGTCAACAAGCCAGCCGATAAGACCTGCATCGCCCCATGTTGGAGCTTCCATATGAAAAACATTATGAAACTTTAAATCTCCTGAAAATAAATCTTGCATAATTTCTTCACGGGACTTCCCGTAAGGTTCCATCAAATCTTCCGCAACTCGCAACAGCAGCTGTCCATGGCCCATTTCATCTTGAACTTTTGCCATGATCCCCAGTTTCCTTTTAAGAGTGGGTGCTTTAGGTACCCATTCCTTTTCTGGAAGCGCTCCCATTATTTCGCTGATTGCATGCATTGAGATCAGTTTAATTAATGTTTTACGATATTCTTCCGGCATCCAGTCATCTGCTTCAATCTTTTCCCCAGCCTGGATACGCTGCATAAAATGCTCATGTTTCTCTTCTTCCGTCAAGCGGTCAAACGATAATGAGTTGGTCATTTTCGCCGCCTCCTAATTCTATAACGTTTATTTAACGTAATTATAATATAATGTTATACGTTTATCAACTCTGAAAGTTCTGAATTATCAAGAGTGAGCCATTCTTTTATCCATAATCCGGATGGCTTTCCCTTCTGAGCGTGGGATAGTCTTTGGTTCCACTATGTTTGCTTTGACACTGATATAGCATTTTGATTTCAATACATGTTCTACTTCTTGGGCGAGGGATTTCATTCTATTAATTCTTTGGTTACTATGTGTTTGTAGAAACGTTTCCTCCTGCATTTCAACCTCCACTTCCACCATGTCCAAGCTTTTATCACGGGAAACAAAGATCTGATAATGAGGTGCTATATCTTTGATTTGCAACAATGTATGCTCAATTTCTGATGGAAAGATATTAATTCCCCTGATAATCAACATGTCATCTACCCTCCCCTTTACCCGGGACATTTTTGTTGTCGTCCTGCCACAAACACATTTCTCCCTTTTGATGGAGGCAATATCGCCAGTCCTATAACGGATAATGGGCATAGCTTCTTTTGTTAGGCTTGTGAACACAAGTTCTCCCACTTCCCCCTCTGACAGGACTTCCATTGTATCCGGATCAATGACTTCCACATAAAAATGATCTTCCGCTATATGTAGGCCATCCTGCGCCTCATGGCATTCCATCGCTACACCAGGCCCGATCACTTCACTTAACCCGTAGATATCACAGGCCTTTATCCCCAGTTTTGCTTCTAATGTATTCCTCATTTTCTCTGACCACGGTTCTGCACCAAAAATGCCATATTGTAAGGAGGTCTTTTTGGGGTCAAACCCAAGATCAATCATTTTCTCCGCGATATTAAGGACATAAGAAGGAGTTCCACAAATAACGGAAGGTTGAAAATCCTGAATAAGTTGTATTTGCCTTTCTGTGTTACCTCCAGAAACTGGAACTGTTATCATCCCAAGTCGTTCACTTCCATAATGCAATCCGAGCCCTCCTGTAAAAAGACCATAACCGTAAGCATTATGAAGGATGTCTCCCATTTTGCCACCCGCCATAGAGATTGCACGTGCTGTTATCTCACTCCACATATCAATATCCTGTTTAGAATAAGCTACTACCGTAGGCTTCCCACTTGTTCCTGAGGAAGCGTGAAGTCTTGTTATTTGGTTTCTTGGTATGGAAAAAAGCCCGAATGGATAGTTCTCACGCAAATCATTTTTAGTAGTGAAGGGAAGTTTTACTATATCTTGAATCGTTTTTATATCAGAAGGAGTGACATTGTCATTGGTGAATTTTTGTTTATAAAAAGGAACATTATCGAAGACTTGATGGATTGTATTTATCAACCTGGTAGATTGCAGGCTTCGCATATCTGTCACAGACATTGTTTCCGTAGCATGAAGAATCATGACTACCCCACCTTTCACTTTATTAATATAACGTATTTTTTTCGCCCCTTAACAATATGTAATATTACTCAACACCATTAAAATAACCTCGGAAGTTAGAAATGTCAATAAATAATTCTGAATATTCATTTATATGGTGAGGAGGTTTCTTATGAGGACCTCCCTCTCAAAATACTCAGGTCACTGAAGTCTTCATCTCTCTTATGAAGACTTCCCTTTCAAAATCCTCAGCCACTAAGGACTCATCTACCTTCATTAATCTAAAGAAAAATACAAAAAAACCAGAAGACATCGTCCTCCGGTTCCCTAAATTAATTTATACTTTATAGGTCCAAAAAGTTTCCCTATATAACCAATCCTCAATCTCAGGAGCGTTTTCCTTCAATTGTTTCTCCATCAACTCCACCCAGCCACTTGTTTGTGACTTGTGTGCCTTAATGGCTTTCAGCTTTTCTTCTGCGACGGAACGAATATCGATAGTGACATCCGGCTCCCCGATCAACTCTACACTATTCTTCAAGATTGCCTTGCCGTACACAGTTGGCCTTTCTTGTACCGGAAGCCTACCGGCAGCGATTGCCACCGCATTACTCATAGCATCATGATCGGGATGAACCCCATGGCCAGGATAAAAAGTAAGAACCAGACTTGGCTTTAACTCCAATAAAGCTTCCTCTACAATATCCGCCAGAAATTCTTCATCTTCGAATTCAAGTGTTTTATCATGCAGACCAAGCATCCTTAAGTCCTCGATTCCCATCACCTTGCATGCATCCAATAATTCTTTTCTGCGGACTTCTGGCAAGGTTTCGCGGTTAGCAAACAGCGGATTACCCAGGTTTCTTCCCATCTGTCCGAGGGTGCCACACAAATAAGTTACGGGAACACCGCTCTGGGTAAAGAGCTTGATGGTTCCTGATGAACTGAATGCTTCATCATCCGGATGAGGAAATACAACCAATACGTGTTTTTCTGCTTCCATTGTCATCTCTCCCATCACTTAAAATGGCTCCTGGCTAAGTTGTAAAGCTACAGCCAGTTTTCCTTCAGGATTCAGACCGGCGAGCAAAAGGCGTTCTTTATCATCCACTTCATAATGGGTGACACCTTCCGCATATACCCATCCGTGTTCGAGCTTCAATCCCACTCGATAAGGGCCCTTACCCACTATTTTTGCGCGTTCAAATTTCAATGGAACATTGCGGATGAAAGCTCCCACTGCAAGACCTGTATTATGGTGCCCAGCGTATGCACCGTTTGTTGTTTCCAAGTGTAAGAACACCGTAACATCGATGAGCTTATTTAATTCAGCTTGCACATGATTTTGGTCAATAAGCTTCATTTTATTCCTCCAGAGGTTATGTACAGATTTTATTTCTTCCTTCAGTTTAATATATGTACGCTTTGAAACAAAATGGTTTGCTCAATTAAAGGGAGCGAAAATATTATTCGCTCCCAAATTCCATCAGATCAGGTCATACCACTTTTTCGAAGCTTGAACCTCTGTATGTGTTAACTGATGCCCTTGAAACTCCCAATGTATTTCTACTTTTGATCCTGCTGCTTCCAAAAGATTGCTAAGCTCTTCCGTTTCTGATGCAGGGCAAATTGGATCGTTTTTACCTGCCCCGATAAACACCGGTGTCGTGCTTAAATCAGGAAGCTCCATTCCTCTTCTTGGCACCATAGGATGATATAAGATGGCAGCTTTTAATGCTTTTTCATAATGAAATAGAAGGCTCCCGGCAATATTTGCCCCATTCGAATAACCTACCGCTATTACATTTTCGCGATTGAAATGATATTTTTCTGATGCTTCATCAAGGAAATCATGTAATTCTTTTGTCCGGAAAATTAAATCTTCTTCATCAAACACACCTTCCGATAGACGTCTGAAATAACGGGGCATACCGTTTTCTGTGACATTTCCTCTAACGCTAAGTACAGAAGCTTCTGGATCAAGCATTTCCGCTAGAGGAAGCAAATCCTGTTCCGTCCCCCCTGTGCCATGTAAAAGGAGCAATACTCGTTCAGAGCCCTTATTAAAAATATGCTTCATCCAACTTTACCTCCTAGAATAATATCTTGAATTCGAGATTATTTTAGTATAGTGCAAAACTACCGAACCGTCAAACAAAAGAACCTTAACACTTGCAAATAAAAAGAATATTCTAAAGTAGATAATTTTAGGAGGCGTTTAGCATGTTACCATGGAACAAAATGTTTCCGTTCCCCAAAGATTATATGAAAAAGGATATCTTCAAACAAACAGATATTGAAAACTGGATGTCAAAAGCAATGCAAGGGAAACTTCCTCCCACTCCTCAAATGCTTGGTACCACAGATTTTTTTGCCCAATCATTAGAATTGATGAAAACAGCTCAAACAAAAAAGAAGAAAAGTAAAAATACATTTGAAGCAAATGTATTTGAAACACATGATGAAGTGATCATCCGATTTCCAGTACCCACTGAAAGTCAGTTGCATCAATTAAAAACTTCATATAATACTACCGCTTTATTCATTGAAAATTTACCTGCTCCAGGAAACAAACAGACCGTAAAACTTCCCTGTCTCGTTAAAAGAAATAGCTCTAAGGCCAAGTTTCAGGACGGAATTTTGGAAATACGAATTTCTAAAGAGACAGAACAGCCTGTCACTAAGATACCGATTGAAGTCATAAAAAACAAACTGAAAAAGTAGAGGGGGTTCCTCTACTTTTATAATTGTTCCAAGAGATTTTCTAAATCCAACGTCCAGGGCTCCTCAATGGAACCTCTATACAACTTAAATGTCACGTGTCTTGATTCAGTTCCACTTGTGTCCCTATGAATGTAAAGCTTCACACTTATAGGATAATAAAGCTTTGTATCGAAATCTTGGTTGGCAGGTAGGTCCGAAAGTCTTTTGACAAGGTCAATCTCTTCGAGGAATTTAACTTTTTGATCGAGAAGCTCTCTGTTCTGATCATCTAGAACAGAAGCGAGTATGAACCAGTCGTGTTGATGAATGGACAGGACAGTAGCATCCACTATTTCTGCTGGAGAAAGCTTTTCCGTGTGGTCAAGCCATTCCCCTGCCGCTTTTTTTATCATAATGGAGTGTGCATGATCCATCTTTCTTGATTTGTGCGTGATGCTGTCTTGAAAATGAATACAGAAATGTCCTGGAAATCCATTTTGAAGTGCTCCTTTTCCATGTGGCATACCGTGCATGGAGGCAGCATACTTATTATCTTCCGACAAAATCAGGATTGCTCTCCGATCCCAGCTCCAGGTCCCCCTGTATATTTCCTTCATTATCTTGGTATCAGCATTTGTCAGAGGTTGTACATCCGCATGGTAGGATCCCGCTCTTCGTTGTACTTGAAAAGTCTGGCCAGTATCCAGATCAAGAACGGTAAAACTACTGTAACGAGGCAATGCGCTGTTTGCTTCATTCCATGTGATTAGATCTCCATAATGCATCCGGTAGAGTTTTTTCATATCCTTGGCCAATCGATGTGCTGCTTTTTCCGGAAGTATTAATATCGCTTTATTATCTTTTAAATCGTATATATTCAATTGATGGTCAACGGCATATCTTTTCTCTCCTTCAAGGCTAATAAAGATATCTGTCGGCGGCACAGGATACGTAATTTCTTCCCATTTTCCTTTCTGTATGGCTTTCATCATACTTCTAGGCAATGGCATGTCCGTGATATATCGGGAATCCAAGGATGTTTGTGCATGATATAGAGCTGTATGCTCCTCCCCACCAAAAGCTGAAACCATGCCAGGTCCAACTGGGCTATTTATTGAATAGGCGATGACTGTAGCTAATACTACGAAAGTAATAATCCTTCTCACCATTCATCCCTCCTTTTTTTATATAAGGCTATTTTCGTAAACTTTGTTGACCCTATATTTCTTACTGTCATGCTCTTTTCCAGATTGTACTTAAATTACTGACTGCATATTTTCAGGCAAGTAAACAGTTAAAAGTACTATTGCCGACTTTATATTGGAAAATAGCAACAATCTTTTAGAAAAGAGCTTTATATAAAAAGTACCTTAGTTATTTTGTCAAAAATGTAATTAAAGTATGTTGAATTTTTTTTCGTACACATTAGTAATATAAATCTTTTAGGATAAGATGGGTGAGTATGTGTGGTAGAGGCTTTGTTTTGGGGAGCGGTAGCCGGTTGCGCATTACTGCTTGGCGCTGTGGTCGGGTTGTTTGTGCAGATACCGAGGAAAATAACGGGTTTTATCATGGCTTTTGGGACGGGAGTACTAATTGGGGCCGCATCCTTTGAATTATTAGGAAACATAGAAGCACAAGCAGGTTATAGCTATGCGATTTTCGGCTTCTTAATCGGTGCTATTCTGTTCACCGCATTGGAATTTATCATTAGTAAAAAAGGTGGAAAAGAACGTAAGCTTTCAAAAGAAAAAAGTGAAGGGCATTCAGGCATGGCTATTTTTATGGGTTCCATCATGGACTCCATTCCTGAATCGGTCATTATTGGGGTAAGTTTAATAAAGGCGAATACAGTGAGTTGGGTTATTGTATTAGCTATCTTTATCAGTAATATTCCCGAGGCACTTTCAAGTTCCGTCGGTTTAAGAAAAGATGGATACTCGAAAAAGAAGATATTGCTCCTATGGACCATCGTTTTTACTTTAACTACTCTAAGCTCGTTATTTGGATTCATTGTTTTTAAGGAATTAGACGAGCTTTATATGTATATGGTCAGTGGGCTGGCAGCTGGAGGTATCATTGCAATGGTGGCATCTACGATGATGCCTGAAGCCTTTGAAGAAGGAGGACCGATTGTTGGCCTCCTGTCTGCACTTGGATTATTATGCTCCTACGTCCTATCGAGTGGAATACTGTAAAGACCTCATCCATGAGGTTGGATGAGGTCCTTAATTAGGTTTATTGTTTTATGGCGCGGTCAAAGAACTCTTCCAATGTTAGGTCATGTTCCTGAATATATGTTGCTACTTCCTTCCCGACATAACGCAGATGCCATGGTTCATACTGGTATCCTGTAATAACTTCTCCATCTTGTGGATAGCGTATAATGAAGCCATGCTCACTTGCATTCTCTTTTACCCATTTGCCTTCAGGGGTTTCGCCGAATTCTTCCGTCAGATCGAGAGCGGCAGATCTGCTGGAAATGTCCATCGCCAACCCTGTCTGGTGCTCACTATGCCCTGGTATGGCTGAAACCGCATTTGTCTTTTCTTCTCCCCACTTTTTAAGGTAAGTGTTGTAGATGCCATATTGCGTTTCATAGGAGCGGTAACCGGAGACTGCAAAGATCTCCACATTCTCCGCTTTTGCAGCAGCAAACAGTTCTTCCAAGGCATGCGCTGCTTCTTCCCGCAGATATTTCTTGTCAAAATCACCTTCAAATGAAAATGGTACATCCGGAATAGTCAGGTCCTTTGGAACATAGTCGGCTGGCAATGATTGATTTTTGTTTACCAAAACTAGAATATTATCCGTATTTTCAATTACCTTTTCTTCATTTAATACAGTAAAGAAAGGTTCTTCTAATATAAATTGGTTCTCATCCGTTTCAGGTGGTGCCTCCGTTTGCGGATTTTCTGCCGGTTTTTCCTCTTCTTCAACTGGTTCCTCTTCCTCAGGAACCTCTTCGACAACTTGTTCCGTTGCTTCTTCTTCCATGAAGTACTCCCAGAATTTCCAGTTTATATCATCAAGTTGATTGGAGCACCCAGTTAACAACAATAAAATTACCAGGACAGAGAAATGTTTCTTTTTCATACAATAATCACCTTTTTACTATTCTAATATAAGCATTATGTTTGGTTAGTTTCGAAAATAAAAAGTTCCACTCAGGGTGAAACATACTTAAACAGTGTACCATTAATCCTTGACTCCGTAAAAAGATTTTACTGCTACAATAGAAGATAAGAAAAAAGTCACTATCCTACATTATGCGGTCAATGAGCATCTTTGAACATTTTTATATATACGTTTCTCTGTCGGGGCCCATCAAATTCACAGAAGAAGATCCCCTGCCAAGTACCGAGGACAAGATGACCTTCATGGATGATTATCTGTTGCGAACTCCCAAGTGTCATTGCTTTTAAGTGAGCTGCTGTATTTCCCTCCATATGGCGGTATTTAGGATGTTCCCATGGATATACTTCATCAAGTCGCATCACGACATCTTTTACCACATCGGGATCCGCATTCTCATTGATGGTGATTCCGGCAGTAGTATGGGGACAATATACGATCACATGCCCCTCTTTAACACCTGTTTTTTGCACCAGACTTTCAACCTTTCCCGTAATATCTTGCCATTCATCCCGGCTGGAAGTTTGCAATTTAATCGTATGTAACATTAATAACATCCTTTCATTTTGGTAGATCACCTGTAATACATTATTACACGTAATCAAAAACTGCTAAACCAGTCTTACATCGAAAAAAGCCCTTGAGTTGTTATCCCAAGGGCTTTACAAGTATTATTTTTTAGTTACAGCTTCCAATGCCACTTCCATCATGTCGCTGAATGTGGATTGGCGCTCTTCTGAAGTTGTTTCTTCTCCAGTAAGAATGTGGTCACTAACCGTAAGAACAGATAGCGCATTACGACCGTATTTTGCTGCCAAAGTATAAAGGGCTGCAGATTCCATTTCGATTGCAAGGATTCCATATTTTGCCCATTTTTCAAGCTCGCCGTTATCATTGTAGAACATGTCGGCAGTGAAGACATTCCCGACTTTCAGGTTAAGCCCTTTCTCCACTCCCACGTCATAAGCCTTTTTTAGAAGGTCGAAGTTTGCAGTCGGAGCGTAATCCACGCCACCGAATGTCAAACGGTTCATCTGGGAATCAGTGGATGCACTCATAGCCAAGATGACGTCACGCACCTTCACATCCTTCTGGATAGCTCCGCAAGTTCCTACCCGAACCAGGTTTTGAACATTATATTCATTCATTAATTCATTAATGTAAATGGAAATGGAAGGTACACCCATGCCAGTACCCTGTACAGATATTCTCTCGCCCTTGTATGTACCTGTGAAACCAAGCATTCCTCTTACTTCATTGTAGCAGACCGCATCCTCAAGGAAAGTTTCTGCTATATATTTTGCACGTAACGGATCTCCAGGTAATAGAATCGTTTCCGCTATTTCACCTTGTTTTGCTCCAATATGTACACTCATTATGTTACCTCCTAATAGCTCTTGCCATTGTTACTTTACAACAATGACTACTATACCATATATTACCCATGTTTCAAAAGAATCTCTCCCTAAAAAAGCGCATTCTTTTACAGTTGCAGCAGAAAATAAAAGGGAAAGATATTCTCCTTTCAGGAAGGTGATCCAATTGAAAAAAAAGCTAAGACAAGCTGTTGAACATGCGAATGCAACGAACACAACGAAAAAGAAAACTGCTGAGCCACACACTTCCAGACGAGATAAGCAACAAAGCTAAAATGCACCCCTATCTAAAAAGGAGCTGGGATAAATGGGAAAGAAACACCGTAACAGAATTAATGGGCAGAAGAAGAACAACCATATCAGTCCTGAGGCAATTGAAGCGGAACACACAGCTCATAAAAAGGAACACTCACCGAAGGGCCGTAAAAACGGGCCAGGAAACCATATTTAAAACAAAAGGGGCAAAGTTTGATCTTTGCCCTTTCCTACCTTAACGCACAGCCACCCGATTTATTTTGTTCCACCCACCGAACTCCAAACGGTAGTAGGTTATTCCTAGAGTACCTTCATCAATCATGAGGACATCACCTGTTGCAATAAATCTTCCCTCGTAATCACGCGGTATGGAATCTGTTACATTGAATTTTTTATATACTTTATCCACTACATCCTGATGACTGGTTCCTTCCATGGTTAATCGGAAAATGGGATTGTACCCTTTAGATTCCCCGTAATTAGGTGTTTGCATAATGGTGACATCATATTCCCCTGTACCCATCTTCATCATTCTTTTAAGAGCCAACATCCTTTTCACCCCTCAACCATTTCTATATATAGAATTAGCAATCCACCTTGTCGAATCCTTCATCAGATTATAAAAAGTTTTGTCGAAAAAAATAATTATGTGTTTGAGAGCCTTTTGACACCTTTCAAATCATTAAATCCACTTCTTCCTCATAAGATAACCCGAGGTGGTGAAATTATGTTGTCCAACTGGTTTTCTGGTGCATCATCCAAGCCAAAAAATAAGCTGATGGTACAGGTATGGACCTCAGCAGATAAAGAGCAACTGACTAAAGAATGGACAACATCCACTTCCACCACATCACCAAACGCATTTGAGCAAGAACTAATCTTGGAAATCCGCAACAAAACATCAAACCTCAATCACAATAATGTAACAAGAACAAATGCTTACCTGGACTATTATCTAAAGCATCCAGAGGTCCATTGGAGCCTATTGGCTCACATGGTATCAAGAAACGGGGGATGGAATATGACAGACTTGAAGGCTAGTCATATATCCACACTACTTTCTTATGAGAAAACCTCCATCTTGTTTCGTTTTCTTGAGAAAGCCAATCATCTCATCTTCCAAGATGCATACCCTCAACTACTCCTATACGAAGAAAGCAAAAAGTTGGGAAGATCGCTATTTCATCTCCTCTCCGAATTTCATGTTTCACCTTTCATGAATCCTATATGGACACTTTTTTGGGATAACAACAAAAAAAAAGAGCTTCTTACCGTTTCATTGATCATAAATGAACAGAGTTTCATCGAATATAACCTTCTCCAAAATCCATTCTTTCAGCAAAAAGTTCTATCCAGTTTTACTTATCAATTACAGGAAAAGCTAGGTTTTACTCTAGTTCTCTTTCCTTATTTGAAAGGCTCAAACACCTTTTTAACAGGACTTAAAGTACAACAATTTTCCAACCTCGCGACACGCATTGAAATCGGCAAAGAACTTTATGTCCTTTTGTTTAAGAATCAGACGGTCCTGCAGGGATGCTTACGTTTCAGCAGGGAAAAAACCCATTCTGGCTCCAGGGCGGATTACTTCCCCTCTGTTTTTTCGTCTGAACCTACCACTGCCCGTAAAATATATAGTCCAACTATAGAAGCATCATGGGCGGATTACGATCACACTCCCATTACTCCTGTTGCATGGTTTAAAGACATTCAGGATGCGAGCAGTTTTTTTTATCTTCCATCTAGCATGGTTCCTGCAGATATGGAGAAAACACATTTATATAACGTAATGAAGCTTACGGGAATGTCTGAACTTCATGGGATTTTTTTTGAGTCGGAAAAATGAGATGGATGATCTCATTCTACGTTGAACGGTTGTGCTTGCCCGGGTAGTGAGTATGAATGTCCGAAGATTTCAGTGTCTTGTCCGAACGAAATTCTCGAGTGTCCAAACATCCCCTGTAGGACTGCAATATTTGTCCGAACCCTTTAACACGGCTCAAAAATGGCTTGTTTTCCTAATGATTTCCACCAACCGTACACAAAAAAAACACCATCACCATCATAAATTGATGTCCTAGTTAAAAAAGCTGTTCCCAAGGCATTACACTCGCCTAAGAAACAGCATTGCTTGTATTATTTTTTTCTGAAGTTTTTTAGGTTTCTATTCTATTTCTTCATCAATAATGCATTTTTCCAGTAGATAATCGAACATGATATCCGCCAACTCTTCAATCTCGCTTTCAGCTGGAACATACCCACGCCTTACCAGCTCATTGTAAAAGAACTCGGCAATTTCCTCTGTATCAATAACTACTTCGATTTCTTTCACAATATCACCCCTTTTTAAAGGTTTATGTACGTCTATATAGATATATGTCTTACTCTCTATATTAATCCATCCTAATGGACAAATGCTATCTTTGTTTTAAAAAAATTCAGAAAAAGACATATAAAACTCCTTCCTTGCATAAATTGGGACAAAAGGACAAGCATTCACTGGAAGGGAGAAATGATGATGAGAAACGTCTTGGCAAGCTTAGAAAGATTAGGAGAAGAGGAAGTATTGTTACCTCTCTTAGATAAAATGTCGGATAAACTGATCCTTGCTACCGCAATAATCGGTGGTCCGTTTTTCATCTATTTGCTCTTTCAATTCTCCATGCTACTTTTCTAATTGACTATGTTTTTTTCCATCCATGTATTTTTTTAAGTTTTTCATGACAAGATTCATAACTTCCTTGTACTCCTCATCACCAAAAATATCATGCAACACTTTGTAATCATTGTAGACATCCAAAAGACCATCAATTATTCGTTGATATTCTTTGTTATATTCCTCTTTTTTATAATGTTTGTTTGATCCCGTCATCGGATTATACAACTCCAAGCTTGTATTTTCTTTGTTGAACATATAGGACAATCCAAGTTTGTGGATAAGAATTTCGGCATGTTCATGGTGGATGACCATTGTCAATTCTTCCTCACCGGCTTCCAACCATTCTCCGTCTGACAATCTAGTCAGCTCGTATATGATGTCTTCCCATGAGTCCTCTTTATACCTCCATATCTCCGTGCGGAACCCAACAATTTTAAATAATTCTTTCCCATATCCGGCAACATGTACGATGTCACCGATGAAATAGAGATACTTGATATCAAGACGTTCGGTTACTAGAACTTTTCCCTCATATTCGGAAACAAAAGCCAATGTTTCTTCTTGATACAGCCCATCGCTTGAATTGACCTCATATACGTACGCACCATCAATTTGCTTCATGTCCGTCACTTTACCGACAGTTCCATAGATGGTGATGACAACAATATCGCCAATTTTATATTTCGGTTTATTTGGTTTCTTGTTCTTTCCCATATAATTTCTCCCCATTTATCACTGTGGCTTTGATAGTAATGTATTATATGCAGGAAGAGGTAAAATCGCCAAAGTGTAAGGATAAAAAGTATAAAACGAATAAGCTTTAGAAGAAGTCCTTATAAATACGAAAACGCACCCTATTAACGGGTGCGTCTCACGAAGGCCTTCATGCATCTTCCTCATATAATTCCCACGCTTTATCAAACGTCGACATACTTTCCAGATATTGTCCATTCATTTCCAAGTAGCTGCTTATCTCATGATAGTCCTCTGAGTTTTTAGGAAATGCATGGTCATCATAAGCATGGTTGGCAAATATACTGATATCATCTTTTTTCAAAGCGTGCCTGAATTTCATAATATAATGGTAAAACGACTTCCTCATAAATCATCCACACCCGTTTTTTTCTCTCATTCTACAACATAAGGAGAAGGTGGGACAACTTTTAGCTGGTGAAATCGAAGTAGTTTCTTTTTAGCAGTCTTTGTTTTCCCATCAACTGGGCATAGCTTAGCTCCGCTTCAAGTTCACTTGTGTTAATTAGAAATAACTGATCTTCTATTTGCTTTACAATCGTTTCCTCTTGATATTCCATTCCACAGTCATCGCAGGCAACAGAAGGTGTTTCTGTTATGGTGACGGCTTTCGTTCCATCAGGCAGTTCCCAATACACTGTACCGGATGATGATGTAGCTTGTGGACTTTCACACCAATTGCATTTCATCAAATATCCTCCTAACTCGTTTCACTCTTATTTTCTTCTCCTACAGTATATTTCTTTTGTTGAGCCTGGTATTTCTTTTCTTTTAATTCATCACGTTTGTCACGTTTATCTTTTAATGTGGTATGTTCAGGGTTTGTTTCGTAATCCTTGCGGCGATTCAAACGGTTCAACCCTTCTGGAACAAGATTGAATTGAGAATCATTCATGAGCGCAGCTATACCGATATTCGAACGCTTCTCTTCCATGTTGGAGTAGATTTTCCCAAAATATGCTTCCGCTTTACCAGGAACATAGTTCTCAGGCTCCGGATAAGTGGTGATGACTCCTTCGAAATTCCGTAATACAACTTTTTTGGCACTTTGAGAAATGATATAGTTCGGCTGAACGGCGATTTTCCCGCCACCTCCAGGTGCATCGACGACAAAGGTCGGAACGGCATAACCGCTTGTATGGCCGCGTAGCCCTTCAATAATCTCGAGTCCTTTAGAGATCGGGGCCCTGAAATGACCGATGCCCTCCGAAAGATCACATTGATAAATGTAATAAGGTCTCACACGTATTTTCACAAGGTCATGCATCAATTTCTTCATGATTGGCACACTGTCATTAATTCCAGCCAGAATGACAGCCTGATTACCGACAGGAACACCAGAATCGACGAGCATTTCACAAGCAAGTTTGGATTCTTCCGTAATTTCTATAGAGGTATTGAAATGTGTGTTCAGCCATACCGGGTGATATTTTTTTAAGATATTACATAAATTCTCGGTTATTCGTTGCGGAAACACAACTGGTGCTCGTGTTCCGATCCTAATAATTTCAAGATGTGGGATAGCGCGCAAATTCTTCAGGATATATTCAAGGATCTGGTCATTAATTAGAAGGCCGTCCCCCCCCGAAATTAGACAGTCACGGATTTGGTCGTTGGCAGCAATATAAGCAATGGCTGCATCAAGTTGCTTTTTCGGTACACCCATTCCGATCTGACCGGAAAACCTTCTTCGCGTACAGTACCTGCAATACATGGAACATTGATTCGTCACTAAGAAGAGTACTCTATCTGGATATCTGTGTGTCAGTCCTGGTACCGGAGAATCTTCATCCTCATGAAGGGGATCTTCCAAATCGTATTTCGTCTTATAAATCTCTTGGGATATTGGGACTGATTGCATTCTGATAGGACATTGGGGATCGTCCGGATTCATTAAGGATGCATAATATGGAGTTATATTTAAAGGAATGGTCTTGGTGGAGATTCTCACACCTTCCTCTTCCTCCGGTGTTAAATTGATCACTTTTTTTAAATCTTCAAGTGTACGAATGGTATTGGTCAACTGCCAAATCCAATCATTCCATTGTTCCTCGGTTACACCCTTCCACAATTCAATGTCCTTCCAGTGGCGCTCTGGTTTATATAAATCCATTTTCATCTCTATCTCCTCCCTTTCTTACACCATGCAATTACCGTGCCAACTATGCTGATGCCCATATACTACTTATATATGTAAAAGAGTAAGAACATGTTATTAAAGGGAGTGCTGAAAATTCAGCACTCCCTAGTTATTTCGTCTTTATTTACTTGCAGACATTCTTTCTTTCTCCATTTTAGACAATTTATATTGAAGTGTTTGTCTTGGTATGTCCAAGAGCTTGGCAGCCCTTAATACATTCCCTCCTGTATGGGAAAGTGCATCCTTAATTATTGTTTCTTCTGTTTCCTGTAAAATGTCTCTTAAAGCACCTGTGCTTTTCCGAGCTGGCACATTCATATTTTCTTTTTGTAATTTTGCAGGCAGATGTTTGGAGGAAAGTGGTTCTTGTTTCGCCCTTAATAGCAAATACTCTATCGTATTGATCAATTCCCGTACATTTCCCGGCCAATGATAGGATTGGAACATTCTCAATACCTCGTGATCCAAACTATTACTAATGCGGGGTTGAAGCTTTTCTTCTAGTATTATTTTAATATCCATAGTCCGCTCCCTTAATGGAGGTATATAGATTGGACAGGTGCTTAACCGATAATATAAATCTGCCCTGAATGTCCCGTTCTCCATACAAGATTCTGGTGACTCATTCATAGCAGTAATAATTCTGACATCGACTTGAATCGAACTCGTTCCCCCTACTCTTCTCACTGCACCCTCTTCGAGCACTCTTAACAATTTTGCTTGAAGTTCGAGAGGCATGGAATTCATTTCATCTAGAAACAAAGTCCCTCCGGAGGCCATTTCGAATAAGCCTTTTCTATCCGTTGCACCGGTGTAGCTCCCCTTTTCCGTCCCAAACAGAATACTTTCAAGCAACGTTGAGGGAATTGCCCCGCAATTCTGGGCAATGAATGGACCATGACTTCGTGGTGATTGGTGGTGGATTCCTTGCGCGACGATTTCTTTTCCTGTTCCCGTCTCCCCCCAGATGACTATTGGCAGGGTGGAGGAGGCAAATAATTTTGCATCATGAAGCATGTGTATACAGGCTGGATCATTCGTGATGAAATCTGTTAATTGATAAGTAACCTGGAATGTAGGCAACCTCTTGCGATCCCCTGTTTTGTGAATTTTAGCTTGCAAGTCCAGTAGTTTATTAGATAGGGTATTTAATTGGCCATAATTCTTGGCAATTTCCACAGCACCCAGTAATCTTGTTCCACTAAGAATAGGGATAGTTGTGTTCACCGTTTCAAGCATTTGACCTTTTTTATTTTCATAACGCTGGTTTTCATGAAAGATCGGTTTTTTTGTTTTAAGCACTTTTAAAAGCGTGCTGGTTTCCTCGGTCAAGGAAGGAAAAACATGCAATAGATGCTTTCCCAATACCTCTTCCACGGCCATCCCATCATAGCCAGCTGCCACTTTATTATAATAAATGGAGATGCCATCCTTATCCACTGCATGGATAGCTTCATCTATTCCATCTAGAATGGCCATGAGCATCTCTTTTGAAAGATTGTGGTTTTGCATCATAATCCCCGCCTAATTCCCGGCATGACGTGCCGAATTATCGGCAGTATTGATAGATAAATCCTTGTACCAAACATTCATATCTTCAATTTTATCAAAAATATAGCAATTGTTTTTCAATCTTCCTTTATAGGTATAATGGAGATTATGCAGGACAGCATTCATGCCGAACGAAAGTGCTCGTGCAATGGAATAGCTACAATATACCTGCCTTTTCACTAGCTCGTTTTCAAGATTCCGGATTATATGATTCATAAACCCTCCTTTGCGCATGGAAGGCAAGGTGGCACAATCCGTAATTTCGGCATTTTTATATTCGTTGTTTATTTCTGCTGAAGCTGCTGCAATGATTTTCCCCCCATCTTCAATGAGCATAAAAATGGTATCATCATTCATCTGTTTGATGATATATTCAGGATCTTCAATTGGAACAGGATAGATGGGAAATACACTTTGATAAAATTTTGATAGTAATGGTGCATCTTTCCTTTCAGCCATGCGCATTTTCAATCCTTGGTCCAGGCTTATTTGTTCTAGCTTCTCCTTATGCCAAACTCCATCTAGAATTTCGTCCTCTTCACACCATTTTCCGCTGTTGTATCGATCCAAATTTTTATATTTACACAAGAAATACCCGTCCCCACCCAAGAAATAGCCGGGAACTTTGGCCTCCAAAAGAAACCCTTTCTCCATAAGGGATTCGACCGACTCGATTCTTGCTTTCACGATGACCTTTTCCACGTGAGGTTGCTCGCCCAGCCTTGTGATGGTTTGGATGATTTCGTCCATACTGCCTCTAAAATCCTCTATTTTTAATCTCTTATTGTAGTAGTCTTGATAAGCAGATAAATAAAACGATTCATTACTCAATAGTACGACTTCTCCTGTTTTTATTGTCATAATATCCCCCCTCCTAATTAACTTCGCTACAAAATAGAAAAATCCCCCACTTTTTTCATTCTTTTTGTTTGTAGATCAGTCTGTGACAGACTCATCTGACAAAAAGCTTTTATTACGTATTCCAGAACGTTTGATATGATAATTTGAATTTATTTTCACTTCTGCTTCAGAAAATAAACTATCCCAATCATCTTCAACCTCTTTGAATTTCTGCGGTGAGGAACGATAATACACTTCCCCAAATCCAAAAATATCTGCTTGGTATTCCTCTTGCATCTTTTTTATGGTCCTTAAGATCTTTTCTTCTATATACTTATTTAAGGCATCTTCATGTTTATGATATGTTTCAATTTTCTCTAGGTTTTTATGGCATTGGGTACCCTGGATTTTGGCCTCACCGCTTACGGCAACGGTAATTGTCATATTTCCATGCTTCTCCTTTACTTTTACATCTGAATGCGAGTTGATTATTCGAACGTCCAAATACGAATCCGATTTCTCTTCGTCGTCCATATAGCATGGCACAGTAAGACTTGTCCTGTTGAGGCCTTGTGTCCAGAGATAATCACGAGCCTCTTCTGGTGATAAAAAACCTATTAACTTATCTTTCTTGAAGATAGAAAGCCCTGAAATGATGACAGTTGCATCCAGTTCCGTCTTGGAGTTCTGATCAATACTTTTACCTGCTTCCGGTTTTCCTTCAATCGATACAGCACTTGTAACGGGATGTCTCCCTTTTGATGTAAGGGAGGAAATGAAATCCGTCAAACGGACATAAGGGTCACCCCCCCATTCTTCCAGATAGACTTCAATTTGTTTATGTACCTTTATGGATGGTACCAGTTCAAGTGGATAGGTTGTTTTCACAATATCAGAGGCCTTGGACCCCCGGGTAATAAGAATGTTGAAATCATTTCGGAATTCCCCAGTCCTCTCCAGGAAGTCCAATATATCTCCCACCCCTTCTTTTGCTAAAATTTCATCGATGACGATGATCCTTGTGTGAGAATAAATCAACTTCCTAGAAAGCCCTATATTCATTTTTTCAGTTAATTCAGCCAGGGAATTCCCTTCTTCTTGAAAGGTGATGACAGGTGTTCCGCTACCTGGCTGTTCAGCAGATAGCTGAGGGGCGTTAATCGTCTCTACTGTAACAAGGAATTTATCTTTTTCGCCTTTTTCAATCGCGATACCCGTTACAATCGAGATTTCATTCAACTCCACTTTATCCCAGCAACCGGTCAATAGAAGTAGAACGGAAAATACACTTATCCATTTTCTCATGTAAAATTCCCCTTATCTTTTGATGGGCCACTATTGTTACCTGAATCTGTCGTTTTCTTTGTATGCTTGGGCTTTAGATAAGAAGGACGTGTGATATTTTCCCAAACAGGCATACGAATAAATACATCTTTTTGATCCTCCAGTAACAAAGGAGCTACAGGTGCTAAATATGGAACCCCATAAGAACGTAAACTTGTCAGGTGTATCACCATGATGACCACAAGAAGCAATACCCCATACAGCCCGATCAATGCTGCAACGACTATATAGACAAATCGTAATATCCTTGTAGCAATGGAGAAATTATAAATCGGAGATACAAAGCTTGCAATGGCAGTCAATGCCACAATAATAATCAACACACTTGATACCAATCCCGCCTCCACAGCCGCTTGTCCGATTACAAGCGCACCCACAATGGATACGGTTTGCCCGACAGCTCTTGGCATACGAACTCCTGCTTCTCGCAATACTTCAAATGTCAACTCCATTAGAAGGATCTCGATTACCGCAGGAAAAGGTACCCCTTCCCGTTGTGCTTGTACACTTATTAACAGGGATGTAGGAATCAACTCATGGTGGTACGTTGATATTGCTACATACAAGGACGGAAGCAGAAGGGCGAGCATAAAAGATATATACCTTATAATACGAATGAAGGATGCCATAAAAAATGGTTGATAGTAATCTTCGGTTGAAATGAAAAAATCCGTAAAAACGGTTGGAACACTCAAGGCGAAGGGACTACCATCGACAAATACCGCAACTTTTCCTTCAATAAGATTGGCTGCTATATTATCAGGTCTTTCTGTATTGTATGTAAGAGGAAAAGGAGTCAGGGATTTGTCAGTCAAAAACTCTTCAATATTCCCACTATCAAATAGCCCTACAACATTCACTTTTTCAATCCTGCTCTTCACTTCTTTTACAAGAGCTTCATTTGTAATATTTTTTATATAACCCACAACTACAGCTGTTTTCGTATCCTGTCCAATACGATATTGTTCAAAGCAAAGGTTGGGATTCCGGATCCTACGCCTGATTAAACTGATGTTCGTATTCAGCGTTTCGGTAAAACTGTCTTTGGGACCACGGATGATCGTTTGGGTACTCGGTTCCGATACCGTCCTTTTTTCGATGCTTCCTAGGTTGATGCACAACGCCTGTTCGATACCATCTATGATTATAACGGCATACCCATTCAAGAGTTTCCAGTAAATTTGATGGTAATTCTCTGCAAATTTATAGGGAACAGAAGCAAAATACTCTTTCCTAAACTCTTCAAGATCTCCCTTTTCTATAACTGAATCTGCACCTTCTGCAGAAATCAAAGGCTCAAAAATCTCTTCAGTCAGCCTATCTTTTGAAATTAATGTTTCGAAATAATATACGATTGCGTCCCGCTGCCCAACAATTAGGGTAGAGTAATGGAAATCGATAGAAAGGGAGAAAGCTTCTTGGATGATCTCATCATTTTCCTTCAAGGATTTATATAATGGTTTTGCAGTTTCTGTGTCTGAATATAACTCTTTTTCCGATGAGGTGATTTCCTGTTGTTGTCCAAAAAGATAATTCTTTATCCTCCCCATTCCATTCCCCCCCTTTTCCTACTTTTCTTCCTCGTACGGATAAGCACAATCACTAATAATAAAAACGGCAATGCGAACTGAAAGGGAATATGAATGAAAAGGGGTACAATTTTTAGTCCTTCTTCAAGATGCTCTGCAAAACTATCTGTAATGATAATGGAAGATAAACAGATAAGGGAGCCTATCGGAAACAAAAATGACCTATATTCCCTTTTAGAAATATGTTCTAATCCTTTTACAGCACCGAAGAAAAATATACCTATCTTCACCATAATCCCGAACATTACGACAAATACCACGGCGATGTCCACACGCTCGACAAAGTCCAAAAGGGAAATCTCCCTTGCTGCAGATAAAAGCGGGAAATTCGCTCTTCTCTTCATTTCCTGACCAAGCGTCATTACTTGAATAATGGCAGAATAGACCAAAACGAGTGTGCTTAGAACAATGCCTCCGATGGCAAAGCCTTTTACCTTCTTATACTTGGTCACCAACGGTAATACCGTCGCAAAAGCAATCAATTCCCCAAAAGGAAATGTCAATAAACCAGGAAATACCGCCTTCAAGACCGGCCGTATCCCCTCTTCTAGGAATGGACTTAAATTCTCTAAATGGATCTCTCCGGAAAGCAAAATGAAAAGTCCAACAAGAAAGGTAAAGGAAAAGACATATGGAAAAAATATTTCCGACGTCCTGGCCATAACCTCTATTCCGGAGTACAGCATATAAATAATGGTCAACATGATGGTAATGCTGATGATTTCTATCGGAGTATAGATAAAAATGGTAGACACGATCAATTCCCCAAAGTCTCTTAATACTCTAGAGGATAAATAGACGAAATACAGTATATAAAGGAGACTAACAGCTCCACCCAACCACTTTCCAAGGCAAAACTCAATAAGTCCGAAAAGGTTAATACCAGCTTTTCTCCCTAACATAAAATGCAGCACAAGGATGTACCCCACCCCGATCAGACCGGCAATCAAGATTGCTAACCAGACATTCTGCTTTGCTTCTCCGCCTATCCCCACCACCGTAGCACTGCCCATTTCAAAAATCAGCAGCAGGATAAAAAATTGCAATAGTGATATGGTTTCCTTATTTCCCATCGGCGTTTTTACCCCAACTTTTTTTATTTTTAAATCTCAAATCTTGGACTACCGCGACAATCATTCCGAATATAAAGGTGAGATATACCATCCATTCTCGAAGTCCTAGATCAAATACGAATAAACGCAAGAAACAATCCATCAAATTCATGTCATAATAATGACAGTCCAAAACAGTAATCAATATCATCATGCATAGAAAAATAACGGAAGTTAGTATCGTAACCATCATCTTGCCTCCGAACTTCATATACATAATAGTATTTTCTATTACGCCCAAGATATGTGAATGAATCCTAATTTAGGAAGGAGATAATGGAAAACTATTGCCAATTTAATAATGGCGTTAATAATAAGGCTACGTTAAACACCGCTGTTGATTTCCACACTAGGCTTCGCTTTTCTAGGGGCGTTTGGGGAGCCTTCTCGGCTTACGCCTGCGGGGTCTCCCCTCTAAAAGCTATCTCCCTCAGGAGTCTTCGCCTATTGCTCCAATCAACAGCTAGATTGCGGCAAAAATCTACAGTATGCTTTAACAGAGCCAAAAATAAAAAAAGACCCCTTTAAAGAGGTCAAATTTTCCCATTTCAATCAGTTTTTTCACACCAATTCATTAGTATCATCGCAAAGATTTCAGCAGCCTTCATCATCTGATCAATGGAGATATATTCATTCGGATAATGGGCAACCTCTGTTGTGCCAGGGCCGAATACGACAGTCGGGATATCGCAAAGTTGTGTGAATAATCCCCCGTCTGTTCCCCAAGGAGAAGCTTCGAGGATAGCAGGCTTCTCGACAACTTCTTTATATGCGTCCTCTATCATCTTCACAAAAGGATGCTCCACCTCAATAGCCCCTGGTACCCATTGAGCCCCAAACCATTCGAGTTCTACTGGATGACTGTCAAACCATGAATCAACTTCACTCAATGCTCGCAACCAATCAGCAAGCTCTTGTTTTACATCATCCAGCTTTTCCTCGGGGCCAACCCCTATTCTACCCTCTAAAACTACCAAGTCAGGTACAGAAGAAGGCCAGCTCCCCCCATCAATTTTCCCTATATTTATAGGAAGTGGAATGGGGATCCCATTATATAGAGGATCGCTGACTCTGTTGTTTCGAAGCATTTCCAGTTCCTTGATTTTTTCTAAAACACTAACACTTTTTTCAAGGGCACTTACCCCTTCATACCTGGTCCCACCATGAGCAGATTTTCCCTTCACTTTTACTCGGAACCACATGGAACCTTGTTGTTTAGGGAATATTTTCATATTGGTAGGTTCAGGAATTAAAACTGCATCTGCCGTGTACCCCCTAAGGATAGCAGCCAGAGTTCCGGCACCTCCGCTCTCCTCTTCAATGACGCTTTGGAAGATAACATCACCTTTAAGTTTCACCCCTGTGGACTTTAGGGCATTAATCGCTAGTAATAATGCCACATTTCCACCTTTCATATCGGAGCTTCCCCTTCCGTATACTTTGCCATCCTTTACTTTACCCTCATATGGATCATTTTCCCATTGTAGGATGTCACCTTCTGGGACTACATCTATATGTCCATTTAGGATGATGGACCGTCCACCTCCTGTTCCTTTCCAAATTGCCACCACATTTGGGGAATCTTGAAAATGATCGCGAACAGAGACGAAATTTTTATGAGTGCTCATTTCTTTCGCATCTGGCTCCCAGATATCAATTTCCAAACCAAGCTCTCTGCAAGCCTCAATTACCACTGCTTGAGCGGAACTTTCTTTTCCTTGTACACTTCTTTCTTGAACCAATTTTTGCAGCAGTTTTACCGCGCTACCCCTGTTTTTTTCCAGCCAAGCCTTCCATTCTATCTGTTTCATCTCACCCACCCCTCCTTAACAATCACATATGCTCTTCTTTTTATAAGTGTTTAATATGGTTTATGAAAGTTTAGGTGATAATGTAAACGTAGCATTGGTGTTTGCTTTTACTTCCTTCAACGTTACCCCAGGCATTAACTCCAATAATACCAAGCCCTCCTCTCCCACTTCAAAGACAGCCAAATCGGTTATGATCATATCGACACATCTAGGAGTCGTAATAGGTAAGCTGCAGGATTTTACCACTTTGGCGTGGCCGTTTTTATCGATGTGACTCATCAGAACGATAACCTTTTTGGCTTTTTGGGAAAGCTCCATGGCCCCCCCCATACCAGGTACCCTTTTACCTGGTACAATCCAATTTGCAAGATCCCCTTTTTCGCTGACTTGGAGAGAGCCCAATATGGTGATATCCAACTTTCCCCTGCGAATCATTCCAAAAGCTATCGCGCTATCAAAATAGGATGCACCTGCTTGAGTGGTAACTGGATAACCGGCTGCATTACATAGATTTTCATCTTCTTCACCTGTTAATGGGGTGGATCCCATGCCCAATACGCCGTTCTCCGCTTGGAAAAATACATGGACCCCCTCTACCAAGTGGTTGGGAACCAGTGACGGTATCCCGATTCCCAAATTCACTACCATGCCATTTTTTATTTCACGGGAGGCTCTCTTGGCTATCAGGTTCCGTATGTCTTTTCCCATACCCATGACCAGTTCACCCCTTCACTTTGAATCATATAATCCACATACACACCCGGTGTGATGACCTCTTCTGGATCCAAATGGCCAAGTGGTACAAATTCCTCCACTTCTACAATTGTTTTTGTACCTGCCATGGCCACAAGTGGATTGGTATTCCTCGCACTTTTGTCAAATACAAGATTTCCATATGGATCAGCCCTTTTGGCATATACAATCGACAAATCTGCGGTGAGAGCGGGCTCGAGGATGTACTCTCTTCCTGCTAAAGAAAGGATTTGCTTGTTTTTGGTTACAATTGGGCTTGTAATTCCAACATCTACAAGTATCCCCCCCAATCCTACTCCTCCCGCTCTGATTCTTTCCGCTAACGTTCCCTGTGGGCTGAACTCCACCTCAAGCTTTTTATCTGTCATCAATTGACCAGCAACTGGATTGGAACCAATATGAGAAGCTATCAATCTTTTTACCTTCCCAGTACAGACAACCTTCCCAATTCCAATTGTAGGGAAACCGGCGTCATTTCCGATGAGGGTCAGATCCTTGACTCCTGTTTCAAGGAGAATATCCACCAATTTGGGAGGGGTCCCCACTCCACCAAACCCACCGAACATCAAGGTCATCCCATCATAAAAATGGGTTGTTAGGTGTTCTGTGTTCACGATTTTATTGAACGTATTATCTACATTTCCCATCCTTTGTCACCCCTCATAATAATCCCTGAAGATCCTTAAGTGTACGTTCTAGGATGGAAATCAGTTCATCTACTTCTTCTTTACTAATCGAAAGCGGCGGTGCGATGATCACTGCATCCCCACCGACACCTTCAATGCCCGCAGAGGCTGGGTAGATCAACAGACCATTCTTTTGAGCAAGCTCGACAAGCCTGGTTGTAACAGCCTTTTCTTGAGCAAATGGATATTTGGTTGATTTATCCTCCACCATTTCCAGCCCAAGCAGTAGACCTTTGCCCCTGACATCCCCGATGAATGTAAATGTTGATTTTAATCGCATTAGTTTATCCCTCAGATATTTGCCAATGTGGTTGCTATTTTTTACAAGGTCCTGTTTTTCAATATATTCCAAAACGGCAAGTGCCACAGCTGAAGACTGAGGATTGGCACTATAGGTGTGTCCACTCATGATAACCTTAGATCCTTTTAGGATGCTCCCAACGATACTGTCACTTACCAAGGTTGCTGCAATCGGGGAATAACCTGCACTCATTCCCTTTCCAACGCAAATGATGTCAGGGGTCACGTCCCAATGCTCCATAGCAAACATCTTTCCTGTTCTACCCATCCCTGTCATTACCTCGTCCGCAATAAAAAGAATGTCATATTTTTTACAGATTTCTGCTATTCTCTGGTAATATCCTTCAGGAGGTGAGATAGCTCCAGCAGCTGCCCCAATGATCGGCTCTGCCACAAATGCAGCCACTTCTTCTGCACCTATTTCTAAGATTGCCCGTTCCAGATCTTCCGCACATTTTAGGCCACAACCAGGGTATTCGAGATTAAAGGGGCATCGATAACAGTATGGAGGTTCCACCACAGGAGATTTTTCGAGTAATGCCTCAAATCTCTTTCTACGGTCTGCGTGTCCTGATAAGGATAACGCCCCTAACGTAATGCCGTGATAACTTTTCCACCTTGATATAACCTGGTTTTTGTCAGGTCTACCAACTTCCTGCCAATACTGGATGGATATTTTCATGGCTGTTTCCACAGCTTCCGTTCCACTGTTTACAAAAAAAGACCAGTTGATATCCCCTGGAGCAATCTTCATTAATTTGGTGGCCAATTTCTCTGCTGGCACACTGCTGAATTGGGATCGATAAACAAATGACACTTTACTCGCCTGATCAGCCATCGCATCGATGACTGCTTGTACATGATGACCGATACTTGCCGTTACAGCACCTGAAGAGCCATCCAAGTATTTCTTTCCATTGACATCATAAAGATACACACCATTTCCATGACTAATAACCGGGTAATTTTTATCTAGTAGTGGTTTAATAAGATAGGATTGATCCATAAACGATTACTCCTTTCCACCTGCGTACTGTAACCGTTTACTAGCAATAGGGAACCTCCCTTTTCATGCGGCTTATACGATCCGGCAGTTAAAAAGCTAGCTTACTACCATTCTATGTTCAATAGAACGAAATCTTTCGTAATAATTATGTTGCCGACAAAGATGCCAAAGAAAAACCGGGCAAATACCGACCGGTTCTTTTAAAGGTAAAAAAACACTTGCTTCTGTGTTTGGTTAAAATTCGCTGTTGCCTTCCGCAAATGGCTATGCTTAAAACAGGGCGGCCTTAAGTCTTCCTCGACATCTGCGAGTCTAAAAATTGTCGCTTTTCCTCCCATTAGGAAGCTCCATCAAATGCTCCAATCCACAGGTGGAAACGGATGAAAAGAGTGATGAAAACCTTCTTGACTGATTTTCTATGGCAGAAAGGTCTTCAACCAGCCTAAAAATGCTAAGCGACTTTATGGGAAATCCAGTGAATTTTATACTTATTACTTAAAAAAGCATCACCCCTTTAACATGGGTGATGCTCCTTACATACTTTCTTTATTTGCAGTAGCAAGCTCCTACAATGATTAACAAAATGAAGAGAACAACAATCAATACGAATGTATTTCCATAGCCATGTGCTGGCGCAACTTGAGCTGGGTAGTCGCATGGTCCGCAAGTGTAGTAACAGTAATCGTGCATGGTCATCACTCCTGTTTTTTATTTACACTTCTAAACTATGAACTAGGTGGCTGTCCTGTATGTGCGTTAGCCCATTTATAAAAAATAACTATTGGCGCTTCTCCATCTTGTCGATAATTTTCACCATGCTTCTTAATGTGCTTTCCATTTTGTTATTATCATTGGTTACTTGCTCCACACTAGCACTTATTTCCTCAAGACCCGCAGTTGATTCTTCCATCAGAGCCGCAAATTCATTTGTATAATAGTCAGTGTTTGCCGTTTTTTCTTTTACCGTACCTGCAAAATCACGAAATTGTTGTGCATCAGATAATAAACTGATCAACGTTTCACTAATCTGATGGAAAGATTGATTCACTTCATTCGTGGCGTCCAAATTCTTGCTCATTTTGGATATGTTAACTTGAAGCTGGCGAAGTACTTCTTCTTTTGTTTGATGAAGGGAGGCAAGGTTTTCTGTGATCTCTTTCGTTGTATCTCCGGTGGAGGTTGCAAGCTTTCTGATTTCCTCCGCTACTACCGCAAACCCCCTTCCTGCATCTCCTGCTCTTGCAGCCTCTATGGAAGCATTAAGGGCAAGTAAGTTCGTCTGTTCGGTGATGTTCTTAATATGCTGAGTCAATGTATTCGTTTCATCAATTTTTTCCGTGAGCACCTGGAAAATCGCATCCATTTCCTTGACGTCTCTAGAGAAACTGCTCATATTTTGTTGAAGTTCTACTGCCAACACTTTTCCCTGTTCGGCTGTCGACTTGGTCCTATTAGTTGTCATATAAAGATTAGTAGACCTGTCCACAATATTATCAATCAGACTAGAAACATCATTTGTAAGTTCGGCAATACCGCTGATCTGATCTGTCTGTTTTTGACTGCCGACAGATAATTCTTGAATGGTCTGGGAGACTTCACGTTGTGAATGGATATTCATGCTGATACGTTCATGTACCTTATTGACATGATTGATGAGCATCATTGCGTCTTGTTGAAAAGCATCCTGTTGCCTTTGTCGCTCTTCACTTACACTTTGCATATTATTTACAATTCCTTCAAATTGACTAAAAAGTTTTTTTCCTATTTTCACCTGAACAAATGTGATGACAAACAATAAAAAGAATAGTAGGATGATATTTCCCAACTGACCATCTGTCATTAGATTTCCATTAAGAAATGACCATAATGAATATCCGAACAATAATAAACTACCTATGCCCCCGACAATAAAAACATTTCGGTTAAAATAGATCGTTGCAAGCATCAATACGAAAAAAGGCAAAATGAAACCTGAAAGCGATGCACCACGGTTTACTAAAATGATAAAGAATACCGCAAAGGTCACCCCGACCGTGAAGTACGGTACAACGTTGTGAAACCAGCTATTCCTCTTTGTCAGTATAAATAATATCGTCCCCATGCATAGGGCGATAAGGAGAGTCGTGGTTATCACATTGGCAGTTGGGACAAGGATGTTCACCAAAAGTCCTGCACCATAGGAAATAAAAATAACAAAAAACATAAGCTTGTTTTTGTTGACTAAATCTTGAAACTTCAACTCTTTCACACTTAAAACCGACATTACAATATCCCCCACTCTATTGTCCTTGCTTCTATCTCTTTATCTGAATTACTATTCATTTTAAGTATTCTTCAACCCTCCTCATAAATCCTGCAATAATTCTGCTATTTTGTTGAAATTTGACACAAAAAAGAGAAGTGCCCGTGGACACTCCTCTTTTCTAACTATCTTTTATCATTCAAACATTGTTTTGTACTCTCCATAGCCTTCTCTCTCCAAATCACCTACTGGGATAAATCGCAAGGCTGCAGAGTTGATGCAGTATCTTAGACCGCCCTTATCCACTGGCCCATCTTCAAAAACGTGGCCAAGATGGGAGTCCGCTTCCTTACTGCGTACTTCTGTGCGCACCATACGATGACTGACATCCATCTCTTCCTTTATGGTTTCTTTTTCTATGGGTTTGGTGAAACTAGGCCATCCGCAACCGGCATCGTATTTATCCAAAGAGCTGAATAAAGGCTCACCAGATACAATATCAACGTATATCCCTTCTTCGGTATGGTTCCAGAATTCATTTTTGAAAGGGGGCTCTGTGCCATTATTCTGTGTTACTTCAAACTGCATAGGGGTTAGTCTATTTTTAAGCTCCGCATCCGTTTTCTTCCAATGCTCTTTTACAAAGGCCGCTCGACCGGAACCTGCCTGATACATTTTATAACGGAAAGGATTTTTCTTATAATAATCTTGATGATAATCTTCCGCAGGATAAAACGGTTTGGCTGGTATGATATTGGTAACGATAGGGTCCTTGAACCTGCCGCTCTGAGATAGATCATTCTTGGACTTTACTGCAAGCTCCCTTTGCTCCTCTGTGTGATAAAAAATGGCTGTCCGATAGGAATCGCCGCGGTCGTGGAACTGACCTCCTGGATCTGTCGGATCAATCTGGCTCCAAAAAACATTCAACAATTCCTCATAAGGAAAAACCTGTGGATTATACGTAATTTGAACCGCTTCATAATGTCCTGTTGTTTCAGAACACACTTCCTTATATGTTGGATTTTCCTTATGTCCTCCCGTATATCCAGATACAACCTTTTCGATTCCCGCTTGTTCATCGAAAGGTTTAACCATACACCAAAAACATCCTCCGGCAAAAGTAGCCTTTTCAAATTCTGCAGTCATCCGTACTCCCACCTTTTAACTATTATTTAGATGAATTATAGCAATAACACTCTTAAAATCCTAATGGTATGCTTGGGAAGCTTTCTAGTATGATAAAATAAAGGAATGAGTTTTTATCCAAGTCTCCTTCTAAAAGATTGTTGCTATTTACTAGTAAAAAGTCGGCAGTAGGACTTTTTACTGCTTACACACTTTAAAGATTGCAAGTATTTTTAAGTACAACAGGGAAAAGAGCACGACAGTAAGGAATAAACGGTTGATGTATTAAATTTTACGAAAACAGCCTAATGCGAAAACAACCTTATTCAATCAGGAGGTTTCAATAAATGAACAGGAAAGTGGAAGTTTACATATTATCTGGGTTTTTAGGAAGTGGAAAAACCACTCTTTTAACCCAAATGCTGGAACAAGAGCAAGCAGAAAAACGAAAAGTAGCTGTTGTAATGAATGAGCTGGGGAAGGTATCCATCGATTCTGATTCCGTTCCGGAAGATACCCCTTTATCCGAGCTATTCGATGGCTGTATTTGCTGTACCATACAGGAAAAATTAGAATCTACGATGCAGGGGCTGTTGATGGATATAGATCTAGAAGCTATATACATAGAAACCACTGGAGCAGCCCATCCAGTAGAAGTCCTTGATACGGTCCTTTCCCCAATTTTTGCGGATAGGTTCTCAGGTGCCCGCATCATTACCCTGTTGGATGTCCTTCGTTGGAAAGATCGGGCAAGCTTGTCTGTGCAAGTTAGACAATTGATCAGGGAACAAGTGAAACATGCCGATATGCTTATCCTCAATAAAACGGATTTACTTAGTGAGGGAGAAGTGTCTAGCATCTTATTTGAATTGCAGTCCATCAACCCACATGCATCTACCCTTCTTACCACTTACGCAAAGATTCCTGAAAACAGTTGGAAACGTGCGAAACAAATTGAAAAAGGCAGTCATGCAGGTGCACATGTCAACGAAGCTCTTCATTTAAAAACATTTGTTTATCAGTTTTCAAACCAGATTGACTTGGATGAATTTGAAGACTGGCTCAGAAACCTGCCTGATTCCGTTTATCGTATCAAAGGGTATCTATCGTTTGAACATACTAGCGGTGTGTATCTTTTTCAATACTCCTATGGGACACCAC
Organism: Sutcliffiella sp. FSL R7-0096; assembly: GCF_038595065.1. Classification (NCBI taxonomy): domain Bacteria; kingdom Bacillati; phylum Bacillota; class Bacilli; order Caryophanales; family Bacillaceae; genus Sutcliffiella; species Sutcliffiella sp. FSL R7-0096. The sequence goes on from NZ_CP152003.1 coordinate 2,634,284, forward strand.
TATATTTAAAAGAACTTGTGAAAGTACCTCTTAACCTTGTCATAATAGGGGAAAATTTAAATACCGAGACTCTGAAACAACAGCTGGCGTCGTTGGAGAAAAAATAGACTTTTATCACAAGCCCCTATTTCTTTGGTGAATAGGGGCTATTTTATAGCATGATGTTTTTCAATCATGAATCGTCAAAATACGAATATCCTTATTACAAGGAATGAAATCGGTATTTTGAAAAGAGGGATAGTATGATTCTTATATCAGGTGAATCTGTTTCAGATACCTCCATATTTTCGTTTAAGGGGTTGGAAGAAACTATTTTCAAAAGATTACTTGCTGACAAAGTGACCTACTCATATGATAATCCTGGAGAATTGGAATTTGAAATAGCCTTACGGAATAACATTGTTGCCAGTGCCACCTTAATGGCAAAAGGGGTAGCACGTTTTGAAACTTTTGCTGGGACCCAGGGTAACCCTGCCTTCTGGCAGATTACAGAGGTTGGCGGTTTATCACTAAGAAAAGATGTCAATCCATCTGATGCAATTTCTGATATTTTTACAAATAGCCAGGAGTATGCTTATGAATGTGCGACAGGTATTGTAATGATTTATTATCATGCCATTCTTAATACAGTAGGTGAACGGTTTTTTAATAAGTACTTCCAAGAACTTTTTTTATATAGCTGGCATTTTGACTCTGATCTTGTTATGCAATCCGTTCACACTTATCACTTTATACCGGGTGATGTAGTTTATTTTAAAAATCCTGATTTTAACCCCTTAACTTATTGGTGGAGAGGAGAAAATGCGGTGGTGATGGGGGGCGGCAAGTATTTTGGGCACGGTCTCGGAATAAAGGATGCGGATTATATCATCGAGTTTCTAAATAGCACTAGAAAGCCAGAAAGCACCCAGCCCGCCTATCTGACTGATTATGTAGCAAGACCATCTTTCACACACTTGGCGAAGCTGTTCTTAAATCAACGTGATTATATTAAAACAAAAAATTATCATCCGATCATTCTCCATAATAAAGACTCTATCTCCTGTGACCGATACCTTTTTTATCTATATCGTCACTATCTGCATAACTAGGAACACATCAAAAGGAAAGGCTGAATCCCTTAGAAGGAGTCAGCCTTTCAGACTGTGACAGTCTATTGATTAGTTCGGTTATTACCTGTAACAGTTGATCTCCGTTACAGGAGCTTCGCTTTCCGCGGACGGTAAGGAAGTCTCCTCACACCGCTTGGGGCCACTGAAAAAGTAATGAACTTTAATATTCTGGTTAACACCGTAGTTGATTTCCGCAAACGGCTACGCTTATCCAGAAGGCGACCTTGAGCCTCCTCAGGCTACGCCCTGCGGGGTCTCAAGATTGTCGCTATTCCCCCCGCTGGAGTCTTCGCCTATTTCTCCAATCAACAGCTAGAAACCATAAAAAGATAAGTTTTTAGGTTTTTCAGTGGCCTTTGCTTCACCCTGTGGGGTCTTCCATGTCCTTTCCTACCGCAGGGTCAGCCTTTATTTGTAATTTTGGACATATCTTAGTATTTCTAAAGCCCGGTCCCCTTCCGCCTTAAGCAATTCCTCCCACCTCGCATCTCGTTCTTGGTCCAATTTGATGATATCACTTGCCAACTTTAACGAATCAGAAAGTTGTTTCATTTCCATCTTTATCCCTCCCCTTTTCAATTAAAGTTGTGTACTCTTTCTTGAGTTCACTTAACGTGTACGAGGAAAGAAGTCCATCGTCCAGAAAATTGCCAGTTGCAATAAGTTTTTCAATATAGAATTCTCTTGCATCAATTATGGCATTCTTTAGAATATTAGACATTCGCCTCACCTCTCTTTAGGAAAGTTTAGACGATATCTTCTTGTTCTTCCTCATTTATGTAAGAACTTTTAACACAAAATTATATGTTTCAATTATTTAATTGTAAGGATTTCTGACAAATACCCAGGAACCGGATCTTCACTTGTACTATAATGTATTTAAGAGATGTAGAATAGGATGTGAATGGCTATGACACAGGAAGACCCTTCGTTAAAAGAAAGAAAAGTCATCTCAATCGGCACTGTTCGTGATCTTACAGGCTTATCTGAAAGACAAATAAGATACTACGAAGAACGCAAGCTTATATTTCCTGCACGTTCCGGTTCAGGTATCAGGAAGTATTCCTTCTCGGATGTAGAGCGCCTCATGGAAATCGCTAACCAGATGGAAGAAGGCGTTCAAACGCACGAAATACGCAGAGAATGGAAAAAGAAAGAAAAAGAAAATGAAAATTGGAAAAAACAGATGTTGAAAGGCCAAATACAGGCTCACTTTAAGCAAAACAGAAATTGATTGAAGTTAATTTTTATCCAAAATATTAGCACCTAAAGGGGCTCGTTCCATTCACATGCAGAAAGGAAAAAGCCTTTTTTCTTTTGCTTTTGCAAAATACCAGTTAAATCTTAACTGGAGACTTTGGATATGCTACCATTATCACATCATGAATATTTGTGGAGCGTGTATTGATGTTTGAATTACTACTCACTATGCTGGAGCGCCTCGGGATCATTGTAACCGTGGCCTTCATTATGACAAGACTTCCTTTTTTTCGACAACTGATCAACCGTCAGGAGATTGGACGTGATCAACAAGTTTATGCCATATTATTCTTCGGATTCTTCGGAATCATCGGTACATACACAGGTCTGACCTTCAGTACGGAAACTTTAGGCTTTAACCGTTGGATTACGGAATTGAATCAAACAGAAGCAATCGCTAATTCCCGTGTCATTGGAATTGTTATGGCAGGACTGCTTGGAGGATACAAGGTGGGAATTGGTGCAGGGCTGATAGCTGGCATCCATCGTATGAGTTTAGGTGGGTTTACCGCTTTTTCCTGCGGATTTTCCGCCATCGTGGCTGGACTTTTAGCTGGGTTCATACGTAGTAAGTACAAAGGAAAACGCATAAGCGTCCGTGTTGCTCTCTTAACAGGTGCATTGGCAGAAGCGATACAAATGGGAATCATTCTTATCGGTTCTCAGCCCTTTGAGCGTGCTTTGAGTCTTGTGGAAAGCATTGGACTTCCAATGATATTGGCAAACGGAGTGGGGTCAGCACTTTTCTTTCTTATTATACTGGCAGTAATTAATGAAGAGGAAAAGGTAGGTGCTGTCCAGGCGCAAAAGGCTTTGTCTCTTGCAGAGAATACACTTGCTCATCTTAGAACAGGCTTAAGTCCAAATTCCGCTGAAGAAACGTGCAAGATTATTTATAAGAAAGTGAACGCTAGTGCGGTGGCAATTACAGATAAAGAGCAGATCCTTGCTCATGTTGGAATTGGGAATGACCATCATCGTCCCCTCTCTCCCATCCAGACATATAGTACCAAGCAAGTACTGGAACTTGGAAACCTTTTAGTGGCAGGAAAAAAAGACATTCAGTGTCAGGAATCATCCTGCCCATTAGGAGCAGTTGTCATCGCACCATTAAAGAAGAGGGAGAAACCGGTTGGAACACTCAAGTTCTACTTTCCCTCAGAAAAGGATATCGATAATGTCGTCATACAGCTCATCAAAGGGTTAAGCTCCCTCATGAGCCACCAGCTAGAAATATCGGATGCCGAAAAGGCTTCCAAGCTAGCGAAAGAAGCGGAGATAAAAGCGCTTCAAGCGCAAATAAGTCCGCATTTCCTGTTCAACTCTTTGAATGTTATTGTTTCATTGATAAGGACAGATCCAAAGAAAGCAAGAAAGCTGCTTATTTCCCTTTCCCGTTTCTTCCGCCAAAATTTGACGGCAACAACGGAAAAGTGGACTACTCTACAAGAGGAGTTAAAGCATGTGCAGGCCTACCTTTCTGTGGAAGAAGCACGCTTTGTCGATCGTTTAACCGTAGAATACAATGTAGAGGAGTCCGCCCTCCCCTATCTCGTCCCTCCACTGTCCCTGCAACCCATTGTGGAAAATGCGGTCAAACATGGACTCAAGGATATAAACGAAAACTGTAAAATCAACATACAGATCAAGGAGTCCCTTGATGATATTTTCATCTCTATTGCAGACAATGGAATAGGGATTTCCCAAAATCGAATCGCCATACTCGGAGAGGATTTAGTTTCATCTTCTACTGGGACGGGGCTGGGACTGTACAATATCAATAAGAGACTAACAATGATGTATGGAAAGGAATCGAAATTACATTTTCAAAGTGCACCAAATGTTGGTACCACGGTATCCTTTTCCATCCATAAAAGATTAAATGAGGATGAATTATCTAATGAATAAAATAAAGATTATGATAGTGGATGATGAACGTTATAGCCGTGATGAACTGAAACACCTGCTTGGGGAATATAAATCGATACAGATACTTGGAGAGGCTGCATCCGGAGAAGACGCCTTAGTGGCATGCATGCAACAGCAACCCGACGTGGTATTTCTTGATATTGAAATGCCGAAAATGAATGGATTGGAAGTTGCCAAGCATTTAAAGGAATTGAAGAAATCCCCCCTTATTGTTTTTGCAACCGCATACCCAAACTTTGCGGTAGAGGCCTTTCGTCATGAAGCGGTAGATTATTTGTTGAAACCTTATGAAGAGGAACAATTAGAACAAACCATACAGCGACTTAGAAAACTTCTACATGGAGATAAGGAAGTCCCTCCACCAAGTTCCTCCTCCAAGCTAGCTGTTGAACATGATGGTGAAATTCATTTCTTGGATCCTTTGGACATTCTTTATATTAGCCGCGAGGATCGACTATCACGCATATACACGAAAGAGGCCAATTTCGAATCGAAGCTTGCCTTGAAGGATCTTGAAGAAAGGCTAACCAGCTTTCCTTTCTTTCGCATCCATAAAAGCTATCTTGTGAATTTGAACTATGTATCCAAATTGATCCCCTGGTTTAACGGTGCCTATATGCTCGAACTAACCAACAGTACAGAAAAACTTTCCGTAAGCAGAAATTATGTGAAATCACTTAGAAATAAACTTGAATTATAGCATGTCAGTGTCGAAAACTGACATGTTATTTCTTTTTACATACATGTTAAACAAAGTTGACCCTAATGTAAGCCTTTTCATCCTATAATGATGTTACTCCAAAAAAAAGAGAGGGGTCATCATTCATGTATACATTCATTGCAGGAATCATCTTGCTAATTTTAGGATATTTCATTTACGGAAAATTCGTGGAAAGAGTTTTTGGTATTAAGGATTCAAGAAAAACGCCTGCCTACTCCAACCAGGATGGCGTTGATTATCTACCTTTGGGTAAAAACAAAAATTCCTTGATTCAACTATTAAACATTGCCGGGGTTGGACCAATCTTCGGACCTATTCTAGGTGCACTTTACGGCCCGGTTGCATTTTTATGGATAGTTTTAGGATGTATTTTTGCAGGGGCCGTTCATGATTACTTGACTGGAATGATATCCATCCGTAACCGCGGAGCACATTTACCTGAACTGGCTGGAAAATTCCTCGGTAAATTCATGAAACACACAGTTAACGCATTTGCCATTTTGCTATTGCTTTTAGTTGGAACCGTTTTCGTCACTGCTCCGGCAGGTTTGATCCATACATTGGCTGATGGAAGCATTGCACTAGGTGCCATTATCTTAGTTATCTTCATCTATTATATTTTTGCTACCATGTTGCCAATTGACAAGGTGATCGGTCGCTTGTATCCGATCTTCGGAGCACTATTGTTAATCAGTGCATTAGGTGTAGGGGCATCCCTTATCATTACAGGGGCACCTATCCCTGAATTAAGTTTTACAAACATGCACCCTGATAATGTGCCTATCTTCCCATTATTGTTCTTGACTATTTCTTGTGGAGCACTTTCAGGCTTCCATGCAACACAAACGCCAATCATTTCCAGAACGACACAAAATGAAAAACAAGGCCGACGCATCTTCTACGGTATGATGATTGCAGAAGGTATCATTGCCATGATCTGGGCTGCAGCAGGAATGAGCCTGTTCAATGGCTCCGCAGGCCTTAGTGAGATCTTGGCAAACGGGGGACCTGGTGCAGTTGTAAGTGAAGTATCCGTTACTATGCTTGGTGCAATTGGTGGTACCATGGCTGTCATCGGAGTTATTATCCTGCCTATCACATCAGGCGATACTGCTTTCCGTAGTGCCCGTATGATTATTGCAGATTATTTCAACATTTCTCAAAAGAAGATTATCAGCCGTATGTGGATAGCCATCCCGCTTTTTGTTATCTCATTTGTATTAACGAATATAGATTTTGAATTACTCTGGAGATATTTCTCCTGGGCTAACCAATCCACTGCCGTCATTGCCTTATGGGTAGGAGCAATGTATCTCTTCATTGCACGAAAACAATACTATATTGCCATGATTCCTGCCATATTCATGACGATGGCAACAACCACTTATATCTTGAATGCACCAATCGGTTTCCGATTGCCGATACAAGCATCATATGTTGGTGCTGCTATGTTTACGATTATTATCATTGGGCTATTCTATGTTAAAGCCATTGCTTCTCGCAAAACGGATTTTCAACTGGATGCTGAAGACCTTTCAGACAACAAAGCTGCATAACAACAGCTCGATGCCTACCTGCCTCTGCAGGTAGGCATCTTTGTATATATAAGGGTACTTTCCCATACTTTGTTGTTTTTCGAATTTAATGACAAACTGTTATATTCCTTGCTGTCGTTCTCTTTTCCTAGCTCTACAAGATAGCTAGCCTGCCTATTTTAGAGTTACTAAGCAGTGAACAGGCCAATTTTGCCGACTTTCTACTAGTGATTACCCACCATCCCTGAGAAAAGAGCTTTGTATAAAAATATTTCTTTCAGAAAAAACTACCTATAAAGGAGGCGGATTATTAATGACATCCCCTTATTTATGTCCAAATTGTAAAACAAACCGCTCACGTTTCAACATCATTGAACAGGTAGCAAAATCCGTTAAGTTGAATCCGCAATCAGGTGAAGTGGTGGAAGAATACACATCCGGAAACATGGATCCTTTCCATATTCCTTATAAAGGACCTTCACACAAAATCCAGTGTGCCACTTGCGGACAGGTTGATGAAGAAATAACCTTTATTAAACATGCTGAATTGCAAAAAGGATAAAAGCCCTTAAAAGAGGGCCTTTATCCTTTTTTTATTGTTTTATATCTGTGAGGAAAGTGTTTAGTGCGTTTATAAAAGCTTTGGGTTCTTCGAGCATCCCCATGTGACCTGAATTCTCAAGAAGGATCTGCGTGACATGGTCACCTTCTGATACAAAAGTATTTTCCTGTGGAATTATTTGGTCTTTTTGACCAGCAAGGAGTAACACAGGCTTGTTATATCCTTTAAGAAATTGTGTTTTATCTTCTCTGTTTTTCATAGCTTCCAGCGCGCCGATTGCGCCATGAATTTTGGTAGAACGTCCAATGGTTTTTGTAAATTCCACTTCTCCCTTAAAGTGCTCCATGTTTTGAGGTGCAAACAGCTTTTTGGCTAATTCATCAATAAATTCTTCGATCCCATTCTGCTGGATGTTTTCCTTCGCTTTATCCCTTCCTATTTTCCCTTCCTCTGAGTCAGGATAGGAAGTGGAATGGATAAGCCCGATCCCTTCCAACAGATTATCATATCGTTCTGCAAATGAAAGAGCGATATAACCACCTAGAGAATGACCGATTATGGTTGCCCGTTCAATCTCCAATTTGTCCATTAGAAGTTTTACATCCTCAGCCATATCATCTATGGTAAAGGGTTCTTCCGAGACTGCTGAGTGACCATGACCTCTTAAATCAATGGCAATAACTCGATAATAAGTGGCTATTCCATCCATCACATACTTCCAATATGCATGAGACCCGCAGAATCCATGCAGAAGAACCACCGTTTGGCCAACTCCTTTATCTTCATAAAACAAAGACACATCACTATTTATGGTACTTTCAAACTCTGCCATATTGCTCACCTCTCTTTTTCTATTCTTCCCTTAACTTACCACTGACTCGTTCATCCTAAACAAGTTGCCACGATATTTAAGGGGAATGGTTAATAATCGATTTATCGTCGCATATCCATGTAGCAATAGAAGTTATTGGAGGTGTTGGTACATCCATGTCTAATGAAGAACATTATTACCGTGCTGCTCAATACCAGCTACTTGCTGACTACTTCAAATATCTCGACCCGGAAAAACATATCCACTTTTATAAGATGCACTATTTCCATCTTCACAAATGGTTACACAATGAAGCGATTTTAAAAGGGGAAAGAAGAAATACAGATCCTTATGCTAAGGTTAGGTTTAAACATGCATCACCCGAATCACCATCTTTAGATATTTTTATGGATAAGGAGGTTGTTTGGCGAGATCTCCGTTATAAAAATAGCAGTGTATATGTAGAGACGAAACAGATGGACATTCAAATATCCGTGTATAAAAGTGGTTCTACTGAATCTCCCCTTCAAACTGGTACGATTCAGCTAATTCCAGATAGCAGTTACACTTTAGCAATAGCTGGCTCAGGGGATAATCTTCAATTAATTATGATAGAAGATGACCCTTCTGTTCCCCAAAGCGAGGCAAAATTACGTTTCTGGCACTTGTCTCCAAGCGCTCCTGCTGTAGATATCGCCGTTAAAAAAGGCGATGTAGTGTTTTCTGACATCTCCTTCACAGAGCTTTCAGAGTATCTAGGCCTCACACCGATGACCGTTGACTTGGAAGTAAGACTTGCAGGGACAAAGGATGTCGTCCTACCACTGAATCGTGTTAGCTTAAAACCGGACCTTGCTTATACCATCATTGCAATTGGAAGCAATGGCTTAGAAACTATTTTTTTAGTTCCCTAAAACGGAAAACATACAAAATGCTCAATCAGAGAATGATTGAGCATCCCATTCTATTCTATTAGCACCAAGCAGCACCAACGATGATTAGAAGAATAAACAATACTACGATTAACACGAAAGAGCTTCCGTAACCACCTGGGTATCCTGCTCCTGCTACTTGACCGTAACCGCAACCACACCAACTCATAGCTGTCACCTCCTCTACAAGGGTTTATATCTCACCTTAGTAATTAGTAGTGAAGTACCCCAGCACCAACAATCACCAGTAAAATAAACAGAACAACTATTAACGCGAATCCTGATCCATAACCAGAACCACCCATGCTCTACACCTCCCCCTCTTTCCTAATACATAATGTATTCACACAGGGGCCATTGGTAAAGGCATATGCCTAGTTCCAAAAAAATTTGGGTATATTTTATAACTTCGCTTTCTTCACCCTTGCCGGAAAAACAAAAAAGGCGGTTCTCATGATCAGCTTTGACCACGGAACAGCCTTCTTCACTTGTTAGTCCTCGACAGGAACCAACAACCTGAACCTTATATCATTGTTTTCCACATCAAATTTAGTGAATTCTACCTTCGTATCACTTTGCAGCTCCAATTCCTGCAGAGCTACATAAATGCTTTGTTCATTCGGGATGATTTTAACCCAAGATGGTAAAGGATAGTTATCCGCAACATATTTAAGTACCATGGAAACCGGCACTTGTAACCTTCCAATGGACATGGAATCCTGCTTTAGAGCTACATCCCCATTTTCCTGGACTTCAGGTATGAAAGTCATCGTCAGAGGAATGTCCCTTTCAAATACCTTCATTTCCCCGCGTAGTTCCACTCGATCAGTCAATCTTACTTCGTAATTCAATGGTCTTTTGGTTTCTTTTTCTAGATAGTAACGAATAAGTTCATTTAAGTCATTTTTGTCCGATTGGATGTTAAATGCCACCCTTTTACGCTCATCCCCATCACCATTAAGTTTGAAATTTGTGTGTTTGGGCAAAAAAACCATTAAGATAGCTGCTCCAGCTATCAAAATATTTAATATTAGCAAGCCCATAAAAGCTGTTTTCCAATTGATTACTCTTTTCACCATAATCCTCTCCACTATTCTTCTTCTAACATTTCATCCGTCGTACTTTCTTCATTGAAACGTTTTATTTCTTCGATAATATTATTTCCTATTAATTGATACCCTTTTTCATTAGGATGAAACTGGTCATCGTCCAGCAGATTCTCTTCTGGATCAATGAATATATCTTGGATCGGTACATAAGCGGTGTTTGGATATTCATCTAAAACCGAAATTGTGGTTGCATTCCAGTTGGTAACAACCTCATTCATCTCCTCTATCTCTTGAAAGAATTGGTAAAACGGGTTGAACAGACCCACAATATATATCCTACTGCTATCGTTGTGTTTTCTAATCTCTCCAAGAACACTGTCAAGCCTTTCCGCGTATAGTTTCTGTTCTTTATCAAAAAGAGAAAAGTTCAAGTCTAGAAAGTTTTCTCTTATGACCTTCATCAGGTCATTTCCACCAACAGTCATAAAAATTACATCAGCCTCTGACAATGCCTCCTGGACTTCAGGATCCTCCAATCTTTTTAACAGATGATTGGTTCGGTTCCCTCTTACTCCGAGGTTGGTGACACTTGCATTTTCAATATACGGTCTGCTCTCATAAAATTCCTGCACTCTTGAGGTAAAGCCTCCATTTTCGGACTTATCGCCTACCCCTTGGGTCAGGGAGTCGCCGAAAAACACCAACTTGAAGGAACGATCAAAAAATTCCTCCGTTACCTCTTCTTTTTCTTCAATGTTTATGATTTTATTCTGATTTTCCCCAGTTTCTTCTCTTTTAAAAAAATCTCTAAAAAGCTGTTTTTCGTTTTGACTCACTCTGCGCTCTTTCGCTTTTTCCAGCACATAACTGGATGAATTTTCTGAAGAGCAACTAACCATACTAATTACCAGGAAGCCCAATAGGGCAATTTTCCAAAATTTATTCATTATACATTCTCCTTATTTGTTAAGGATGCAATTGTAATTCTTTAGAATGAAGACAGTATATTTTTTATAACATACTCCAGTATATTTTTCAAAACCTTAAGGTTACTTGCTAAAAATGGAATGAGTAAAAGGAGCAGAAACAATGGAGAAACAAACAGAAGAAAAAGAAATTCTAGCCTGCAACGAGGAGATTTCCAAAGAACTATTTTCTAAGGAGCTCCATGTTATTGTTACAGATGGCCTACATGCCAGCCGCGATACGGGTGAGGAAATGAAACAACCGGATCACTCTTGAGAAAATCAAGAGTGACCCGGTTCTATTGTTGTTGTTGAAGGATTTCGATATGTTCAAGTATTTCTTCATAAGGGACATCAAGTCCATTGTAATTTTTTATGATAGTTCCTTCTTGATCGATTAAGTAAAAACTTGTTCCATGGACAACTTCCCCACCGTTTTTTGGTTTAGCTACGATTGTTTTGAAGTTCTCCTGGCCAAACTTTTCTATCTCTTTTTGAGAATAACCTGTAAGGAAGTTCCAATTCGTGAAATCTGCTTGAAAGTTCCCTCCAAACTCCTTCAGGACTTCGGGATTATCAACTTCAGGGTCGACCGAAAAGGATAAAAATTGGACATCCAGTTTTTCTTCTTCAGCCATCCGTTGTAGCCTTGCCATATTGGCAGTCATTGGGGAACAAACTGTGGTGCAATTCGTAAAAATAAGATTGGCTACTGTAATCTCACCCTTCAAGTCCTCCAACCCAACCTGTTCGTTTTCTTGGTTTATAAATTGAAAGTCTGCTAGTTCCCAGTTTGTTGTATCCGGTATTTCCGAATTGCCACTGCATGCTGCAAGTATTACAGCGCAAAGACCAATTATTACTATTTTACAATTGTTCAGCAAAGGCTTCACCTTATTCCGTCTAATTATTTTTTCGATTTTCCAATCAAATCGTATCACTTCTTATAGAAAGTTAAAAGTAACTCCTGAAGAAATTCATAAAATAAACACATTTTATATGTAGAAGGGAACAGGATATGCAACCAGAATCTGAGTCAATCAAGATCATCTCCCTCACATCTACCTCTTTCATTCTTGTATTAGGAAACTCCATGCTTATTCCGGTGCTACCTGAAATACGCCATGATCTCCAACTAACCCAAGTACAGGCAAGTCTCATCTTATCCATATTCTCTGTCGCTGGGGCCATCACCATCCCATTCATCGGATTCCTGTCCGATAGATATTCAAGGAAGGATGTAATCATAGCCTCGCTTATGCTTTATGGAATGGGAGGGTTAATATCTGGGGTTGCTTCCATAGTAGAATCGAATTATGCATTCGAAGGAATCATGGTGGGTCGGGTCCTTCAAGGGGTCGGATCTGCAGGAACAGCTCCAATTGCAATGGCAATCGTAGCAGATTTGTTTTCAGGAAAGAAACTGTTGAAGGTTCTAAGTCTCATGGAGATAACCAACAGCCTGGGTAAAGTCGTTTCGCCGTTGGTTGGAGCATTTATTGCCTTGATAATGTGGCATTATGTATTCTTCGCATTTCCGGTTGCATGCGGCATTTTATTAGTCATGTTCTATAAATTTGTGGAAAAAGGAGAGCACCCTCCTGAACTAGTGAATGTTAAAAGTTATGTTAGACATCTGTCAGAAGTTTTGAGGAAGAATAGATTTTATTTATTTACAAGCTACAGTGCTGGAGCCCTTTGCCTTTTTCTACTTTTTGGTCTTTTGTTCTATTCTTCTGATATGTTGGAAAACAGATTTGAAACGCATGGTTTCCTTAATGGTCTCATCTTATCTTTTCCACTCTTGTTCTTAACGATTGCTTCCTTCCTAACCGGGACCGCCATTAGCAGATTTATTCACTATATAAATACGGTAATAATCATTAATTTCCTTTTACTTGCAGGCTTCCTATTAGGGTTATTATTCTTTAACAATTTATGGTGGAAAATCCTAATAATATCCCTAATCAGCACATCTATAGGAATCATACTACCTTGTATGAATGCCATTATCACCAATTCCGTGGAAAAAAAAGCTAGGGGCTTTGTAACCGCCCTTTATGGATCAGTCAGATTTGTTGGGATTGCTTTAGGACCTACCGCATTTGGATATTTCATGGATTTTTCTGTACCCACCATTTTCGGATTATCTTCGGCACTCTGTTTCATACAAGCCATTCTATGCTTTTTCTTTTTACACGAAGGTCAGAAGAAAATTTCAGTTGCTTTCATATTCAACTTTTTCTCCATGTTTAAATTTCCAATTCAAAGAAAAAAACAAAGAGGCTGACTTGATATGTCAGCCTCTTTGCCTTATCTTCGTTTCCTGTTTTTCGCTTTCAATAATTGATTCATACGGTCTTCTGAAACTTTTGTTTCTTTATGAGTCTGTTCTTTTTCTTTTGGTGGCTTAAATTCTTTAAGCTTTTCAATTTTCGGCTCTTCCCTATTTGCAGTCTGTTTAGCTTTAGATTTTACCGTTTTTCTTTGAATTATTGGTGCCTTCCACTTTTTATCTACTTCTGCCTTTTCCTCCTTCTTCTTGTTCCAGAAGACGAGTGGACTCAAACCAAACCTTCTTATGAAAATCTCGAAAATCAGTAAGAAGAAAGCAATAATGATAAAAGGGAGCCAGACCGTTTGAGACTGATAGACATTCTTATGGTACGGACGGAACACTTCCTTAGGATCTTTTAACACCTTACCATGCTGATTAGCTGTAATGGTTTCTAGTAAATCCATATTAACCGGCCTTTGTTCAAACTCTGTTGAAAAAGGTACAACCATACCACTTGTAAACGTTGAAACAACCTCTCCTTCCTCTTCTTGTGTGATATTGAGGAAGTAGATGTCTGGGATGGCTGAAAATTCGATTTCATATTGGCCAGGTCCCACCATCTTACTTTTAGCGTCTTCTATAATTTGCCCTTTATTATTTGAGATTGAAATAGAAACTGGTATTAATTTGTCATTTATTGCCTCCACTTGTATGGAGGCCCTTCCACCATTTACAGATGAAGAGATGTCATATGCCCCCTGCTCATAGGATGGCAAGGACCATGTCACCATTTCGTTCCAGAAAGCCGTCCATTCTTCCCAAGATGGAAATCCTCCACTCCAAGAACCCGAAACATCTGATGTCCAAGCGATTGTTCTCCCAAGACCGTAATTCATTCGACCGAGGATGGGATCCTCTTTTTCACTGGCAATGATCTGCTCAGCCCGCGATTTCAACGTGGTTGCTATATAAGTATTGAGAAATGGTGTGCCATTTTCGAACCTTTTGGACCAATCGTATCCGGCAAAAACGGTCGGTACATGTGGATTATCTTCGATATATGTTTTTGTAGTGAGTGCGGTTTCTCTTGAAAGAATGCTTGGAACAGAGCTTGCTTCATACACTTCATAAAATCTGCCTGTTCCCATTTCTGCCAATTCTTCCAGCAAGGAAGTATCAGCATCCCCACCAATTGCCACAGTGGATAAAGTAACATTGTTCGTTAAACCTTCCTCGATGATTTCCTCATAAGGTCCATCATGTGATTGTCCGTCCGTTAAGAGGATAATATGCTTTCTTTTCAGCTCCATTTCGTTCAACTGCTCATAAGCTTGATTAAGTGCAGGAAAAATATCTGTTCCACCGCCCAAAGCTGTTGAGCGAATCGTTTCAATGACCTCCTCTTTATTCTTAATCGGTTCCGTCTCCACCACTGTCCAAGGCTCTGTATCAAAGGCAATAAAACCAAATGTATCCTCATCCTTTAATAGTTCCACGGACCTCGCAGCTGCTTCTTTAGCCAATTCAAATTTTTCCCCCATCATACTTCCCGAACGGTCCAGGACAATGATTAATCCAAGTGAAGGTATTTCCTTCTTTCCTTTCACATCCATATCCACCGGAAGGATCTTCTCTATTGGGGTTTGGAAATAACCACCAAGGCCATATGATTCATTGCCGCCTGTCATCATAAAGCCGACGCCAAAGTCCCTGACCGCTGTTTCAATTAGTTCCATTTGTGGTCCACTTAAAAGATGACCTGAAACATTATGAAAAATGATGCTCTCATAGGCCAAAAATCCACTAAGTGTCGTCGGCAACAGGCTTGGATGTATGCGATCCACCTTCCAGCCGCTTGCATCCAACGCACGCAACACATTATCACCCTCACCATCTTGGTCCACCATAAGAACTTTAGGTTGACCAGAAACCTGTGTTAAAGAATGAGAGATGTTATTTTCTACAATTTTATCTTGATTCGGGAAAATTTCTGCCTTGAACGTGTACAAACCTGGGTCTGCTAGGGGAATGGAATAGGAATAGTTATTCGTCCCTTTTGACACGACAATTTCTTCTTTAATCACGGTTTCGTTATTCTGCGTGATATGCAAAGTGGCAGTTGTGTCCACATTAGCCTCTAAACCGATTTGAAATGGGACCGCCTCTCCTTTAAAGCTTGATTGCGGGGTATGGAAAGCTTGTAAGGATACATCCTCCACAAAGGGTGGTTGGAAAGCCATTGCATCCAATTCTAAATTTCTCCCCGAATAGAATGTGGATTGTTTGGCACTGTTCCCGTTTGTTTCTATTCCATCGGTCAATAAAACTATTCTGCCTTTACGATCTTCTGGAATATAATTTGCTGCAAACTTCAAGCCCTCTTCCAGATTAGTGAACTGTGGATTATCATTTATGGAAATTTGCTGAACGGTCTCTTGCTGATTAGTAAAAGATCGTTCCAATTTAGGCTTTTCCGAAAAAGTGACTATGCTATAACTGTCCTCTTCTTTCTTTTGTTTGATCGCCTCATTAATGGAGGATAGGATTTCGCTTTCCACCCTTTTAACACTATCTGACTGATCGACAAGGAAAACGGTATGTGTACCTTTTACAGGGGAAAGGAGAGAGGGCATGCATAGTCCAAGTATAAGCATTAAATAGATGATGCTTCGCAAGGAGAAAATGACATACTCTTTTTTCTGTTTCTTTTTCTTTTTACGCCAGAACAGGACCAGGCTGTATATTACCGGGATAAGAAATAAAAGCATGAGAGGGTGTTCAATTTGAAATTCCACGTCTATAAACCTCCCATTCTACCAAAAGTACGATAAGAGCAAGTATTAGAAACAAAAAAGAAATGTCCTTGCTAGTTGTTGTATCCTCTCCTTGTTCTATAGAAGGAACCGCCGATATTGTAAAGCTATCTTCTGTTTGGATCGACTTTTCCTCATCCTCTAGCATAATATAAAAGCTCTTCATTGCCTCTGTTTGGTCCTTTATCTCCCTGAGTGTGTACAATCCTGGTTTTAAGGGAAGGTCAATCGGCTGATCAAATGCTTCTGATGAGAAGACAACCTTATCATTCTTATCAACGATTTCCGCCTTTTTTACATCGGAAGCCGGGAAATAGTCCATGGCCTGACCTGGATAAAAGTAACCCAACATACTGCGATTCTGGGTCAATTCCTGTATCGAATGGAACATAAATAAGGGAAAGCCTGGATGGAGCGGCCAGTCACTGGAACCAAGTTCAAATGTCACCACAATAAGTGGATCACCCTCATATATTCCCGATAGGATCAGTGGAGTTCCCCCTCGGCTTGCCACCACATCCAAGGAAGAAAATTCCTCTGATGAAAAACTCTTTTCCACATATACCTTGTCCATTTCAACTGATTGCATCAACGGATTGGACATATTCGCTGTTACCTCACCTAAAAGATCCACCTGTTTTTCCCCATCTTCCCCGGTCAAAAACACAAGCTTTGGGCCAGATGGCCAGTCGCTTCTTGATTCCCCTTGAATAAGATGAACGCCTTCATAACTATTACCTTCATCTGGCCCAGAAGACAGATGAATGACGTTGGTGCTAGCAATTTCAACGGCTTTTCTTGCAAAGGGATGTATGTCCTTATGGACATATACCGTAGGGTCTTGTTGTTGCCCAAGAAAAGCGACCTGCTCATTATCCAACAGGTAATGATTGTCTCCACTAACTATAGCTTTATAGCTTGTCGCTATTGGGAGCTTATCAAGGTAAATGGTTTTAATCTTGTTGCCTTCGACCGTCTCAGAAAATTGTTGTATTATATCATCCTGATCGTCATATATGTTTAGTTTTATGTCCCTTGATTCTTTCCCTTCATTCTTTACGTTAACTACTCCGATTACATAATCTTCACGTAGTGCAACCCCAAACGTTTCCACTGCCAGATTCATATGGGGACTACCTATATTATGGGCAAAAAAAGCTGTGTTGGGATGAAACTCTAAAGTATTGTCCTTGGAAAAATTATCGGTCATAAGTTGTATGTTTCCTTTTTCATCCCCCAGTAGGCTTTTGGCCATATTGATGGAATCTATCAAGTTAGGAGAAGCGTAAGACGTTTCTAACCCTTCCAAAAGTTGTAACACTTGCTTTTTCGAGGTGGACCTTTCTATTAGAATTTCTGGAGGTTCCTTTGCCACAATAACGGTCAAGTCTTGATTATCAACTTTATCCAGTGTTTCAACCATTTTCTCTTTGGCCAATACCAGTCGAGATTTCTCCCCTTCCAAGGCGGTCATGGAACCAGATGTATCCATAATGAAAATGATATGATCTCCCTCTATGCCTTCCTTGTCAAAGAACGGCTGCGTTAAAGTGAAAATAAGGAACAATAGTGCCAGTAGCTGTAGGTATAAAAGGAGATGGTGCTGCAATTTCCTCCACCAAGCCTGGGCTTCGAATTCGTTCATCCATTCCTGCCACAATAAGACTGAAGGGATTGCTTTCTTTTCATATTGCTTCCGAAAAAAATACATCAAGATAACTAAAAGTAAAAATGCACTGAACATAAAATAAATTGGTGCCGTAAAACCCATTCCCATCACCTAATCCAACCTTTAGAGGTCATCCTTTTGAATAAAATGTCTTCCACTTTCTCTCCTGTACTGCACACTAGATAGGAGATTCCCCTTTCAAAACAGAAACCCTCTAGCATCTCCATCCTTTGTTTCATTTTTTCTTTATAATTCTTTCTAGTAAAATCGGAAACTGTCACATTCACTTCCTGATTAGTTTCGCTGTCAATCAGCATAAAGTCCCCATCAAAGCTTGGACTTAATTCATCCTCTTCCAAGACTTGCAACAGAAAGATTTGCTGTCGGTTGGCTTGGATGATTTTTAACGTGTGTATAACCGAGTCAATGGGTTCCATTAAGTCACTGATGACAATCGATACACTGCTTTTTCTTTGGACATGTTCTAAAGTGGCTTCTGAGAATAATAGGTATGATTTCTTTGCTTTTATCTCCTCTACGTATTGCAGCATCTGAAAGAGATGTCCTTTTCCTTTTCGATATAAGTAAGGTGCCTGCTCTCCATGCACATCAATGATCGATATTCGGTCATCCTGGCTTAGTCCTAAATAAGCAAATGAAGCTGCAAGTGTTTTGGCAAGTTTCCATTTTTCAGGAGAACTGGCCATGGAGTTGGTACAATCCAGATAAATGGATGCAGACAACTCCTGTTCATCTAGATACCGTTTAATATAATGCTTTTGGGTGCGGGCAAATATGTTCCAATCCACTTGCCTTAAGTCGTCTCCCTGCTCATACATCCGGTAGTCGGAAAAGTCATGGGAGGCACCATACCTTGTCGACTTCCTGGTTCCTTTATGCCAGCTTCTCTTGAGCTTGCCTGCTTGAAGTGTATAGGTTTGGAGCTGCTTGGTTAGCATAGAATTCAACATAGCATCTACCTTGTGTTCAACGCTTTATCAGTGTGTTGGATCACATCTTCTAGAATAATATCTTCCTTTATTCCAGAAGCTTCCCCTTCGAAATTCCTAAACAGCCTGTGTCGAAGGACTGGTATGGCAGCATGCTTGATATCACCTTTTGAGACATGAAAGCGCCCTGAGCAGAATGCCCTTGCTTTTGCCACCTTTATTAAACTTTGGACTCCACGTGGACCTACACCGTATCGGACATACTTCTTAACGAGCTCACTTGCATGTTCTTCTTCTGGATGGGTTGCCATGATGAGATGAACCGTATAGTCTAGCAACTCCTGTGAAACAAGAATTTCCTTTACTGCCAATTGGATTTTTTGCATCTTCTCCGTATTTAAGAGCTTTTGAACATGATAGGTTTCCGTTCCAGTCGTTCTTTTAATAATTTCATATAATTCTTCCTTTTTCGGATAGCCCATGTTAATTTTCAACAGAAAACGGTCCATCTGTGCTTCCGGAAGCGGATAGGTCCCTTCCATATCAATTGGATTCTGTGTTGCAAGTACAAAGAATGGAGATGAAACATTTCTCGTTTCCCCCATGATGGTAACCGTCTTCTCTGCCATCGCTTCTAAAAGGGAACTCTGTGTTTTTGGTGTTGCACGGTTTATTTCATCCGCTAGAACTATATTTGAAAAAATTGGCCCTTCATGGAACACGAAGGATTGCTTCCCGTTATCATGTATCTCAATCATTTTGGTACCGGTAATATCGGAAGGCATCAAGTCAGGAGTAAACTGAATCCTTGAAAATTCAAAGCTTAAAACTTCTGATATGGTGCGGATAAGCATGGTTTTCCCCACACCAGGCATCCCTTCAAGCAATGCATGGCCGTCTGAAACCATGGCCCAAATCACTTGTTCAATCACTCCTTCCTGTCCAACAATAACTTTTCCGATTTCCTGTTTCACTTCTTGCAATGTATCTTGATAGTATTTCAGTTCCTTTTCTTTCTCTTCCAAACTGATCACTTAATCTGCTCCCTTCGGATCCACTTCACTAAAATATTGTTTGACGATGTTCTCTAATCGAGATGGCAATTGCATTCTATCCAAGGATTCCCTGTAGGATTTTTCATAGGAAGAAAACACTTCTCCGTAAGGTCTTGCTTCCCCTCTTAGTGTTGGGGAGTCGGGAGCATCTTCATATTCAGATTGCCCTTCCCCGGTAGGGCCGCCGTCCGTTTCATTCCGGATGTCACTTTGAAGGTTGGATGGAACGGTAAAGGTCTGATCCCCTACCCCAACACCTGCACCGAGACCGCTTCCACCTTGGCCCTGACCTTGGCCCTGACCTTGACCTTGGCCTTGACCCTGGCCTTGACCCTGGCCTTGACCTTGACCCTGGCCTTGACCCTGACCTTGGCCCTGGCCTTGGCCTTGACCTTGGCCTTGACCTTGGCCTTGACCTTGGCCTTGACCTTGGCCTTGACCTTGGCCTTGACCTTGGCCTTGACCTTGGCCCTGGGCGGTTTGATTGGAAGAAGGTTCGTTTGAATTAGATAACGTCAGTTTAGAGGGGTTCATGCCAGCCTGTGACATTTTACCGTATTGGTTTGTGGCAGCTGATTGGAGTGCATTCTTTAATGCCTCCATATCTGAAAGTGCCGCGATATCCTGAAGCATTTCCTCAAGTTGTTCCAGTAAAGCCTCCAATTCCTCATCGGACATTTCATTCAAATTTATTTCTTCTTGATCGAGAAGACTTTTTGAAAGCTCAGAAAGCTCTTCTTTTTCCTCATCGGCCAATGAGCCAATTTTATTTCTCATTTCTTTCATAAGCTTTTCAAGTTCTTCATTTTTACGCTTCAAGGCAAGGTTTGCCATAGAGTTTTCTGGTTGATCTTTTGCCAATTCTTTTAGAGCAGATTCTTTTTCTTGAAGCTCTTTCAGCTTTTCGTCCAACCTGTTCTCTTTTTCCATAAGCTCCTTCAGCAATTCATCTGCCTCTTTATTCTCTTGTAACCTCTTAAGGTCTTCCAGCTCTTCTTTCAAGCCCTGTTTCTCCTGGAGGTCCTTTGTATCTTTTTTCACTTCTTTTAAGGTCTCTTCCACAAGCTCCCTTTCCACTTCTACCGCTTGGGCTTCCTGCATCTTGCTATTTGGGAACAGGATTAACAGGACAGCTACACTTGTCGTTAAGAATGTAAGTACGAGAAGTCTAGGTAAAAGATGTCTAAGCTTTGCTTCTTTTATTTGATGCTCCTTTTTCCTCAAATGCTTAAGTGCCTCATTACGCTGTAATTGTGCAAGCAAGGAAGAATCCTTTACGTAATCGAGTGAGGTGGTGAGTCTGTCTTCTTCTAAGTATTGATCGGAAAATCTTGCTGCATCCCAAGTAGACGGCCTGTTTTTCCAATAGAGTGCGATGACGGCTATAAACATTGCTATTCCTATCCACACAGCCTTTTCAAGCATATACGGAGTTACTACAAACCTCGCTACTATAAGTACGCTTAAAAAGCTCGCACAAAATGCAAACAAAGCGTATTGCGCATGTTTGGATAGCCTTTGTACCCTTAGTTTCCTTCTGATGGAGTGAAGAAATCTAACAATTTGATCGTTTTCTTTCATATTCATCTACCCTTTACGTGATTTCATATTGGGGCGTAACTTTCTTATACTAAGCAAAATTAAGCTGATGGAAATAATGATATACGTACAAACCAGTCCAATACCTAAGTGTGTTTCAATCCCTGTGAGAGTTTTCAGTTCCATTGCCGCTGCAGGTTCAAACAGGGCCAACATGACACCAAATGGATTAAACATAGCGATAAAATATGGAATTGGATTGGTCTGAGGGCCAGTTGCTCCGTATTGTGAAAAGCTTATCGTGAACATGGTGATGATGGCAGTACCTGCTGCAAGAAAAAATGCTACTCCATACGTACATACCATCGCAACGATTGTTTTTCTGATCAGTGTGGAGAAGAAAACACCGATACTTCCAAGTGTAGCCATCGAAAGGAGATAAACTCCAAATGTCATAAGCAAAAGCTTTGGAGAGATACCCCCAAACAAGAACACAATGCTATATAATGGCAAGCTTGAGATGACAATCAATAATAAAAATGAAAGAGACGAGACCAGCTTGCTTACAATGATACTTGTGGAAGTCTGCTGGGTAGTCAACAAAATATTCAAGGTTTGCTTTTCTCTTTCACTACTGATGATTCCAGCTGTGAGCCCTGGGGTCATAAAGAATATTAAGGCAAGCTGTACAAATGCCAAGATCATGAACATATTTCTACTATTTTCTGCCCGGAACATCCCCATGGTGTTGTAACGGGTTTCCATATAGATATAAAACAATGCAATCAAGCCAAGTACTCCAAGGTAGAAGAGAATCCCAAGAAAGCTTTTGAAACTTCTGAAACGTAGCTTGAATTCCTTATTTAACATGGGGTTGATTAATTGCGCCTTCATTATTCCACACCCTTTGTAATTTCTAAGAAGATGTCTTCAAGGTTCGATTCTTCCTGGCTAAGGCTTAAAATCATGACCCCTGAATCCAATGCTTTCTTTAGTAAAGCTACTTGCTCTTCATCCGACCCCTCAAAGGAGAAAGAAATCAAGTTCTCTCTTTGCTCACTAACCTGGATATTTGAGATGCTTGGTATATCCTCGAAGTAACGAATTGCTTTTTCTAGGTCTTGAAGAATCAAGACCTTTAATACTTTATTTGCCTGCAACTGTTGATGGATTTCTTCCACCCGTCCAGTAGCGACAAGCTTCCCACCATTGATGACACCAATTTCATCACACATCTCAGCAAGTTCTGGCAGTATGTGAGAAGAAATCATGATCGTTTTACCCATGCTCTTCAGTTCTCTTAATATTTCCCTCATTTCGATTCTTGCCCTTGGATCCAGGCCGGATGCCGGCTCATCCAGAATCAAGACTTCCGGATCGTGAATCAATGCCCTTGCTAGGCATAAGCGTTGCTTCATCCCCCTTGATAAAACATCCACATAGGCATCTTTTTTATCTGTCAGGTTCACAAGCTCCAGAAGTTGTGGAATTAGCTTCTGTCTTTCCTGTAATGGAATACCGTAGCTTGCGCCATAGAAATCCAAATATTCATCTGTTTTAAATTGGTCATATACACCGAAGAAGTCTGGCATATATCCAATGAATTTACGAACCATCTTAGGATTTTGGGTAACATCATACCCATTTACAAAAGCGGTACCGGATGTTGGCGCGAGCAAGGTGGACAGGATGGAGAATGTAGTAGATTTTCCTGCTCCATTATGACCGACAAACCCAAAAACAGTTCCTTTTTCAACCTTCAAATTCAAGGAATCCAATGCTGTGAATTTCCCATATTTTTTTGTAAGATTAATGGTTTCTATCATTCTTTTAACTCTCCCTCTATCTGGATTCCCGGCACTTGAATATCGCTATCCATATTATCTAATACTTTTACGGTCACGACTAAGGTCCCCTGCTCGCTAATATAATCTGCAAGATTCCCCTCTAACGTTATGGAAGCTTTATTCTCCAGTAGCTCCAGTTCTCCCTTTTTCTGATTGAGGATATAATACTCCTGATTGCTGTTTCTAGTACGTAATTTAACTTTCACTTCATTGATTGTATCCGTTGATCGATCTATCATCTCTGGCAGGTTATAGGTAAAATCATATGTCCCCGGGGCTAAGTATACATAGGGCTCGCCGAAATCGAGTCCGTTGTGATGAATCATGCCTGAAGCACTTTCTGAGACTGCTAAACTTGGTAAAAGATGTTCTTCTGTAAAGCTGAAGCTTCCTCCACCGGCGTTGTTAATCTCAATAGGAAGCACTACCAGGTTGGAGGCATTGGATTTTGCTGACTTCCCATCCACTTTCGCTTCCATCAAACCTTCTGTTACGTATCCCACGATAATTGGTTGATCTTCCATTAGAAAAATGTCTTTGCGATTTAATAAAAGATCCAACATCTGAAATCTCTTATACTCTTCCAGTTCATGTTTTTCTATCTGATTCGTTCCTGGACCATGATGATAATAGCTTGTGAAATTCGGAAATGCTTTTGACGCAGACGCATTATTAGGGGAAGTTATAGCATTAGCAATATTCCCACCTGATAATTCATACTCAACATTTATCGTTTCTCCTGCCTTGATATCACCAAGTGGTTCGGCATTTCTTCCTGATAATAGAAACGCATCTTTAAGTTCATATTTCATCTGATTAGATACCATCCCGGATACCTTTCCATTGTTCACGGACACCTCATACTCTATTTTACCTACCTGCATGTCTGATACATTACCAAGACTTGTACGGGTAGACCAATATTCCACATCATTGAACGTTATATTCGTCCCTTTGGATGTGGAATTAATAAATGCATACTTTCTCATGATGTCAAAATTATCATTATATCCATACATCACCGGAAAGAGTGTAGCGTGATTGTTCGTTTCCATCTTATAGTCGCCACCACTGTTAGTTAATATGCTAGCGACTCCATAGCCACTGACAGTTTCCGTTTGATTATCCAGCATCAGAATACTTGCTTCATTCACTTGTGTTCCGGAAATTCTGTCCTTTGCACCGATTCCAAATATCGCAATGCTCGTGAAAATGGCAGCTGCGGGAATGATCCACCAAGCTTGCTCTCGCTTGTCGGTCCTTTTCAGGATAAAATAAAGAACAGGTATCAATAGAATCAGATAGATGATAAATGCACCAATCAACAACGGCACCGAAACAATGGATCCAGGGAACGCTTCTCCAATTGGGCTGAGTTGATGCGACAGTTCCTCCATAGCAGGAGCCTTGTAATAGTTCGGTGTTTTCGTCGTAGCCTTCTGAAGCACACTTGACCACCATGTATTACCCTCTTGCCATTCCCCCCATAACGGAGAAGATAAATTACCAGTTATCTGCGTTACAGTTCCAGTCCCCACTTTGGAAAGTAGGGTAATCGGAATATCTTTATCCTTTGTGATCGCCACAGCATTTTCTTGTAATAAATCCCCAGTAAAAATCGAAAAATCTGGAAAACTACTTTCTTGGTTCAATTTAGAGATGGTGGTTTCGTTCTTAGGTGCCAACAAAAGTAAATCTTGAAGTTCCCCAAGATCCTGGGCTATTCCAACTTTCGTATCATACATTAATGATCCGCCATTGTGGACCCAATCCTTTATTGCCTGTTGCTGCACAGAGGTCAAAGTCGACAATGGAAAATCATGTACCAATATTACATCAAACATCTCAAGGCCAAATGACTCATTTGAAATATTTTCGTTATCTATGTTTAAAAGCTCCATACTTTCAGATTGATATTTAAATAGTTTCAAAAAGTTCACGGCGTCATGGTTGTTACTCAGAACTCCCAGTACTACACGGTTGTCACCAATATATCTAGGTTGCGAATTGGCATTACCCGAAAGCTTGATTTCTTTGCCTTTATCTACGCCACCTTCAAAGAAACTGACAAAATTATTTCTGGTACCTGAGTAACCACCATAAGTATAATGGTCGGAAGTCCCTTTAACTGAAAGCTCTACCGTTTTTGAGGCTCCTGCTTCCAATTCAATGGGAATGACATAACTTCCAGCCATATTATATGTAGGACTTGAAAAAACAACAATATCCCCTTTTATTGCGTCACCCTTGTTCATCACTTCAATTCTGATTGGATGACCCTTCCCCATTTGGACTTTATTGTCCACTCCATATTCTACTTTTACTTCTAGATTTGCTGCTGCTTCTGTTAAAGTCGGAAACATGAATAGACTCAAACAAACCAGCAACAAGCAGTATTTCCATATCGCCTTTGCTCTCACTTTTTCTTCCCCCTATGTGTATACTGTCTCTCTTTTTATCTAACTATATCTAAGACGTACACCCACAGGAAAAAGTTTCAAGTGCAATAAAAAAAGGGAGCTTTTTTCTCCCTTTAGTCCATTACACCTGTTCGTAGAATCTCCACATCAAGTTTTATATCATAATCAGCCTGTTTATATAAATCTCTCCATTTTTTTTTACTAAACGCCTTATATCCTACTTCTGCACGATAAATATTCCCAAAGCCAACTGGATCCGCCCCTAGATCCCTGCTTTGAATGATTACTTCCTTGAGTTTCTTCTCCATCTCCAAACTTATTGCCTCTTCTAATTTTTTTAGTGCTTCAGGGTTTCCTAAGTCGTAATCCACCGTTATTTCTTGCATCCTCGTTACAACTTTGGCGTTTATTTTAAATGAGGGCCTTTCTTTTCCTAATAGCTTTATATGTGTCTTACTTCTAAGTTGGTCTAAAGAAACATATATTTCATCTTCGGTCTTATTGTTTTTACTCATTATATGCTTTTCAACCTGTTCTTTTGGTAGTACTATTTCTACACTTCCCGCCTCAAAATGGCCCAGCAGTAATTTTAAATAGAATGCAGATTTTGTATCTATCTCTCCTATTACCTGGTCATCCTTAAAAAGTGCCATCCCATCAATTACAATGGTGTCTTCCGTAAAATTAAGCAATGGGAGAACCGGATCACGACCCTCGCTGTAATAGCACTGCATAAATTCATGTAAGGTAGGCGAAATCAGAGAATCTGCCTCCACATTTTGTCCTATAAGATTATAAAGATATGTACCAGCATTTGTGATATCACTTGACTGTTGCGAAAGGGATAGAAGATCATGAGCAGGTATGTTGCTTACAGCTAAATATGACATTGTTCCCACCTCTGCGTCACGGGAAAGTGTATCAATGACGGAAATGATACCTTCTTCGGCAAGTTCCCTCCCATAGATAGCCACCCTCAACTGACCGGAAACGAGCTTCCTGCTTGACGAAAGGTTCTCCTTGTGGCGGATGCCTTTACTTGTATTAGCCAAAGAAGTGACCATTTTAGTGTTATTTGGATGGAGGGGGTCAAATTCATAATAAACAATCGAGCCCATCAACTTATCTTCGACTTGATCATACCCAACTGCAGTTATAAGACCTAATTCTTCCAATTGCTTTTGTGAGGCACATCCACAAAGAAGGATAATGGTTATACTCCATACAATATATTTCATGCATTCCCACTCCTTGTTTTAAGGCGGTTCCTGATGAAGACGATTACGCAAAGAATTGGCGTATATAAGAATATGGCATATAATCCATACCAACCCACCATATCTACCAGTTCATTAATATTAGCTCTTTTTTTAAAGAAGAAACTACAGCTAAAAACCAAACCACTGATGAAAAGCACAAAAAACTTTTGTTTAAGATGAAAGATCCTCTTTAGACCTTTTGATGCAGCCCATAACATAAACAATGTATTGGGGAGGATAATGACCAACCATAAGGAAACCGCCAGAAATTCAAATCTTTCCAAGTTAGGAAACTGCACAATTTTAAATAATGATAAAGTGGCCCAGATAGTCTTCTCTAATTGCTCTCCACTATAATAACCAATCGCAACAAAAGTTACGGCAAAGAGAAGCAAAAATGTAAAAAACACCCCAAATTGAGCATAAAATTGAACTTTCTCCTTATTTCTTATGTAAGGATAGGTAAAATACAGCATTTCAAGTCCAAGTACTGTAAAGGAAGTTTTTAATGCCCCATTTAAAAGTTCGTTCGGTGTAGCCTCCATTACAGGAAGAAAGTTGCTCCAATCCATGTACCGAACAGGGACCACAAGCATGAGCACTAGCCATATAGTCAGAAAAAAACCCAAAAAACTTACTCCGACAATTGTTCTAATTCCTCCAAATACACCATAGATGGAAATCAACAGAAGGAGTGATATGATTGCCCATGTTTCCAAGTCCGGAAAAACCCAAGCTTGAACAATTTCTGTATAATTCAAAAGGATGGACAACAAACCCCCGATTATATAAACAATAATAATCAGGTTTAAAAACGTTCCGATTATTTTCCCGAATATTTCATTGTGTATCTGAAACAGATCCATGTCATTAAAAGAATGCAAGATATAGCACATTGCTGAAACGACAAGTGCCATTCCAAAATAGCTAATGAGGATAGAAATCCAAGCATCCTGCTTGGATTCCATAAAAATGATACGCTGCACACCCGCTATTCCCACACCGGTCTGATTCGTGTGAACAATGAAAAATACCAAAAAAGCAGAAAACATCATTTTTTTATTTATGTGGTCTTTCATGGATCCCACCTTATTCATCTATGTCTTTTGTTGCGCTTTTCTTAATTAAAAAAAAGCTTTCCTTCTTAGGATTCGACCTGATTAAGTTCACTGGCACACGTAATATGGTGTTTGCAGCATTCTTAAGATCCAATGGATAGACAGGTTGCAAATAAGGTTTCCCGACACTCGTTAGTCGGATTAAATGAATGAGAAGAAAACAAAGCCCAAAACTTATACCAACCCCACCCCAGATACCTGCAAGGATTAGTATCGGAAAACGGGTAATCCTTACTGCTGTCCCCATCAGATAGCTCGGAGCCGTAAAAGAACCAAGGGCACTTAATGCAACGACAATGATTAGGATATTGCTGGTGAATCCTGCTTCGACTGCAGCTTGTCCCAAGACAATACCTCCAACTATACCCATTGTCTGACCGACCTTTGTAGGTAGCCTTGCTCCAGCTTCGCGCAGTAATTCAATCATCACTTCAAGCAACAAAGCTTCTAAGATGGGGGTAAATGGCACTTTTGAACGTGATTCCCCAAGTGACACCAATAATGTAGAAGGTATCATCTCATAATGATAAGTGATGATGGCAACATAGGCAGGGGTTAGGATAACAGACAGAAACATGGTTACATACCGTAAAAATCTTATAAAGCTTCCCATATTCCAACGCATATAAACGTCTTCTGTGGATTCAAAAAAGTTAAAAAGGGATGCGGGTCCCAATAGAACCATAGGGCTTCTATCTACAAAAACGGCAACCATTCCCCTTTCCACACTGTAGGTCACCCTATCTGGGAGTTCTGTTTGAACAAATTGAGGAAAGATAGAATAGCTGTTATCTTCTATCAGTTGCGCCAATACAGAAGTATCCAAGATATCGTCCACCTCAAGAGAATTAATCTTTTCCTTGATTGATTGGACTATTTCCTTGTCTGCCATTTCTTTCAAGTAGACAACCCTAATCTCGGTTTCATTTCTTTTGCCGACACCCAGCTTGTCTGTGCAAAGATCCTCTGATAAGATATTTTGCCTTATGATACTTATATTAGTACTAAGGGATTCTGTAAAAGAAATCTTCGGTCCGAAGACAAGCGATTCTGTTTCCGCCTTTTCGAGGCTCCGTTCCACTTTCTTTGCCACATCTATTAGAATGCCCTTTTCGGCACCTGGGCTGAATATAAACAAATGGCCATCTAGGAGGTTATTTACTATTTCACTTTTTTCATTCGTCAAAACCGATTGTGTAGAAGGTAGTTTATAAATAAATTCATCCAGTAGTATGATTTCCTCTTCAGGATACTCGAGAAATGCAGATAAAATGGAAGTATTCAATGTTTGGAAGTCCACGAGGTTCTTCAAGTAAATAAAAAGAAAAGGAGACTCCTTTCTCTTCAATTCGTAAAAGTGAAGATCTGGACTATTCTGGAAGGTTTTAATAAGGTAGTCTTTAAGCTCTTCTATATTATAGGTGGAAAGACTTTTTTCCTTCACCACCAACACCCTTCCATTTTCCGCCATTAAGTAGTAGGGTGACCAATCTTACGTATTTTATGAATGGTTGTGAAGCAAAATTAAAGCCCTTCTCTATAAGTTCTGATTATTGTTTTTGACAAGTTCCTCGGTCAACACTTCCATGACACGGTTAATAAATGCAGTGTAGTTGAATTTCATGGCTATTCTATGGATTGGATACTCCGCCAATTGTACAAAATTCCGAAAATCTCCGATGGTTTGACCGAATGCAGCACCACCCGAAGTTACAATTCTTACCGGTTTTATTTCATACTGTATTTCTTCCTCATTAAATACTCCCCATAGAGTTACCACATCATGTAATGGCGCTCCTGGTATGGTCGGTATCTGCGATTTATAAAATTGCCAATAATAATCCATCATCGGTTTGATGATCATTCCTAAGGGATTATTTTTTTCTCTATTAATTTTATCGATATAATTAACCATGTCTGTTGTTAAAATAGCTTGCTGTGTTACATTTAGAGGAAAGATAGTCAGTTTTTGTGCATAATTGAACACAATATTTGCCGCATACGGGTCCCCAAAAATGTTCGCTTCTGCAACTGGTGTTACGTTCCCTGGAAAATTGAACGTACCACCCATGACGAAAATCTCTTTTACCTTTGCAACCGTCTCAGGATAGAGGATGAAGGAGGTTGCCAGTGATGTCAATCTACCTACACATACAATAGTTATTTCACCTTCATATTTTTCTATAAGGTCATAGATCTGATGGAAGTTTTCAAAGACATTATCCGCCTCTTCAAAGTCCTCCGCTAGTACATAGCCCCCAAACCCTTCCGGCCCATGAACCTCAGGATAATAGATTGGCGGATCACCTATCATAGACCTTTCCGCTCCACCAATAAGTGGAATATCATACCTTCCTGTATTTCTCTGAATATAACGGGCATTCCTTATCGCGGTTCTTTTATCTACATTTCCATATTCTGCGACAACTCCAACAATATCCACATTCTTTTCATTGTACGCATAAATGATAGCCATTATATCGTCTATCCCGAAGTCAGCAAACAAAAGGATTTTTCTAGTCATTTACATCCAACCTTCTTTCCGTACTACAATTTTTGATTCACGTTAGACAAACCAAGACAAACATACAGGCAAGTACGTAAACAAACGAATAGTCTAATATTGATTAATAGGATAGGAGGAAGGAAATATGTCACAAATTTATCATCAATGTTGCCGCTATCAGGGACAAATGGTAACAGTCAGATGTCGGGACGGCGCTTCTCATCACGGGAGAATCGTAAGAGTATCACCTAGTCATGTTTACATCCAACCAACAGGGAGAAATAGGTTTGGTGGATTTGGAATGGGATATTGGGGTGGTAGATATTACGGTGGTTACGGATACAACCCAGTAGCAGTTCCTCTAGCATTTGTCACCGGTGTCGTTTTAGGAGGACTTTTATTCTGGTAAGACCTTCACACTCTTGCCGGTAAATTGTCGATGTTACGGCTCTTTACCGGTGTATTTTCGATTCTTGTTCACAATAGTGTTAAAACGATTTTGCATCCATATGTTATATTATATAGGTACAGTTTATGTGAACGAGGTGTTAAATATGAAAAGATTGGCAATTACACTAAGCTGCATCATGGTATTCACTGTGGGATGCTCCAGTACACAAACAGAAGATAAGCATGCAAGTAATGCCGAACAACATAAACATCATGAAAAACCTTCATTCTTTCAAGGGGATATCCGAGAAGAGACAGCATCTGTCGATGAACTGCCCTCCTTCTTATCGGACAAGCCAGAGGATATGCAACTGATCTATACAGCTGCGGCAAAGCATAAAGAAGTACTCGATCATATACCTTGCTATTGTGGGTGTGGTACATCCGCCGGCCATAAAAGCAGTTATGACTGCTTTGTATATGAAAATAGAGAAGATGGTTCGTTAGTATGGGATGATCATGGCACCAAATGTGGTGTATGCTTGGAAATTGCGGCAACTTCTGTAATGGAATACAGTAAAGGGAAAAGTGTAAAGGAGATCAGGGATATGATTGATAATGCTTATAAAGAAGGATTCTCCACACCGACTCCCACCCCCGAACCACCAAAAGGAAGTTAAATAAACCTATATTAATGCATAGTTAAAAACAAAAGCCTTTCCATTTAACCGGAAAGGCTTTTGCTTGGGCTATTTTTTTCTATTCTACGTAGTACATAAATGCCAATGCACCAGGACCTGTATGGGTGGATATTACAGGAGTGGTGTATGATATCTGAATATCTTTAAATCCTGAAACCTCATACAAGGAATGCTTCAACGCTTCCGCCTGTTTAAGGGAACCAGCGTGTGCTATCCCGACACCTTTTACTATTTTACCTTCAATGTCTTCTTTAAATTGCTTGGTATAAAACTTGATTACTTGTGAATAGCTTCTAGCCTTCGTAACAGGTGTGTATACCCCATCAGCCAACGAAGCAATTGGTTTGATGTTCAATAAAGAACCGATAAGAGCTTTCCCTCTTCCAATTCTTCCTCCCTTAACCAAATTATCCAACGTGTCGACCATTATGAATAGATCCGTGTTCGAACGGATCTGATCAAGCTTGCTCAAAATCTCCTGCATTGATTTTCCTTCTTTGGCCATTTTGGCCGCAGCAACAACCTGAAAAGATAGGGCAAAGGAAATGAACCGTGAATCGATTACGGTAACATCGGCGTCACTTATGCTTGCAGCACTTTCGGCAGAACCAACTGTTCCACTCATACCACCGGTCATATGTATAGAAAGAATTTTGCTACCATCCTCGCCCAGGCGGTTGTAGACATCAACAAAGGTACCCACAGCAGGCTGGGAACTTTTCGGCAACTCAACGGAATCCTTCATCTTGTCCATAAATTCATCCGGCTTTATTCCAAATCTATCTATGTAGGATTCTCCATCAATTGTAATGGATAACGGCACTATTTCAATTTCTAATTCATCAATTATGGACTGATCAATATCAATGGTTGAGTCGGTCACTACTTTAACATTTTTCATCAAATTCACTTCCCCAATTATATCCTTATGTAGTATTATACCTTCCTAGCATGGATGTTGAAACCTAATCAGTACAACTTCCATGTAAAGTAGCACTATTTTCATTAACTTGACACAAAACAAAAAAAAATACAGGGTCACCGCCCTGTATTAATATTATCACATATACCAATCTTTAAGCATTATTTTTTAAAATATCTGTTTTTACGACATCACAGTAAACTGGCCACTTCAATACTGTGCGTAAATATTCTTTGAAGGAATAGATTTGCTTTGGATCTGTTTCAGATAGGATGATCCTTACAAATGCTTCCAGTCTGACCCGAACCAAAAAATGATATGTGCTATCGTCCTCCAATACTGGAATTTCAATGACTTTTACCTTCTGTCCCTCTTCAACCGTGAACTCTAGGCTTTTCCATAGCAAAATATCAATCCTCTTTTTTCACCCGTTTACCATTATTATACCCTAAATTTTCACAGAAGTGTCAAGATTCATTAGACAAAATGAAACATTTTTAGACTTTTTGTAAACATTCTGGCCCATTGTTCTTCGGTGAGTTTACAATCGATGATACTTCGTATGCCTGCATGTTGCTCTCTTCATAAGGCTGTAAAAAGGAAGTCAAAACTTTTACATCTTGCTCTTGTCTGGATAGCCAAGTTTGTTCGTGTTCCTTTTTTACAATGACCGGCATCCTGTCGTGAACACCTTTGACAAGTCTGTTTGGCTTGGTTGTAATTAGCGTACAACTTACCACTTCTTCCTCGCCATGCACCCAGCGATCCCATAATCCTGCAAAAGCGAATGGCTCTTCATACTTTAAGGTAAACCTCACTGGCTGCTTATCTCGGCCAATCTTTTTCCATTCAAAAAAGCCGTCTGCAGGTATTAAGCATCTTCTTCTTTCCAGTAACCTGCTAAAGCTTACTTTCTCATGAAGCGTTTCCGAGCGCGCGTTAATCATT
This sequence comes from Sutcliffiella sp. FSL R7-0096, assembly GCF_038595065.1. Classification (NCBI taxonomy): domain Bacteria; kingdom Bacillati; phylum Bacillota; class Bacilli; order Caryophanales; family Bacillaceae; genus Sutcliffiella; species Sutcliffiella sp. FSL R7-0096. The sequence goes on from NZ_CP152003.1 coordinate 2,667,575, forward strand.
TTATAGCCGTTTTTCCTATCTTTAGCAAAGCTTGGCACCAGCCCCCAGTGAAGATAACCGGCCCTATTTTTGGTGGATCCTTCTATAATGGTCAGTATTTGTTGTCCAGGTGCTATGTTGTAGCTGATTTGATAATTCAGGTCCTTTGCATTCTCCAGAAAGAAGCGTTCTTCCAATTTATGAAGCTCCGTGGTCAAGGAAAATCTTCCACACATGCCTAGTCTCCTCCAATATAAGATAATACCATTGTACTATAAGGAAAGACCGCTACAAAAGTAGCGGCCTTCATCTTTATAAGTATCGTTTTATTTTGCTCTGGATTTCCATGCCAAGTTGATTTCCATCAACCTTTTCACCTTCTGGCAAGAAAATCGGATCATGGACAGTCACCTTTACACGGGCTGGTTGAAAACCGAATTTACTTTCTTCCATGATTCTGTAAGATCCTGAAATGGAAATGGGAACAACCGGTACTTTGCTGTCAGTTGCCAGGCGGAGTCCACCTTTTTTGAATTCTCCCATTTCGTCCCCCTTACTTCTTGTCCCTTCTGGAAATATGACGAGAGAATGCCCATTTTTTAAGGTTTGTACCCCTTCCCTAATGGACTGAATTGCCTTTCTTCTATCCTTACGATCGATGAAAACACAATTCATTGCTTCCATCCACCTTGGAACTAACGGAATCTTTTTCACTTCTACTTTTGAAATAAATCCTAAAGGTTTTTGAAGAAAACCGATAAGGATCGGGACATCAAAATTCCCTTGATGATTACTTACAAACAGAACCGGCCCATGCGGTATTTTCTCCTGTCCAATCACCTCAATTTCCGATCCTGTAAGCTTAACCAATGTTTTGGCCCAATGTTTTGGTTTTTGATGAATAATTGTATCTTTTTCCTCCACTGTCATGGCAGGATCCAATTTTTGCACCTTTTTGATTGTCGGCAAACTATATATGAGATAGCCAAAAAAGTAAACAAACCACCAAATCGTACGTAACATTTCTTTCTCTCCCTAAATAACACAACCATTTTTTGCTCAAATGCAGTATTACTTTAATCTCTTATATTTCCTAAAATAGTAATCATATGGATTTTTTTCATCCTTCATACCTTTTTCTTCGAATATTAAGTCCCATTCCCTCTCATCAAGGGTCGGAAAATAGGTGTCACCCTCAAATTCTTCATCGATATAGGTTAAGTACAAGAGATCCGCAAACGGTAGTGCTTCCTTGAAAATATGTGCACCACCAATGATAAAGAGCTCTTTATTGTCTTCTTCCATCGATTTAACTTCTTCCAATGAATGGAGTGTTTCACATCCTTCTGCGAAAAAATCCTTTCTTGAAAGAATGATATTCCTTCTATTTGGAAGCGGTTTTCCGATGGATTCATACGTTTTTCTTCCCATCACAATGGTACTACCACTTGTAACCTTTTTAAAGTAAGCCAAATCTGCGGGGATTCTCCACGGAAGATCGTTATCTTTTCCGATAAGGTGATTTCTGTCCATTGCGACAATAATGGAAATCATACACTTACGACTCCTTTGATATGCGGATGCGCATCATAATCGACAAGTGTAAAATCTTCGAATTTGAAATCAAAAATAGACGTTACTTCTTTATTCAGTTCCATTTTCGGTAATTTTTTCGGTTCCCTTTGCAGTTGTAGCTTTACTTGATCTATATGATTTGAATAGATATGTGCATCTCCTAATGTATGAATGAAGTCACCCGGCTCCAGTTCACATACCTGGGCCACCATCAACGTCAACAAGGCATAAGAAGCTATATTAAATGGAACACCTAAAAATACATCCGCAGACCTTTGGTATAGTTGACAGGAGAGTTTTCCATCCGCAACATAAAATTGGAACATAGTATGACAAGGTGGGAGCGCCATAGAATCGACATTCGCAACATTCCATGCTGAAACAATCAATCTTCTGGAATCGGGATTACGCTTTATCTGATCGATCAGATTGGTTATTTGGTCAATATATTCACCGTCCGGAGTCGGCCAAGACCTCCATTGATAGCCATAGACTGGCCCAAGCTCTCCGTTTTCATCTGCCCATTCATTCCATATTCTAACACCGTTTTCTTGCAAGTACTTTACATTCGTATCCCCGGCCAAGAACCAGAGCAATTCATGAATAATTGATTTGAGATGTAATTTCTTTGTTGTTACAACAGGAAATCCTTCCTGTAGATTGTATCTCATCTGATAGCCAAATGTACTGATGGTACCTGTACCTGTTCTGTCTTCTTTCTTTGTTCCATTATGTAGTACGTGTTCGCATAAATCCAAATACTGTTTCATTTCCTTCACCTCATCAACGGTCATTTTTCCTTTCTACATTCTAACATAAAAAAGAAGAGGCAAGTCGCAAATTTTATTACATTTATGGAAAGGAAAAAAGCACTCCCAATTTAGGAATGCTCCATTTAATACTTTTTACCGAAGAAATCTCTTGTTAGTGACATTTTTTCCATATTTTCAAAGAACAAGAATGTTTGTGGGGCCTGCTTTGCCAGTTCAAGCCGTGAAACTTCATTTAAATAATACATGGCAAACGTCTCTGCGAAATACTCTTCAGGAAAGGTCTGGAAGTAGCTCCTGTTTGGAAATATGGAAGTAACCTCTTTTTTCCATGCTTCTTGGAAGGCTTGGTTATGACGGACATTTCCAAGTACATAACGGTCAATGGAATGTGCCAATTCATGTAGTTCAAGGTTAACGGAACCATGCCCCATTCCGTTATTACTATGTCCGATTTTTGCCAATACCAACTTCGATCCGCCTATTCCAGGCACATCTTCCCAGTTGGACCCATTCATACTATAGCCTCTAGGTTTAATCCCTTGCAAATGCTCAAACCCCTCCACTTCTGTCAGTTTTCCATTAAACAAGTAGAGGTGGACATTCTGCTGTACCAATACATTAAGGATATTTGGAGATATGTTTGCCACATGTTGAATCATTAATGCAGCATCTTTTTCCGAAAAGTCCCTAGTAGGAAGGTAGATTAATTGATTCATCGCTTCCCTATTTGGAATATCGTGAAGAAAACCATCCATTTGGGGAGAGTCGTAGTATTTAAGTTGGATGGCATCCAGACTTGCATATGCTTTCCAGTATATCGGAATAATTGTAAATACGATTAATAACATAATTGCCAGAATACGCCGCTTCATCTTTACTCTCCTTCTCATGGTGTCAGTACAAGGTGATAACCACTTGTTTCATTATCTGAAAATTCAATTCTTTTATACTAGTATTATATCAGGAAAAGGATTTAATTTAAATGATATTTTTGTAACATTTCATTAATATAGGGTATAAATTTTTACCAATTATCTCCTTGAATGCAAAAAGGGCTAACCCTCTTTTAGAAGATAGCCCTTTAACCAACCTTATTATACGATTACTTCCTCTTCGTTCAACTCAGCTTCCTCTATATCTCGTGAACGATGGGCAATCCGACTGGCAGCCGCTGCAGCAAGTGCACAGACAATGTCATCCATAAAGGTATGTACCTCTTCCCCTTCATGTTCATCAAGGCTTTTAATGATGCCGAATTTCTCTTTATCAAGAAAGCCAAAATTAGTCAATCCAATCGACCCGTAGACATTCACAATGGACAAAGGAATTATCTCATCAATCCCATATAATGGCTCATCGGTTTCAACGAGATATTGAAGAGGTTCAGGAAGCAATTTCTTTTCCGCTAAAATATCTAGGGAGATGCCGGTTAAAACAGCATGCACGATTTCTCTCTTTTCCAGGACTTTTTCTACATTGTGAATACAGTCTTCGAGCGTGACGTTCGTAATATATTTTTGTTGAAGAAGAAGAACAATCTCTGCGATGTCCTTGATCGTGACGCCCCTATTTTCCAACATTTTCTTTGTAGTTTCACGCATTTGTTGGAGTGTGTACTTTCTCAATGTCATGCCCCCTTTTTCTCTCTCTTTAGCTCAGCCATTTAGGCGGTGTGTTTTTTGCCCAATAGATGGATCCCAATGTATGGTGGCCTTGAAATTCATCATGGTATGTATGGTAATGGAAGTTGAAGTAATACCCATCCAAAGGTGGATGATCTTTTCTTACATGGAACCGAATCAAGTCCTTTCCGGTTTGGGCGTGATAGATGTGAAAAATCTTCTCACTATCTCCACCGGTTGGATTCTCTGAAATGGTCAAATTATTTAATTCTTCTTCCGGATGTTCTGTAGCAAGTTCATTTATTACTTCTTCCATTTTGGGAAAAATGATATCCTTGAACTCGTCCTGTATTTTCGGACCAATTCTGGAACCAAATTTTGTTAAACTTTGAATTTCTGCCTGTTCCTTCGCCAAAGATAGAAATGCTTCCCTAGTAAGTTCTTGCTCTATAGGTCCAATGTAATCAGCTGAATAGTTAAAGTCTTTATTGGTAAAATCACCAAATGTTGAATCATCTTTTTGGTCATCTACAGTCAAGTAGGCGGGTGGCGATACTGTACCGAATGTAAGGGCTGTTATAAGGACTACTAATGATTTTTTTAACCATTTTGGCATGCTAGTCTTCCTTTCTGTCTCTATCTCTAATGCAACAACTCTATTAAATAATAAAACTAGTATACCATAAAAGTAAGAAAATTTTATCAATTTATTTTCTCATTTTTCTATCTCTAAAACCTTTTGTTACAAATTCAGCAAAAATATGTTTGCTTAATACGTTTTCGAATATTTCTTATTCATTTATTTGTGGTTTTTTGTTAATATTAAGAAAGAGTACATATTGGAGGTAATTATTATGGCAGATGTTGCTATCATCGTATCATGCTTTGTGACTTTAGGGGCTTTAGTTTATTTATGTATCGTTGACTGATAAGAAAGTATAAAAAACTCGCGGTGAGCCTAGCTCACCGCGAGTTTTTTCCATTAATTTTTCTTAGTACTTTTCCTGCTTGAGGACATGGAATTTCCATCGATTTCTGTAGTCGTTGTCCCTTGTCCTTCTACTTGAGGAGAGGAAAGCCCTACATTCCCTGGCTTTTTCCTTTTACCGCCCATCTACTGACACCTCATTTCTCCTGCGATTTACCATCAAGAAATAGGGTACCCAACAAGGCTCTTAAGTTTTCAAATATCCGTAATGAAACTTTGCTGTTTTTCTCTTACATACAAAAAAACCAAATTGATCAAACCTCTTGCTTTGCCAATGATCTTTTAGTACCACTCGGTGCCTTGCGACTCTCATGGCGTCATTTATGACTTTTTCCGTTAATTCGTCATAAACAGCAATATTTCTAAGTGGGGCAATACCATTGGATTCCTCTAATAAATGATGAAACATTGGATCGAAATACACCACGTCAAAACTATTATCCGGCAATGTCGAAAGTATCTTCTGATGATTACCGTGAAGGACTTCAATCCGCTTCATCGCTTCATTCATTTCCACCATTTCCGATTCCCAATTCTTTAGGCCGGTTTTTACAAGATAGGCCATCATCTTACTTCCTTCGATCCCAACAACCTGACCATTCGGTCCTGTTGCCATGCTTGCCATTATACTATCGGAGGCCAAGCCTAGCGTGCAGTCCAGGAACTTCATTCCTTCTTTTAGATCAGTTGCCTGTAGGAAAGGTTCCACTTCGCCATTTTGCCACCTTTTTGCTCTGAATACAGCTGTATTGGGATGAAAGAATATCGGTTCGTCCTTACCTAGACAGTACCATTCAAAGCGGCTCTTTCCAATTACGAAAATATCCTGTTGCATTTCACTAGAAATTGTTGCGATTGATTTCTTGTTTCTATGATAATAAGGATAGCCTAGATCATCGGCAATTTTCATTGCAATTTGAATCATCTGTTCATTTGTTCTTCCAGCGGTGGTCACGATCATAGATTTTCTCCCTTTTAAATGGCTCTTTTCATTAGGATCTGTTAAACACCGCTGTTGATATCCGCAAACGGCTTCGCTTATTCAGAGGGCCACCTTGAGCCTCCTCAGGCTGCGCCCTGCGGGGTCTCAAGATTGTCGCTACCTCCCCGCAGGACAAGGAATGCTACGACAGCGATACATCGCACGAAGAAAATGCGTTAGCATTTTCGAGGAGTCTTCGCCTTTTGCTCCAATCAACAGCTAGGTTGCCACAAACATCAACAGTATGCTTTACCAGAGCTTTTCATTATCAAAGGGGATGTGCCAGGTTCGCACATCCCCTTTTTAACACTATTGACAGTATTGATGAAAGGCTCCTTGCAGATTGGTCATGATGTTTTCCATCGTATTTGCTTCTATATCATGGCGGTGGATGAAATGTACGACTTCTTTGCCTTTCATTAGTGCCATGGAAGGCGAGGACGGTGGAATATCACCAAAGATCTCTCTCATTTTCGAAGTGGCATCTTTATCTTGACCTGCGAACACCGTCACTAGGTGGTCGGGGGTTTTGTCAGCTTGAATAATGGACTGTGTAGCTGATGGACGGGCCAATCCAGCTGCACAACCACAAACGGAGTTGACTACCACCAGTGTTGTCCCTTCCACATTGTTGAAAAAGTCCTCAACAGCTTCGCTTGTAGTCAACTCTTCAAAACCCGCTCTTGTGAGTTCGTCTCTCATCGGTTTCACTAATTGTTTCATGTATTCTTCATATGCCATGGACATGGTATATTCCTCCTTTTAATTATTCCGTTCTGTCATCTGCTTCCACACGGAACCTTTTGCTTCTTCTCCACCTTCAATTCGTTGAATAGCCATTTTCACTTGCATACTCACTTCAAATTCAGGATCGTTCTCTGCTTCATGCAAAGCAGGTAGAGCAGTTTCATCCCCTACTTCATAGAGGAACATTGCAGCTCTCCAGCGCACCAATTTATTTTTATCTTTAAGTGCTTCGATCATGGAGGGCATTGCTGCTTTATCACCAAGGTCTGACATACAGTCTCCCGCTGTTCTTCTAACGGTTACCGATTTATCTTTCAGCGCTTTTGACAGGTAAGGTAATATATCTGATTCTTCTAGCATGCCAAGATAAACGGTTGCCAAACGGCGGATGGAACCCTTTTCATCTTCCAGAGCCTTTGCCAAGACAGGAATATCCTCTTCTTTTGGATCCATTTGATCAAGCGCCGCAAAGCGTTTGGACCAATCAGGGTCGTCTAACATCTCTAGAGTCACTTTGTAACGTTGCTTTGACTTTATGGTATTCGATTTATCTGTATTTTCTTCTTGTTTTAGCATTTTTTCTATCCGTTCTTCGGTAAAAGTTGCAGATAGTTCTTCTACGATTTCCGTACCTACTGCTTCAAGATCGCCATAACGGACACCATGCTCTTTCCATTCTCTCTCAAGTACTACATTATCTTGCTTTTGTTGAGCGGTTAAAATAGCTTGCATAAATCGGTCAGGTAATCCTACACGCTTTTCTTGTTCACCATCGGATAATTTCACTTGCATAGGAATTCCTTGGAACATCTGGACGAACACTTTTACCTCTCCAAAGCCTTCCAATGATTGTTGTTTATTACCTTCTTGGGTCTCTTCTTTTTCACCAAAAGCTGCCCGTACTTCAGAAAGTATCCCTTTCCAGTCAAAACGAGCGTTTCTCTCGACAGCTAAGAAGTCTGCAACATGGTAGACCCCTTTTACACCTTCGATCCCCAGTATTTCCTGAATGATTTCAGGTGCTTCATTTCCATTCTCTTTGGTGTAGTTATTCCTTGCTCCTGCTGGTAACTCTTCGCTTAAAATAACCTTCATTGTATTGGGACTAGGAGTAGGTTCAATGGATTGAATATTCACTAGAAAACACCTCTTCTATTTTTTCTTGCTACCATGGTAGCATACGTTTCCCCTACACTACACGTATGGCGCTCAAGATTGCTCTTTGATTTTCTCCACTTTTTCAGATAGCTCTTCCCATCTGTTCATGGCCTCATCCAACCGTTTATTTGTTTCTTCCTGCTCAGCAAGCCATTTGCTTACTTTTTCATAGTCACTGCCGGCTTTGGCAATTTCTGCTTCTATATTCTCCAGTTTCTCTTCCAGGCTCATGATCGTTTCTTCAATTGTATCCCAATCTTTCTGTTCCTGGTATGAAAGCTTCAACGTTTTCTGCTTTTGACGGGTTGAAAATTGTGCTTCCTTCTTTGCTGTTTCCATCTGTTTCTCTTCTTTTCGTTTCTGTTGCTGTTCCTGCACATAGTCTGTGTATTCACCAAAGATTCTTTTTATGCTCCCATTTCCTTCAATGATGACCAACTCCTCCACCACTTTATCAAGGAAATAACGGTCATGGGATACAGTGATAACCACTCCTGGGAACTCGTCCAAATATGCTTCCAGAATGGTCAAGGTTTCTGTATCGAGGTCGTTGGTCGGTTCATCCAGGAGCAGAACATTTGGTTGTGACATAAGGATCCTTAATAGATAGAGCCTTTTACGCTCACCGCCAGAGAGCTTTCTTATCGGAGTACCATGGGAGTGAGGAGGAAATAGAAATCTTTCCAAAAGTTGAGAAGCGCTGATGTGCTGACCATCTTCCCCTTTAATGACTTCCGCCTCTTCTTTAACATACTCGATCATTCTTTGTTCCAAGTTCATATCTTGCTGTTCCTGTGTATAATAACCAAGCTTAACTGTCAAACCTACATCGACCTTACCGCTTGTAGGAGTGAGTTTTTGTGCCAATATGTTTAACATGCTAGACTTCCCTACTCCGTTGGGACCAACAATACCGATTCGGTCCTTTTGCTTGATTAGGAGGTTCACTTTATCAAATATGACCTTTTTGCCGTACTGTAGGGACACCTCTTCAAGCTCCATTACCTTTTTCCCCAAGCGGGCAGAACCTGTAAGAAGTTCCAATTCCCCGGAGGAAGAGGTAGAAGCCACCTTTTCATCAAGCTCCTCAAAGCGCTTGATTCTTGCTTTTTGTTTCGTTGTTCTTGCTTTGGCACCTTTTCTCATCCATTCAAGCTCTTGGCGATAGAGGCTTTTTTGTTTTGCCTCCGTTTTTAGTTGCTCTTCCTGGCGTACCGCTTTTGCCTCTAAATAGTCTCCATAATTACCAGAGTAGGTATAAATAGCACCATTATGTAATTCGAATATTTTATTAGTGACCTTGTCCAAGAAATAACGGTCATGGGTGACGAGCAGGACTGCTCCCTGATACTTACCTAAATAATCCTCCAGCCATTCAATCGCTTCAAAATCAAGGTGGTTGGTAGGTTCATCAAGAATAAGCAGGTCCGCAGCTTCAACCAGTGTCTGGGCAAGTGCGACCCTTTTTTTCTGGCCTCCTGATAAACTTTCAATCCGTTGGTTGACTTCGTTGATACCCAGTTTGTTAAGAACCGCCTTAGCATTTGCGCTGGCATCCCAAGCTTGAAACTGATCCATCTGAGATTGCAGATTCGCGAGACGCTCATGCAACTGTTCATCTGTCGGGTTTTCCTGTACCTGCAGTAGACAGTTCTCATATTTCATGATGATGTTATTTGTTTGTGATTCTTTACTAAAGATTTGCTCCATCACAGTATTAGACTCTTCGAGTGCAGGTTGCTGGGAAAGAAATCCGATGGTGTAGTCATTTGATGTGGTAATGGAACCAGCATCAGCAGTTTCTAGACCAGCAATGATTTTTAATAAGGTTGACTTACCTGTCCCATTAACCCCGATCAAGCCGACCCGCTCTTTTTCCTGGATACTGAAATTAGCATTATCCAATAACACTTTCTCTACATATGTCTTTGACAGACTTTCTCCAATTAACATTTTCATACGATTATATCTCATTCCATTCTTTCATAAATTGATCAACGAATTGTTTCATGAATGCCTCGCGTTCTTCGGCAATTCTTTTCGCTTCTTCCGTCTGAAGCGTATCCTTCAAAAGAAAAAGCTTCTCATGGAAGTGGTTGATGGCTGTTGACTTTTCTTTCCGGTATTGTTCATATGTCATCTCACTTCTTACTTCTATTTCCGGATTATACATCTCTTGCCCTTTCGCACCGGAATACATGAATGTACGGGCAGTACCAATGGCACCAAGTGCATCCAATCTATCGGCATCCTGTACCACCTTCCCTTCAAGCGTTTCCAAAACGATTCCGTTTCCGCCTTTGAAGCCGATGTTTTCTATCGTATGTAGAATTTCATCAATATGTAATTTCGTTAATGGGAGTTCCGCCAGTAGTTCAGCTATTTCTGCTTTTGAATTTACTTTGTCATTAGTCAATTTATCGTCAAGCACATCATGCAGTAGTGCAATGATTTCTACCATCAATAGGTTTGCTTGTTCCACTTTTCCAATATGTAAGGCAAGTCTTCTGACTCTTTGTATATGGTACCAATCATGTCCGGTTGTATCATTCTTGAATATTGATTCTACGTATTCCTCTACTTTATGTATCACAAAAGTTACTCCCTTTTCGTTTGATTCCTTCTTATTTTACCATGAGTGAGAAGATATCCATACCATTTCGCAATCCGTGGGTTTTTATCACAGTAACATAGTCTTTCTAATCCTCATAAAATACAAGTACAGCCTCATGGAGTCAACAAAAAAGCCGATGGCAAGGTCTGGCTATCATACCAGAAGGGATGCACATCAGCTATTTAAGGAGGAGAGAAAATGTACTATCCTCGTACTTCAAACAGTTCACAAATTGGTACCGCTTGGTTCGGAACTCATATTGTCTTCATTCGTTGTAATTACAAAACAGATGAAACTTTATCTTTATTTAAAAGTGATCATGCCCCATTCGAACCTGCTGCAGAAACTTGCACTGAAACCCTATCAAGATTTATTAGTATCGGCTATACACTTATTGGGGCCTACCCTCTAAATGACAGTGAAATTCAGTTTGTTTTGCAGTACCGATGAGCCATTATTCGTTATACCATGCAATCCCTATCGTATTCACCCCGGCATGTACGGCAATGGCAGTGGATAAAGGGAATGGGTTAATCGGGATATCCGGATACTTTTCCCTAAGATTAGCAACAAGACTATCAGCATCTTCTATGTTCGTACCATGTAAGACAAACAATTCTTTGATAGTTGCTTGGGCATGTGCCTCCTCCAAAAAATCCACAATCTTTGACAGCGCTTTCTTATGGGTCCTTACTTTTTCGGCGACATCCAGCTTTCCATTTTCGATACGAATGATCGGTTTAATCTGGAGAAGACTACCCAATAATTTTTGCACCCCCGACATCCTACCGCTGCGGTGAAGTTGTTCGAGGCTGCCAATAAGAACATAGATATCACATTTTGTTGCCAGGTCGTGGAGGTAGTCAAGGATTTCCTCATACGCCTTACCTTCCTCCATAGCCTTTATCCCTTTCTTTACCATTGCAGACAATGGAAAAGAAATCACTTTTGAATCCACTGTGTGAACAGGGATTTCCACAAGTTCACCTGCCTGCATACTAGACGAAACTGTACCGCTTAGATGACTGGATAGGTGAACGGAAATAATTCGGTCATAGGATTCTGAAAGTTTACTGTACAATTCCACAAATGCCCCTACAGAAGGTTGGGAAGTTTTGGGCGGAGTATTGCTTGCCTCCAATTTTGTATAAAAATCCTCTAGGGATAAGGTCACCCCATCCAGATATTCTTCCTCTTCAAAATAGACGACCATCGGTATGCTAAACACATCCGGATGATTCTTCAACATCTCGTCCAAATATGCCGTACTATCTGTTACCCACGCTATTTTCTCCATCAAAAATCCCCCGTTCTCTATATCTTTTACCCTATTTTATTATACTATTCTGACAATAATGCTTGCAACCTAGGAAACACTTTTAAAGCAGTGTCATGAAATACCGCCTGATGATAGTCTTCAGGAATGATCCCCCTGATGAATTGAATATAGCTACCTACAGAAATAAGCGGCCAGTCGGTACCAAACATCAGCTTCTCATAGTGATCGCAGTAGTCTAGAGCATGCAATAAATGCTGTAGGAACCTTGTATGCCGGTGGCGATCAATTTCCCGTTCCGTGCCGACAATTAACCCAGAAAGGTCAGCAAACATGTTTCTGTTTTTATATACAACCTCTGCACCATCCAGCACCCACGGGTCACCGAAATGTGCCATCACAAAAGTGACATCCCTATTCGCAACAGCCACCTCGTCAAGCGTTAATGGATGTGCATATTTAAGCAGTCCTCTTTCTGAATACGTATCCCCTGTATGAAATACCACCGGTAATTGATACCTAGCTGCCAATCGATAGACCGGTTTGTATATCTCATCATAGGCATAGAAGGGGTAGTAACCCAGGTAGATCTTCATTCCTACCACATTCAATTTTTGTATTTCTCTTTCTAGTTCCCTAAGATTTTTCTCTTCCATTTTATAAGGGTTAATTCCTGGACAGTACCCCATGCTTGCTGGGATGGAAGGGGCAAGATCAAGGCCCATTGGTGTTTCACTGCGAGGGTCTGGAAATCCTAAGGGTTCTGTTTCGGTAACCCCCATTGCTACAGCTCCCACCACCTTATGTTGGTTCCACTCTTTCAGGAGTCCATCGTATGTATAGGATAGGCAGGAAAGGTTGTCAGCGGTATCTTGGAAACTCTTTATGGAAGAAAAATGCACATGCGCATCAATTACTTTCAAACGTTTACTCCTTTCTTCGAATAGTGATATTATTATTAATTCGATAATAATATAGGAAAACCCTTCTCCAAAATTAAGAAAAGGGTTTTCTTTTATAATAGCCTTTTATAATAGCCTTTTATAAGTAATAGTTATTCTTTCGAACTCAAGAATACAAGCAGAATTTATTATAGTAACTTTTCAATATCATTTTTCATTTTTGATGGGGAGGTTGCAGAAGCAAAGCGTTCCACCACTTCTCCGTTTCTATCCACAAGGAACTTGGTGAAGTTCCATTTCACTGCTTTAGAGCCCAATAATCCCTTTGCATTTTCTTTCAAATATTCGAACAGCGGATGGGCGTCCTCCCCATTCACATCCACCTTTGAAAACATCGGAAAGGAAACCCCATAATTCAATTGACAGAATTCGCTGATATCCTCTTCTTTTCCCGGTTCTTGGTTACCGAACTGATTACACGGGAAACCAAGTACCATGAACTGTTTGTCCTGATACTCCTTATAGAGTTCCTCGAGTTCTTCAAATTGTGGAGTAAAACCACATTTGCTAGCTGTATTGACAATTAGCAAGACATATCCTCTATATTCGGATAATGGGACCTCCTTACCTCTGATGTCCGTTGCAGAAAAATCATAAATTGTTGTCAATTTCTTCACCTCGTCTTTTTAGGATTCTATGATGCCCCCTGTTGATTTCCGCACAGAGCTTCGCTTTCCCCAGGGCACTATAGTTAGTATGAATCAAGGGTGAGTGTGCTGTCTATGTTGGGTATGCTTCATCTAAGGCTTTTGACCATATATGTCAGCATATCTCTCAAGTCATCTATATTCTCCTCATGGATAGGTCTAGAAAAGCCGACTACTGCTGTAAGTTTAATTTCTTCCTTCTTTTCATGATTAATTGTAGAAAAAATACGGATTTCTCTTTCTTCCCAAATTTGGGATAGAAGTTCTCTCAAGTTCGATACTTCAGTATCGATATCGGCTTCAGAATGAGCTGTTTTCGTAAATTTTAACTTTACTTGGCAACCAGGTTTATTATTAAGACGGAGTAATTCTCCTGAGATATTCTCTATATCAGAAGAAAGAATAATCTCTCCGAATACTGACCCATCCAACGTAACTTTCATACTGAAGGAACGAGACATCGTCGCAAGATCAATCCTATCCTTCCGGTCTGCGATTTGAATCTTTCCTTCAAGGTCCAAATCGTATAAATCCCCCTCTACAACCACTTTCAAATTATCAAAGACAGTAGGATCGAACATCAGAAAAGACCTACCGCTTTTCCATCCTCATCCACATCCATATTAAGTGCTGCAGGCTGCTTTGGCAGTCCCGGCATGGTCATGATATTTCCTGTCAGTGCGACAATGAATCCAGCTCCTACGGATGGCTTTAATTCCCTAATGGTAATGGTGAAATTTTCTGGTCTACCAAGCTTTTTGGCATCATCACTCAATGAGTATTGTGTCTTTGCCATACAGACTGGGAGATGTCCCCATCCTTCGCCAACAATTTGCTGTAGTTGTTTCTGCGCAGCCGGGAGCAGTTCGACACCTGAAGCACCATAGACGTTTTTCACAATCGATTCTAACTTCTGTTCGAGTGGGTCGTCCGATTTATAAAGAGGCGTAAAGTTCGATTGTTTATTTTCGATTTGCTCTAGAACTATCGTGGCAAGATCCATACCTCCATCCCCACCCTTTTCCCATACTTGGGTCAGTGCCATTGGAATCTGGTTTTTCTCGCACCACTGTCGCACAAAGTCTATTTCAGCTTCTGAATCGGTAATAAATTCATTCAAGGCGATCACATAGGGAAGCCCAAATTCCTCTACTGTTTCCACATGTTTTTTCACATTTTCTATTCCTTTAGCCAAAGCTTCAAGATTCTCTTCTTTCAACTGATCTTTTGCCATCCCACCGTGCATTTTGATCGCACGAATGGTTGCCACTATCACCACTACTTCTGGATTGAACCCAAGCGCAGGGGTTTTGATATGCAAAAATTTCTCAGCACCAAGGTCTGCTCCAAACCCTGCTTCCGTCACGACATAATCACCTAGTTTTGCCGCCATTTGTGTGGCAATGACACTGTTGCAACCATGTGCTATATTTGCAAAAGGCCCACCATGGATTATCGCAGGTGTATGTTCCATAGTCTGCACAAGGTTTGGCATGCAGGCATCCTTAAGGAGCAATGTTAATGCACCTTCTACATTTAAATCCTTTACAGTAACCGGTTTTTTAGTGATATCATATCCAATGACGATTCTTGCCAGCCTTTCTTTTAAATCACTTAAATCCTTTGCCAAGCAAAACACTGCCATTATTTCAGATGCAACGGTAATATCAAATCCATCCTCACGAGGAACACCTTGTGAAGGTCCTCCCATACCAATCACAACTTTTCGAAGGGCACGGTCATTTAAATCGAGCACTCTTTTCCAAGTAATTCTTCGTGTGTCAATCTGCAGTTCATTTCCTTGATGGATGTGGTTATCTATCATCGCCGCCAGAGCATTGTTGGCAGTTGTGATGGCATGAATATCGCCTGTAAAATGAAGGTTGATATCTTCCATTGGAAGCACCTGTGAATATCCTCCGCCTGTTGCGCCGCCTTTCATCCCCATCGTTGGCCCAAGAGAAGGTTCACGCATCGCAATCAACGCCTTTTTGCCAAGTTTATTCAGTGCCTGACCAAGGCCAACTGTCACCGTAGACTTTCCCTCACCTGCGGGAGTCGGGTTGATGGCCGTAACCAAAATGACTTTCCCATCCTGTTTTGTATGTAAACGTTTGGTGATATCAAGTGAGAGTTTGGCTTTATATTTTCCATAAAGCTCTATTTCATCTTCTTCAATATCAAGCAGACTAGCTATGTCCATAATTTTTTTCATAGATGCTTGCTGTGCAATCTCAATATCGCTAAGCACGGCAGTTTTGGTATGTTTCATCGTACATTCCCCCGTTAATAATAATAGACCTATACAATTGAGCTTAAATAACGTTATTATTGTACCACTTTTCCGAAAAATTATGGGGTGGTACTGCTCATCATCATATTCTATATCTTGATAATTCATAAAATCTTAACATATATTTTGAAAAACTTTAATTTTCCGACAACAAACGGTTGATATCATTTGTTTATATTCTGTTTACTTGTTAGGAGGTTAAAAATGGATAAGAAGAACCCGAAGATTATCATTTTGACTGCTTCTTATGGAAATGGTCACTTGCAAGTAGCCAATTCCCTTTACCAAGAATGCTTGAACAAAGGATTTGAGAATGTGAGTATCTGTAATCTATATGCGGAATCCCACCCCTTCTTTTCCGAACTGACAGAAAAGCTTTATAAAAAAAGTTTTACTTTCGGGAAGCAATTCTACAAACTTTTCTATTACGGTACAGATAGAATACAAAATAGAAAATTGCTCCGCTGGTATTATAATTACGGATTCAAACGGTTAACTTCTCTTATTCAATCAAAGGGGCCCGATATATTGATCAATACCTTCCCGATAAATGCGGTTCCTGAATTCAGGAGACGGACTGGCATGATTATTCCAACATTTAATGTTATTACCGACTATTGTCTTCATAGACTTTGGTTGCATGATGATATAGATAAATACTATTTTTCCACCATTGACTTAAAATCAAAAATACTATCAGAAGGCGTTAGTAATTCTAAAGTAGTCGTAAGTGGTATCCCCATCCGTCCAGCATTTTCAGAATTAGTAGACCAGAGGCTTTTATTCGAGAAATACCGAGTTACTCCTGGAAGAAAGCTTATCCTCCTTTTAGCCGGAGCTCAAGGAGTTATAAAGAATATAAAAGAAGTCTGTGAAACACTTCTTCAAGAAACAGAACATCAGATTGCAGTAGTATGTGGAAATAATCTTTCTCTACGGAGGGGGTTGTATCCATTGGTTTGTAAAAACGCCCAAAGATTCCACACTTACTGGCAAATGTGCTGGTTTCAAAGCCGGGAGGCATTACACTTACGGAGGCGACCGCTATCGGTACCCCACTTATCCTCTATAAACCGGTACCTGGTCAAGAAAGGGAAAATGCATTGTTTTTCACCAATAAGGGAGCTGCCATTACTGTTTGGAATCAGGAAGAATTAGTAACTACCATTCATTCTTTACTGGAGAATAGAGAGTGGCAAATTGCCATCGGTACTTCCTTAAAAAAGTTACACCAACCACAATCCCATAAAATAATCATGGATGATATCCTAAGGGTAAGTGATAAAATTGCTCAATCGAATTTAGCAACTATAAAGCCAGTAAACAAAAAACTTGGGAGCTGATATTTCCGCTCCCAAGCTTTTTGTTCCTTCTTATCATTCCGAACCACTGCCACCCTTAACTTTTGCTCCCTTACTTTTATAAGGCTTGTTGCTTTTAGCTTTATTAGCTGCTTTCTGCCAGCGGCTCCACCCCTTCTTACCCGTTCCTCGGCCTGTTCCTCCGCCCTTGCTCTTTGATCCACTCATTGCCTTCACTCCTGTATATGATCAATAATTTTAGACTCTTTTCGTCAACTTTGTTGCATTTACAAACTTATAAAATAACCGTTATATTCGTTATTGTCGTGCTCTTTTCCCTGTTGTACAAATTTATTACTGCATTTTTTAAAGTTTCTAATCAGTAAAAAGTCCAATTGCCGACTTTTTACTAGAAAATAGCAACAACCTTTGAGAAAAGTGCTTAATTTTATCATTTGATTAAACATCTAGCTTACTACAGGAGAGTGTTTATGAAAAGGTTTTTCATGTCTAGTGGCTAAAGCTTTATTCACTTGTGGTGTACACTTCCTCAAATGGCTGAACGACCACAAAGCCACTGCCAGCGAATTTCATTTGGATGGATTCCCCACTGCCTCTTCCAAAGAAGGTCTTCAACTGCACATCTGTGACAAATTCAGGCTGTAGATTGCCCGACCACGCTACAGTAGCATTCGGATCGGTATAGACAGGCTGTCCTGGATACACCATCAGTGTAAGTGGCTCATAGTGGGAGGTAAAGGCCACCATCCCCTGTCCTTCCAATCTAACATTGAATAACCCCCCCGCCATCATGCCGGCCACTCTTCTCATCAATTTGATATCCCATTCCATCCCCTTTTCAAATGCAAGAAGATCGTTTCCATTGATAAATATGCTATCCCCTTCTAGATCAAGGATGGTTATTTTCTTCCCTTGATCTGCAACGTATAGTTTGCCCTTTCCAGACGCCTTCATCAACTGGGAACCTTCACCGGTAAATGCCTTTTTCATAAGTTTCCCTAAGCCGTGCTCGAGGATCCCTTCCCGTTGAAACTTTATAGAGCCTTCATAGGAAATCATCGAACCCATCTTTGCCCAAATGTCACCGTTAAGGTTTATTTCAAGTATCCTTTCCGTTTCGAGTTCAAACAATCCCTCTCCTTTATCCTCCTGTTTGCTCTTTTGGATAAATTGTTGAATAGAGTATTTAGACATAGACAAATCGCCCCTTTATTTTTTTTGTAGCATGAACACCCACATAAATGTTAAGGATTGCTTCAGGATTCGTGGTAAGTTCGTCGTGTCCAGATTTTTCGCTTCTTCCTTATATACGGGCATCCCATCCAAAAGTTCCCAACCATTTTCCTGTGCCAGCTGTTCAAACTCCCAAGGCATCATTGTATTGCAGATGGCTTTCTGATTATATAGTCTTGGAAAGCTGTTTCCCCTTGGTCCCGCTGTAGGTCCAAGCAACCCTAGAAACAACTTCCCGTTTGGCTTTAAAACCTTGTGAAACTCTTCCAACACCATTAAAGGATGTTCTACCCATTCAATAGAGTTGATAGCCATGATGGCATCCAAGGAGGCTGTGTCCAAATGCAGTGCAGTTAGGTCTCCTTTTTGAAAAGTAACATGCTTATGTACTCTTTTTTCTTTTGCACGTTCAATCATTTTCTCTGATATGTCTATACCAGTTACGTGAAACCCGTTCTCAGCCATTAATAGAGACCCGAATCCATCCCCACATCCTGCGTCTAAAATATGTGAACCCTCAACAAGCCTCTGCTGGATGAACGGTACAATGGCCTTCCTGCTCCCCTGCAGCCACATATTTTCACTATTTTCATGCCAAAAATCAGCACGTTCATCCCAAGCTTTTTCTGTTTCTTCCTTCCAATCGAATGCTTTCATCTTATACACCCCCGAATAATTTTATTCTACAAGGAAACGCTACAACCGTATAGAGAAAGGAGGATAAACTTTGAGCGAAACATTTGTGGCAGTACAAAAAAATGGGGATGGAGACATCACAGGTTTCAAAACATCCACCGGAAGAGTCCTCTCCTATCAAGAAGCATTGAACGATGTAAATCAAGGTGTAGTCATTGGAGCAAATGTATTTAAAGGCAAGGACGGCGAAATGTATATCCGAGGCAACGCCGATGGCGATCCCACCAACAACTTGGATAACTTACCGATGTTCTAAAATATCAAAAGGAGACAAACACCATGACAAAGAAATATAACAGAGGCGGAAGCCAAAACCAAAACAGTCCTACAAGTAGCTTTACAGCTGGAAGCGAGAAAGTTGCAGGAGATAATAGCAAAGGAAATAAGCGAAACAAAGATCAAAAAGACAAAACGGACCTATAATATACTCAACCGCGGGATGCTGTCCAAGATTAACGTATATTGGACAGCTTTTATTTATGCCTGATACTTCTTGATTTTCCCCTAAACAACTCTACCCTTGGCTCCAATAATCCTTTATAATTTTCTGTAAGTGAAAAATATTTCTGTAAAAGGAGCCTACATCATGTATATACCAAAACAATTTAGAAAGGAAGACTCTGCTGAGATAATCGAGTTTATCCGATCACATAGCTTTGGCGTGTTATTTTCACAACATGACGGGGTGCCCACTGTCACACATTTGCCATTCATTGTATCTTCACAAGACGATGGCACCATCACCCTACTAACTCATATGGCAAAGGCAAATCCTCATTGGAGATCTTTGCACTCCCAATCCGGGGTAGCCGTTTTCACAGGCCCACATGCTTATGTTTCCGCTTCTTGGTATGAAGAGGAAAACACCGTTTCAACTTGGAACTACATAAGTGCCCATGCTCACGGAAATATAGAGATAATCCAAGAAGAGAATTCGCTTAAAACTATATTGAAGGAAGCAACAGATTTCTATGAGAAAGGGTTTGACGCACCCTGGAAACTAGAGGATCACGAGGAAACGGTGGATAGTATGTTAAGCGGTATCGTCGGGGTAAAAATGCATGTGGAGAAATTAGAAGGTAAATGGAAATTAAACCAACACCATTCAAACGTACGTAAAAAGAGAGTCATAGAACAGTTAAAGAAACAGACTCCATATGACTCAAAAGAAATTGCAAGATTAATGGAAAAGGAACTAAATAGAAGTAACAAAGGATAGATTCAAAAAGATCTATCCTCAGTGTGTAGACAAAGCTTAAAATAATGAAATTCTCTAGTTGATCGCAGTGGAAGGAGCGAAGACTCCTGCGGGAAGAAAGGACATGGAAGACCCCGCAGGGCGTAGCCGAGGAGGCTTCCGGACTGCCCGCGGAAAGCGAAGCTCCTGCAACGAAGATCAACTCTTCCAACACATAACCTAACTAGTTTATAGTTTGTCAACAGTCTGAGGATAGATTCAAAAAGATCTATCCTTTTTTCTTTTTTGCTAAAGAAAATTCTTCCATCTTTCAATAAAAGTGTATATAATATTCATTTGTCAGTGCTTTCATTTGGAAAGTCCAGGAGGTTGTGAAGATGATTGAAGTAAAAAACATCAGCAAGCATTACCGTTTGTTTGAAAGAGAGCCAGGTTTGACTGGGGCGGTTAAAGCATTATTCAAAAGGAAATACGTGAAGAAGACAGCGGTAAATGGCATTAGTTTCACGATACCTAAAGGTGAGATTGTAGGCTATATAGGATCAAACGGGGCGGGCAAATCCACAACCATTAAAATGATTAGTGGGATACTCACACCTGATGAGGGTTCTGTGACAGTCAATGGTATCACTCCATATTTGGAGAGAACCAAGAACGCCAAAAGCATCGGTGCCGTTTTTGGTCAGCGGACCCAGCTTTTTTGGGATATTCCGGTACAGGAATCTCTTGAACTATTAAAACATATCTACGAAGTTCCACAAGAAATCTATGAAAAAAATCTTGCGAAATTTAAAGAAGTGTTAGATTTGGAAGCGCTTTTACCCATTCCAGTAAGACAGCTCTCACTAGGACAAAAAATGCGCTGTGAACTTGCCGCAGCCTTTCTACACAATCCCTCTGTTGTGTACTTAGATGAACCGACGATTGGTCTGGACGCTTCGGTAAAAATAAAAATCCGTCAATTCATTAAGCACATGAACCGAGAACATCAGACCACCATTATTTTAACCACGCATGATATGCAAGATATTGAAGAGCTATGTCATCGCATTATCATAATTGACAAAGGCAGTGTTATTTATGACGGAAGCCTTCTTGCTCTAAAACAGCAAACTAGATTTAACCGGACAATCAAATTAGAAATAGATTCCACAAAGAATTTCATCCTTCCTTCTTCTTTTCAGATGGCAGTTCACCTCGAAGAACCCGAGGAAGAAAATCACTTTTTGCTCCACTATAACAGCACTATCATTACTGGGAGTGAGATCATCAAGGAAGTGATGAAAGAGTATCCGGTTCAAGACTTTACCATAACCGAACTTGGGATTGAGAAAGTGGTGCAGGAAATTTACGAACGGGGGCCAGAACATGCGGAAGTACTGGGAGCTTCTAAAGTCTCAAATTAAAGTCGAGACAGCCTACCTCGCCTGGTATTGGGCTGACGTCGTCTCTACACTGCTACGATTAGTCATCATGTACTTTTTCTGGGTGGCGGTGTTCCAGAACAGAACGGAAATCTCCTCCATTACTTTCGAATCCATGATTACCTATGTTGTTATCGCCATGATGCTAGAAAACTATGTTTCCGGTGCTGGAAATGAGATGGCTAGAAATATAAAAAATGGCGATATCGCTTTGGAATTATTGAAACCCTATGATTATTTAACTAAATTGATTTTTATGGATCTTGGTTCCAAAGCAAACAGTTTTGTCCGTACAACCATTCCTATTTTTCTGGTGGCCATCATATTCATCGGGATTCAAGCGCCTCTTTCCTGGCAGAGTGGTGCATTATTTTTTGCAAGCATGTTAGTAGGTATCTTAATCGGAACTCAGATTGACTTGATCATTGGAGTACTGGCATTCTGGACGGTTAATGTATGGGGGTTGCGGGTTTTGCGTGAGGCCATCGTCAAGTTTTTTTCGGGGGCACTCATTCCTCTCACCCTTTTCCCAAGTTGGTTCCAGGAAGTTAGTAGTTATCTCCCCTTCCAGTCCATGATCTTTGTTCCCGTAGCCATATACACAGGGCAAATACCAATGGGCACTGAAGCCTTTATCGCATTTTTCACCCAATTATTTTGGCTTGGCATCCTATTTATCATCGTACGCATTGTCTGGGCTCAAGCAGTAAAGAAAGTGACCGTGTTTGGAGGGTAGCACTATGTTGAAAAAGTGTAAAAAATATGCGTTCTTATACGGAAAATACTTTAGCAACCATTTAAAAGTAATGATGGAATACAAAGCAGACTTTTTCATCGGATTGTTCTCTGTTATGGTCCAACAATTTACCGCTCTTTTCTTCTTGAAAATAGTATTCGATCATATAGAAGTTCTTAAGGGATGGACCTATTATGAGATTCTATTCATTTATGCAATCGCATTTTTAGGACGCTCCATTCACCATATATTCTTTGATAATTTATGGACGCTTGGTTGGCAATATATCAGGTCGGGCAACTTTGACAGGCTTTTATTACGGCCAGTCAATCCCCTTTTTCAGATAGTCGCCGAAAGAGTACAGCAAGATGGATTCGGACAATTAATCATCGGCGGAATTGTCCTTACAATTGCCAGTGTAAACCTGGAAATTGAGTGGACAATACAGAGTTTACTCTTATTATTCATTTTCATTATTTCAAGTGGGGTCTTGTTCGTAGCCATCAACCTCTTTTTTATTACTTTTTCCTTTTGGATGGTGGACAGCCTTCCAATTGTAGTATCTGTATTTCAATTAAGTGAATTTGCCCGTTATCCATTAACTATCTATCCAAAGGTTATCACCTTAATCATCACCTGGTTGATTCCATATGGATTTACCGCCTTTTATCCAGCAACCTATTTTTTCGAGAAAGATTCGATGATAGCGATGGCTCTCCTCACTCCTGCTATTGCCTTCCTTTCATTTATGATTGCGTATTGGTTCTGGAATAGAGGGATACGGGCTTTTACAAGTACCGGGAGTTGATTTATATCATAAAAAACCGGGCAGTAACCGCCCGATCCTTTAAAGCTACAAACTTTAGTTGTTTGGTTAATCGCCGCTGTTCCTTTCTTGCAAATGGCTGCGCTTTCCGCGGGGCGACAATCTTGAGCCTTTGCTGCGGGGTCTCAAGATTGTCGCTACTCCCCCGCTGGAGACTTCGCCTATTGCTCCAATCCACAGCTAGAAACCAAAATGAAGATAGGTTTTTAGGTTTTTCAGTGGCCATCAGGCTTGCCTAGGAGGCTCCCGGACCGCCCACTGGAAAGCGAAGTGCCTGGAACGGAAATCAACATTATTATATAGTTTCCTATATTTTTAAAAAACCACAGGATGGCTTTTATATATTCCCACATTACCTTATCCTCAAAAGCTGTTTTCGCTCATTAAACAAGGTTGGATAAGATAAGAATCCAAGCATAATGCTTGTTACGGAGGCTGTTGTCAGGAGTAAAAATAAAATAAGCAACTGAAACTGCACTGCTTGAATAGGACTTGCACCAGCAATGATCTGTCCGCTCATCATCCCCGGAAGTTGGACAAGCCCGATTGTTTTTTGACTTTCTATAGTGGGAATCATGCTTGCTTTGATCGCCCGAATGAGTTGTGTATGTATCGCCTGTTTAGTTGTTCCACCAAGAGAAAGTATCAAATCGATTTCATCCTCTCTTGCTTCTACTTCAGATATAAATCTATTCAAAAATAAGATTCCTAGTACCATGGAGTTCCCGATGATCATGCCACTGATCGGAATGATATATTGGGCGGTTGGAGGAGTGATTTGGAACCCAATCAAAATTCCTTGTGTCAAGATTTCAATAAAAATGAAGGTTACAGCCACTTTCCAAGTGATCCCTTTAATCAGGGTCTTTTTTCTGGCAACATTTTGAACGGCCGCAGCAATCATGATGATAACCATTAACGTGATAAAGAAATATCCATCCGATTCAAAAACGAATGTAAGCAGATAACCGACGACAAAGAGTTGTATTACTGATCTTACTACCGAAATAATAGTATCCTTCTCCAAGTCCAGTCGAAAGGATTTGGAAAGTACAATAGGTATGAGGACAAATACGAGTGCTATCGAAAGAGTAAGTGCGTTCATTCCAAATCCCCCCTAAGAAAAGCTTGTACTTTTTCATTTCGGGAGTTTTTAATTTCATGGCTTTTTCCCGCTTCCAACAGTTGTCCATCCATTAAAAACCACGTGTAGTTTCCCACTGTTAGAGCCTGTTTCAAGTTGTGAGTGATCCACACAATAGTTGTACCGTATTTCTTGCTTACCCTTTGAATCAATTCATTGATTTCTTTTTGTGATACTTGATCTAGAGATGCCGTTATTTCATCCAATAACAATACCTTTGGTCGATTTACTAATGTTCTTGCGATGGACACCTTC
Organism: Sutcliffiella sp. FSL R7-0096; assembly: GCF_038595065.1. Lineage (NCBI taxonomy): Bacteria > Bacillati > Bacillota > Bacilli > Caryophanales > Bacillaceae > Sutcliffiella > Sutcliffiella sp. FSL R7-0096. Next base: position 2,692,025 of record NZ_CP152003.1, read on the forward strand.
TGCCTCTGACCTCCAGATAAATCCTTAATATTCTGATATAGTTGGCCATTTCCAAGCCCAACCACATTTAAGATATTCTTTGCGTCTTCTTCCGACAGTGAGCCATTCTGAAGACGCAATGGCAAGGAAAGATTATCATATACATTTCCGTCTACCATCGGTGCACTTTGTAAGGCAAGCCCAACCAGCCTTCGAAGTTCTGTCGGTTCATACTGATTAATCTCCTTTCCATTTACCATGATTTCACCTGAAGTAGGAGAAAGTAGACCGTTTAGCATCTTTAGTAAGGTTGTTTTGCCTGCACCAGAGGGACCGACAAATGTTGTGATTTCCCCCTCGATAATGGCTCCTGATATTCCTTTTAAAATATGTATGTCTTCCGTTTCATACTGCACGTTATGTAATCGTATTGCTTCCTGCAAGCATACCCCTCCTTCCCTGGTCTTTCCATACTACTATTCCCTTAGGGTGTAAAAAAATTTGGCCGAGCATTTTACACTCGACCAAACGCTGTTTAAAAAACAAATTGAATTCTTTCCTCTTTCCACTCAAGGGATGCATTAAATACTTTATCCCCTTTTTTGAACCCTTTTATTTCAGCAGATTTTCCTTCCGTTAACAACTTTTTCGCATTCGTTGCGGAGATTGTTTTTCCAAGTATCTTTTTGGATATGGTGAAATTGCATTTATTAGACTTGTAGTTGGAACATCCATAAAAAGACCCTTTATCCACTACATCTCCATCACATTTTTTACAGGCACCGACTTTGGTTCCCATTCCTGCAGAACCACGTCCTCGGCGCTTTCCTTTAACATATTTGAACTCACTGATGTCCATTCCCTCAAATGACCACTGCTCGCTTTGTGTTTTTGCATCCTCTATTAGTTTTATTGAGAGTTTTTTTGCCTGCTCCATGAATTCTTCGGGGGACGCCTTCCCTTCCCCAATTTCATGAAGCCGTTGCTCCCATTTGGCCGTCATTTCGGGACTTGCTAAAATACTTGGCCCGATAGATTGGATAAGTAGCTTACCTTTATTGGTAGCAAAAACCTGATTTCGTTTCACTTCGATATACTTCCTATCTTTTAGCACCCCGATAATTCCAGCACGGGTCGCTTCTGTGCCAAGACCCTCCGTTTTGTTGAGCACTTTCGTTAACTCCCCATCCTCCAAATGCTTGCCTGCCGTCTTCATCACAGTTATCAATTGACCTTCCGTATAGCGTTTAGGTGGTTGGGTCTTTCCTTCTTTTACTTTCACATCATGGACATGGCCTGTTTCTCCTTTTTCCAAGGAAGGGAGATCCTGATCTTCTTCATCTGTTTCCTTGTCCTTATTGTTACCATAAATGACGGTCCGCCACCCAGACTGCACCTCTTCTTTGCCTTTTGATAAAAATGTGGCACGCCCATCCACTAAGGTATTGATTGTGGTGTAGTCAAATATCGCTTTATCGTAATGAGCCGCGATAAGACGCTTTGCTATAAGCGTGTAGATTCTTTCTTCATCAGGTGACATCTTGGAAGGATCTGTAACCTGCTCGGTCGGTATAATGGCATAGTGATCGGTTACCTTCTTTTCATTTACCACTCGTTTGTTATTCATGACTGACTCAAATGGAAGAGGAAAATAATCCTTGAATGCATCAAACATACTCAGCTTCTGGAGGGTATCCGGAAACATAGCTGCCTCTTCCTTGGTCACAAAACTAGAGTCAGAGCGCGGATAGGAAATAATCCCTTTAACATATAGCTTTTGAGCTATCTCAAGCGTTTTCTGTGGTGAAAATTTATACATGCTGTTGGCTGTTGCCTGTAAGGAAGAAAGGTTAAAAAGGTAGGGAGGTTGAAATTCTTTGCGCTCCTTATCAATAGCTTCAATTGTTGCCTCTTTTTCTTTACAGAATTGCATAATTTTTTCAGCCAAGTTTGGATCATCCAGCCTCGACTCCTCATCCTTATGCCATTTGCCTTTATATTTTTTTCCATTCATACGGAAGGTTGCCAGCACCTCCCAAAACGGTTTTGATTGAAAATTCTCTATTTCCATCTCTCTTTTTACTATTAAAGCAAGGGTTGGTGTCTGTACCCTCCCAGTGGAAAATACATCGGAAATTCCTTTCTGTTGTAAGAGCAAAGTATAAGCCCTTGAAGCGTTCATTCCTACTAGCCAATCCGCACATGACCTGCTTAAGGCTTCATAATAAACATTCCTTGTTTGATGTTCCTCAAGAAGGTTTTCGAACCCTTTTTGTACCGCTTTAGGTGTCAAGGAGGATATCCAAAGACGCTTAAGTGGTTTGTGACAGTTGCTGACAAAAAGGATGATACGAATGATTGCTTCTCCTTCCCGCTCTGCATCACCTGCCATGATGACTTCTGATACTTCAGGATGATGAACTAATTTTTTCACTGTTTGGAATTGCTTCCATTTGGATTTGGTTACTTTGTGTAGGAAACGTTCGGGTATGATTGGGAGAGTTTGCAGGGACCATCTTTTCCATGCTTTGTCGTATTCTTCTGGAGATAACAATTCACATAAATGTCCTACCGCCCAAGTCAACAAGGCGCCCTTTGGGAACATCGGTTGCGGGGGGATTTCTACGTATCCATCCTTTTTTTTGAAGGAGAATGGAGCAGCAAGCTTCAATCCTTGATCTGGCTTCTCGGCAATTATTAATTTCACAACTTCTTCCACTCCGCTCTATGTAAAAATAAATGTAGGAAAAGAGTGCGCTTCCCCATCTCTTTTCCTACATTTATTATAAAACCAAAACATTTGTTTGTATAGTTACAAGGAAACAATATTTTTAATGGGTACAATATTCTGCACTGTGATAAGCGGATATGCACTCTGCTGGGTTTCTCCGACAACGAGATATTCTCCAATCTCTACTGCAAAGCTATCCATAAAATATATATCCTTTAATGCGGTGCATAAATCCTGGTAAATGATCTCCTCGCTTAAAGAATATAGATGAAGATTTGTTTTGATGCGCAAGATCATTTCCTTGCCTCCAAAATGTGTCCGTAGCATGGCTTATCCCTCCTTTTCCTATATATATGAGGAGATGTAGAAAATAAAACAGGTACAAAGTTTGAAACCTTGACTCTTATAGACGAAATATTGTATATTGAAATTGTCATTTAACCGCTTTCTTTTTATCGGGAAATTTGGTTATGATAATACAATTTTACGGCACAATTGTGCGCTATTTTTAGGAGGAAAAAGAACGATGCAAAACGGTAAAGTTAAATGGTTCAACAACGAAAAAGGTTTTGGATTTATTGAGGTAGAAGGTGGAGACGACGTATTCGTACATTTCTCTGCAATTACTGGTGAAGGATTTAAATCTTTGGAAGAAGGCCAAGAAGTTTCTTTTGAAATCGTTGAAGGAAACCGCGGACCACAAGCTGCTAACGTTTCAAAACTTTAATTAAAGGCTGGAAAACATAAATTATAAAGAAAGAGATCTCCTATAACTTTGGAGGTCTCTTTTGTTTTATCATGCATATCTTTTGCTTCTTTTACCGATTCTAAAAAAAGAAGGAGGCTGTAAAAATGGATAACCAACAACATAACAACGATACTGAATTACACACAGGATATAACGACTTAGCTCAAGTGGAAATTTCCATCCAATCTGCTGAAAAAATGGTCGGTTCAGCTACCATGAGCCTAGACTCAGAAGCGATGGATCATGCTGAAAGAGCTATTTCCAACGCGAGATCCCTACTTAATGATGCAAAGAGCGCAGGTACCGGGCTTGATACAGATTTTCTTCAAAACTGCGAATTAACGCTATCACAGTGCGAACATCAGCTATCTGAAGCACGAAAATGACCGCCTAATAGGCGGTTTTTTTAATAATAAGAAAGTAGATAATTCTGTTGATTTCCGTTCCAGGCGCTCCGCTTGCCTGCAGGCGTCTGCGCGCCTTCCACTACAATCAACAATGAAATACCATTCGCAAAAAGGATAACTAAAAACTATCTAACAGAGGTGACCGGTTTCTAGCTGTGGATTGGAGCAAATGGCGAAGACTCCAGCGGGGGAGTAGCGACAATCTTGAGACCCCGCAGCAAAGCGAGGAGGCTCAAGGTCGCCCCGCGGAAAGCGCAGCCATTTGCGAAAAGGAACAGCGGCGTTATCAATAACTAAAATTTTTCTTAAGCCATAATAAAAAACCAGCTAGCATAGCGCGAGTTATTTGCGCTCCACCAACTGATCTCCTAATTTCTTTATTTCAGCACCTACTGTACATTCACCGATGCAGAAAGATTGAGCATGTGTCTTCCCATAATCCTTCCGCAATGTCTGTTTCACAAGACATTCCGTACAATAAGTATCTAAAATTTCACCAACCTCCATCAGAATCTTTTTACGATTGATCATTCTCTCTTTTCACTCCTATGTTCACAGTAGCAATTTGCTTTCAATTGGGGTACCCTCCAAAGCCTGCTTGGCAAGCTGATGTGCCTCTGTGTTATCTTTCCGTGTGACAGGCTCATAAATTGGTCTAATCTTAAGTTCCTTTAGTTTCTGTTCTATTTTATCCAGCCAGCGATTGAAAAGTTCGTCATAGCAAGGCCACTCTCCAGAAAGTTGGTTCAAAACGACAAGGGAATCTCCCTTGAAGGTTACTTCCATCGCACGAATTTCCAGATGCTCCAGCTGTTGAACCAGAAAGTAAAAAGCAGCATATTCCGCTTCGTTGTTGGATTCAAGTTCCTCCAGCCTTGCATTTATTCTATACCTGTAGTCTTTTCTATTTTGATTATAATAAACCACATTTCCGATTCCCGCCAGTTTTGAATCTACGTCGTATCCTCCATCAAAGTAGGCAACAACGTCAGATATTCCCACCTCGCTCTGTTTGATCCATTTATTAATTTCTTTTTTCGTCCATTCCGATCCATCCCTGTCATAGAAGGACAGTCGTTTCACTCTTCCCGTCTTTTCTATATCTTCTGAAAGCCTAAGCGCTAGCCTTATATCAAGCTCATCACTTCTGAAAGTGGTTTCTATGTGCTTTGGAGTGTGGTAATGCCATTCCAAGGTTAATTTCATGTTTAGGAAATCCCCTTTGCATCTAAGTATTTCTTTCTTATACCCAATAGTGCTAAAAAGTAAAAGTATTAACTATTATGGCTTTATTCCTAGATTATAATTGTGTATTCTTATCTTATCACAGGACATATCAAAATATGTTTGTGTAACACTTATTTAATAGGTAGGCGATTGCGATGATTGAGGTATACATAGATGGTGCAAGCGCAGGGGATCCAGGTCCTTCTGGAGCTGGAATATTCATAAAGGGGCATGGGTCTGCTGAACAATACAGTATCCCACTCGGGATTATGTCGAATCATCAAGCAGAATTCCATGCATTAATTGAAGCATTGAAAATTTGTATGAAACAAGGTTATCAAATTGTTTCTTTTCGAACCGATTCTCAGGCTGTGGAGAGTGCAATGGAAAAGCGTTATGCAAAAAAGCAAGAATATCGGGTGCTTTTGGAAGAGGCCCTGACTCTTGCCGATCAGCTTAATTTATTCTTTATTAAATGGATACCGAGCAAAGAGAACAAAATGGCGGATGAACTTTCACGTAAAGCGATACAACTTAACCAAATATAAGCTAAAAAGCATTCCAGTAATAGATCTTTATTAAAAAATGATACATATCAAAAGAGGACTTTCCCAATTACAGGGAAACTCTTTTATTTTTGTCATAATGAGACTGAACCATACTGTCTTATTGGCAGTACAATCATTTATTTTTACTTTCAAACCAGCTTTTACTAGTCGTCGAATGGACAATTTCTCCCCCGCCATACGGAATAAATGGCTAAAATGTATCAGATTATATCTAAATCATTCGGGTATAGAAAGATTATTACATTAAAAGGAGGTTTTTCTATTGAAAGGAGTAACATTTCAAGGAATCAAGGATATGAAAGTAAAAGAGGTACCGGACGCAAAAATTGAGAAAAGTGAGGATATAATTGTCCGCATTACCTCTACGGCCATATGTGGATCGGATTTACATATCTACCAAGGGGCTCTGCCGACGGAAAAGGATTATATTGTCGGACATGAACCAATGGGGATTGTCGAGGAGGTCGGTCCAGAGGTTACGAAGGTAAAAAAAGGAGATCGGGTCGTCATCCCGTTTAATATTTCATGCGGAAGATGCTTCTATTGTCAGAACGACCTGGAGAGTCAATGTGACAATTCGAATCAAAATCCTGAAGTAGACACAGGAGGTTATTTCGGTTTTACAGAGAGGTATGGTAATCACCCGGGGGGTCAAGCCGAATACTTGCGTGTTCCTTATGGAAATTACCTTCCGTTTGTCATCCCGGAAACTGTGGAACTTGAAGATGAAGCACTGCTCTTCATGTCGGATGTGCTGCCAACCGCCTATTGGAGCGTCGAAAATGCCGGGGTGAAAAATGATGATACCGTTGTCGTCCTTGGGTGCGGCCCCATCGGCCTGATGGCTCAAAAGTTTGCCTGGATGAGAGGTGCCAAACGTGTTATCGCTGTTGATAACCTCCCGTATAGATTACAGCGAGCTAAGAAAATGAACAATGTGGAAATCTTCAATTTTGATGAATTCAAGAATATGGGCTCCCACCTGAAGGAAATTACTCACGGAGGAGCAGATGTGGTTATTGATTGCGTAGGGATGGATGGAAAGAAATCAGCCCTTGAAGAGATTGGCCAAAAGCTGAAAGTGCAGGGCGGAACTTTAAGCGCTATTGACATAGGTATCGATGCAGTCAGGAAATTCGGTACTATTCAACTTACAGGTGTATATGGATCAAAATATAATATGTTCCCATTGGGCAACCTTTTTGAACGTAATATCAACCTAAAAATGGGGCAGGCACCTGTCGTTCATTACATGCCAAAGCTGTTTGACATGATCACTTCAGGAGAGTTCGATCCAACAGAAATTGTTTCCCATAAGATGCCCCTTGAAAATGCTGCTGAAGCTTATAAGATTTTTAACGACCACGAGGATGAATGTGTCAAAGTTATCCTGAAACCATAAAACTGATAATACACAGAGCCTGGATGTTTTCCAGGCTCTTATATATAGACAATTGATTTAGCTTAGACGAGAGGACTTATCCATTAGAATTGGAAAGGCCTTTAAATAATCTTCTTTTCCTTGGCCAAATGAAAGGCAGCACTTTTGGAATGAATCTGTTCTTGTTTGATCATTTCAAGAAATGACACAAAGAAACTCCCATCAAATTGCTTTTGCGCCTTTAAAGTTACTTCAATGGCTATATTAACCAAGTAGTCGGAACTATCTGTATAATGCTTGCCAAATTCTATAAAACCAAGAGAATCTTCTCCAAATTTAAACCCTTTTGAGGTAAGTTGCTGAAGGTATTCTTCTGTACTCCAAGATTTTCTCATATCTATCCATCCTTTTGTTCATCCCCTTCTACAATCTTACCGCAAAATTTGTCGTTTGCACATTAAAGTTTGTCCCACAGTTCCATTTTTTTCTTTTTCGGTAGCAAGCGCATTCCAAGAAAAGCGAGTGCAATTCCGAACAATGCCCCACCAACCACTTCCTCCGGCTGGTGGCCCAAACGTTCTTTTAATCGCTTTTCCAATTTATCATGGACATTTTTATCAGGTTTTCCCTCGAGTCTATCCAACTTTTCCGCAAGATCATTTACAGCAAGGGTTATCTCTCCAGTTTGTCTTCTTACACCTTGAGCGTCATACATGACAATCAGTCCAAAAATCGTTGATAGTGCAAAATCTATGGTTTTATAACCCCTTTTTAACGCTATGATGGTTGCCAATGCCGATACTCCTGCGGAATGGGAGCTAGGCATCCCTCCTGTTTCAAAGAAAGTACTCCATTCCCATCTGCCTGTTCTAAAATATTTTATCGGAATCTTTAAGAATTGTGCCAAAGTAATGGCACTTAATGCTATTTTTAATGGTCGATTCAAACTAATCACCTCTAATGTAGTTTGAGTCAATTTGTACTTCAAGATGCAACATAATTTATAGAGGAAAAAGGAAACCTATGTTAGGTAACGGAGGTGAGAAACATGAGCAGAAATAAATCCGCAAATAGAGGAAAAAAAGCACCTGGTGTTAACCCTCAAGGTTACGGCCAAGATGCAGAGTTTTCACATGAAGTTCATTCTAAGCTTGAAAATAAAGCGAAAAAAGATAATACAAAACGATAAAAAAGAGAAGATGACTCGTTCATCTTCTCTTAACAAACCTTATTTATGAATCCATGTAAATTTTTAAATTCCAATTCATCAAATTTACTTGCGACTTTGCTGCGGTCAATAGTGATGGTCGCATCTTGCAATTCGCATGAAATTGGTACATCACACTTAATAGTTGCAAGCTCCCTTGACAGGTGCAATAGCTCCAAGCTGTCTTCGAATTTCTGGCGTTGACTTTTTGTAAGTGCAGAAAGGTTTTCTAAGATCCCATTCACTGTCTGGTATTCCATCAATAACTTTGTAGCAGTTTTTTCCCCGACACCTTTTACTCCAGGGTAGTTATCACTACTGTCACCCATTATTGCTTTGAGGTCGATGAGTTGTTGTGGCGTTAGTCCTTTTTTCTCATAGAACCCATTCTCATCCAATACTTCATAGTTACCATAGCCCTTTAACAACAATGCTACTTTTATGTTAGGTTTGATAAGCTGCAGGACATCCTGGTCACCCGTTAATATAATGACTTCTGCTTCTTCTCGGTATAATTCTGCAAGAGTTCCCAAACAGTCATCCGCTTCAAATCCTGCGAGACCAATATTCGGGATATCAAACGCCTCTACCACTTCTTTCACTAAATCAAACTGCGGAATCAACTCTTGTGGTGGAGCAGGTCTGTTTGCTTTATAGTCATCGAACATTTCCGTTCGGAACGTTTTGCTTCCCATGTCCCAGCAGCAGACAACATGTGTCGGTTGAAAGGTTTCCATGGATGTGATCATATGTTTAACAAATCCCTGAACGGCGTTGGTCGGGATTCCATTAGATGTGTACATAAAGCGATTATAAACACTTGTTGCAAAAAAGGAACGGAATAATAAAGCCATTCCATCGATCAGTAATACTTTTTTCATAAGGACACTCCCTCTCTATTCCGCTTATGATTATAGCATAAATTAGAGTTGAGGGACAGGCACCCCTACCTAGACGGCGAGGGTTAATGTTCAAAAAAGCAGGTGAATTAGTCAAATAAATTACTCAATTAGTCAAAAATCATTTGAAATTATCGAGAATCCATTTATCTCCTAATTTTTCGGAGATTTTTTTAATATTTGTGGGAGTTATTTGTCACACTTGAATTCCCCATTATTGTTATATTAAAGGATTTTTTCACAACAATCTTAGTTAAGTTACTAATTACTATCCGAAAACTCTGTCCCGATTCATAAAAAAGCCCAAAGTCAAAAAATAGCGACTTTGGGGTAGCTTTTTAAAAGATTAGCCATCACCCATAAAAATGATGGCGTTAATATTATTGGTTTTTCTTATTCGTCATCTTTGCTGCTTCGTATTCCGCATATGAAGCAAACTCTGAATCCATGTTGCCTTTTTGTTTAGCGTTATTGTTACGCTGTGCATTGGCATTTCCTTTTTTCGTACGTCCCATTCTAAATCTCCTCCTTCTTATGGTGAATCCCTTATAGTTTGCTCAAGGAAACTACCGTTTAAATGAGGGTAAATTTAGTTCTTTATTTTAGAAATTGGGTTGTCTGTGTAACTTATCCAGTCGCTCCAGCTACCAGCATAAAGCTTTACTTTTTCAAAACCAGCTTCTTTAAGTGCTATAAATGTCGGGCAAGCAGTTACACCAGAACCGCAGTAGACAACAATTTCTTTAGATGGATCCAGAGGAGAAAATCTTTCTCTCAGTGCTTCTGGCTCTTTCCACTTTCCATTATCAACGTTCTCCATCCAGAAATAGTTAAGAGCTCCAGGGATATGACCGGCAACCTTATCAATCGGTTCTTCTACCCCCATATAACGGTTTGGCTCCCTGGCATCAAGAAGATAGGCACCACCACTCTTGAAGGAAGATAAACGTGACTTAACGTCATCCATATCCATCACCAAATCTTCTTCAACCTTAAAAGTAAAACTGCCACGCTGTTTCTTTTGTGGCACTTCTTCTGTTACAGGATAACCCTGCTTCACCCATTCGCTGTAACCACCATCCATAATCCAAACATCCTCGTGGCCAAAAACCTTCAGCAAAAACCATAGCCTTGAAGCCATTGCACTGTTCTGGTCATCGTAAAGAAGTACCATGCCACCATCATGAACTCCAATTTCTTCAAGTTTACGATGAAATTCTTGAAAGTCAGGCATCGGATGTCTCCCGCCATGAGTACCCACTTTACTGGATAAGTCTTTGTTTAAGTCCATGTAGTGCGCCCCAGGGATATGATGTTCTTTATATTCAGCAAACCCCTTTTCCGGTGCAGTAAGATGGAAGCGACAATCAATGACCGTGAGCTCGTTCAAATGGTCCTTTACCCAAGTTACTGATACGATATGCTTCATGCTTTCCCCTCCGCACATTATTTACTTCGAGAAACGAACTCCTCCACCATTTCCTTCGTTACAAGTTGTCGCTGAGGTGCAATTCCTTTCCGTGCCAGTTCGTTTATTCTTTTAGTTACCTCGTTAATTTTTTCCGTTGTGTATGGTATATTCTGGCGGCAAAGTACTATTGCCTCTTCTATGTATGCTTCCCTTTGTTGTTCAAGTTGCAGAAAATTCATTACAACCTGATTTTGCTTTCTAGAATGCTCACTTATCGCTTTATGTACGCTCATTGTTGTTCCTCCAGTTTATCTGTTCTTTTTTCATTAATTGTATTATGTTCTCTTTCGGTTGCCAACAATCAAATTTAAAGTGCGGCTTTGTTTCGAAGCCAAGTCTACTGCAGCGGTAAACTGTATGAGTATCTAATTTTTTCACTTGATAATGTTTACAGGTGGCACAAGCATGAAATCGATTAACTTTTGTGATTTCTCTCACCCTCTATCCCCAACTGTTGGAAAAAAAGCTCGTCTAACAAGTGAATATTAACCGTTCCTTCCCCCAGATGAACGAGAGATGGTTCGGACGCTGTTAAAAAATTTCTTACTTTAGTTGAAATTTGATTAATAATAGGATGTTCGTTTAAAATCTCTCCCACCTTCAACTGGAATAACAGAGATAGCTCCTCACTGTTAAAAATTTCACTTTCCTTAATGAGCTCTTTAAACTCAATTGTTTTGGAATCGTGGTGCATCACCTGTTCAAGCAAAAGGGCAGCCCGGACTGAGTGGACAAGATTAGAGCTGTCTTTTTTGCCGCTCCATGTTTCCATATTTTTCTTTGACATGTTTACATAATGGTAGGCTAGCACTTTTCGTGAAAATCCATTAAGAATCATGTCTTTTAATGGTAGCATAACCGGGTACAACTCTCGATATATGATAGGAGAAATCATCCATTCATACAAAGAAGGATTGGACTTATTGGCTAAAAGCAGTGCCTTTTTCAGATCCCATCCCTGTATGTCATACATGTCCTCCTGCCTGGTGATTGTATCATGCTTCCTGGTCAAGGAAAGATAGTCCCTAAGAGGAGCAATATAGATGAACCGGACATCATAATCACTGTTTTCGGTTGCTAAGCCATATGCCCTGCTACCCGCTTCACAGGCATAGAGGATCTTCACATTATGTTTGAACTCTATTTCGTTGAGCAGATCCTCTATTCGGTTCACCTGTTTTCCTCCTTACTTCCTATTCTTCTGTATTTGTTCTAGTACTCGTTCAAGTTGCGGGATGTCCTGTTCTTGCTCGAGGGCTGCTTGCATCCCATCATAATAATCTTGAAGTTGTCTAAGAATATATGTCTTTACTTCTTCTAAGGAATTTTCCAGTTCATTTTTATAATGAATTGTCAGGTCTTCCCCGCTGCCCTTTAAGAATATATCCATTAGGGGAGAAAGCTGTTCTTCCAGAAATTGAGCCATTTTTTGCTTTTCGTTTTTCTCAAAAAAAGCTTTCGAATTGCGGTAATATCCTATTGTTTGTTTCTCAAGCTTTGAAGAGATGGAAGGAAACGAATTATTCACTTTAAAAGGTGTAAAATCCTCTGCTTCCAAAACACGTAAGGAAAGCTGCCCTTCTAATTTTTGAGCCTCCCCTTCCAATTCCTTTTGCCAGGAGTTTAAGTTCTTACGAATAAAGTTCTCTGTTCGGACGGTAGTTGCTCTAACTTCTTGGGAAAGATTGTGGGAGATATCTGTAACAAGCTCATGCAGACAACTGACAAGCTGTGTTTTCATATTCCTCCCATCCTCCCTAATTACTGCAGGATTGAAGCTTTCTTTAAAGAAGTCAGAAAAACGTAATAATGTGCGTTGCTTAATATAGTAAATCAGTTCATTTATTTCCTGTTCAAGCAGCGTGTAAAAACTTTCCGTCGAGTAATTCTTGATATGAGCTTCCAACGTCTTTTTATTATGGGAATAGAGTAACTGCAATTTTCCCTTTTCCTCTGATCCAAGCTTTGCTTGTTGAACAAAATGCTCAAATAAAGTAACTGCTCTGTTTAGGTCTGCTTGTGCTGCATGAAGACTCATCTCCACCAAATCAGCCTGTATGAAATCGGAAAAGGCCTTCTCAAATTTGTACATCAATGAACTTTCCAAAAATGAGTGTTTATACGGGCGATTTTCTTTTTCCTTAAGAGCAAGTAGGCTTGATACAGGATATAATCTTGGATGTCGGATTCCATAAGTAGTCAGCTGCTCTTCTACATAGTCACAGACTAATTCAAGCTCTTCCTCATTATTGGCAAGATCGGCTGCATTAACAAGGAAGAACATCTTATCCATGGCAAAGGCGTCTTTAACCCTGCCGAGCTGAATCAAGAATTCCCGGTCCGCTTTTGAAAAGGCATGCTGGTAATAAGTCACAAACAGGATGGCATCGGCATTCTTGATATAATCGAAGGATACATCCGTATGCCTTGCATTGATGGAATCCGCTCCAGGTGTATCCACCAACGTTAACCCCTGTCTTGTGAATGGGCAATCATAGAACACTTCAATCCACTCTACAAAGCAGGATTTCTCCTCCTGCGCAACATATGCTTCAAATTCTTGAAGTGTCACCTGTTTTAGCTTTCCTAAGTGAGACCTCATATTTTCCCAGCCTGACAAGAAGGCTTTCAAAAAGTGAAAGTGAGTTTTCTTACTTGCATCAAGTTCCAGATGCTCATTTTTAGAAATCATTCTTTTAATTGTCGGACCAGCTTCTTCAAGGTTAGTTAAGTTGGTGTCAAATATAAGTAGTGCCTGTTTCACATCCGCAAAAAGCTGTTCAGCTGTTTTCATTTGCACGCAAACCGTTCCATGTGGATTTTCCTTTGATACAGGAGAAATCTTATTTATGGAAGCCGTTGTGGGGTTTGGGGAAACAGGTAGCACCTTTTCACCAAACAAAGCATTAGCGAGGGAGGACTTACCTGCACTAAAAGCCCCGAATAACGCGACCGTAAAGGTTTGGTTCTCGATTTTATCTGCTCTTTTTATGAGGTCATCCACAATTGTCTGGAATCCATGAATTCCATTTAAAGAGTATGCTGTCTCCTGTAACCCTTTCACTAACGTTGCCGGATCATTCAACTTCATAGTTTCTTGAATTGCTTCTTGTTTCTGAATGTCGGTCTTCTGCTTACTTATAGTAGATGGCAATTCATCTCCCCGGACTATTTTATATGAACGGTTCAGATATTGGGTAAACAGGTCACCCTTCTCACCATGTTCTATTAGAGAGGCTGGTTTCATAACGAGAATGCTGTTTAACACCTCATATTCCTGCTCAAGTTCCATATGGAGGACGGTAATGGCTTCTTGGGCATGGTGTACCGTTTCCAGTCTTTCCACCTCGACCTTTAATGCTTTAGTATTCTCCTGCATTTGCTCCTCAAGCTTCTCGAAAAAACCTTCTATAAATCTTTGCACCTGTTTCTGATACTCCAACTTTATGGAATGGGCGAGGTCTTTTGTATAATGGAGAACCGCATTCCCTGTATATCCGGCACCCGGTTTTACATGACTTGATATAAACCCGTCTGAAATAGGGACAGCAATACCTTGGACCTTATCAAAAATGGAGGGTGAATAGAAATTCTGCTCTTTTAAAAAGGAGAAGATATGTTCATGAATAAACTTCTCAATCTGTGTTTTGACACGGTCTCCAAAATCGTCTCGAAAGGCAGCACTTCTTTGTTCTCGTTCTTCCTGTGTTTTTTTGCTAGAAAATAAAAGGCCCACTTTAAATCCTTTTTGCTGAGATTCAAGATACTTCTCTGCTAGTTCCCTTATTTCAAAAGGCGTGATATTGGCATTATCCAATATCCTCTTTGTTTGATCAATAAAGGTCTCTTTTATTTGAGCAGTTTCAGACTCGATGGAAGAAAGTTTTGCTTTAACTTCACTTAAAGTTTTCCCTATATCTTTTGGTAGGTCTTCTGTTGACTGAATGATATGCTCATAACGTTCTATTTCATCTGTCCTTTGGTGTAGCAGCCATTCTTTATGTTCATCCATTACATGATGAAGCGCCTTCTCTATCGTCCTAGGCAGGATATCCAGTTTATCTTGTCTTAGGATGTGAATAGTCTCTTTGACGATATCCAGGTCATTGAGAGGGTGGCTTGTATCTTTCAGGCTCGTAAAATAAATGCTTACCGGTTTAATTCCCCAATCCTCGAAAGACTCCATTATCCTTGTGTTGTAAGTGGAGAACGGGATCTCTTCTTCTCTATGTTTATCAATTTGGTTCACAATTAAATAGATCTTTTTTTCCTTATCTTGAAGTTCTTTAATAAACTTCAAATTGACTTCAGATTGGACGTGGTTATAGTCCATCATATAGAAGATGACGTCCGCTAAATGCAAGGCTGATTCCGTAGAAATGCGGTGAGCATCGTCTGTTGAATCCACGCCGGGAGTGTCAAGAACGACCATGTCTTTGGGAAGCTTCTCAAAAGGAAACTGGTATTCGACCGATTCCACTTGATCGCCGTTTTTGCAGTATGCTTTTACATGCTCAAAAGAAACTGGAGGTAAGATTTCCAATGACTCACCCTCAAAGAAATGAACATGAGCAAGCTCTTCTCCATTTCTGATTTGGACGACATTGGCTGAAGTTGGTATCGGACTCGCCGGCAAAATGGCCTCCTCTAATATTTCATTGATGAAGGATGATTTTCCCGCTGAAAAATGCCCGCAGAATGCTATACTCAATTCTTTTGTGATATTTTTATTTAGTAGTTCGGCAACTTTCCTGGCACTTCTATGGTCACCGTGCTTATGTAATTTTTCTAAAATTAAGTTCAGTTTTGTTTGAAGCAGACTTGTCTGCTGTTCTTGCTGTTGAATTTGCTGCTTTGGTTTGTTTGATCCCATTTCTTCTGTCCCCTTAGTTGTGTGTATCATTTCTCCATGTTCCCACTCTATTTTACTTGATATTGCAGTATTTTCCCACTTTACTTCCCTAATTTATTTATATTTTTGTAACCAGAACATGTGCTTGAATCTTTTTGGGGGTTTAGACATAAAAAAACAGGGACTTCTACGTATTCGATGTAGATATCCCTGTTATGTATTATTTTATCGGTTTAGGTTCACATGTTTGCTGTAAGACTACTTTCATTAAAACGGAATACGCTACAACAGTTGTACCAATTAACAATAGTGTCATGTTGGTATGTCCCCCTCGTTGATAGTGATAATTATTATCATAATCATATCAGCTTATAGCCTAATTGACAATGACTTTCATTCCGATTCTTTCTGAAAAGTTGGAGAAAATCGGTTCTTTTCCTCCATATAAGAGGCATAATTTGTTGTCATATCTGATAGCGCCCTTTCCTCGAGCGGAATTCTTACACTTAACATCCAGGCATTCAACAATGTAAAAACCGTGGCTGTTAAATAGGCATTAAACATTAGCGGTATCAGCATGATTTCAAGCACCACGATCGTATAATTGGGATGACGCAAGAACTTATATGGACCAGATATCACAATTGATGCATCCGGCAAAATCAAAATCTTAGTATTCCAGAATTTACCTAATGACTGGATTGCCCATATACGGAGAGATTGTGTCAAGAGAAACAGAATAAGGATGACCGGCCAAAAGGAACTGAGTGTTCTATCAAAAAACAAGACTTCCAATAAGAAACATATCAAAAAAGCAATATGTAAACTGACCATAAATTTGTAATGTTCCTTCCCGCATTCAACAGCACCTTGCGACATGATCCATTTTTCGTTTCTTTTGGCAATGCCAAGCTCCAGGACTCTTTGAGTAACGATAAATGCAAAAAACAAAGAGAAAACCATTTTTCTTCACTCCCATTCCAATAATAACATTTCAGAGCTGAAACCAGGTCCAAGTGCGGCAGCTATTCCCTTATCACCTTTATCCGGATTCTTTTCCATGATCTCCTTCAGGACATACAGCACCGTAGCTGAAGACATATTCCCGTAATCCTTTAATACCTGAAATGATGTAGCGAGCTTATCCGTTTCCATTCCAAGACACTCTTGGTATGCTTCCAATACTTTTTTCCCACCAGGATGCAGAACGAAATGTTCCAAGTCTTCCAACTGTACATGATGACTTTCTAGAAATCTGCTCACGTTTGGAGCAAGCCAGTTTGTGATGATTCTAGGAATGTCTCTTGAGAATATAACAAATAGCCCCTCATTCTTAACCTCCCATCCCATGACATCTTCCGAATCCTTCATTAAAGTGGATTGGCTACCTAATACTTTTGGATAACTTCTACTATCCTCCAATTGCACGTCATTACCAACCATCAAGACACAGGCGATGCCATCAGCAAATAGTGAGGTGCCTACCAGATTACTTTTCGATCGGTCATGCTTTTGGAATGTAAGACTGCAAAGTTCCACACATAATACGAGAACCTTTGCTTTCGGAAATGCTAGACAATATTCATATGCTCTGGATAGTCCAGCGGCACCACCAGCACATCCGAGTCCCCATATTGGAACTCTTTTGGTATATGGGGAAAAAGGTAGGACATTCATAATCCTCGCCTCAATACTGGGTGTCGACATTCCTGTTGTAGAAATATAGAAAATGGCTTCAATATCTTCATGGGGTATAGGTTGTGAGAGAGTTGCTGAATTATGCAAGCATGCATTTATCGCTTCTGAACCATAAGCCACTGCTTCTTTAATGTAAATATCATTTTTCTCTTCTAATGTATGAGGTTCCCTGAACCATTCAACATCCCTTGCAAAATACCGTTTTTCTATTTGCCCATTTTGAAAAACCGTGAGAAGGCGATTTATATCGTTAAAGGATTCTTCAAATAATTCTTTGGCAAATTCAACAACCGTATCCTGTTGGATTGGATATTTAGGAATGGACGTTCCAACAGACAATATTTTTGGCATAATTCGTGCACCTCATCCGTTTTGGTACTGTTAATTTTTCCATAATTTATATAAATATACAGATGGGTAGGCGATCTATGCGATCAGATCGGAAGTTGAATGTAGAAGAGGAGAGAATAAAAAAAACCTCCCCAATTATCTTGGGAAGGTACATTTCGTTTTAAAGGAGTTATTGTGTTGTGCCCCCTTATTATAACGAAAACAGCTTGTAATAACACTATAAATTATTGGAAATCAACTTTTGTAGAACTTTGCCATCCAAAGCTCATCCACATATTCTCCTTTGATGAAAGCTTGTTCCTTTTGATTTCCTTCTTCATGAAATCCATATTTCTTATATAATTGATAGGCGATTTCGTTCGAAGAAAAGACGGTTAAGGATAGTTTTCTTATATGTTGATCACACCACATATCAGTGTAATCCATTATCTTTTTCCCAATACCAAGCCCTTGTGCTTCCTCAGCAAGCCAGGTACGAAAAAGGCCTGTATGTCGTTTCATTTGAATTTCACCACGAATGATCCGTGCAATCCCAACCACTTTTCCATTACGCTCTACTCCAATATACATATTCTCCTTGGCTTTCATATCACGAATAAACAGCCTTTCTTCCTCAGGGGTACGAGGTACGTCTTTCTGAATGTATTGGCCAGCAGCAATAATACTCTCTACAGCGGTCACTATATCTTCTGCATCCGCTTCTTCCACCGGACGTAAAATTACTGTCGATTCATCCTTAGCTGTAAATTCAAACCGTAAATCTAACATGATGTTCCTCCTATAAACTCTTTAGGTACTACATCCTACTGCATTTATCTTTATTGTTCAACAAAAAACCCTTTATCAACCAAGGAAATTGGTGAAATTTGTTGAAAAATAATCTAGGAAATATGATATGATAAAATCGTACTATCCAAATGAATTCAGGAGGTGCCAAATGTACCTTTCAGAAAGTTCGAGACAAGTATTTATCAGGACTATAGACTCATTTAAATCAGTCATCCCAGTGGATATCAGCTTTGATGAACCAAGCCTTTACACTGAAAAACGGACGAACGTTCCATACGGGGTACTCATCATCTTAACTGGTGACATCCGCGGCCAGCTCATTATACAAGGTGAACGACATGTTTTTCAGCACATTGGAGAAATGATGTTTGGTATGCAATTGGATGGTGATATGCTTCAATCCTTTACAGGAGAACTTGGAAATATGATTGCAGGGACTCTTTCATCCAAAATGGCGGGAAGTGGCATCCATATGGACATCACTCCTCCTGATGTATTGAGTGAGCAGCAAAAAGAGTTCCACCTCATGCACCGACTACATACGCCTATTTATTTAAAAGATACAGTGAAAATGCAAATCATAATGGAGTTGGAAGATGCATCATAACTCCTTAGAACCCTCCATATGGCGGGTTTTTATTTTGGTTACTTTCATTACATTTTAAAAGTATTTCTACAAAATAAAAGGCTCTTTTCTCAAAGATTGTTGCTATTAACTCGTAAAAAGTCGGCAATTGGACTTTTTACTGCTCACTTACTCTGAAAATTCCAAGTAGCTTTATAAATACATCAAGGAAAAGAGCACGATAGTAAGGAAAATAACGGCCTGTGTATTTATACGAAAAAGCAACAAAGTTTGCGAAAACAGCCAAATAAAAAGACCAGAGATTTCTCCCTGGTCCCTTTACCTTCTATCATGTTAATTGATAGATTTTATTATACTTGTCTTCTAGATAATTGATGAGATGGTCTGCGTTCAATTCCTCACCTGTCACATCTTTCAGGATTTCCAGTGGCTTTTTCAACTTACCATACTGATGAACCTTGTCGGTCAACCATTTCTTAACAGGTTCAAGATCTCCATTTGCCAGTAACTCATCATAATTTGGAAGATCCTTCTGCATCGCCTGTTTGAATTGGGCAGCATACATATAGCCAAGTGCATAGGAAGGAAAATACCCAAAGCTACCTCCAGACCAGTGAACATCTTGAAGAACACCTTTCGCATCATTTGGTGGTGTGATGCCAAGATAGCTCTGATATTTCTCATTCCAAGTAGCAGGAAGGTCCTTCACTTCCAATTCATCATTAAATAGTGCTTTTTCCAATTCATAACGAATCATGATATGTAAAGAATAAGTCAATTCATCTGCTTCGATACGAATCAGGGAAGGTTTGGATTCATTTATTGCCAAATAGAATTCTTCTAAGCTGATATCATCAAACTGTCCTCCTGCGAAGCGTTGCAGGCTCTTATAATGACGCTTCCAAAAGTTCTCATGACGCCCTACGAAGTTCTCATAAAATAAGGATTGTGATTCATGCATTCCCATAGATGTACCTGAGCACAAGCCAGTTCCCTGTAAATCCTTTGAGATATTCTGCTCATAAAGGGCATGGCCACACTCGTGTATCGTTCCGAAAACAGCGGTGCGGAAATCTTCTTCGTCATATTTAGTTGTCACTCGGACATCTCCTGGATTCAGGCCTATTGCAAAAGGATGGACTGTTTCGTCCAATCTGCCAGAGTCGAAATCATAAGCTAACTCCTTTAGGATTTCCATGCTGAAGTCCCGCTGTTTAGCTTTTGGGAAATGAACTAAAAGGTCTTTGGCTCTTAGCTGTACGGAAGATTCAGCGATGTTCTGAACAAGGGGAACAATTCGATCTTTCAATTTGGCGAATACCTCATCCAATTTCTCGACTGTAATTCCTGGCTCGTACATTTCTAATAATGTATTATACTTGTTTCCATCATAGCCCCAGTATTCAATAAATCTTTTATTGAAATCCACCAGTTTTTCCAAGTATGGCTCAAGCATGGAGAAATCCGACTTTTCTTTCGCTTCTTCCCACACCGACTCCGCCTTTGTGGAAAGAACCACATATTCCTGGTAATCCTTAGCCGGAATCTTTTTATTTCGGTCATAATTCTTTTTGCTCTCCAAGAGCGAGGCCTTTGTAACATCATCTAATGCCTTAAAATTTTCATCATGTAACAGCTGAGTAAGGTAACTTGCCATCTCTTCCGATGTAGACATTTTGAAGAGTTCTGAGGATAAAATCCCAATGACATCCGATCGACGGTCCACTCCCTTTTTAGGGGCGCCCGTTCTTAAATCCCAGAAAATGAGGGATAGTGCCTCATTATAGCTGTCCATTTTATTAATATGATTTAAGTATTCTTCTCTTACTGTACTGATCTCTACCATATGTATCTCCCCCATTAATCATTAGAACTACTGTTAAGAATACACAATTTTCGCACTAGTTGGCAATAGATTTAGTCTAAACAGATAATAGTCTGCATGTAAAAAAAGCACCGAATCGAACTCCGGTGCTTTTTTATGTTTGAAATACTATATTGTCACTGGGCTGGTTGGAAGTACACCTTCTAGTTTTTCACGAACATCTGCATGTAGCCCTAAAGGAAGATATAAGGTAATCTCCCCCTTATCTTCAGTGGTACGAATGAGTCGGCCCATCCCTTGACGCAGGCGTAGAAGCATGTACGGAACATCCAATTGCATATACGGGTCATCCAACCCTTTCCGTTTAGCAGCAAATACAGGATCATTCGGAGGGAATGGTAATGACCAGATGACAACATTGGATAAGGAAGGACCAGGAATATCTAATCCTTCCCAAAGGTGGTAGGCACACAGTACCGCACTTTCATCATTTTGAAACTCCGAAACCAGTACACTGATTTCTTTTTCCCCTTCATAAAGGAATGGAAAGTCTTTATTGTCCACATTCTCCATTTTGAACCTCAAAAGATCCTGTTTGGAGGAGAATAAGACAAGTGTCCTGCCATCATTTCGCGTTATTGAATCCAGCGTCATGTTGAACTTTACATAAAAATCCTCTTCTACCGTTAAAGAAAGTTTCATATTTTCTTCATAGTCAAATGGTGAATTGATCGAAAATGATAAGTAATCTTCTATTCCTAAAGAATTCGCCAAGTAACCAAAGTTTTCATTATCTGATAAAGTTGCCGATGAGAAGATAAAAGGAATGCGCTTTGAAAAGACATTCTCCTTTAAAACCTCTTCAACCGTTTTTGGCATGACGACCAATGTTAGGTCCTTGTTTGCATGCTCAGCCCATGCGATTACATCTTCTTTCGATAAGAGCAACTTTAATAAGAACTCAATAGAATCCAAGTATTCTTCCACAATGTGAAGCTGGTAATGATCTACAGTATGAAGCTCTCCCTCAAAAACAAGTTGATTGCCTATCTCCTCGATTTTAGAAAGAAGGTCCTTTGCACTTTTAACAAATCGGATATCCATGGTTATATCTTTACGGTCCGAACCCTCAATACTTGTTAGATTATCTTCCAGCATTTCAAAAAATAGATCGTTTGCCTGAAGAGAATCCTCTACTAGTAAGGCGAATTCTTCTCGTAAATCGTTCCCTAATAGGCGGGTAAGAATTTCTTCCACTTGTTGATTTTTGATTTTGTATGTCAGAGCTTTTTGGGCAGCAAACTCCAGTAAGTGTCCTTCGTCAAACACTACACTTGAAGCATCTGGTAAAAGCGGAAGTTGTCCTTCGCGTTTACGCTTTTCATATGTCCACACATGCTCCATGTAAAAGTCATGAGAGCAGATGATAAGATCTGTTGATTTACGGTAATGATCGCGTGAAAGGGTTTGTCCACAACGATGTCTTTTTTCACAGCTGAAACAGTCTTGGAAGCTATCCCAAGCAATCATATCCCATTCTTCATCGTTCAGGTTGGCATAATCTTTTCGATCGCCATAGGCATGGAACGACTGCATGGCCGCAGGTTTATTAACAAATTTAGGAAGTGAGTCATACACTTCATCTATGTTGTCGCTATCATACTTGTCCACTGCAAAATCCAGCTTGTTTAAGCATAAATATTGATCTGGAGACTTGGCAAGACGAACATCCACCGTGATGTCGAGAACCTTGGAAAGCTTTGAAATGTCTCCTTCTTTTTTAACAAGTTGTTCGATCAGTGATTCATCGGCACAAGTTATGATGGCAGGCTTTCCCATATACCTCGCGTAACAGATTGCGTATAAAAGGTACACCATCGTCTTCCCTGTTCCAACACCGGCTTCCGAGAAAATCACTTTCTTCTCTTTAAACGCTCTTTCCAGTTGGAACGCCATAAAAATCTGTTCATCACGCAATTCAAAACCAGCTTCAGGCAGGATGTCGTAAAATACATCCCCAATCCATTCGTTCAGGCGATCAAAAAAAGAATCCCCTTTGTTCATTGTAAATGGCAGACGATTGTTCATTCTATGTACCTCCGAGAAAAGTTTGCATCTAGTCATTATCTAACATTCCAGGTGTGTTTGTCAAGTGGAGAATTAGGAGCAACAAAAAGGGGGGGATTCTCTAACTATGCCTCAAAAGCATTAGTTGATTGATTTAGCTTTATGTAAACTTCTCCATCTGAGTTTTTGCATTACGAGGATCTAAAATAAAATACCTCCAGGAAGGAGGTTTTTTGAGACTTTTGACAAATCCTAATGATCTTTAGATTTGCATTTACTTGTTGATCTTTGATCCAGGCGCTTCTCGCTTTCCTGCGGGCGGTCTGGAAGCCTCCTCGGGCTGCGCCATGGCCACTGATAAACCTAATAACTTATCTTTTTTTATGGTTTCTAGCTGTTGATTGGAGCAATAGGCGAAGACTCCTGCGGGGTCTTCCCTGTTCCTTCCTCCCGTGGAAGTCTGCGAGCCTTCCACTACGATCAACAAGGGAATTGCACATCATGAAACTATATTAACTTTTTCTACAAGCTGAAAAACCTCCAGAAAGGAGGTTTCAGTCTGTTGACAAACTATAGATTAGTTTGGTTATTACCTATAACAGTTGATCTCCGTTACAGGAGCTTCGCTTTCCGCGGGCAGTCCGGAAGCCTCCTCGGGCTACGCCCTGCGGGGTCTTCCATGTCCTTTCCTCCCGCAGGAGTCTACGCTCCTTTCACTGCGATCAACGGGGAAACTATAACTTCAAATGACTTTGTCTACACACTGAAACCTCCAGAAAGGAGGTTTTTTTCACTTAATTCTTTGTGATATGGATTATCTTATCATCAAGCAGAGTGGCGTACAGCATTGCTTTTGTATATTCATCACGTGCAGCATTCATTCGTTCCACACATTCATGATTATCTAGTAGATTTTCACTTGCAAGTCGCTGATAGCTACTTTCCAATGCTTTGGAGATTCTCATAAAATCATTCACATGCAAAGGCATAGAAACCCCTCCAAACAGTATTGATAGAAGTATTCTATGCCCATTTTCTTAAAAATATTCACAAGGGGTGTTTTGGTTATTTATATCATTTGTTTAATTTTCTTTGCTTGATGAACGATCTTTGGAACCCTTTTTGTCACGTTCTTCCTCTTTTTCATATTTAATTTCTTCAAGTGGAAGCTCATCTATTGGCATGACGAGTTGATCACGGTCTTTCTGCTTCTTTTCGTTCTCCTTGAAGGCCTTCTCTTTCTCATTTCTCTCTAGTAATTCTTTATCTTTATTCTGGTCTCTCATCACCATCACTCCTTTTTAGGAGTAATTCCCTGTGCTCGAAAGGGTTAAACGTCCCCTATCCTTTTCTAGGTGGGCGCTTACCCCAGTATTGATAGAAATCGGTTTTGATGAAACCATTGAATAGTTTACGTTTCTTTGTTGCTTTCTTCCCATAGAAGCTTTCAAAGCCTTCATGGGATGTCAACATATAAACAGACCATGTATCCAATTCAGAGAAAGCCTTCCCCATCTCGCGGTACATCTTTTCCACTTCAGGTCGTTCTCCGAGACGTTCGCCGTATGGCGGGTTCCCGATTATGACTCCATATTCTTTTCTGGTAGTAAAATCACTTACTTGCATCTGTTTAAAGTCAATCAGTTCTCCAAGTCCAGCCTCGAATGCATTTTCTTTGGCAATCGTTATCATACGGTGATCGATATCATAGCCGGCAATATCAAGGGGCTGATCATAATTGGCTTTGTCTTCCATTTCTTCACGTGCGGTATTCCATAAATCCTCTCCTACCCAGTGCCAATCTTCAGAAACAAAGTCCCGGTTAAAGCCAGGCGCAATGTTTTGTCCAATTAATGCTGCTTCAATTGGGATAGTACCGGATCCACAAAATGGATCAACAAACGGTTTATCAGGATACCAGTTAGTCAACATGACTAGGGCAGCTGCAAGTGTTTCCTTAAGCGGTGCCTCCCCTTGGTCAGCTCGATAGCCGCGTTTATGCAAGCCAATACCTGAAGCGTCGATGGTAATTTGAGCAACATCTTTCAACAGGGCCACTTCAATTTTATAAACGGCCCCTTTTTCATCCAACCAGGCGGATTGAATATTGTAATGCGCCTTCATTTTTTCCACTACTGCTTTTTTTACGATAGCTTGGCAATCCGGCACACTGAAAAGTTTGGATTTTACCGACTTCCCAATAACCGGGAATTCAGCATCTTCCGGAAGAAAGTCACCCCAAGGCAGAGCCTTTGTCTTCTCAAAAAGCTCCTCAAAAGACGTGGCTCTGAACTCTCCCACCACTACTTTGATGCGGTCTGCTGTACGTAACCAAAGGTTTGCTCGACAGATTGCCATGGCATCCCCCTTGAAGATAACCTTCCCATTATCCACTGTACATTCATAACCTAGATCTCTTACTTCCTTTGCTACAAGGGATTCTAGACCCATTGCTGCGGTTGCGATCAATGTATAGTTCTTCACTAAAGTTTCACCCTAACTGTAATCGATTTCTACTATGTATTTTTTACAACAAGTATCTAAAAATATCCCATCTATCAAATAAAGCTCTCCTGGCAACAGGAGAGCTTATGTTACATAATCATAGTTGGATGCGACATTCAATCAATAGTGATCTGTAAGCCATGTTCTGTTCCTTTGTACTGCAAACGGATCGCTCCTTGTACGCAGGTGGTAACCATCTGTCTACAGAAACTTTAAAGTATCTGTCCCTCTCATCGTTTGGTTCCTTAGAGAAGGTGCCCCTACCATTATTTGGGTTTCTCGCTCGAGGGGTTTACCTCGTTCCACTCTTACAATTTCTTGTAAGACTACGTCACTGTGGCACTTTCAAGGTATTAACACCATATCTTAAAAGACTTAGGTGCTTTCCCTGCCGTTAGCTTCGTCCGAAAACCAAGCTACCCTAGCTTATTTTTTCGCTAGGCACGAACACTACAGGCATCTCAGCCTGTGCGAGCATGGACTTTCCTCTACAGCCGAAACTGTAGCGGTTACCCAATCACTATTGATGTCAGCAAAATATAGTATAGTAAATTTGAGCGATGATTGCAACTGTAAATTACTGTCAGTCGTATAACTTGCTTCCGAATACATGTTTCTCGAGGTTCGAAAGCCTTCTCAGTATGTCAAAGTTGGTAGAACCACTGTTTGTATTTGTCTGCTGTGGCTTTTTCCCTGCTTCTTCAACCTGTCTTTTCAGCCTTGCGTTTTCTTGGACCAATAGGTCATACTCCTGGTAAAACGTTTCGTAATCTTTGATTACCACATCTAAAAACTTATCCACATCCTCAGCTTTATAACCCCTCATACCTGATTTGAACTCTTTTTCCAGGATTTCTTTTGACGTTAACTTAATTTTATCTGATAGCATAAGTTCCTCACCTCAATGCGAGTGCCCAATTTGTCGTGTTTCTCACTAATGGGTCACTTGTCAATTTCTATTTTTATAAGTTCTTCTTATCTCATTACCAATTTTGTGGGTCATTAAACTGTTCTTCTTCAACTACAAGTTGAAGTTCATAGCTGTCAATTATATATAAAGGGTAATCGGATATTTCCGATTTTTTTCGGGCGAGCTCGATGATATATTTAGGACTCCCCGGACCCTCTTCATCATAAACCACTAGTAATCCATCTGACTTATCCACGATGAATTGATTTTTTAATCGTAGCTGTAGAGGGGATTCGTACTTCTTTTTAGTAATGGAATCAATATGATTAGCTTGTGACAAAATAAACTCATAATACTCCCTATTTTGCTCACTCCATTTTTCTTCCTGCTCTAGAAATGGAGTGAAGACAGCCAATTTCAGCTCTGGAAATGTCAGCTGCAGATCATATACCACTTCCGCCGCCCAAAGCTCCACTCCCAACTGTCCGCTGATGACAATCCATTCTAACTCATTGTTCTCTTCTAGTAAAGCTGTTAGCCGTTTCTGTATCGCCTTTTTAATGAAGCCGATGGCTGGATCATCTTTTTTAAATATTTGAAGTTCTTGCGGTTTATACCCAGTAATTACTAATACCTTCATAAGCACCTCTATCTAAAATAATAAATAGAAAGCGAAAAAAGCGCAAGTTTTATACGAATTATGTAAAGGAAAAAAGAACTGACATAAAGCCAGTTCTTTCACCCCATTATTTATTTTAGCAAAGCGAATGGTAAATCCGCTTATCTTCCATAGCCATGAGACTTACATTTACCAGGCATTCCGCCATGTCCCATTCCAGGACCTTGTTGTGCACCCATTACCTGACCAGGCATTCCCATTTGACCATATGCCACATTGGCGTGGGCGCCCATTACTTGACCAGGCATTCCCATTTGGCCATATCCAGGGCCGGTTTGTGCTCCCATCACTTGACCAGGTAGACCACCCATTCCAGGGCCACCAGGGCCACAATTGAAGTGTTGGTGAGACACAGAATCCACCATGGAATCCGTGTGTGGGTAATAGTGTTTGTGTTGGAACTGTTGGTTGTTTACATATGTTGTGTGTGAAGGATGGATGTGAGGAACCTCGGTAGTAGAATAAAGATTCTTTACACAACATTTAGTAGGGTGGACGATTGGTGCCATCATGTTAGGTCTGCAGTTGTACATACTTTCAATCTCCTTTCAATTTGTTTTTCTCTTTACATTAACAAACTATGAAAGAAGGGAGATACATGTACTAATACAAACACCTATTTTCACAAGATATATACATTTTCCTACCATTTTTATAGTAAAATCGTGTAGATATTTTCCTTTAAATTGGAAAGACCAAATAACGTAAGGCCGATAACAACAAAAAACAGACATAAAATAAATCTAGACAACGTGCTCTCTCTCCCATGTATCTAATAGTAGTTTTGTCATTCACAATAGTTAATTTTACATGGTAAAAAGCACGTTGACAATATAAGTTTTACAGAAATTAAGACAAAAAGCGAAAAAAATTTCATTTATTCAACTTTCTTTGCAATCGTTTCATTCTCTTTTCAAAATCTGATATAACGGAAGGAATGTTTTTCGATAAACCTTTATTTCTTTGATTGTAATAATCCAGGGATTTTTCCGTATAAAACAAGGCAAGCGACACGTCTTTTTCTTTATGCTCGAGGATTTTCGCCAATTCTATCCCTGCAACTTCCTTCTCGGGGTTATCTTCATGCTCAAAACATTGGAGGAACAGCATTCTAGCCTCTTGATAATTTCGCTCCTGTTTCTTCAGCATACCCAATTTAAAAGTTGCCTCCCAAGAGGAACCGACAATGTTCTTATATATTGCAGCTGCCGCTTTTTTTTCTCCCAATGCATCATACCAACGTCCTACCTCAAATTCTTCGATTTTATTTCTTTCTTCGTTCCCGACCAAAAGAAGCTTCGACAGGTGTGCATACAAGGTAATGAGGGTGAGCACATCCCATTCATTGTGTTTGAGCACTCCTTTAATCCCCCGCATTTCATGTGTTTTTACATAATCAAAATAGATCATGGGAGCCAAAAAGCCTGGTACGTCATCTTTACGGTGAATGCCAAGGATTTCCTTCTCAACATTTGTAAGCCTAACCGATTCCATTTTATTTTTCCAAAGCCTTCTTGATGCATGCAAAAGATCATAGTGGCCGAAGGAAGGGAGCTTCGGCACATGCTCTCTTACTAGCGTGTGACGCGTCCTCACTTGCGGCCAATCAAATGCCTTCCCATTATAGGTGACCAATGTCGTGTAATCTACTTCTTCCAAAAAGCTATGATAAAGCGCCACTTCGTTACCCGGGCCAGGAAGCAAGTGTTGCCTAACTATTACTTTATCTTCTAGCAACCTGGCATAACCAAGAAGAAAAATGGTGGTTCCCGTTCCACCACTTAACCCTGTAGTTTCCGTATCAAAAAAGAATAGGTCAGAAGCATGATGGCCTTTTGCAGATAATGGATGATCTACGTCAGATGCTTGCCACTCTTTCATTACAGGCAACAGGTCTCCAAGTCTATACTTTCCATGGCGATGGTCCAAATCATATTCCACTTCCCTGATAAGGCAATACTCACCATTGGCATAATACGGCCTAGTACCGAAAGATTCCCACTCTTTCGTATTTGGTATTTCAATCTGGCTGGAAACAGAAGTCTCTTTGAATCGATCCACTTCCTTCTCTGTTGATATGGAAGCATCTGTTTGTAGATGTTTTTTCATCCTTTTGAGTTTGTTCCTCATGCTCATTCTTTTCACCCCACTCTACACAAGTTCTCGAAGAAGTGATAGGGCCAACTGTTTGGAATTTTCGTCAGGATAATCCGCACCTATACATGACGGACATCCAGATCGACATGGACAGCTACCAATCAACTCGCTTGCTCTACTAAGTAGTTCATTTATATGGGAAAATGCCTTTTCGCTAAGTCCTACTCCACCTGGATAACGATCATAGAAATATATTACGGGTTTCTCATCATGAGTGGATTTGACTTGTGGGACTACCTGAACATCCATCGGCTCACACATCAACAACAAAGGCGCCACATGTTTTAAGGCATGTGCGATGCCTAGCAAACTTTTTTCTAAATCATCTCCCTTGAGGCTTTGTGTGATTTCCTCCTCTAAGGTTATCCATGTGGCACTCGTCTGCAATTCTTCTTCAGGCAGGTATATGGGTCCAGACCCTATATTTTCATGTGTTTCAAATTTGATTTTCTTAAATATCGTTGCCATGGCTCTAACAGAAACATCCCCGAAAGATATGGTACCAGCGGAATACTCCATCTGCTTGTCCACTTCCAGAACGTCCAAGGAAACCGCAAGATTCGCATCGGTAAAGTAGTCAACATTGACTTCCCTGACAAACGCCTTCTTTTCTTCCCAATCCAGCTTTTCCACTTGATATTGAACACCTTGATGAAGGTAGATTGCCTCATCATGAAGAAGTGTCATCGAGCTAAAACGGTCCATTTCTCCTATCACCTTATTGGCTGGTTCAGAGGACTGATCGACAATGATGACGTTCTCCTGGGAAGCTGAACGTAAACTGATGTTATGAGCAGGAAATGCGTCATTCATCCAATGCCACTTGCCTCCGTTTTCGTGAAGAACCCTCTCTTCAGTCAAATAATCAAGGATGTCCTCTAACTCCACTCCATCAAAGGTATCCCCTTTTTTAAATGGCAACTCATATGCAGCACACTTAATATGATCAACGAGAATAACAAGGTTATTGGGGTTGATTCTTGCTGATTCTGGATTGCTCTTCAGGAAGAACTCAGGGTGCTGGATGACGTACTGATCAAGTGGATTGGAGCTTGCAACCATTACAATGACTGCTTCCCCCTGTCTTCTTCCAGCACGTCCCGCTTGCTGCCAAGCACTTGCAATCGTACCTGGATAACCAGTCATGATACACACCTGTAACTGTCCTATATCGACCCCGAGTTCAAGTGCATTTGTACTGATGACACCATATATCTCACCATTCCTCAAACCTTTTTCAATTGCCCTTCGCTGAGTGGGCAAATAGCCTCCACGATACCCTTGAATGGATTTTTCCCCAAGCTGATCCTTCACGAGGTCTTTCAGGTATGTTAGTAAGATCTCCACCCTTACCCGGCTCTTTGCAAACACAATGGTCTGTATTTTTTCCTGAAGAAATTCGGAGGCTAGCTTTCTTACTTCCAATGTGGCACTCCTTCTTATATTGAGTGGCTTATTGACAATCGGGGGATTATAAAAAACAATATGCTTCTTGCTTGATGGTGCTCCGTTATTGTTAATTAGTTCAAAGGATTCTCCAGTCAGCTCTTCTGCCAATTCTTTCGGGTTCGCAATTGTGGCAGATGTACAAATGAATGTTGGATTGCTGCCATAAAAGTTGCAGATCCGTTTTAGCCTTCGTATCACATTGGCTACATGGCTGCCAAATACCCCCCTATAAGTATGCAGTTCATCTATCACGATATACTCCAGGTTTTCGAAGAGTGAAACCCATTTTGTGTGATGTGGCAAAATGGCGGAATGTAGCATATCGGGATTTGTGATCACCACATGTCCCGCTTTTCTTACCTTTTGTCTGATAGTCGGTGCGGTGTCTCCATCATAGGTATAGCTGTTGATTGGAACGCCCATCTGCGTAATGATTTCGTTCAATTCACTCTTTTGATCTTGTGCAAGTGCTTTCGTAGGAAATAGATAAAGTGCACGGGCATCATTGTTCTGAACGATTTTTTGAAGAACGGGCAGATTGTAACATAACGTTTTACCGGATGCTGTCGGTGTGACGGCAACAAAATGTCTTTTATATATAGCTGCTTCAAAAGCAGCAGCCTGGTGTGTATATAAAGAGGAAATACCTCTATTGGTTAATGATTGTAATAGCCTTTTGTCTATCTCTTTTGGGAATGGTACGGACTGTGCTTCTTTAGGAGGAACTGTTTCCCAGTGTACAATATTTTTTGCTATCGACTCTTCCCTTTTCATCCAGTCAATAACTTCATAAATCGTTTTTCTCCATTTCATGCGCTCACCTCATTGTCTACTATCTATTTTAGCGAATAAGCGTTCGGTTCGTAAAGTCTAAAAAAGAAAAACCAAGCACTTTTCAGCACTTGGTTTTCCGTTCTGATAATGTATTTACATCTTCTGATTTTGACTGTAGTTGTTGATGACTGCTAAGACTTTGGTGGATTGTGTCATGTCACTCTGACATAAAGGGCATGTAGGGACTTCGCTCTCACTGTTCTTGAAATTATCTCTCATCCAGCCGTTGCAATCCTCTGATTCACAAACCCATACTTTCGTTTCCTCGGTAACGATCTCTTCAACTTCTCTTCTTCCAAAAGCCATAGTACCACTCTCCTATCTGTTGAGGTGGGGCGCAGTTTATCCTCACTAATATACTCTTAGTATTCCAATTTACGAGGAAAAAATAAGAAAAAAATAAAAAAAGCATCCTCGCCATACAATCTCTTCCATTAAATTATAACATATATTCAGTGAAAAAGCATGCTTCATGTCATTTTATTAACGATGCGATTTAACCATTTTATATTCGTTTTTGCGACAATTTGCGGTACATTATTCGATAAAGCATAGATTGTTTCTTCTTCTTTAATAATCTGAAACCCCGCATCAAGGAAAGAAGGAACCTCTTCTTTATTTATACTCGGAACAATTACGATAAAACCGTATCTATCCATCTCATTTTCAAACTTCTGACACAGAAAAACACTCTGCATATGTGAGTCGTGGTCCAATTCGATCCTTTCCATCACAATAAGATTGTCCATCCATTTTTGATAATAAATATTTCCTTGATCAGAGGAGTAGACATAGATTGTTTTATTGTTGAAAAGTGGGTGTGCAATATGATGTTCACCCTCAGAAACCATCTCAAACAAAGAGGAAGATTCCTTCCATCTTTTGAAAAACAAACCAAAATAGATAAGCAGGATTGCCAGCAATACTCCAAAACTTACGTCTTGCCACAATGACTGTGTATCAAGAGAAAAGAGGTCTTGCAATCTCCTTGGTACAATACGTTGTATATAAGAGATCTGGAGAGATCCCACGATAACATAAATCAAGGCAATTGCTAAAAGGATAACACCGTCAATAAGGCCTTTCACAAAAGTATATTGACTGCTTTTTCTGTAAAAAAGCTTTCTTGAAAAATACAATAGTAGCATCGCAACAACGAAAAGAACCGCTTCCCAGAAATGGAATCCTTTCGAAAAGCTTACTAGTATTCCGAAAGCAAGAATGAAAAATGTAAAATAATATGCCCTCTTCACCCTATCTTCAATGGCTCTTGCCAAAACAAGTAAAGTGATACCTATAGTAATAGAAAACTGATGGGAGATTTGCATCATTTCCATGGATAGAAATTCATTCGCAATGGTAATTTTTCGTACGATTGCAGGAATGACCGGAAACAATACTAATAATGCTCCCACAATAAGTACCCATATGGAAAGGATCCGATGGCATAATAACGACCAAGAACGTCTTTCTGGCAACAGCGATTTCCATGCTTTCTCCTTAAACATAAAGTAAAAGAAAAAAACAACACTTATGAGAAAAGGCACTACATAATACACTAAACGATACAGGAGAAGCAGTGCCACCAGTTTTTCTTCATAAACCCCAAAAGAAGCGAATCCCACTAAAACCACAAAATCAAAAGCCCCAACACCACCTGGCACTGTGCTTAATACACCTGCAATGGCTGCCATAAAGAAAAGAGTAAAGGTTATGACTACCGGAACCTCGACATTCAACAGAACGGAAGTCTGCCAGAACACAATCCCTGCAAAAGCCCACTCCAAAATAGAAACGCCTATCAGCATGAACTGTTGCCTTGTTTGCAAGCTTTTCGTTAAATGACTTGCTATGAAAATGAAGAACAAATAACCGCTCATAATGAGGAGAGGCAATTTCAATATCGGATATTCTAAAAGTAGAGCAGGGTATGACCATTCATAAAAGACAATCCACCACGCAAATAAGGATAGACCGCAAAGCATATAAGGCAGGATTATTGTTACACTTTTTAATAGCATAGGGAATTCCCCTGTATATTTGCGATAATACAATGTTCTTAACCCTACCCCCGCAAAACCGCCAAAACCCATAAAATTCGCGAAGGAATTGGAAGAAAAACCGTAAATCACCAGCTTTCTTGAAGGTATTTTCAAATTCAACCCCCTGGAAATGAAAATATCGTAAAAAATCATGGTGGAAACAGCCAACAATCCTAAAATCACTAGCCACGCAAAAGAGAAAAATCCTATATCCCGTATCTTTTCCAATACAAGAACCATATTAATGGATTGAATCTGTTTTTTCCCTTCAATATATAAAACAATCAAGATTGTTAACGGAAAAACAACCTTAAGTACTTTTAAAAAATATGTATTTTTTAATAACTGCATAACAAACTTCCTTTTTTAACTTCTTAATTCCAAAAATATCATAGATTGTACGCGCTTACCATGAAAATTTTGTCGTTTTCTCCATCACTAAAATATGTAACCCATGTAGGCAGGGTTCAATATAGTAATGATAAAGAGCAAGAAAGGAGAAATTCCATGAAAGATGATCAGGATAAGTTTCCACAGAAAAGACATACCCAAAACAACCTTATGACATCCATTGATTCTTTTTTCAGTAGTTCCCCTATAAAAGGGATGTTGCAGCAACTGGATGATTTTTTCGGGAATACCTTTGCGGAAGCTTCACTACCGATTGAAACAAGAGAAACACCTGGAGATTTTATTGTAAGCTGCAAGCTTCCAGGAGTGAAGAAGGAACAGATCAGTATTGAAACCTTTGACAGATATTTAACTATCTCGGTCAAAAATGAAGAACAACTCGAAACAATCGATGACACAACCCGTTATGTAAGCAACAGTTATTCCATGAAACAATCCAAGCGCACCATCCCTGTCCCTGCTTACGTGAAATTGAACGCTCTACAGGCAAACTACCGGGACGGTCTTTTGCAAATCCGCATACCCAAGAAAAACATAAAACAAATCAATATTCAGGATTAGCTATTCCATTTCGGATCCACAAACGAAACAACGCAGGGTAGCTGCGTTGTTTCAGTGTGTAGACAAAGCTTAAAATAATGAAATATTCTAGTTGATCGCAGTGGAAGGAGCGAAGACTCCTGCGAGAGGAAAGGACATGGAAGATCCCGCAGGGCGTAGCCCGAGGAGGCTTCCGGACTGCCCGCGGAAAGCGAAGCTCCTGGAACGAAGATCAACTCTTCCAACAGATAACCTAATTAGTTTATAGTTTGTCAACAGTCTGAAACAACGCAGGATAGCTGCGTTGTTTTTGTATTTTAGTTTTTATGTGACTTAGAACCGTATTTTTCGTTTTCTTCAGGAGTCGAGTCCATCTGAATACTTGCGAGCTCTTTCGCAGTTTCTTGGGTGTGCTGGTTATTAGGGTATTTATTTTTACGTTCTCTGTTATCATTTCTGTTTGTCATGATATTTCCCCCCCTTTCTTACATTTCCTTCTTAGCTTGGATAAAAGCTTTTCATTTTATGATTGGAAATGAATTTCTACCTAATCTCTACATAATTTTCATCTACAGACACAGGATAATTTTTAGGAGGTGTACATGATGAGCAAAGAAACATATAAAAAAGTGTACGCAAGTCCATCAACTTCGCCTTCACTGGTTATTAAGACGAATCTTGATGATAAACAGAAAGATGAAAATCCCTATTACAGTTCTTCCCTTAACCATCAGGAAGAAGAGCAGCTAGACAACTTTTTCTTTGAACAGGAACCTAAAGGTGAATATCATAAATAAACGGCAACTAAAAGGGAGAGTATGCCACTCTCCCTTTTACCATCGGCCGGGAGGAATCGCTTTGGAGATGCGTGTATTACATAAAAGAGATGCAGAGCAATATCAAAAGCTAAGGTTGGAATCATTACAAAAAGAACCAGCTTCTTTTGCTTCAAGCTTCGCGGAAGAAAAATTACATACTTTACAAGAAATAAAAAGAAAGATACCAGAAGATGTTGATTCTTTCATCTATGGCCTTTTTCATCAGTCCGATCTTGTTGGTATGATCGGATTTCAGAGGGCAGACAAACTCAAGTTTAGACATAAAGGCAGCATCTGGGGTGTATATATTTCAAGAGATTATAGGGGTAAAGGATTCAGTAAGCAAATGTTTGAATACACCCTAACACGTGCTAAAAAGATTCCAGGATTGAAACAAATTCAATTAACGCTCGCAGCAAGCAACACATCTGCCAAAAAGTTATATGAAAACTATGGATTTGAAGTATATGGATATGAAAAAGCCGCACTTTATGTGGATGGCTTATACTTAGACGAAGAACATATGGCCGTGCATTTATAAGCAATATAAAAAGATGCCTTTTATTGGCATCTTTTACGTGGGAATCGTAACATCTATGCTTTGAAGGTAGCTGCGAGACCTTTAAAC
Organism: Sutcliffiella sp. FSL R7-0096; assembly: GCF_038595065.1. Classification (NCBI taxonomy): domain Bacteria; kingdom Bacillati; phylum Bacillota; class Bacilli; order Caryophanales; family Bacillaceae; genus Sutcliffiella; species Sutcliffiella sp. FSL R7-0096. The sequence goes on from NZ_CP152003.1 coordinate 2,727,785, forward strand.
ATATTGTTTAATTGATTCACCGTGTTCATCATCTGACCCGCAGTATCCATCATTTTCTTCATATCGACATTTCCGTCCTGGCCTTTGAATTGGTTCATAAAAGAACTCACCTGAGATGCCTGCGGTTTAGCTGATTGTGACTGAGTCGGATATGGATTCATAAAAGGCATACCCATCTGGTTGGGCATTAACCCTCCATTCAAACCTCCACCTTGAGCCATTCCAGGCATATGCATCCCCATAGGGAATCCATTTTGCCCCATTCCACCCATCTGCATGCCTTGCTGATATGCATTCTGACCTCCTACCCCCACTTGCATGTTTGGTGGATATGCATTCAGCCCCATCTGATTCGTTATATTTGTAGGAAACCCTGACGATGGAACATTTCCTCCTGAAAAAGGCATCGTATTCATGAAGTTAGGATTCAACCCCTGATGATTCATCCACCCTCCACCCATAAACTGCTGAGGAAACATCCCTTGCATTCCTCCACCATTTCCGTTAGGCAGAATGTTGTTTAAGAAAGGAAGCTGATTAAATATTGACATGTTGCGGTTATATGATAAATGTCTAGGTCTGCCATACATTCTCCTAAACATTCAAACCCCTCCTCTTTTCTAGCTATACCTAACATATGAATCGGAATCAGGAAAGGTGCCTATTCCCATCACTGAAGGAGTGGAGAAAACGGGTTACAAATAATCTTACCCGGTTCGCAAAATTCGTCTTTTTTTGTCGGAAGTTTCATTTTTTAAAAAACAAGAAAAATTGTCTTTGCATGCTATCATAAGATTAACTTCAAGAGTGGGGGGATTTGCATGGTACTAGAAGAGTTGCGACATAAATTTGTCGCCTGTAAAAACTATGAACCGATCGAACACAACGAGTTAATGGATTTTGCCAGAAAGCTTTATCTTCGCGGAGACCTGACAATAGGTCATTTTCGTAATCTGATCCGTGAATTAGAAGCGAAAGGTGCTGTTCCACCTAATACATTTGAAGATTTTTTAGAACTAACTTAATACTGTGAATATTACTTTGAGACCTTTTAAGGTCTCTTTTTATTTGGCTCTATTCTTAAAGATTGTTGCAATTCACATTCAAAAAGTCGGTAAATTGGACTTTTTGCTTCTTACATACTCTTGAATTTGCAAGTTGTATTCTTAGCGCAACAGGGAAAAGAGCACGACATTAAGAAATATAACGAATGAAGATACGAAAAAACAATAAAGTATACAAAAACAGCCTTTTATTTTCTATCCTATGAGTAATGAGAAATTAATTTGCGTGGAAAGCTAAGTCAAGTAAAGGAGGGAAAAAAATGAGTCGTGGAAAAAGCTTTAATCATAAGAAAAAAGGGCATGAACCAACAATAGGTGCAATGCCTGCCGAGAAGAAGGTCTTCGAAAAGGTAGAATATGCAATTGAGCCTGTCGCAACTGCTGAGGACCGACCAGTAAGCAATAAAGCAGAAAAGGATCGCTCATAAGTAATAAAAAAAGAAGCCTGACCTATTTCTTGGTCAGGCTTCACCATCATTTTATTTTGATAGGGTATCATTCAATACATATCTAATGGATTGTAGCATGCCCTTAAACCGTTTTTCGCGCGTATCAGGATAGAAACACTGTACAGACACCATGTTTATGTTTTCTAAAGTACTGTCTATCTGCTGGGTATGGATGTTCTTCGGCTTTTCTGTCAAAATCCACTCTTTAACCGTTTTTTCCCACTGCTGTACCGTTGCATAAACTTCATCAGCAAAGGGCTTTACCGTAAGAAAAAAATCGGGATCTTCATTCTTTTCTCTAGTTAAATGAAATATTTCTTCCACCCTGTCCAAATAACCCAAAATTTGAGCAGATTGTTTATGAACACTCTTTTGATTGCCAGACATTATACCTTCACCTCTAGCAATACATATTACCATATCTTCTTATACAGAGTAAGCGTTCTGGTTAAAGTTGATTGCTTTTGGGGCCGGCAACTTTGACATACGATGTTCTGCCATCACTTTTTCCACTTCATCCAATGTCACGTGCAGGCGATTAATCTGATGTTTCATTACCTCTTCCATTTCTTCCCGCTCTATTTTAAGTGAACTTGACATCGTCTCTTCCAATACATCCATTTGAAGCATCATTTCATGGAACAAGTCCGTAATCTCACTTCTAGAAACCAATACACTGGACATACGAAATCCCCTCCATACTTTGTTAGTATATAATTTCTCCGTTTCAATCACTCTACCTTCCTGTGTGACAAAACTAGAAGCAATTCGTCAAAGAAAGTGTTTATTTGCAAATCCCCTTCCATTTTTCGCATGAATCCACGCCAAATAGTGAAAAATACTTATGAATGATAATGCAAGGAGGAGTTTTTACCATGTCCAAACAACAGAAAAATCAGCAACAACAACGTAAAAACCAAGTGGAAAGCGCACCTGGGCAAGAAGACAAAAAACTAAAAGGGCCAAACCGCCCTTCGACATGATGTACGAAACATGAAAACAGCTCCTCTAACGGGAGCTGTTCAGTGTGTAGACAAAGCTTAAAATAATGAAATTCTCAGTTGATCGCAGTGGAAGGAGCGAAGACTCCTGCGGGAGGAAAGGACATGGAAGACCCCGCAGGGCGTAGCCCGAGGAGGCTTCCGGACTGCCCGCGGAAAGCGAAGCTCCTGCAACGGAGATCAACTCTTCCAACAGATAACCTAACTAGTTTATAGTTTGTCAACAGTCTAAACAGCTCCTCTAACGGGAGCTGTTTTTTATAGCCAGCTTTTTAATGCAATTAGGCTGTGCATCTGATGTTGTTTATGGATAAACCATTTGGTAATGTCCATTTTTCCGTTTATTACTGGGGATATTGGTTTTCTCCATTTCGAAATATGCTTGGCCTGTCCAAAAACCCAATCATTCTGCGTTTTTACTTTTTCATGTGGGATGACGGGGTATACCCCCCTAAGAAAAGGTGTCTCTCTATAAGAATTACCATGTAAATATTGTTCATAATCATAACGAGATCCGGTATGTTCGGTTTGCAGGGAAAAGTTATAAAAGGAATCTTTGAGTTCATCGAAAAACAACAATGCAGCCAATTTCTTTCCAAGCTCAATTCTATTATCAAGTTTTTGAAAACCATGGACAGAGTAACCATATAACCTGCCCTCAAGTGTCGGAAAGATGACACAACTGAAATGTCCCATGTCCTGGAAAGCATATACACTTGTACCAAATACTTTTCTTTTTATTTTTTTATTTTGTAAAACTGGTTCTTGTATCAAATTTTGTTCATTGATGATCAAGGATGTCATCAATCTTTCCTTATCTCCTTCTTCCCAAAAACATTGCCATTCTGCTTCCATAAAGCAAGATACATTAAATTCTTTCAATAAATGAAAAAACGGTCTGTTATAATGAAGGGATAATTCATATAGTAATAATTGTGGATAAGCATCATTAAAGATTAGCCAATTGGCCATCTCGTACGTAAGAAATATGGGGAAACGTTTTTGCCAGTCCAATGCAAGAGAAAACCATCTTCCTTGAAGATCCGTCATATTCCATCCGGCATTTCGGGATACCATGCTCGCCAAAAAGGCCCATTTGATCTCGGGATTTCTATTAAAATAGGCGGCATATGCTTTAGTACGGGAGATATTATCGAGATTGTATTTTGCTGTATTTTTTTTAATAGTAGTGATAAACTTATTTTCTTGAAAGGAGTGCTTATCCTCCTCCCTTCTTTCATTTATCTGCGAATATAAAGAAACATGCTTCAATGCTATTGACTTCCTTTCATCAACAATAAGTGACAAAGATTACGAAAAGATGACGTTTTTTTCTAATATAAGATTAGTTTTAGTCTAGAGGGGGAAATTTATGAATATCCGATACCCTAACGGTAAGGTTTTTCAGGCTAATAGCAATGTACCTTCTAAAAAAACTGGTCCTACTTTGTATGGCAATCGCGGAATGAGTTTAGAGGATGATCTTCACAATTCCAATTTGTATTATCTTCATCAAGGAATAGCAGTTGTCCATAAAAAACCTACGCCAATTCAAATAGTGGATGTTCATTACCCAAAAAGAAGTGCTGCCGTGATTAAAGAAGCCTATTTCAAACAGGCATCGACTACAGACTTCAATGGGGTATATAAAGGAAGGTATATCGATTTTGAAGCGAAGGAGACAAAGAACAAGACCTCCTTCCCCCTTCAAAACTTTCATGAACATCAAATTCAACATATGCGGCAGGTTGTGAAACAAAATGGAATCTGTTTCGTCATATTAATGTTCAGTATTTTTAATGAAGTGTATCTGCTACCAGCTGAGAAACTATTTCATTATTGGGAAAGGAAAGAATCCGGGGAAAGAAAATCTATTACAAAACTTGAAGTGGAACGTGATGGATACTTGATTCCACAAGGCTACCAGCCTAGAATCGATTACATTAAAATTATTGACATGTATTATTAAAAGCCCTGGAATATCTGTTAGAGTAAAGAAAGGCAGGTCTGAAACATGACTGAAAAGTATCAATCAAGAGAACAAAGAAGAAAAGCAATGGAAGAAGAGAGAAATGCCAAGAACGGAACAAAGAAGAAAGGTTCCAAAAAAGGGCTTTTCAAAAAGATATTTTTATCCGCACTTATTATTGGACTTGTTGGCTTATTAACCGGTATAGGAACATTCGCTTATTATGTGCAAAGTACCCCACCTTTAGATGAAACGTTACTTAAGGTTCCTGTTCCATCAAAAGTTTATGGAATGGATGGGGAGTTAGCGGCAGAGATTGGTGGCCATGAAGCAAGGGAATATGTAGATTCAGATGATATACCAGATCTTGTGAAAGATGCTTTCCTTGCAACAGAGGATGTCCGATTTTATGAGCATAACGGAGTGGACTACCGACGACTCGCGGGGGCTGTATTGGCCAACGTGACAAGAGGATTCGGTTCCGAGGGTGGTAGTACCATCACTCAACAGCTTGTAAAACTATCTTTCCTTTCCACGGATAAAACCCTAAAACGTAAAGCACAGGAATTTTACCTAGCTTATCAATTGGAATCTCGTTTTACTAAAGACGAAATATTAGAGATGTACTTAAACCGTATCTATTTTTCTAACTATGCTTATGGAATTTCCAATGCTGCAAATAATTATTATGGCAAAACTTTGGACGAACTTGAGTTACATGAAGCTGCCATGCTTGCAGGACTTCCTCAGAGTCCAAACAGCTATAACCCTGTAACAAATCCTGAAAATGCCGAAAAGCGACGTAATATCGTCTTAAGCCTGATGGTGAAACATGGCAAGATTACACAGGAAGAAGCCGATGAAGCAAGAGCAACACCTGTTGATGCCACGCTCACCGACGATGTAGAAAAAACGAACTACTCCAACAAATACAACGCTTTTATTGATCGGGTCATTGAAGAGATCTCGGATCAATTAGGCGATGTCGACCCTCAGGCGGATGGATTGGAAATTTATACTACCCTAGATGTAGATGCACAAGAAGAAGTGGAATATATTCTGTCAGATGAAAGTGGTATTCCACACCTAGATAATGAGGACTATCAAGCTGGCATCGCTCTGATAGACACACAAAGCGGTGAGATTCGTGCAATTGGTGGCGGACGCAATCATATGAAGACAGGGACAAACTATGCCACAGACATCAAAGTCCAGCCTGCATCCGCAATCAAGCCGATACTGGATTATGCACCTGCTATCGAATATTTGGATTGGTCCACCTATCATCAGATCAATGATGAACCATACAAGTACTCATCTGGTACCGAGCTGAACAACTGGGACAACAAACATAAAGGCTATCTAAGCATGAGACAGCATTTAGCGGACTCCCGAAATATCCCTGCACTAAAAGCCCTGCAAGAAGTTGGCCTTGACCGCGCTCGTGATTTCGCCGTTAAATTAGGGATCCCCCTAGAGGAAGAAATCAACGAAGCTTATGCGATCGGTGGATTCACAAATGGTGTGTCGCCTCTTCAAATGGCTGGAGCTTACAGCTCATTCGGTAGTGGCGGGGTTTACACGGAACCTTTTGCTGTAACCAAAGTTGTCTTCCAAGACGGTACAAGTGTCAATTTAAATAAAGAATCAGAAGTTGTCATGAAAGACTCTACAGCGTTTATGATTACAGATATGCTGAAAACATCTGTCAGAAGCGGCTTAGCTACCGCTGCAAACGTACCTGGATTAAATATTGCCGGTAAATCAGGTACGACCAACTTTTCAAAGGATACTATCAATGAATTTGGTATTCCAAACGGCGGTGTCCCTAGTACATGGTTTGCAGGTTACACTCCAAGCTATACTGCTGCAGTTTGGACCGGTTTCAGAAGAACAGGCGAAGACAATTATTTGCGCCCTATTGATGGTGTGAATCAAGATCAGTACTTGTCACGGATCATCTTCAAGCAATTGATGGAGAGAATTTCCACTACAAGTGAGGATAAAGCTGACTTCCCTGTTCCTAACAGTGTCGTGCGTGTCCCAATCGAGAAGGGCTCGAATCCCCCATTAAAAGCGAGCGAGTTTACTCCTTCAGATCAGATTACGAACGAATACTTTGTTAAGGGAACAGAACCTACTCAGGTCTCAAAAGAATATGACAAGCTTCCTACCCCTACTGGCTTTACAGCTCAGTATGATGAAGAAGCAAATGTCATCAATCTAAACTGGCAGTATCCAGAAGACCGCATCGAGGGTGTAACCTTCGTCATTAACGTAGCTGTTAATGAAGGCTCCCCTCAACCATTGACGGAAACGAAAGATCTTGGATTAGTTGTAGAATCACCAGACCCTGGGGCAACATTCACATTCGAACTGATTGCCGTACAGGATGAAAACAATGAAAACAGAAGTGACGCAGCTTCTCAAACCATTACCATTCCTGAAGCTGTAGAGGAAGAGGATGAAGATGAAAGCATCATCCCAGAAATTCCAACTCCTCCTGGTGACGGTGAAGAGCCTCCTGGGGATGGCGAAGAGCCTCCTGGTGACGGTGAAGAGCCTCCTGGAGATGGCGAAGGGCCACCCGGCGACGGCGAGGAACCTCCTGGGGATGGCGAAGAACCTCCTGGTGACGGTGAGGAAACAGACGGTACCAATACACAGAGCAACACCAACCGTAATGGACAGGGTCGTGGCAATAATAATGACTCTGACGACAACGACTAATACAAAAGTAAGAGGCTACCAAATACATGGTAGCCTCTCAGTGTGTAGACAAAGCTTAAAATAATGAAATTCTCTAGTTGATCGCAGTGGAAGGAGCGAAGACTCCTGCAGGAGGAAAGGACATGGAAGACCCCGCAGGGCGTAGCCCGAGGAGGCTTCCGGACTGCCCGCGGAAAGCGTAACTCCTGCAACGAAGATCAACTCTTCCAACAGATAACCTAACTAGTTTATAGTTTGTCAACAGTCTGAGAGGCTACCAAATACATGGTAGCCTCTCAGTTTATTTTTGTAACGCTTTGCTTTTATAAAAGAGCTTGGTGCATTCTGTAAAAAGTTGTTGTAATTGAATGTAGGCATGAAACAACTCCGGTTTTTTTATGATAAAGTCAAGCCTCTCCTCTACATTCACTGGCTTCCACTTTAACAACTGAACGTCTCTTTTCCAATCATTTATACTTCTGACAGGCTGTCCATTGATCCAAAACTGCATTTGGAGATACCATGCTATGGCAGGTATCATCTGATTCTTCGCTGCTTTCCGATCCCTTTTTTCATGCAGGCTGTTGAGGATGTTCTCCTTTGCTTTCCAGCTCATTAGGATTAGGGGAATACTATCACTTGTATTCTCCCAAGGTAGACCATGTGGGGCAGCCCCAAGGTAGTAGGCAATATCATATTTAAAAGGGACGTTGATGATAGCCTCCAAATCAAATGGAGTGATAGGGATGGAGTCCTGTTTGGTATAAAAGTAAGGATGGACAAACGCCTCAGGAATCTTCATTAACCCACCTTCTTTTTCATTCTCTTCTTTCCTTCTCTACACATCTCCAGTAATGGACAACTATCACACTGAGGATTTTGGGCTTTACAATGATAACGACCAAAGAAGATAAGGCGGTGATGAGTAGCGGACCATTCTTCCATTGGAATTTTTCTCATCAGTGTTCTTTCCACTTCCAACACACTATCTTTCCATTTGCAGATCCCCAGTCGTTTGCTAACTCTTTCAACATGGGTATCCACTGCGATAGCCGGTACACCGAAGGCTACGGATACCACTACATTAGCCGTTTTTCTTCCTACTCCAGGTAATTTAACGAGTTCATCCCGCTCTCTAGGCACTTCCCCTCCATAGTCTTCAAGTAACATATGACATAGACTGCGAATGTTCTTGGCTTTGTTTCTGAAAAGACCGATGGAACGGATGTCCTGTTGCAACTCTTCCAACGAGACAGCAAGATAGTCCTCAGGTTTTTGATATTTTTCAAACAAGTTTTTTGTCACTTTGTTGACGAGTGCATCTGTACATTGGGCTGAAAGTGCTACAGCAATAACCAGCTCAAATGGATTCTTATGATTTAGTTCACAATGGGCATCTGGAAACATTTCACCCATGACCTCTACTACCTCTTTTATTTGTTTCAGGTTTAACATCTGTAGGTCCTACCTTTCCCTATTGATTGAAAAAGGAACACGCAATTCTTTCATTACGTGTCCCCTGTTGTTAATCAAGCCAGTTATAAAATGGAACCGTGTTGTTGCTCGACTTATTTGGTGGAACAGAAGTAGGCTTGTGCTGAGTCTTACGAAACTTTTTGCCATACTCATTTGCTTGGTTGATTGTTTTTATTCCGTTCTTTTTCCATTCGAATAAAATACGATCAATATAGCGGAAATTCAATTTCCCTGATATTACCGCTTCTCTAAGCGCAGCTTTTATAATAGTTGGATCATGGTGATCTTGGTCCATCCACATATTTAATGATTCACATTCAAAGGGAGACAAAGGTCTTCCAAATTCCTGCTCAAACACCGTATACAAGTTTATTTCATGCTCATGGTACGACTGTTGAGCGGCTTGCTTGTTCTGGTCCATCATAAAGTGAATCATTTTTTCCCAGAGGGGTTGGAGAGAATAGCGTTCGTATTTGATGGAGTATTCATCCATTTCATCACTGATGGATACATACCCTTTTTGGAGTAGATGACGCAGTATTTCCATACACTCAGTAGGGTCTATCGTCATCTTATCTGCGATTTCCATTGGGGTTGGAAAAATTATTCCGCTTTCCACAAAAGAATGTACATGTAGGAGAAGTAAAAATTCTTTTTCATTTAGCCCAAGTTTGACATAATTATTTAATAAATATTTAGGGACGGTAAGGTTCCCTTCTTCCATAAATTCAATAAATTGCTCTTTTTTCATTTGAGACACCTCTCCGATAAGTATAACAAATTTATAGGACATCTTCATAGGGGAATATTTTTCAAAGCGAATTAAAAAAAGCTTTTGGTGGAGGAGGTTAATGATTGGTAAATCAAAACAACCTGGTTAGCTCAAATGTCCGAAGAATTTCTATTCTTGTCCGAAGTTTTCTTGAAGTTGTCCAAAGATTTTGCATTTTTGTCCGAAGTTTTGGAAAACTTGTCCGAACCGAAAAAATCAATGTCCCAAGGCCTAGTAAAAGTTGTCCTAACAGTTCTGCCATTTGTCCAAACCTAAGCTAATTACAGCATTTTTTTGTCCGAAGGAAGAAGAAAAATGTCCGAACAATATTTTCATCATAAAAAACAGGCATTTCCTTATAAAAATTCATTATTTTTACCCAGCGAACACCAAAAACCACCTCAGCAGCTGAGGATACAATTTTGCCACCTCATACAATACCCCAACAACAAAAACAGGCACCCGCAAAAACGGGTGACCCATCATAATCAAAAATAATATTACGGATACAAGCGGTTAAGCAACCTTGGGAATGGAATAGCTTCACGTACATGCTCTGTTCCACTGATCCATGCGACAGTACGTTCCAAGCCAAGTCCGAAGCCTGAGTGAGGCACGGAACCGTATTGACGAAGTTCCAAGTACCATTTATAAGCATCAGATTCTAAGTTGTGCTCTTTTAATCGCTGTTTCAATAGTTCATAATCATGGATACGTTCAGATCCACCGATAATTTCGCCATAGCCTTCTGGTGCAATCAAGTCTGCACACAATACCACGTCATCTCGCTCTGGATGTGGTTGCATGTAGAAAGGTTTAATTCCTACAGGATAGTGCGTGATGAATACAGGCATATCATAGCTCTCTGCAATCGCTGTTTCATGAGGAGCACCAAAATCGTCGCCCCATTTAATATCGTCAAAGCCCTTCTCATTCAAGAATTTAATGGCATCGTCATACGAGATTCTCGGGAATGGAGCTTGGATCTTTTCAAGCTTTGATACATCTCTGTCCAAAACTCCGAGTTCCAATTTGCAGTTCTTTACCACCGACTGAACAATGTATGAGACATATTGTTCCTGTACAACAAGGTTGTCATCGAATTCGTAGAACGCCATTTCCGGTTCGATCATCCAGAATTCGATTAAGTGGCGTCTGGTTTTGGATTTTTCCGCACGGAATGTCGGACCAAAGGAAAATACTTTCCCTAGTGCCATCGCTGCCGCTTCCATGTAAAGTTGTCCACTTTGTGAAAGGTAGGCATCCTCATCAAAGTACTTGGTCGCAAAAAGTTCGGAAGTCCCTTCTGGCGCACTTCCGGTCAGGATTGGCGGATCCACTTTGGAGAATCCATTATCGTTAAAGAATTCGTAAGTTGCACGAATTACTTCATTTCTGATTTTCATGATGGCATGCTGCTTTTTGGAGCGTAACCATAAATGACGGTTATCCATAAGGAATTCTGTACCGTGATTTTTAGGAGTGATAGGATAATCCACCGCTTCATGGATGACTTCCACTCCTGTAACTCCTAATTCGTATCCAAATGGAGACCTTTCATCTTCTCGCACAACACCTGTAACATATACGGATGTTTCTTGAGTAACAGTTTTAGCTGCTTGGAATACAGACTCGTCCACTTCCGCTTTCACAACTACTCCTTGAATGAAGCCTGAACCGTCCCTTAGTTGTAAGAAAGCGATCTTTCCGCTTGATCGTTTGTTGGCAATCCAAGCACCGATGGTTACTTCTTCTCCAACATGTTTATGTACTTCTGCTATCGTTGTTTTCACTTCTTTGTTCCCTCCAACATTGTTCTAGCTAATATATTTACACATTTATGTACATATCCTCTATTATACAAGCCTGTAATATCGTAAGCAAACACTTTCTAAACAGAGAAAGGCTAAGTAATGTTACTTAGCCTTCCGACACCTCTAGAAGATAAGATTTGCAAATAACCGTTAATTTCCGATCCAGGCGCTTCGCTTTACACGGGTGGTCCGAAAGCCTCCTTACTTCGTTGCGGGGCTTCCAGTCCCTTCCTCCCACAGGACAAGGAAGGCTCCGAAAGCGATTCATCGGACGAAGAAAATGCGTTAGCATTTTCGAGGATCTGCGCGCCTTCCACTGCGATCAACTTAAAGGCTTTGTTATGTAGCCTTTACTTTTGCCATGTAGTTTGCGATTCGTTCCACGGCACTTTCGAGTAAGTCGAGGCTTGTGGCATAAGATAGTCGGACATAGTCATCCGCTCCAAAGCCGGAGCCTGGAACAAGCGCCACTTTTTCCTCTTCCAGTAATGCTTTTACAAAGCTGTCGACATCGTCAAAACCTGCCATTTTAGCCGCTTCTATCGCTTTTGGGAAAAGATAGAAGGCTCCTTGAGGCTTAAGGCAATGGAAGCCAGGAATCTGATTCAGCTTATCAAATATGATATTCAGCCGTTCTTCAAATGCTGTTCTCATCACTTCTACATCATCCTGTGGCCCTTGATACGCAGCAATCGTTGCATACTGTGAAATGGAGGTAGGGTTCGATGTGCTGTGGCTTGCCAGGTTCGTCATCGCACTGATAATGGTCTGGTTACCGACTGCATATCCGATTCTCCATCCTGTCATGGAGTGTGATTTGGACACCCCATTGATTATGATTGTTTGATTTTTGAGTTCTGGAGACAGTTGGGCAATGGAGACATGCTTGTTTCCGTCATATAGAAGCTTTTCATAAATCTCATCAGAAACGATCAAGATGTCATGCTCTAGGCATACTTTCCCTAACTCCTCAAGTTCTTCTTTACTGTAAACCATTCCTGTGGGATTGCTTGGGGAGTTCAATATTACCGCTTTTGTCTTGTCCGTGATCGTTGCCTTTAGTTGTTCAGCTGTAATTTTAAATTTATTCTCTTCCTTACCTTCTACATATACAGGGACACCTTCAGCCAATTTCACCTGCTCGGGATAGCTGACCCAATATGGAGTAGGGATGATTACTTCGTCCCCCTCATCAAGGATAACCTGGAACAACGTATAAAGAGCATGTTTAGCACCGATACATACGATTACCTCGGAAGGCTTATAAGTTAGCTCCTGATCACGCTCAAGTTTGCTGATTATTTCCTTTTTCAAAGCCGGTAATCCACCAGAAGGTGTGTATTTTGTAAATCCTTTATCCATCGCTTCTTTGGCGGCTTCCAAAATATGAGCAGGTGTATTAAAGTCCGGCTCCCCTGCACCAAGTCCAATTACATCATGACCTGCATCCTTCAATTCCTTCGCTTTTGCCGTGATTTCCAATGTCGTTGATGGTGTTAGTGTTGATACTCGCTTGGCTAATTTCATCTGTACTTCCTCCCACTACCATTAAAAGATTATTCGTTGAAAGTATTCTCCATTTTCATATTTGATGTAATGAAGATTATATTGATCATTATTATCTTTGAACTTGATTTCCCACAGTGGCGTATTCTTTTCCATTGCCAACATAACGGAAATGATTTCTTTTGGTTCCCTGTCTGTTTGAAGGTAATTGAGCACTTCTTGATGAGGGATGCCGTCCTGCGCCTTCGCTAAATGGACAATTTCATTTTCCTCATTCACCCATGCAACCATCTCTTCCTTTTCCTCATTGGTACCTTGCACGATGATGTAAGAATGAGTTCCATTGTATGTTGTAACTTCTTCCACGGTATTCAGACTTGCTTCCTGCTTTGCAATTTCTGTTGCACGCTCCATCTCCTCCTTAACAGGAGACATAGCTGTTAGGTATATACTAATGACTTGCCACAAAATAATAATGGCAATCATGACAATGCTGAAGATAATCCACTTTTTCATTTCATCACTTCTTTATGTACGATATATTGTAAAAACTGCTTTTTCCTGGTTCTCCTGATCAAGTGCAAGACCAAACATTAGATTTTCTCTTTTTAACGTTCTGTTCAATGTATCCACAATCTTGTACAAATCGGATGAATTCTCCACTGTTACGGTTGATAATATTTCGATTTTGCTTTCCATCCCAAAATCCTCCTGCGTCCAAACAATTTTTGTTACTCATACTCACCCTTAGAGTCGGTTAGAATATAAGTACTGAATCACCTATAGTGTTCAAACACATTATAACAGTTTCTATTCAGTTTAGTACATTGATGTACATGAATGTATAAAATTTTACTCCTATCCCACACCAGCTTGAGTGGTGAATCTTTCTAAAAGGAAGATTCACCCTTTTTTAGGACATGGATCTATATGCATCAAGTGTGATCGTAAACACCTGGTAATCATGATCTTTTGCCTTCACAGAAATATTACCCACCTGCCGCGTCTGATAAATATCCATCCACGTCTCGTGAAGACGCTCCAACACGTCTGTAATACCTTTTTGGTCGTCCTTATAAAATACAATGGCCACTTGTGGGTCACATTCCTCTAGAAAAGCTTCCGTTGTACCAGAAGGGTTTCCAAAGTCCCCCACCTTGAGAATGTTCACCACACTCAAATCTTTCTTTTCCATTAGTTTATTTTCCACTTTTTCCATTGCGCTTGTCATGTAGAGAATATTTGTGCCCTTATATTCCAGCAAGATATCCATGGTAAAATGATCATCTTTATTACCCTTGCTTAATAATTCACAATTTAGACCCTCGAATAGTTGTGTCATATCCCCCTCTGCCCATGTCACATTCTTCATTTGTAATGGAGAATCCATGGAAGCATCGGGTAGCACGATATTGTGAACTTGTACATTTTTCACAACACTTTGAAGATTACCGATATACTCATCTGTTTCACTTGTGACGATAACGGTTTTCAGTTCATCCACACCATATATATCAAGGTAATATAATAGCTCTTCCCCTGCTTCCGGTCCGCCGGTATTTAGGAGGATATTATCTCCTGTACTTGATTGTATCAATGTACTTTCCCCCTGTGACAGGTCAAAAAATGTGAAGGCTATTTCATCTTTGGATAAATTCAAGTTGATCTTTTCCACATCATGTGGAAGTTCGGGCTGAAATATCCCCCAATTGAACAGCAAAATACAAATGGTCATCAAATTCCACATTAAATTCATCCATTCCGCTTCTTAGTTATGTTTATACTGTATTAACCTAACTAAAAAGGAACTAATTAATACTATTCAATATGGAAAAAAAAGAATCTTTTTTAACGATGGCATTCGGAATGGCATCTATAAACGAACTACCGTACCGTTTATCCACCACTCTTCTGTCAAAGATAAATATATCCTTTGAACGCCCTTCTTCTAGAAACACCCCTATCATTTTCTTGAAACTCAAAACGGCCATTGGCAGGGAAACATCTGTAAAGGAATTTCGCCCTTGACCTTCCACATTGGAAATTCTCGCTGCCATCACCGGTTCATCCATCGCTTTAAATGGTAAACGTATTACCACTAATGTGTCTATTTGCTCATCATTCAAGGATACATCTTCTAAAAAGCTGTTAGACACTAAGAGAATGGCTTTTTCAAAATTAGAGGATGCCTTCAGAATCTTCTGTTTGCCACCGGTCATGCTACTTTGACTAACAACCACTGTTTCCTCGGAATTAGGAAGAGACTTGATTTCCTGGTATACGGCTGCTAACATTTCAAGCGAAGAAAATGTGACAAGGATCCTCCCGCCCTTCTCAGCAAGTAACTCTTTTATCTGAATACCCGCCATTTGTACAAACATTTCATTCTTTCCCCTTGTGATGGTAGGCATGTCTGTAGGAATATAAACTCCCGGATACCCAACATCACCATTAGCTTTATAAGTAACTGTTTTAGGATAGAAGTCGGTCAACCCTAGTTCTTCAATCATATAGTCAAAACGGTCATCCACACTCATTGCCTGTGAAATGAATAGGATACTGCTTTTTTTCTGATAGAATTTTTCCGCCAAGCTCTGCGAAATATCGATGGGTTGTTCATAGATGGTGACTGAATTCTTAGCACCTTTTGCAAGAACATCAAACCATGTCAATGCATTGATATTTCTTTCAAATAAGAGCGAATAAAAGGTGTCCCTCATTTTTTTCAAAGGAAGTAGGTCGGACTCTTGATGTGTCCCCACTTCTACCCCACGCTTTTCCAATGAATGAAGTACCTCTGTTAGTTTCATGCTGAGACGCTGTGCGGCTTCCAAGACAGCAAACCAGCCAGGAGAATTCTCTTTCAATAAATCAAATCTATATATGGCTCTTTGCTTCGTTTTCTTTGTCCTTGAAAGACAATAGCTTCTAATCATCCTGAATGCTTCATCGAGCTCTTCTTTTGCTTGCGTTACAATAGGTGTCTCCTTTAGTTTCGTTAATGCAAAGTATATATCAAGATAGCTTATTTGCTTTCCAAGAAACCTGCTGACATTTTGTTGAAAGAAATTAGCATCCTCTACAAGAAAATAATCTAAATGCTTAAAGACATCAGGCTTCCAAATCTCCTTCGCAAGAAATTGATGGTTGGTAAAAATAACATAGGCTCCGTCCATTTTCTTTATGGCACGACGATAAAAGCAAAAATCATCTTTTTCTTTTTCCTGATTCCTATCGAATGTACAGTTTATCTCATCCCATAACAACCTTCCGCCTGAAGACAGAGAAAGCTCCTCCATATCGCCTGTTTCAGTTTCCGTCAACCAGACTAATATCTGTGCTTTTGTTAGTACAGCGTCATAATTGTCATCTTCCTCTTCCAGGGTAGCAGAGAATCTCGGTAAGCTAAGATAATAATACTTCCCTTTTACTTCAGTAGTAATGAACGCAGAGCCTGATGTATTGGTAGGGACCAACTTTTCAAACATTCGTTTTGTATCCGACCTCACAGAAGAGATGCCAACCTGTTTGTTTTTATTGAGTGCAAACACCAATGCTCCCAATACATGATTTATTTTCTTTGCTTCTGAAGAAGGGAGTTCCAGTAATCCATGCTGCCTTGAGTCCAGAAGAGTACTCACATCATTCCCTAACGGCAGCATAAGAGTGGTCAAACGTTCCAAAATATCGCTTCTAAATTGGGCTTTTTCCATCAAACTGTATTCCCTGATTTTTTTGACCACCAGCTTATTTTCATATAGCACATATTTTTCTGAAGTGGTTCCTCCTTGTGATTGAAATAAAAGATGGATGTCACTTTTCATGGTATGTAGAAATGTATGTAATTGCTTGATTGTGATGGAAGGAAGCATATTAATCTTCTCTAATAGCTTTAGGAAAATAATAGCGGTGGCTTCCGCATCGCTGTCTGCTCTATGTGGATTATCATGATCCAGCTGATAATAAATGGATAGGTCCGTCAATTTATAGCTTTTCTGTGTTGGTAGCAGAATCCTGGCTAGTTCCACTGTATCATAGGTGTTTCCTGAGAAAGCTGGAAAGCCACTTGACCTCAGTTCATGTTGTAAGAAAGAAAGATCAAACGGGACATTGTGTGCCACCAAAGAGGAGCCTTCAAGCATTTCATTCAACATCGGTGCGATCTGCTGGAAGGTTGGAGCACGATCAACCATTTCCTGTTTTATATTCGTTAACTGCTCAATAAATGGAGGAATGGCACATTCAGGATTTACAAAGCTCGAAAAACGCTCCACTATTTCGCCTTCTTCAATCAAAACAGCGCCAACTTGTATTATTTTGTCATTTTTTTTCGGGGAATTCCCTGTCGTTTCCAAGTCGAGAACCACAAATCGCTGTTTCATTTAACTACACCTCATTACATCTGTTTAAGCATATATAAAAGGTACCATAGACACCCAATGAAAGTAATATGTATTTTTATTTTTCCCATAGAAGGAATAGAAAAACCCCCTATTCATAAGGGGGAATACAAATTAATACTAACAGTTGACCTCCGTTCCTCGGACTTCGCTTATCCAAAGGGCGGTCCGGAATCCTTCTCGGCAAGCCTAAAGGCCACTGAAAAAAGTACTTTATTCTTACGATTTGTAACATACCGCTGTTAATCTCCGCAAACGGCTACTCTTTCCGCAGGGCGACCCAGAGCCTCCTCGGGCTGCGCCCTGTGGGGACTCAAGATTGTCGGTATCCTCCGAGCGGGAGTTTTCACCTTTTGCTCCAATTAACTGCTAGAAATCATTAGAACGATAAGTTAATGGTTTTTCAGTGGCCTCGCTTCGCCTGCGGGATTTTCCATTCCAACCTCCCGCAAGAGTCTTCGTCCGTTCCACTACGGTCAACATGGTTTCTTCAATCAAGAAGTGCTACATTATAGTAGCAGCCGGCTCTGTGCCTAGCATCTCTACAATTTCGTTGTATTCATTCATAACAGCAACCTTGGGTTGATGTTCTTTTACTTTTTCCTCTGCCATCATTGCATATGATAGGACGATAATGACATCGCCTTCTTGAACCAACCTCGCTGCAGCACCGTTAAGGCAGAAGTCTTTACCACCTCTTTTACCTGGAATGATATAGGTTTCAAAGCGGGCACCATTGTTGTTATTTACAATGTGGACTTTTTCATTAGCTACCATGCCAACTGCATCCAAGATATCTTCGTCGATTGTAATGCTTCCTACATAATTCAAGTTGGATTCTGTTACTCGTGCACGATGTATTTTTGCATTCATTAAAGTACGAAACACTTACTATTCCCCCTTATTATATGAAAAGACAATATTGTCAATTAGTCTTGCCTTAGAGAACTTCACTGCCAAGGCTATAATGATGTTCTTTTCCTCTATTGGCGCTTTTAGCTCGTGAAGAGTAGGGTAGGCGTATACTTCCACATATTCTACTTGGGCTCCAGTATGAAGGGTGATATAATCTTCCAAGTCCTTCTTCACTTTCAGGATATCTTTTTGTCCTTCAACCACTTTCTCTTTTCCAAGGATGAGCGCTTTATACAGGTATGCAGCCTTCTCTCTTTCTTTATCGCTCAAGTACACATTTCGCGAGCTTTTCGCCAGTCCGTCTTCCTCCCTGACCGTATTCACACGCACCAATTCAATTGGTAAATGATAATCATTTATCAGTCCGTCAATTACTGCCACTTGTTGTGCATCTTTCATACCAAAATAAGCCCTGTCCGGTGACACAATCTGAAACAGCTTCATGACGACGGTTGCCACCCCATCAAAATGTCCTGGACGATGCTTTCCACAAAGAACATCAACACGCTTCTCCACTTTGATGATGGTTGTCCGCTCTTCTTTGTACATTTCATCCACACTAGGATAGAACAGATAGTCCACTCCAAGATTGTTCGCAATTTCTTCATCCCGTTTTCTATCTCTCGGATAAGCATCAAAGTCTTCATTCGGTCCGAACTGCAACGGATTGACAAAAACACTCAACACGACAATCTCATTATTGTCCCTTGCTTTCCTCATCAAGGTCTGATGTCCTTCATGCAAAAAGCCCATCGTGGGAACAAACCCTATCCGCTTTCCTTTTTGCTTCTCTATTTTGATGACATGTTGCATGTCATTAATTCGTTTTACAATCTCCACGCTGATTATCCCCCATATAGTCGATGCAATGTTTCTTCTTTCATAGTAAAGCTGTGTTCCACCTTAGGAAATGCTTTATCTTTGACTTCCCCTACATATTGACGCAAGCCGTCCTTCATCAACGTTTGGGAGTCGGCATATGATTGTACAAACTTTGGAACACGGTCAACGCCATATTTGACCACGTCATGGTACACCAGTACCTGACCGTCCACTTCAACACCTGCCCCTATTCCGATTACAGGAATGGAAAGCTGTGCGGCAATATCCCTTGCAAGCTGCTTTGGCACGCATTCAAGTACAAGTGCCATGGCACCTGCTTCTTCAGCAGTTCTTGCATCCTGTATCATTTTTTTGGCGCTTTCCACATCTTTCCCTTGGACTTTATAACCTCCGAGGACTCCCACTGATTGAGGAGTAAGACCAAGATGTGCCACTACCGGAATCCCTGCACTTGTCAGAGAGGAAATGACATGGAAGACCTCTCCCCCACCTTCCACTTTAAGGGCATGAGCTCCAGACTCCTGAACAATCCTTTTGGCATTTTGAAGGGTGTTTTCCATAGAAAGATGGTACGACATAAATGGCATGTCTGTTACAACAAATGTGGAAGGTGCTCCACGTTTTACTGCTTTTGTATGATGGATCATATCATCGACTGTCACAGGTACAGTGGATTCGTATCCAAGGACAACCATCCCAAGGGAGTCCCCTACGAGAATCATGTCCACTCCTGCTTCTTCTGCTAGCTTGGCGGATGGGTAGTCGTATGCCGTCAACATGGCGATTTTTTCATCATGCTTTTTCATTTTCAAAAAATCCGACGTAGTTTTCATTTTCCTTCCTCCTTTTTGATAAGGAGAGGAAATGAACCGAAAAAATCCTTCTTTTGCGCATGCGAAAGAAGGATGGTTGTATAGCATAATTAAACAAATTCAGTTCAATCCCTCTGTCCCAGTCCTTTGGATCAAGGCAGATATTTGGTTGGTTTACTTCTTCACTCAATAATTCAACAGGTGCAGTTCTATTAGATACTGCCCATCATCACTATTATAGAATATATTTGGAAAAGATGCTATGATTAATCGCTTCCAATTTGAATATCCGCTGAATGAATATAATGAATCTCTTCTTGGTCATCTTCTAGCATCAGAACTCCATCATCTGTAATCCCAATTGCCCTACCCTCTAAAGTGCCTGATATGGTACGGGCAATGATTCTCTTTCCAATACTGACGGCATATGACTCCCATAATAACTTTATTGGGTAAAATCCATGCTCTAAATACTTATGGTATAAATTCTCAAACTTCAATAAAATCGTTTGAATGAGCTCGGCACGATTTACAGATTCACCAAGCTCGATAGAAAGAGAGGTGGCAATGGAGTGAAGTTCTTCCGGGAAGTGCTCTATTGCTTGATTTACATTGATTCCCGTTCCGATTATAACGGAATTTATTTTGTCCGCCTCTGCTTGCATTTCCGTCAGAATACCCACGGTTTTCTTTTTGTTAATCAAAATGTCATTCGGCCATTTTATATCCGGACGTAAACCTGTGACCTCTTCAATGGCTTGAGTAATGGCTACTGCCGTTAAAAGTGTCAATTGAGGGGCTTTGGCAGGCGGAAGATTGGGACGGAGGATCAGACTCATCCAGACACCTGTGTGCTTTGGGGAATACCATTCCCTGCTCAACCTTCCCCGGCCGGCGGTCTGTTCTTCAGCAACAATTAAGGTTCCTTCCGGTGCGCCGTCATATGCTAGTTGATGCGCGATCCTTTGAGTGGAAGTGACTGATTCCTCAAAATGGACCTTCCGCCCGAGAACTTCCGTTTTCAATCCCAATGAGATTTCATTGTGGGAGATCTTATCAGGAATCGTTTTAATTCGATATCCTTTTCTCCTCACTGCCTCGAGCTCATAACCCTCCTGCCTCAAGTCTTCTATATGCTTCCACACTGCAGTCCTTGAACAGCCGAGTTCTTCGCTAATCTTTTGGCCAGATAGGAAGTCCCCCTCTATTTCTGTAAACATTTTCAATAGTTTTGATCGTATTTCTGTAGCCAATTACAAACCCACTCCTTCAAAGCCGCTCTTTCATTTTGTGTTTCCTCATGTATCAATGCCAATTCCAAATCCTGATAAAGCATGGCTATCCATTTTCCCCGTTTCTCTCCTGCGATATTTATAAGGTCATTACCATCGAAAACGATATCTTTCAAACTGTGAATTGGCAGGGAGTTGTATATTTTATGGATATGGACACTCATACCCTGTTTATCCCATCCTAGGACATTCAATACTTGTTGAGCCTCTAAAGATTGCTCAAGACCTGATCTGTAGATGACTTCCTTTCCCCATCCCCTCAGTTTGACCTCTTCTATCACCTTCAAATTCTCTTGAACAGCCTTCGTCACCTTTTTCGGCAGCTTCCAACTGTTTAAGAAACATCCCACCTCATCCACTTCTAAAACAATGACCAACAATGTCCATAGAGCTGAACGGCTTTGAAGTTTATATATAGGTAATGTAGCAATCTCTCGCAAATGATTGCCCTTCTCTTCAAGATGAGGGAGGAATGAATGAAGCCCAGTTGTCACCAAAAGTTCCAGCGCATTTTTTACACCTTGTCCCTTTAGTAGCTTTTCCATTTCCATCGTTTTCCTTTCAACGGAAACCATCTCCAAAAGGGCTTGATCTTTTTGTATACCGAGTAACGTATCCGTTTCAACGGAAAAGGACAATTGACTGGAAAAGCGAACCGCACGCAGCATTCGTAAGGCATCTTCTTTGAACCGCTCTGTAGCTTTCCCTACTGTCCGAATAACACTTTTTTTAATATCACTTTCCCCATAGAAAGGGTCCAGTATCTTCCCATTCTTGGTCATGGCGATAGCGTTCATGGTGAAGTCCCTGCGTTTAAGATCTTCCTCCAAGCTTTTCACAAATGTCACGGTGTCAGGATGACGGTTATCGGTATAGGTTCCATCTGTCCGAAACGTCGTCACCTCATAGCTTTCCTGCTCTGATGTCACGACGATAATGGTTCCATGCTCTGCTCCGACATCTATCGTTTTTGGAAAAATAGCCTGAATTTCTTTCGGAGTGGCAGAGGTTGCAATGTCTATGTCACCTATTATTCTATTCATTAAGGTATCCCGAACAGAGCCCCCTACAAAGTAAGCTTCATGTCCGTTATCTTCTAAACGTTCGATAATTAGAATACCTTGATGGAAGGCTTTGTGCATCGTTTCTCCCTCAACTTTCACTTGGGTTATCGATTAATTGCTTGTACATATCTTCGTACTGTTCTACTATTCTTTGTGAGCTGAAGTGTTCTTTTACTCTTGAAATGGCATTCCCCGCAAATTTAGTATGTAAAGTGGTATCTCCCAATATCTTTATGGCATTTCTGGAAATATCCTCTACATCTCCCACATCACTAAGATAACCTGTTTTTCCGTTATCGATTACTTCCGGTATACCGCCGATCTTTGTCCCAACAGATGGAACGCCACACGCCATCGCCTCGAGTAGTACAAGGCCGAAACTCTCTTTTTCAGATAAAAGAAGCATAAGATCACTAATGGAGTACAAATCTTCCAGGTTCTCTTGCTTTCCAAGAAACAACACTTTATCTTTAAGCCCTAGTTCTTTTACAAGGTTACATACGACCGATATTTCAGGTCCATCTCCGACAAGCAGCAACTTGGATGGAATCTGCTTTTCAATAAGGTGGAAGGATTTCACCACATCTTGTACACGCTTCACCTTACGGAAATTAGAGACATGGATGACGACCTTCTCAGCTTCTGAAATACCGTATTGTTCCTTCAAGTCCTGTGTATCCTTTTTAAAATACACCCGTTCATCAATAAAATTATAAACCGTTTGAATTGCTTTTTTAGGGTGAAGTAAATCGTATGTCTGCTGAACGAGTGACTCGGATACCGCTGTCACCACGTCAGACCCCTCGATACCAAATCGAATCATGTCGTTGAGAGATGGATCGTAACCAAGTACCGTAATATCTGTCCCATGGAGGGTCGTCACAATCTTCAATTTATCGTCTGTCATTTTTTTTGCCAGATACGCACACACAGCATGTGGAATTGCATAGTGAACATGTAATAGATCCAGTTTTTCCCGTTTGGCTACTTCAGCCATCTTACTTGCCAATGCCAGATCGTATGGTGGATACTGGAAGACAGAATACTGGTTCACCTGCACCTCATGATAATAGATGTTACTATACACTTTGTTTAGTCGAAATGGCATACTCGATGAGATGAAATGTATTTCATGCCCCTTTTCCGCTAAAAGCTTCCCCAATTCGGTTGCAATTACCCCGGATCCGCCCACCGTCGGATAGCAGGTAATGCCGATTTTCAATTTCAATTAAATCCCACCTAATAAATCATAATTAAGGACAATTGGTCCTTTTGCAAAAAATCCTTCTGCATACATAGAACCAATCTGTTTTCCGTATGCACGTTCCCGACTGATGACCGCCTCCACATACCCGTTGGTCAACGGTGTGTCCACTCCTTCGGGGTTTTTCTCAAACTGGCTTGTGTAGGCTTCAAGCGCCTTTGTCTTTTTCTCGATCTGACTAGATATATCTATATAGAATTCCGGCTTATGTAACCCATTTATCTGATAAAAATAAAGGTTTTCAGGTTTATGTGCATTTTGCGCCTTAGAATCTTCCACACGCTTGATACCAGAGGAAAATACAGCTTCCTCCACCAACTTGGCACAATTTCCATGGTCAGGATGACGATCCTCGAAAAATGGTGCAAAGACAAGGCGTGGCTTGTATTCCCGGATGACAGAAACAATCTCAAGTATGTATTCTTCTTTTATGAAAAGGCCCCTATCCGGCAAGGAAAGCTGAATGCGTGCATCCAACTCAAGAATCCTTGCAGCATCACTTGCTTCCTTTTGCCTAATCTCAACGGTTCCATTGGATGACCTTTCCGCATAGGTCAAATCACAGATACCGGTTTTATAGCCCTGTTCTTTGTATTTTGCAAGGGTACCAGCCATTCCAATCTCCACATCATCCGGATGGGCCCCAAATGCCAGGATGTCCAGTTGATCAGTCATCGGTTTCTGCTTCTTTGCCATGAACAATTTCTCTCCAACCAAGCTCTCCCCTTGAAAGCCCATTGATCAATATCTCAGCTGTTCCCATATTGGTTGCAAGCGGAATGGAATAAACATCACACAGTCGTAGCAAAGCCGTAACATCTGGCTCGTGAGGCTGAGCAGTCAATGGGTCGCGGAAAAAGATGACCATATCCATTTTATTCTGGGCAATCAAAGCCCCAATTTCCTGATCGCCTCCAAGTGGTCCGGATTGGAATCTATGAACAGACAGTCCAGTAGCTTCTGAAATTCTTAAGCCTGTCGTACCTGTAGCAAAAATCTCATGTTTTTCTAGAACCGTTCTATAGGCTGTCGCAAATTGAATCATATCCGGTTTTTTCTTATCGTGTGCAATTAACGCTACCTTCATGACCATTTCCCCCGTTACTCGATAATATTTTCCAAACCATATACTAGTACTTCTAGGGACATAATAGTTTCGACTGATAGCTTCACTCCTGACATGAAGCTTGCTCGATTGTAAGAATCGTGTCTGATTGTCAAGGACTGTCCTTCTCCACCAAACATAACCTCTTGATGTGCAACAAGACCTGGAAGTCTGACACTATGTATACGGATTCCGTCTTTGGTTTCAGCCCCTCTTGCCCCTTTGATTGTTTCTTCTTCCTCAGGATGGCCTTGACGTTTCGGCTCCCTTGTTTGTGCTATCAATTCAGCTGTCTTGATTCCGGTTCCAGACGGTGCATCCAACTTTCGATCATGATGCAATTCGATGATTTCCACGTCCTGAAAATGCTTCGCTGCCATTTGCGCAAATTTCATCATCAGTATCGCTCCCACGGCAAAGTTTGGAGCAATGATGACCCCGGTTTTTTTCGATTCGGCAAGTTCCGATAATTCTTGAAGCTCCTCTTCATTAAATCCCGTCGTACCGACAACAGGACGAATTCCATACTCAAGTGCAAGCTTTGTATTGATTTTTCCAATTTCAGGTGTGGTGAGATCTATCAGAACATCCGCTTCCACTTCTTGAAAGCATTTTTCCGGATCGCTATAGATGGGTGCCTCAATGGAAGGAAACCCATCAACCTCAGAAAGCATCCTCCCGTCGTTCACCCTATCCAGACACGCCACTAATTGAAAATGATCTACATTATGTATTAAATCAACCGCTTCACGCCCCATGCGTCCACGCGGTCCAGCCAGTATAATCTTAATGTTGTCCATTATTCCTCTTCCTCCTCAATTCGTGTCCATCTATCTTTGTCCCGCGTCTGAAATTTTTCCATCACACGGTCGTGCGCTTCTTGTAAATCTATATTCAAAGAATTGGCGAAGCAAATCATGACAAACAGCATGTCACCTAACTCTTCCTCTACCGTATTCTCTTTTTCTGTACTCTTTTTTGGCTTTTCACCATAATAGTGGTTGATTTCCCTGGACAATTCCCCGAGTTCCTCCGTCATTCTCGCAAGCATCGCAAGAGGACTAAAATAGCCTTCTTTGAACTGGGAGATATACTTGTCCACTTCCTGTTGCATTTGTTGCATCGTCTTCTCACTCATACATGTCACCTCACTTTATCATGTTAGCTAAAACCCTATCATTTGACAAATGTTTGAGCTTGACAGAAGAATCTGTTTGAAATGGAACCGATGATTCCTCCTGTCGATTAGGTGCAAGGTGAGAGACTCCAGCAGCAGGAGGTAGTGGTAGATTGAGACCTCGGAAGCGTTGTGAGGAGGCTCAAGCATCGCCCTCTGGATAAGCGAACACCTGGAACGAAAATTGACAGGAGGTTATACCTATTCAAACTAAAACCCATTTACTTCTCTTCTCCCTGTCTATTATAATGGAGAGGCTGTAAACTATCTAGGTCTTGGAGGTTCACCATGTTAAAAGGCTTAAAAATCAAAAATATCACCTACATATTAATTGGTTCTGCCATCTTCGCATTTGGTTTAGTAAACTTTAATATGCAAAACAATCTTGCAGAAGGCGGCTTTACAGGTATTACCCTACTTTTGTATTTTCTTTTTAGATTTGACCCTTCCTACACAAATCTTTTGCTGAACATCCCGATATTTTTTATCGGCTGGAAGCTTCTCGGAAGGAATACGTTCTTCTATACACTAATCGGTACGTTCAGTTTGTCGGTTTTCTTATGGATTTTTCAGAGGGTTCCGTTAATGTTCCCGCCCCTTGAAGATGACTTGACGTTGGCTGCTTTGTTTGCCGGGGTGTTCATCGGAATTGGATTGGGCATCATTTTCAGATACGGAGGAACGACAGGTGGGGTCGATATCATCGCTCGCCTGGCTCATAAATATATCGGATGGAGTATGGGGAAGGCTATGTTCCTGTTTGACGCAGTGGTCATAGTATTGTCACTCATCATGTATCTTACCTATCAGGAGGCTATGTACACGCTTGTCGCAGTATTTGTAGCAGCGCGTGTTATAGACTTCATGCAGGAAGGTGCATATGCTGCTAAGGGGGCAACCATCATTTCCGATAAGCATGAAGAGATCGCTTCTAAAGTCCATCAGGAAATGGACCGCGGGGTTACCATCCTGCGTGGGCAAGGTTCTTTTTCAAAGGTGGAGCGCAATGTCCTTTACTGTGTAGTTGCGAAAAACGAGTTGGTCAAGCTTAAAAATGTCATTACCTCCGTTGATCCACACGCGTTTGTAGCGGTCAGTGATGTGCATGATGTGCTTGGCGAAGGGTTTACATTGGATGAGAATAAGAATCCGGTGGAGCGGTAAGTTTTCTGCGGTTGGCTGACTGTTTCTTGCTTGTAAAAGGCCTTCATCGAGGTGATGAAGGCCTTTTCTCTTGGAAAAATCACTTAAGATTGTCTTCATGATTGTGATGAAGACAATTCTAATTGGAAAACTTGCTTGTGATTGTCTTCATGCTCGAGATTGTCTTCATGACCCTTAGGATGACAATTCTAACAGCTAAATCCTCTCGAGATTGTCTTCATGACCCTTAGGATGACAATTACAACCACAAAATCCGCTCGAGATTGTCTTCATGTGCCTTAGGATGACAATTCTAACCGCAAAATTCGCTCGAAATTGTCTTTATGACCCTTATGAAGATAATTACAACCATAAAATCCCTCGAGATTGTCTTCATGACTCTTATGAAGACATTTACACCCATAAAATCCGCTCGAGATTGTCTTCATGACCCTTATGAAGACAATTACAACCACATAATCCACTTGAAAATGTCTTCATCCTTCAAATGTTCCCCTTACAGCCAAAAAGCAGCCCCTAAAAGGGCTGCTCCATAAAATCATCTACCTATCCTATTCCCGACTTCCCAAATAAATCAGGATAAATCTAGTCAACTCCGCCACAGCCACAGCTGCTGCTGCAACATATGTCAACGCGGCCGCATTCAATACTTTCTTTGTTTCACGTTCCTCATAGTTATTGATGATCCCAAGTGATACTACTTGGTCCATTGCCCTGTTGGAAGCGTCAAACTCCACTGGCAGTGTGACAAGTTGGAACAATACCGCAGCTGCCATAAAGATGATCCCAATAAGGATCAGGTTGCTTGCTCCAAAAATAAGCCCAGCGAATATAAGGAAAAACGACATATTCGAACCAAGACTTGCCACAGGTACAAGCGAATGGCGGAATCGCAAAAACGCGTAATCCTGATTATCCTGAATGGCATGGCCCACCTCATGGGCTGCTATCGCTGCACCAGCGATGGAATTTCCGTGATAGTTATGAGAGGACAAGCGTATCGTTTTCGACCTAGGATCGTAGTGATCAGTCAAATGTCCCCTTGTTTCCTCCACATTCACATCGTAAATCCCATTATCATGTAATATTTTTCTTGCGACCTCTGCTCCCGGCATTCCTGAAGAGGAGGCAACTTTGGAGTATTTTTTATAAGCGCTTTTGACCCTTGACTGTGCCCACAATGGGACAATCAGCAAGATAGCGAAATAGATCAGATACATTCCTAATCCCATTAGTAAGTCCCTCCTTAGCGTAAAATCCGCTAAATTTAGTCTTCCTATTAGGATTATTTTATTTGTTCTTTTTTATCCCTGTCAATCTTTAAGCTTCTTCCGCATCTCCAGCTTTTTGGCACCGAGGTATTTTCGAAAGCCTACATAGGACAGTGTCAGCAAAATAAAGCTTCCAGTGGAAATCATCACCCATAAAAGCGATGGATCTGTTTCATCCTCCTTTAATTCCTTAAAGAGGGCTTTCAGGTCTGCTTCAATGACTTCCATGTCATCGAATTCTTCACTATGGGAAAGTAATGCTTGTCTATTTTTATCCAAATAATCTATATGGGCATCAACCTTTTGGATGTGTTCAGGTTTGACATCCAATCGGATACTTGGATGGATCATATCGTATTCAAGCAATAGACGTCTATACAACTGTTCATAGGACTCACTATCCCGTGTGTCAACAGAATCTTTCAGTTGTTGAAACGTCATCACCATTGTGTCTTCCATCTCCACCCACATTGGCTGGTGGTGAGATGTCATAGCGTCCACTGCCAAGCGTAATCTTATAACCGCCCTCACCTTCTCCTCGTGCGGCAAGGTAACATCACTAAGGGAACTAAGGGATTGCTGATGTGCAACCGAAATGATTCGCACCTCACTCATTGGTATTTGCTGATTTCCGACCATAAGCTTGGTAAATTCATCAGAAAATATATCAAGCAGATTATGGGCCTCCACATATCTTTCTGTTCTTACAAGCTGAAGGGCATCATCCATGATGAAATTTAAAGCAAACGGCTGAAGTGGTTCATGAGAGTGTGCCTTTATTGCGGTAGGAAATATAAGTAGTAATAGTAGTATGGCAATAATAAGATTTTTTGCTTTCATCGCTTGTCCCTCCCATATTCTCTACTACATGTTATGAGAGGGAGGACAAGGTTAGAACATTAATCCAACGATATCTTCATCCTGTTTTTCCTTAACGAAAAATAATACGCGACCGCAATGGAAAATATGCTAAGCCAGAATGTAAAATAGCCTATTTGTGGTAAATATTTCATGAGACTGCCGTACCAAGGCATCATTTTGAATACATAGTCGATAATATCATTATGTAAAGTCCAAATCCCTGCTACGACAAGATGCCCTAATTTAAAACGATAATATGGGCTATATAATATGCCTTGCACAGCCATCGCACCATGGGAAACAATCAGCATATAGCCTTCTATCGGCAAATAGCCCGTTTCCATCAGTGTTAAAATATTCATCACGACTGCCCAGATCCCATATTTCACAAGCGTTATTATCGCTAAGGCTTCAAAAAGCCTGAAATTCTTTTTCAAAATAAAGCCTAGCAGCACAAAACAGAAAAATAGGCTGGCAGTGGGGCTATCAGGGACAAATATAAGAAAGATGGTTGGTGTTTGTTCCAGTTGATACCCATACCAGATATAACCGTAAATGGTTCCTAACACATTGATGATTAATACCAACCATAGCATTACTGGTGTTTTAAGAAGGTGTATAAACCAAGTTAACATGATATTTCCTCACTTTTATCGATAGATGCTTCCATTATACAAAAAAGCTGGCTAAATTAGCCAGCTTTCTCATTATTCTGCTTCCGCAGCAAGTTCGTTCATTTCAACTAGGTAATCAGCAAGGACTTGAAGCTCTTCGTCCGATCCTTGGAATTGCCCAGCAGGCATCGTTCCAATACCATTGACTGCAATATCTTTATAGTCGTCAGCAGTTAATTCCTCGTGGTGTCCGAGTAATGAAGGTGCCAAGCCCGGGTTACCTTGTAGGTTATCACCATGACAGGACAAACAGCTTGCTTGTAGAAGCTGGTATCCTTCTGCTTCTTCATCTATTTCTATTGCTAACTCATCCGTGATTTCCCCTTGCTCTGCAGCAGCTTCCCAGTCATGAGAATCTACAGACTGCCAAGTCAAGAAGAAGATGGATGCGATACCTAAAAGCATTAAACCTGTTGCAATTGGACGTTTACTTGGGCGACGCTCTGGTCCTCGATCAAGGAAAGGAGCTAATAATAAAGCACCAAACGCAAGACCTGGCATGATCATTGCACCGATTACAGTGTATGGTCCAGCTGCATAACGATATTTAAGTAGTTCATATAAGAATAAAAAGTACCAGTCTGGTAATGGGATATACGCAGTATCAGTTGGATCTGCGATACGCTCTAGAGGCGGCTCATGAGCGACGGTCAAGCATAGGAATGCGATTAGGAAAACCGCACCGACCATCCATTCTTTCAATAAGAAGTTCGGCCAGAATGCTTCCGTTTTACCAGGAAACTCTGAGTAATCTTTTGGGATGTTAGGTTTTCGTACTGCTGGGACACGGGAGTCTCCAACAAACTTCATACCTTTTCCTCTATGCATATAGGTTCCCCTCCTTTGTTATCAGTAATAATGAAACTTATAGCGGTCCTGAAATACCTTGCTTACGGATCATGACAAAGTGAGCTCCCATCAATCCGAATAGGGCAGCCGGCAAGAAGAATACGTGAATCGCAAAGAAACGAGTCAAAGTTTGTGCACCGACAATTTCAGGGTGTCCAGCAAGTAATGTCTTCACTGCATCCCCGATGATCGGTGTTGCTGCAGCAATCTCAAGACCTACTTTTGTAGCGAATAACGCTTTCATATCCCAAGGTAATAGGTAACCTGTAAAACCAAGCCCTAACATGACGAAGAAGATAAGTACTCCCACGACCCAGTTAAGTTCACGAGGTTTTTTATATGCACCTTGGAAGAAAACACGTAGTGTATGTAAGAACATCATTACGATAACCAAACTTGCTCCCCAGTGATGCATACCGCGAACAATTTGACCGAACGCTACTTCATTTTGAAGATAATAAACGGATTCCCACGCATTTTTTATATCCGGAACATAATACATTGTCAGGAACATACCTGATAATACCTGGATGACGGTTACGAAGAACGTCAATCCACCGAAACAATAAACGAATGCGGAGAAGTGATGTGCTGGGTTTACGTGTTCAGGTACCTCGTGGTCAGCGATATCGCGCCACATCGGCGTAATATCTAATCGTTCGTCAACCCAGTCATAAATCTTATTTAACAATTATTACGCCTCCCCTTTAGGTTTCGCGCTACCTAGATATACTTTTCCATCTTCCACTTTGTGTTGGTACACATCAAGTGGAGCAAGTGGTGGAGTATTAGGTACGTTGTCACCATTTTTTTCATACAAGCCGTAGTGGC
This sequence comes from Sutcliffiella sp. FSL R7-0096, assembly GCF_038595065.1. NCBI lineage: Bacteria > Bacillati > Bacillota > Bacilli > Caryophanales > Bacillaceae > Sutcliffiella > Sutcliffiella sp. FSL R7-0096. Next base: position 2,759,067 of record NZ_CP152003.1, read on the forward strand.
ATGGACAGAAGAATCTGTTAGGATTTGCTTCGTCGGATGCCCAGTTCACCGTACAGCCTAGATGTTTACATACAGGTGATAAAGCAATTACATCACCATTTTCGGATTTAAAAATCCATGCAGATCTTGGTTCTTCGGATTCGTACCATGCATCAACTTGATCGATTTTAAAGTCAAAACGTTCTGGTTCAGTTGTCAATTCACTCTCTTCACAAACATAAACCATTTCTTGGTCTGCACCAGCTTTCAAAACTGGATCAATTGCAAAACGGACCATTGGCATCAGCATACCTGCTGCCATGAAACCGCCTACACCAGTAAGGGTATAGTTCAAAAATTGACGTCTAGACACGCGATGGTTTTTCTCGCTCATTGTTTTCCCCCCTCTATAGAAAGAACTAAGTCCATACGGACAGTAGATGATAACACATAGAAAACTAGGACATTCTCATGATATATCAATCTTGTCCCAAGGTCAATAATCTCCTGACCCGAAAAAATGGCAAGGTTGTGACTTATTTCAGATACTTTGAAAATATTTTCTTTTTTCTATTGCTTTTTTAATATCATTTTGCTTATAAGGGTCCCTTTGGGGGTATTTTGTGCAATTTATGGCACTTTTAGTCCTGCCATTTTTGAATGAACATTGGAAGTAGTTGATTCATTTGATCCTGTATGATTTTCTTTTTGTACTTTTCTTCCATATCCTCCAGTGGGATCGCAGGCAACCAAACTAGTTTCCCTACAAGCTCCTGTTCAGACTGGCTCCAGGAAGCGTCGGACGTCATAAGAAAAACATGTTTAATATTATCTTTTTTAATATGTAGACTTAAATTATTTAGTTGGTTGACTTTGTTCTCCGGTAGGTCTGATTCGACATAGGTGTAAGGCGGCAATAATATTACTCTCCCTTTAAACTGTCTTTCTAATTCATAACTTAGTATGTTTATGTATTCTCCATGGGACGCGATGGTTTTAATGTTTTCACTAAAGCTGATTGGAATGAGGGGAATGATGACGGTATCAATATATTCTTTTGCTTGTACGTATTGCGAAATATCTTTGCTTGTCCATTTCATGAGTGATTTTCAGCTCTTTCTTTTGTGGATTTATACTCGTCCTTTAAATATAGATATTATCTATGGAGAGGTCAAATATTTAAATGTATATACTTTACGACATAAAAAATACCCCAACCTACATGGCTGGGGTCAGTTGCTGACAAGTTATGAACTTATTATAGAATTAGCCTTTAATTGTTGATCTCCTTTGCTGGAGCTTCGCTTTCCGTGGGATGACCTTGAGCATTTTTGGGCTGCGCCCTGCGAGATCTCAAGTTTGTAGCTATCCCCCGCTGGAGTCTTTGCTCCTTCCACTACGATCAACTAGGTTATCGTTATTCAAAGATATTTTTTATATCTATAACCTCTTCAATTGACTTGTCAATTTCCGAAATGCCTCTTCGTCCTGGCGATCAAGGGCATCGTCAATCATTTTAAGCAGTTTTTCTTTTTGGAAGGTATAGATGGACTCCTCTAGCATCCGTTCTGCGAGGATCCGGTCCTTCTCATTGAATTGGGACTGCTTTGGCATGAAAGGATTATCTTCCAACACCGCAGCATATTGCGGCGAGTGATAAACAGAACGGAAGTTCAATTGGATGTAGATGTCCTCATCTCGATTGAGTCTGATATCATGAAAGGACTTTTCAGCGTCCGTTGTCATGACATTTTCTTTATAGAACCTGAATGGCACTTCTTCTACACAATGGGTTGACATGATAATACCGCGTGGGCAAAATTGGGCTTGCTCGACAAAGTGAACTTTCTTCATTAACTGGTCATGACTCATCAAATAGTTTAAAATCCATACACATTCACGTCTTTTTAACTGATAGTTTCCCAAGAACCACCTTATAAAGTCCTTCTTCTCGTTGACAGATACAGGGGTAGCCACAACTATCGTCCCTCCTCTGCGTAGAATATTCCCTACTCTTGTAAATTTAAATACAGATCCTGCAACTCTATGTTGGTTGGGTCTAGTTGTATTAGTTTCTCAAAAAGCGGCTTTGCTTCTTCTCGTTTCCCTTCCTCTAATAAAAAGTGCGCATAATCATAAAGGAAGCTGCTGTCATCTTTAAAAGAAGTATATGCATGACGGTAATGGTTTAATGCATCAGAATATCTTTCTGTCTTTTGGTAAGCGACAGCCAGGTCCCACTCGTACTGAGGATCTGTTTCACCAAAGTTGATAAGTTCTTTTAGGCAGTCTATAACATTTTCATAGCGCTCTTCCTGCAAGAAGATTTTCGTTAGTGTTAAAGCTGCTTCTACATAACCTGGATCAATGGCAATGGCTTCCCTTAACAATTTTTCGGCTTCATCTACATTCTGTTGCTTCATTGCCACCTTTGCTCCATAAACCTGCAATTCTTTGTTATATTCATTTACTGCCAAACCTTCTTTTGCAACGCCCAGGCTGTCTTCCAATAATCCTTCATGCTCATATGCTTTTGCAAGATACAGATAAAGAGAGGAGTATTCATAATCCAATTCTTTTACCTGATTAAGTTTTTCGATACTTGTCTTGAAATATCCTGCCTGAAAAGCGGTAAAACCGTATTGAAATAATACGTCAATTTTCAACTCTTTTTGCAGAGCCTGGTCGAAATAAGACATTGCCTCTTCAAATTGGCCTGTGGCACTGTAGCATTCCGCCAATCTTTCTTGCAAGGAGAAGTCTAGTTCATCTGCATGGGGAAGGACTGTTTGATAGAATGGAATGGCTTTTTTATAATCACCTTGGGACAGATATACTTCTCCAAGTGCCAGACTGATGATCGGTTCATTAGGAGCAATCTTTTTTGCAGCAAGCAATTTCTGCTCACTCACTTCGTATAATCCCTGTGCCTGATAAAGATCTGCCAAAAGAAGCAGGGACTGTACATAAACATTGTCCTCTTCCGAAATATTTTCAAGCAAGCCCATGGCTTCGTCCTCTTCATCAAGATCGATGTGTACTTCCGCCAAAGAAATGATCAGATCCGATTCATTCGGAAATTGGAAGAGAAGGTTCTTGAAAAGTACCTTGGCATCTTCAAGCATTCCCAGTTGCTGATAGATCTGGGCAGTCTGGAACAGGTCTTCTTCGCCGAGCTTTGTTTCATTTTCTTTTAATAAGGAAAGTCCTTTTTCGATTTCTCCATTATCTATTAATTCTAAAGCTTGATCGATTACTGTGTAAGACAAAATACTACTTCCCTTCATTTTAAAATCCTAGAGTACCGCCGGAAACAGCATTTCTCTTTTTTAAACTTTGGCTCTGTTAAACACCGCTGTTGATTTCCGCAAACGGCTTCGCTTATCCAGAGGGCGACCTTGAGCCTCCTCAGGCTACGCCCTGCGGGGTCTCAAGATTGTCGCTATCCCCCCCGCAGGAGTCTTTGCCTATTGCTCCAGTCAACAGCTAGGTTGCTGCAAAAATAAACCGGATGCTTTAACAGAGCCTAAACTTTATCGTTCAGCAAGAAATGTCCGGGCATTGTCACCGTACATTCATTACCAAAACCGGGCCGGAATAAAACATCCTCGCCAACTCTGATAATGGTACCTTTATGAACTGTAACTTCTGGAATATGACTATCATAATCCAGATTTTCAATTGTTTCAATAATATGGCCTTCTGGCGACATATAAAGATTATAGTCTAATTCTCCACCCACCCTCAATTCTCCTTTAGTTGGATAGATACCAATTTTCATGAGGAGGTCCAAATCAAGGGGCTTTCCCGCTTCCGGACAATGGATTGAATGAGACAACCTCTCTTCTTTCATAATTATTTTCCACTCCTTTTTCTTCTTCGCTTTCTTGGAGGAAGAAAGGTTCTGCCAACACGGCAGAAAGGTTATCGGGAACTGATAAAGGCTATCCTTGACCCAGCCCCATGGAATGGATGAAAGTTCACTATTATCCTCTAATTGCAGAAAAACAGCCGGGATCTTGTTGCGCCTGCATTGTCTAACAAAGGAAGAAGTCAGTTTTTCTAGAGGAATTCTTACGGAAAAATAATAATCTATCGGGCTGTTCAATAAAGTGGTCCTGGCTTTTCTGAGAGCGGGCAAAAGGTCTTGTTCTCGTTGGATGGTTACCAAAGAGAGAAGGGTTGTACAGCCTTTTTTCAGATAGTTCTCAGTGATGCATTGCTTGAAGTCTTGAAAGGGCATCTGTTCAAGGTCATCTACAATCATGACATGACCGGGTGTCAGCACATAAGGGGAAACATCCATTCTCATGGACCGCGAATTCGTAAAAGGTCCTTCTTTCATATAATGGACTTTATTGTTTTTCACGAGTATGTTGCTTTTGAGGAGTGAGTTATTGTTCTTGACCATATTTGCTGCTTCCATAATATATTCCATAGCATCCCCCTCTTACTTTCGTCTTAAGACAAGCTATGCTAGTGAAGGGGGATATATTCTATGTACTTGATGATTGATTGTAAGAAAATATTGGGGGATCGCTAGTTAACCGCTATACCCCCTGGCGGTACCATTTTCGATTTTGGGCGATATTTCGAATTTACGGGCGATTTTCAAGACTTATGGGGTGATACTTTCAGATTCCAGGCGAAACGCGTTAATCACCCCGCCCAAAACTCTCTTTAAACCCCCACCTTCTAGCTGTTGCGTTCCCCAAGTCAAGGTTAAAGCAAATAAACGAGGCCCAAAAAATGGACCCCGCACACTTGCCAAGAGTAACCCTATCGTTCCCCTCTTCTCAAACTCTCCATATGCTCAAAGAAGCTTGGGTAGGAAACGTTAATTGCTTTATCATTTTGAAGAATTGTCTCTCCGTTCGCAATCAAGCTTGCAATGGCTCCCATCATGCCTATCCGGTGGTCTCCGTAACTATCAAGGGTGCCGCCATGCAAGTTTGTTTTGCCTTTTATAATCATGCCGTCCTCTGTTGCCTCTATATCTGCTCCTAGTTTTTTCAACTCGTTCACGACCGTATCGATACGATTTGTTTCTTTTACCTTCAGCTCTTCCGCTTCCTTGATGATTGTTGTTCCTTCCGCTTGCGTCGCCATCAAAGCGATGATTGGCACTTCATCTATTAACCGCGGAATGATGTCGCCTCCAATTTCCACTCCTTTAAGTTCTGAAGTTTCCACTGTAATATCGGCATATGGTTCCGGTCCATCCTCTACAACATTGGTATAGGAAAGGCTCGCCCCCATATTCTTCAGCACTTCTAATATACCTGTTCGAGTAGGGTTTAACCCGACTCGTTGCAACGTTACCTTGCTGTGTGGCACAATCGCTCCAGCCACTAGGAAGAATGCAGCTGAAGAGATGTCGCCAGGAACGACAATGTGAAGGCCGGAAACCAACTCTTGACCGCCAGCTACACTTACCTTGCCGCCTTCCTCTTCTGTAACTTCCACACCAAATGCCCGTAGCATCCTCTCCGTATGGTCACGTGATTTAAATGGCTCTTTGACGCTTGTAACCCCTTCTGCCTGCAACCCTGCCAAAAGTATGGCGGATTTCACTTGTGCGCTTGCCACAGGTGACACGTAATCAAGACCGGTTAAACCTCCACCCTGAATTGAGATTGGGGTGAAATTGCCATCCTGGTTCCCTTGTATCCTTGCTCCCATATCACGCAATGGAACAGTAACCCTCTTCATTGGTCTTTTGGCGATAGACTCGTCCCCTATCAGCACAGAGTGAAAAGGTAAGCCAGAGAGAATACCCATCATCAACCTGGCTGTTGTTCCTGAATTTCCTACATCCAATATTTCTGATGACTCTCGAAGTCCCTTCAATCCGTTTCCATATACCGTCACATTGGAACCGTCCTGTTCGATCTTCACGCCAAGTTTGGAGAAACAACTGATTGTACTTAGACAATCATCACCTGGAAGGAAATTTTCCACTGTTGTTTTGCCTTCAGCCATGGAACCGAACATGACGGAGCGGTGAGATATCGATTTATCTCCTGGAATCTGTATGGTTCCTTTCAACCCACTTGCAGTACCTGTAAGTTTTTTCATTACACTCTCTCCTAACTAAACAATATATGTTTCGTACATGGTGTATTGTCGCAAGCATGTTTCTGCAGAATGTCGGTCGTCCTCTGATTGGAAACTGAGTCTCAACACCCCATAGATTTCTTCTCTTGTTTCCATGATACGAATATTGGTAATGCTTATTTTTTCTTTTGCAAGAATGCCAGTTATTTCAGAAATGATACCAGGGTAGTCAGGAACATCTACGTATAAATCGTAAAACGATGGTATGGCTCCCTTTGCCTTTACCGGCAATCCGTCTCTAAACTCCTTCGCCTTGCTGAAATATTCTAGCAAGAAGGCCTCATTATTTTGTGCTAAGCTGTCTTTTACGATTTCCATTTGCTCCATCCACTGATCTAAAAGTGATAAAATGGTTTCTTTATTATGTATCAAGATATCTTTCCACATAGTCGGGTTGCTCGAGGCGATCCTTGTGATGTCCCTAAAGCCCCCAGCTGCTAGTCTTGAGACAAACGGATTGGTAGATTGCATGTCCTCTGCCTGGTGAACAAGACCAGCCGCCACGACATGGGGGAAATGACTGATGACTCCCGCCACCAAGTCGTGTTCTGCAGCAGACATGGTGATAAAATTAGCCTTCGTTCCAGCAAGCCACATTTTTGTTAAGGCTATCTCCTTTTGTTTGGCTTCCTCCTTAAATGGAGTAAGCACATAAAAAGCATTTTCAAAAAGATGGCTTTTGGCAGCAATCACTCCGCTTTTATGGGATCCCGCCATTGGATGTCCCCCGATGAATGTAACATTATCTTGGGGGAAAAGGGTAGACGCTAAAGTTGTAATACTATTTTTCGTGCTTCCTACATCGGTAATCACAACCTGTGGTTTCGTGAAAGTAATCTTGCTTAAATGTTTTAGCACTTCGTTTGCTTGCATGACAGGTACAGAAATGACGATAAAATCCGCATCTTTCGCTTCCGTATCATAATCTTCACAAAACTCATCAATGACTTTCAACGATTTCGCCAATTTTGCTTGCTGTAGATTAATATCGTATCCAATCATATCTGCATTAGGATGTTCTTTTTTTATGGCAAGGGCAATGGACCCGCCGATAAGCCCAAGGCCAATCACCAACACTTTCCCTTTCATGTCCCTTCACCGCCTGATGTCTATATATATGTAAATAGAGAGGATATCTCCTCTCTATTAGATAGCTTGCTTCATTTTATATTCTTTCAAATAAGAGATGATTTCTGCATTCTGTTCTTGAGTTCCTACTGTAATACGTAAGCAAGTCGGGAATCCCAAAGCTTTTCCTGATCTCACAATATATCCTTTTTTCATTAAGTAATGAAATAATACATCTGAGTCTGTTTGGAAATCAATCAGAATGAAATTCCCCTCAGAAGGATAGTAGGCTAGCTTCATTTCTTCGCAAAAAGAATAATACTGCTCTAACCCTTCTTTATTTTTGGATACACATTCTTTGATAAAAGATTGATCTCCTACCGCAGCCTTGGCGGCCACTTGCGCAAGGGAGTTTGTATTAAAAGGTTCCCTTGCAGGTTCAATCAGACGAATAAGCTTCTCATTCGCTATTCCATAACCGATCCGGAAACTTGCAAGGCCGTAAGCTTTCGAGAAAGTACGTGTAATCAGAAGGTTTGGATAATCCTTTAGCCACTTCACTGTTTCAGGGTAATCCGCTGCTGTCACATATTCCTTGTATGCTTCATCTACCACTACTAATGTGCGGCTAGGTACTTTTTTTATAAAAGATAGAAGAAGTTCTTCATTGATATAAGTCCCTGTTGGGTTATTTGGACTGCATAACCAAACGATAGCTGTGTTTTCATCAATAGCGTTCAGCATTTCATCCAGCTGGTGGTAACCATCTTTCAATGGAACTTCTCTAACGTCAGCGCCTTCTATAATGGCGTTGTGCTTGTATTGTGGGAAAGAAGGCGTTGGCATGACCGTGTTCTTACCCGGTTTTAATAGTGCTCTGGAAAGAATTTGAATAACCTCATCGGAACCATTACCGAAAATAAGCTCTTTTTCTCCTACTCCTGTTTGAGCTGCAAGCACTTCTCGCAGATCTCTTGCGTAACCATCCGGGTAGGTGGCCGACTTGCTAAGCTCTGCCAACAATGCCTGATTGACGGACGGCGAGCAGCCATAAGGGTTTTCATTGGAAGCCAGTTTCACTATTTTCTCCAAACCCAATTCCCTCTTGACTTCTTCCATCGTTTTTCCAGGTTGATACGGGGTTAAATTAAGCAGTTGTTCTTTTACATCCATCTTCAACATTCACCTTTCTGCTAAAAGTGGAGAAATAAGCTCCTCTATTAGTTGCTTTAATTCCTGCAACGTCTTTTCTTCATCAACTTTAAATTGTTTTTCTTTTTCTTCGATCATTTTTATGAGCGCACTTCCTACCACAAAGCCGTCACAATATGGCTTTAAGGTTTGTATGTGTTCACTCTCTGAAATTCCGAATCCTACCGCAGTCGGGACGTTGCTTTTCTTTTTAACCTCTTCAAGAAAAGCATATAACTCTTCGGAAAATTCCTTTCGCACTCCCGTCACTCCAAGTGAAGAGATACAGTAAAGGAATCCTTGAGCATTTTCTGTGATCCTGTTCATTCTTTCTTTGGAAGTCGGAGCGACAAGCGAGATATACGTTATAGCATGTTCGCTACATTTCTCGCGTATGCGTCCACTCTCTTCAAAAGGTAGATCAGGAATAAGGAGCCCATCGACCTGATTTTGTTCCGCTAAAGCGAAAAAGGATTCTTCCCCTAATTGTAACACAGGATTATAATACGTAAAGAGGATGATCGGAATTTTCAGTCCTCTTCGCCTCATTTCACCAGCTAGCTTCATGGTGCTTGTAATCGTCGTTTTATGAGCCAACGCCCGATTGGAAGCACGCTGGATGACAGGTCCGTCTGCCAACGGGTCGGAGTATGGAACCCCAAGCTCCAGTACAGATGCGCCTACTTCCTCCAAAAGTAGTGCAAGCTTTATTGTGAGTTCCGGGGTAGGATCTCCGGACATGATAAATGGAATAAACAGCTTTTCATGTTTGGGTATTCGCTCAAGATAGGGAGTCATTCCACTGTTCCCTCCATTCGATTCATTAATGTATGAACATCCTTATCACCACGTCCTGATAAACAAACGAGAATCGTTTTATCACGTGGCAATTTTTCCGCTTCTTTATAAGCCGTCGCCAGGGCATGAGCAGACTCGATTGCCGGTATGATTCCCTCTTCTTTTGCTAGAATGTGTAGGGCCTCTAGAGCTTCCTCGTCTGCTACACTTTGGTATTGCACTCTATTACTGTCCTTAAGGTATGCATGCTCTGGTCCGATTCCTGGATAGTCAAGGCCTGCAGAAATGGAATAAGGCTCAATGATTTGACCGTGTTCATCTTGAATCAGGTAAGTCAACGACCCATGAATAACTCCCTTCGTCCCTTTTGTTAATGTCGCTGCATGAAGGGGGGTGTCAATGCCTTTACCGGCCGCCTCCACTCCAATAAGTTCAACATCGTCGTCCACGAATGGAGCAAACATTCCAATTGCATTGGAACCTCCGCCTACACAAGCTACAATTTTATCAGGCAACCCGCCTTCTCTTGTCTGGAACTGCCGTTTGGATTCTTCTCCAATCACACGTTGAAACTCACGCACCATATATGGGTATGGATGCGGACCAACAACGGAACCAATCATATAGAAATGATCTTCACAATGTTGGACCCAATAACGAATCGCTTCATTTGTCGCATCTTTTAACGTTTTATTGCCGCTGGTTGCAGGGATGACCTCTGCTCCTAATAGCTTCATCCGAAACACGTTCAAAGCCTGCCGTTCAATATCTTCCTCGCCCATGAACACCTTGCACTCCAGTCCGAACTTGGCAGCAACAGTTGCAGCAGCTACACCATGTTGTCCAGCCCCAGTTTCCGCGATAATTTTCTTTTTACCCAAGCGTTTTGCAAGCAAGGCTTGGCCGATTGCATTATTAATTTTATGGGCACCCGTATGATTCAGATCTTCTCTCTTCAGGTAAATTTTCGCTCCGCCAATTCGACTAGAAAGTTTCTCAGCAAACGTTAAAGCGGTGGGTCTGCCTGAATACTCTTTTAAATAATAATGATAGTCTTCTAGAAAAGTTGGATCTTTTAGGGCCTCTTGCAAGCCTTGTTCTAATTCTTCTAATGGTAGCATCAACGTTTCAGGTACATATTTTCCCCCGAACTCCCCAAATCTACCGAAGCTATCTGGCGTTTGTACGTTTGTCATGTTCCCTCACCATACTTTCTATCAGATTCATTTTTTCCTTACTTTTAACACGATCCACTTCCATCCCACTTGATAGATCGATTCCTTCTGGGTCATAAGGTAATAATTCTGGGAGTGTCTCTACATTTATTCCGCCAGCAATTAAATATGGAATATTATACTGGGTGGAAAGCTTGTCATAGAGCGGTATATGGGCCCAGTTAAAGCTTGTTCCCGTTCCACCGTACTGAGTGCCATTCTTTTTATCAATGACAAATCCGTCTATCAAGCCCAGGAATGATTCTAATTTCTCGACGCTCGTTTCATCTTCGTGGTGAATCACTTTCCAAATCTCCACGTCACACGCTGCCTTTAACTCTTTTAAAAAATTCAGGTCTTCATCCCCATGGCACTGAATGACATCAAGCGGAACTGTACGGACAGCTTGTAGAATTTCCTCTTTGCTTTGATTGACAAAAATCCCTACAAGCAACTTGTTCTGAGGCGGCAAATCGGCTACCCATTTTGCCACTTTTTCGGCTTTCACTTGACGCTTACTCTCGGCAAAAACGAACCCTAGATAATCTGCGCCAGTCTGTAAGGAAGCCTTATAATCTTCCAAACTTTTGTTTCCGCAAAACTTTATCTTCATTTTAGACATGTTCAAGTTCTCCAAAGAGTCTTCTTACCCCTGTACCAGGTGTTCGATCTTTCATGAACGCTTCCCCTACCAGTACGGCTTTTGCCCCAAATTCTTTTACTTGGCGAAGGTCCTCTGCTTTCAGGATGCCGCTTTCGCTAACGAGCAAGGAAGAGCTTGGAATATGTGCGGCAAGTTCCTTAGTAGTTTGGATATCCGTTTCAAAGGTTGCGAGGTTTCTATTATTGACTCCAATGATTTTTGGAGAGATTGTTTGGAGGAGTTGCGTGAGCCTCTCCAAGCTATGCACCTCCACCAGTACATCCAACCCTAGGTCTGTTGCTTGTTTATATAACTCCGCTAATTTTTTATCAGACAGGATCTCAGCAATCAATAAAATCGCATCCGCTCCAATACACGCACTTTCCTCGACTTGAATCGGATCAATGATAAAGTCTTTTCTAAGAACAGGCAGACTTGTAGTTTCCTTTACCATCATCAAATCATGCTTTGACCCCTTAAAATAAGTCTGATCTGTGAGTACGGAAATTGCATCCACACCAACTTTTTCATATTCCGCTCCAATGTCTATTGGTGCAAAGCTTTCTTTTAAGATCCCTTTGGAAGGGGAGGCCTTCTTCATTTCAGCAATCACACCTAGTTCTCGCTTCGGATTTGCCAGTGCATCGTAAAACGAAAAACGCTCTACCTTTTTCTGTGTAGGTAATGTTAAGTTTTTCACTTCTATCTTTTTCGTTTCCACAATTTTAGTTAACATGCTCGTTCACCCCTGCGTTCTTTAGTTGCTGTAGTAGTTCGTATGGTTTATTTGCCTCGATCAGTTGAACGCCAAGTTCGACACCCTTATGGATGGTTTCGGTAATTCCTGATACATAGAGAGCGGCCCCAGCATTTAAACAAACAATGTCTCGTGCACTTTCGTTGCTTTTATTTTGAAAAATCTGTTTGATAAGATGAGAACTCTGTAAGCTGTTGGATACTTGTATGTCTTCCAGTCTGCCTCGTTTGAACCCAAAGTCCTCTGGCGCTATGGAATAAGAAGAAATTTCCCCATTTTTCACTTCCACCACATGCGTGCTTGCAGTGATGGTGATTTCATCTAATCCGTCCTCTCCGGCTACAATCAAAACATGTTCCGAACCGAGTCTATTTAATACTTCCGCCATTTTATAAGCATAATCCGCTGAAAACACCCCGATCACCTGCTTTTTACATCGAACAGGATTGGCGAGTGGTCCCAGAAGGTTGAAAATCGTCCTAAATCCAATCTCTTTTCTCGGAGCCACAGCATGCTTCATTGCCTCATGATAGATAGGAGCAAAAAGAAAGCTCATTCCATTGTCTTGAAGGTTTGCTGTTGCTTCTTCTAAAGTTTGCTGTACAGGTATTTGTAATTGCTCTAACACATCTGCACTACCACTGGAGGAGGAAACTGCCCGATTACCATGTTTGGCCACTATTGCCCCGCCACTTGCCGCCACGATTGCAGAAGCGGTAGAAATATTGAACGTCGATGCTCCATCCCCACCGGTTCCGCATGTATCTATTAAATAAGGGTGCTCATAAGCTATCGGCTTCATATGTCCTCGCATCGCTTTCGTGAAACCCAACATTTCCTCTGGCGTTTCGCCTCGGAATCTAAGAATAGAAATAAAACTTGCAATCTGACTGGATGTCACTTCCCCTTTCATCATCAAATCCATCGCACTTTCTGCTTCATCCGTTGTAAGGTTTGCGCCATCTATTAGTTTTGTTAAATAGGCTTTAAACATAGCTGCATGCCCCCCCTGTCTTTTTTGCAAAATATTTATTTGCTACCTGGATTGTTTCTATTAATGCCGAAGCTTTATTAATCGTTTCCTTGTACTCTAGTTCTGGAACGGAATCTGCTACGACTCCTGCACCAGCCTGAACATAAAAACTGTTACCACGCTTTTGGATGGTCCTTATGGTTATACAAGAATCGATATTTCCGTCAAATCCGATGTAACAAATCGCTCCTGCGTATGTGTTTCTCACTGTAGGTTCGAGCTCTTGCAGTATTTGCATCGCTCTTACCTTCGGTGCGCCTGAAACCGTTCCAGCCGGAAAAGCCGCAAGCAATGCTTCCACAGGAGTAAAGGTTGGTGCCAGCTCTCCCTTTACGATGGAAATTAGGTGCATGACTCTTGAAAAATATACAAGTTCTTTCATCACCGGCGTATGGACAGAACCATAGGAGGCAACCCTTCCTAAATCGTTTCTCGCAAGATCTACAAGCATGTAATGTTCTGCTTGTTCTTTTTCATCTTGCATCAGATCTTGGGCTAATTTCTGGTCTGCCTCTTCTGTTTTCCCTCTTTTTCTCGTACCGGCTATCGGATGAATCTCTAACTTTCTATCTTGAATTTGTATTAATCTCTCAGGTGAACTTCCTATCAATTCCATCTCATCATATTGCAGGTAAAATAAATATGGTGATGGATTTTGCCTTCTTAAAACTCGGTATACATCAAACCCTTCTATATCTGCTTCTAACTCAAAACGTTGAGATAGAACGCATTGAAAGATATCACCTGTCTGGATATATTTTTTTATCTTTTCTACATGTTCAATAAAACGCTCTTTTGTGTAATTGGACTGAACAGGAAGTTCTTCTTTGTCAACGTTCACTTCCACAAGTCCATCGTTCTCTTGCCGCTTTCTAATCAAAGAGACTTTGGCGAGGATCGATTGTTTAGCCTCAGTAAATCTCTTCTGCAGCTCTCTTTCATCTTCTTTTCCTTCTAGACGGATGTAATGGATAAAGTGCAATACATTTTCCTTATGATCACATACCACGATATCCTCACAATACAAAAGATTTGCTGTGTGTTCTCCGCCATAGGATGAATGCATCGGTACTTTCTCGATAGTAGGTATAAAATCATAACTTAAATAGCCAACCGCCCCACCGGTAAATCCTATCTTTTTTTCCAACTGCTTAACTTGTAACAATCTATTGGCGTGTTGAATGACTTCATTCAAATCTTTAGATTGAAAAAGGAACTTGTCGCCATTTTCATCTCGTAATGAAATGGTGGAATTCTCAGCTGTTATTTTCATAAAAGGATTCATTCCAATAAAGGAGTACCTGGCCCATGCGGAATTGGGCTCTTTGCTTTCTAATAGATAAACCGCTTCTTTTCTAAGTGCTTGAAAAATCGAAACTGGTGTTAACGTGTCTTCAAAAAAACTTTCAATAATGGGAATGGTTTTAAATTGTTTGCTTCCATGTAGGAACTCTGCAAACTGTTGCATTGGATCTCCTCCATTTTCAAGAAATGGAGAATGAGTGTTGTAACGAGGTGTTACAGAATGAGGAAAAAAACAAAAACCCAAAGACAGAGGGGGAGTCTTTGGGTAGATATATAGAATACATTCTAACCTCAGCTAATCTCGACTCATTCTCAGCTATTCTCTTCTCAACTCGGCTCATATAAAGTTATTGATAAGATGGTAAAACTACTTGGCTCTTTAGCCCTCAACTTAATTCTCTAAACTAATCTCTAAACTGTTTTATTACTTGTAAGTACTATATGATAGAAGATTGCTAATTGTCAACCGATAATGTTTTTGCAAGGTCTGGTCGCAGGCTTACCGCTTCATGCAGATAAATATGGTGAATGTCTTTTTGCGGCACTTCCGTGTTTACTGTCATCATGACCCTGATACAGGAAGGCAGTGAGTTGGGTACAGCTATTTCCTTCGTGCACATGACCGGAACATAATCCCATCCCTCAAGGTTACGTAGCGCCTTGGCAGGGAAACATGCCGTGATATCTGCCGTTACGGAGATTAACACTTGCGCTACGTCTTCTGCCACAATGTTGTTCGCTTCGATCATGTTTTGTAGCAATTCTTCTGTTTTACAGATAATTTCTTTTTCTGCATTCTCCTCTATGGTCGTTGCGCCTCTTACACCACGAATCACCGAATTCCCCCTTTGAGTTTTTTAATAGGCTCTTTTCTAAAAAATTGTTGCTATCCACTAGTAAGATGTCGGCAGTTGGACTTTTTACTGCATGCTTATTTTTGAATATGCACGTGGCATATTTAGTATTACAGGGAAAAGAGCACGACAATAAAGAATAAATACGTAAAAGCAACAAAGTTTACGAAAATAGCCTTTTAATAAAATTCTTGTAAAGTTTCTAGTATAAGCTCATCTGGTACGGAACGCAGTTCAACTTTTCCAACTGACTGTATCAATACCATATGTATATGACTGTTCTGAGTTTTTTTGTCTTTCTTCATCCAAGTTAACAGTTCCTGAGGGGAAACGGGTGGTTGGATCTTTATTGGAAAGCCATAACGTTTCCAAGTTTCTGACAAGCTTTTGCTTAACTGTAGCTCTGGATTCAGCTTTTCACTTAACCTTGTGGCAAAAAGCATCCCCAGTGCCACCCCGTCACCGTGCGTGATTTTTCCATATCCATAGGCTGCCTCAAGTGCATGACCTAATGTATGGCCAAAATTCAAAATCGCCCGCAAACCTGTTTCTTTTTCGTCATTTGACACGACTTCCGCTTTGATTTTAATCCCGTTTTCCAGGCAAACAAGCAGTCGGTCTTCTGTGAGGTCGTTCAGATGATATATATTGCTAGTAATCCATTGATGAAAATCTCTGTCCCAGATAAGGGCGTGCTTGACCACTTCCGCAAAGCCCGAGCGCATCTCTTTCTCAGGCAAACTCTTTAAGAAATTCACATCATAAATGACCGCTTCTGGTTGATAGAAGGATCCAATCATATTTTTTCCCAGAGGATGATTGATAGCAACCTTTCCTCCCACTGCACTGTCATGTGCTAGGAGTGTAGTGGGAACTTGAATGAACTTGATTCCCCTCATAAAAGTAGAGGCAACAAATCCAGCAATGTCTCCTACCACCCCACCGCCTAGAGCAATAATGACAGAATGGCGATCCAAGTCATTTTCAAGCGCATATGTTTGAATGGCATGATAGTTTTCAAATGACTTGGCTTCTTCACCGTTTGGAATTACAAAGGTAAGGACAGTGAAAGTTTGATCAAGACTTGCAACTATTTCTGATAGATATAAGTTTGCAACAAGGTCATCTGTCACAACCAACACTTTGCTTGGTTTCTTTTGAAAAGAACCAAGTAATTGCGGCAGGTTTTCTATCGCCCCTTTTCCCAAAAATACGGGATACTCCTTAGAAACAGTCTGAACGGTAACATGCTTACAATTAGAATTTTGCGGCATGATCTCGCATCCTTTGGACATTTTCCTTGATCAGGTCCATTCTATCCTGCCCGAATTGTTCAACAATAGCTTGAGCGATTTCCCATGCGACCACTGCTTCCGCAACAACGCTTGCTGCCGGCACCGCACAGCTGTCGGAACGTTCAATGCTTGCCTGGAACGGCTCTTTTGTATCAATATCGACGCTTTGAAGCGGCTTGTAAAGGGTTGGAATAGGTTTCATGACACCTCTCACTACAATCGGCATACCAGTTGTCATACCACCTTCAAAACCTCCAAGATTATTGGATAGTCTGTAATAGCCTCTCTCTTCGCTCCAAGCAATCTCATCGTGCACTTTACTGCCCGGAAGGCTGGCTGCTTGGAAGCCAACTCCAAACTCGACTCCTTTGAAGGCATTGATGCTCATGATGGATGCAGCAACTTTGGCGTCCAATTTGCGGTCATAATGTACATAGCTTCCTACACCTGCTGGAACACCCTCGACAATCACTTCCACTATGCCGCCGATGGAATCCCCGTTCTCTTTAGCAGTATCAATGGCATCCATCATCGCCTGTTCCACATTTTTATCATAGCAACGAACAGGGGACGCCTCGGTTTTCACTTTAAGATCTTCAAGGTTGCTGACTTGCTGAGGATCTGCTTTCACTCCGCCAATTTCCGTAACATGCCCGGCAACCTTGATTCCAAGTTCAGCGAGGAACTTCCTAGCGACAGCTCCAGCAGCAACCCTTACGGTCGTCTCCCGCGCGGAAGAGCGCTCTAAGACATTTCTCATATCACGGTGACCATATTTAATCGCACCGTTTAGATCTGCATGTCCAGGACGAGGTTTTGTCACCTTGCGCTTTACCTCTTCCTGATCTTCTTGTGAAAGGGGCTCGATCCCCATAATTTTCGTCCAATGCTTCCAATCATCATTCGTTACCGCCAGGGTTATGGGAGAACCTAACGTTTGACCATGACGAACCCCACTCAGAATATCTACGGTATCCTTTTCAATCTGCATTCTTCTGCCACGGCCATGTCCCTTCTGTCTTCTTGAAAGATCCTCATTAATATCCTCGACAGTCAGTGGCAGCCCGGCTGGGACACCTTCCAATATGGTTGTCAATTGCGGTCCATGCGACTCGCCAGCAGTCAAATATCTCATCGTCATCAGCCTCTCCTTTATCTCTTTAAAGCTTTTAAGCGTGTAAGTAAAATTAATTATGTAATACTATATCATAAGTGTAGCGGATTGTTCTAGTAAAAAAAAGCAGGTTGTGGGGGAACTTTCTAAGGGGAGTTGACGGCCGCGGAAATGAGGAATGATAAAACCCCCTGTTTCCAGGGGATTTTAGACTGTTGACAAACTATAAACTAGTTAGGTTATCTGTTGGAAGAGTTGATCTCCGTTGCAGGAGCTTCGCTTTCCGCGGGCAGTCCGGAAGCCTCCTCGGGCTACGCCCTGCGGGGTCTTCCATGTCCTTTCCTCCCGCAGGAGTCTTCGCTCCTTCCACTGCGATCCACTGAGAATTTCATTATTTTAAGCTTTGTCTACACACTGAAATCCCCTGTTTCCAGGGGATTTCCTAAGCCTTCCGATAAAAAAATGTATCAACCACTTCAAACCCGTACTTGGCAGGCTGAAATATCTGTTCTGTGCTTCCCACAAAGAGAATTCCGCCCTTTTTCAGTGCACTACTGAACTTATGGTAGAGTTGCTCTTTCGCTTCCTCTGTGAAATAAATCAGGACATTTCGGCAAACAATCAAGTCATGTCCTTGTTCAAATGGGTCCGCCAACAGGTTTTGTTTATGGAAGCTAACGGTCCTTTTTATTTCCTCACTTACTTTAAAAAGTCCATCTTGCTTCATGAAATATTTTTGTTTGACTTTGGCTGGCACCTCTTGAAGGGAACGCTCCTGGTAGGTTGCAAGCTTGGCCCTTGCAATGACATTTGTATCAATATCAGTGGCCTTCACCCTTATATCACTTAATGGGATAAAGTTACTCAGGACCATCGAGAGTGTGTAAGGCTCCTCCCCTGTGGAACAGGCCGCACTCCAAACTTTTGGTCTTTTATTTTGTATTAGCATCTCGGGTAGGATTTTCTTCTCCAAGATCTCCCACCGTTTGTAATTTCGATAAAATTCGGAAACATTTATGGTCATCCGATCGAGGAATTCTATTAGCTCTTCCTGATTTTTTTCCAGAAGCTGATAATATTCTTTAAAATTTTTATATCCCTTTTTTTCGTAGAGGGAGGTTAACCTTCTCTTCATCTGTCCCTCTTTGTATAACGACAGCTCAATGCCTGTCTTTCTTTTAATCTGTTCTATAAATATACTGTAATCGTCCCTCATCCCATTCATCTACTTTCTCTCTATATCTATACTTTAAGTATAGCTGATTTGGGGTGGGAGAGGAGAAAGATTTTTCTCACTTTTTACTTGGACGGTCGATTTGTAGATTCTACCACTTCACCTGCTGGTTCTCCCATTTAACGGGGTACTTCTACATTTCCCAGCTCCCCTTCTACATTTCCCGACCTCACTTCTACCACTTCACTCCCATGTTCTACAACTTCGCACTCCAGCTACCCCAATTTTAAATTAGGTAATCACATGTTTTGGCACTCTTCATTAAAGTAAAGTACCGATCTATATTCGTTCATTCTAACGTTCAACTATCCACTTCTACCTCTCAGAGGGGTACTTCTACATTTCCCAGCTCCCCTTCTACATTTCCCGACCTCACTTCTACCACTTAACTCCCATGTTCTACAACTTCGCACTCCAGCTACCCCATTTAAAATTAGGTAATCAGACAAGATCATTTCCCCCTCGCACCAACCTCCAAAACAAACAAAAAAGCACCTCTCTCAAATCATTTCATTTGAGAAAGGTGCCTCAGACCAGATAAAGCGTTTTCAATTCGTCGTATTAGTAAATCCAGTTGTCCACATCTCTTTTGTACTCAACAAGGCCTTCACCTTTGAAGAATAGACCGATTTCGCGCTCAGCGCTCTCAGAGGAGTCAGATCCGTGGATGATGTTCTTTCCAACGATTACACCGTACTCTCCGCGGATTGTTCCAGGAGCTGCATCTTTAGGGTTTGTTGCACCCATCATGTGGCGCGCGGTAGCGATTACATTTTCGCCTTGCCAAACCATTGCGAATACCGGTCCAGATGTGATGAAGTCTACTAGCTCTCCGAAGAAAGGACGCTCTTTATGTTCACCGTAGTGCTCTTCTGCCAATTCAGTTGGAATTTGCATTAATTTAGCACCTACAAGTTGGAAACCTTTTTTTTCAAAACGAGAAACGATTTCACCAACAAGGTTACGTTGTACGCCATCAGGCTTTACCATCAAAAATGTTTTTTCCATAATAATTTCTCCACCCCATTACGATTATGTAAGGTTAGATAAACCCTAACCTACCAAAATATATCACGGTTTTTACAGTTTCGCAACAGAAGATGGAGAATTATCGTAATATTTTACAAAGTTCATGAAATGGAGCCTAATATTTACGTTTACCTATATACTTTGCCACATTGTTGAAGGACCGTTTTGCAATCCCGTTTGGAAGTTTCTCTAACTCCTTGAAAGCCTTCTCCAGATAACGATCACTTAATGCAAAGGAGCGGTCAATGGAGTCAGACTTATTGATTAGGTCAATGATTTCTTTTATATCGTCCGCGTCGCTCTGCTCGTGAATTCGCCTGATCTTCTCATTTAATTCCGGTTTTTCCATCGCATAGAGGACAGGTAATGTGATATTGCCTTGCAGAAGATCGCTTCCGGCAGGCTTTCCGAGCTGTTCTTCGGTGGAAGTGAAGTCTAATATATCGTCCGTAATCTGAAAGGACATACCGACATAATAACCAAACCAGTAAAGGCTTTGATGAACAGAAGCGGGAACTTCGGCAGTGATGGCCCCCAATTGACAACTGACTGCAATTAAAATGGCTGTCTTCCTTTTGATTCTTCTCAGGTAAGTCCGAAGGTTTTGACCATAATTGTATTTATCACGTATCTGTTCGATTTCGCCTTTACAAAGCTCTACCAAGGTATTGGAGAGAATGCGGTGCGCCTCGATGTCATCCACCTTTGTCATCATTTCAAGCGATCTGGCAAAAATATAATCTCCCGTATACATGGCGATACGGTTATCCCACTTTGCTTTGATCGTGGCTTTACCACGCCTTAATTCGGCGTCATCAATGACATCGTCATGAACAAGAGAGGCCATATGCATGAGTTCGAGTGCCACAGCCACATTTTTGACATTGTGTATATCGTAGGTTCCAAGTTTGGCCGCCAACAGCACAAAGACAGGGCGAATTCTTTTTCCGCCTGCCTGTAGCAAATGCAAAGAAGCCTCTTGAAGCAGAGCACGTTCCGTCTGAATAGTGGCTTCTAGTTCATCTTCAATTATTTGTAAATCATTATTTAAAAAGGAATACATCATCTTTAATTTCATGTAGGTCACCTTTACAAACTATTTTCTAGGTTTAACTCCTAAATGCATGGCAGCGACTCCACCTGTATAAGCTTTTACCTCTACTGGTCGGAAACCTACTTTTTCATACATTTCTTTCAGCTCTTTCATTCCCGGGAAGTCTTTGGCCGACTCATGTAACCATGCGTATTCGTTATAGCTTTTGGCGAATACTTTTCCGAGCATCGGCATGACATATTGGAAATAGAGAAAATACATTTGACGGAAACCTGGCATTGTAGGCTGTGACGTTTCCAGACAGACAACCTTCCCGCCCGGCTTGACGACCCTGTACATTTCTTTCAACACTTGAAAATAGTCAGGTACATTCCTTAACCCAAAACCGATGGTTACATAGTCAAAAGAATTATCCTCAAAAGGAAGTGCCATGGCATTACCATGAATTAGCTCAATATTGGCGGCGCCAAGCTGTTTGACTTTTTCCTTCCCGATGGAAAGCATGTTTTCACTGAAGTCCAGACCCACCACGTTGCCGTTTTTTCCGACAGCATCCGCCATGGAAATGGTCCAATCAGCAGTGCCACAACATACGTCCAATGCTTTTGAGCCTGACTTCACATTCATCCTTTTCATCGTATCCTTCCGCCATGCTACATGACGCTGAAAGCTGATGACGGAATTCATCTTGTCGTAGTTTTTATATATTTTTTCAAAGACATTATGCACTCGCTCTTCTTTGGATGGATGTTGCATGGCTTACCCTTCTTCCGCATACTTTTTCGATGAAAATGGTATTTCATAAAAAAGTTCCTGTATTCTTGTTTCCAATAAGTTATTCATTTTGGGAATAGAATGAGTTATCTGCTCAATCTTCCCTTTTACATGATCGATATATCTGTCCATTAGGTAGAGCATATAGGTTTCCTGATCCTTAGAGGGGTCATTTTTCTCCCCTATGGAAAAGGCAATCCGTCTTAATGTTTCAAAAAGGAAGGAAGACTTTTCTTGACAAAAGCTCTTCCTTTCTTGGATTAAGCGCTTTAATAATAAGAAATTGACACTTAATTCTTTAAGCACTGTGTTGGAAAAATAGCTGGATACAGACTGTATCAAAGATGATTCTATCTTTCCAAGGCTATCCATCAGGTTCTCGATGCCTTCTAGTTCTTTTTGATAATAAGCAATTTTATGTTCATTGATCTGTTTGATCGAATGGGCCAATGTTTTTATCATGGTGATGTCATTAACATCTGCCAGCAGTCTGTAGTAAAGACCGCTATAGTAGTCACCAGCGAGAACAGTCAACTGACGGCTCTTCTCATCGCCCTTTTCCAATTGGTCCGCTTTCGCGTTTGTAACCATATCATGGGTATCAAGGGCAATTTGAACAAGCATGGTCGATAATATATATTGTTCTTTTGTTTCATCGGCCATCTCGATGGATTCCAGCACGGAATAGAGGAGCAACAGCTTATCCTCATCTATGATAGGGTATTCAATATGTTTTATTAAATATGGATGTGTAATCAGATTATGTAGTTTTTCTTTGATCATGGATATATGTATATGACTCACTAAAGACCACCCTTGTTCCCTTTTCTTGACTGACGGCCGTTTCGCGCAGGCGAACAAGGCCTAACTAAAATAGACAAAGTTAATTATAGCACATTAGTGAAGCATATTGTTGAAATGGGCTATCTTTCTTTAGTTTAACCCTGCAAGGAGTAGATAATAAGAAAAGCAGAGAAATAAATATTCATCTGCTTTCAATGGTTTACCTTTGTGGTTAGATTGTACTGAAACAATCAGTCTGTTTCCATTTCTCCGTGAGAAGATTGGATAAGGGCTTTACCTCTGATCTTGATGGCGGAGGTGTGCTCCGTGAATTGGGCTATCATCACTTCTCCCCTGTCAAGCTTTTCAGAATGATGGAAACGAGTATCCGTTCCGCGAGTTAGACCAATGACACTTACTCCATCTTCCTTTGCTTTTATTACAATGAAATCGTTCGAGTTTGTTTGACCCATGACCATCCTCCTTGTTTCTATGTTTCACTATTAACCTTTAATCAATGAGAGTACTTCCGCTCTTGCGGCTGGATCATTCTCCAGAACACCACGGACTGCAGATGTGATTGTCATCGCTCCCGGTTTCTTTACTCCACGCATTGTCATGCACATATGCTCTGCTTCCACCACTACCATCACTCCATGAGGATCTAATGATTCTACGATGGATTCGGCAATGGTCGATGTGATTCGTTCCTGTAACTGTGGACGTTTTGCAACCGCCTCCACTGCACGGGCAAGTTTACTCAAACCAGTCACTTTACCGCCCTTAGGTATGTATGCAACATGCGCCTTCCCGAAAAATGGCACAAGATGGTGCTCACACATGGAAAAGAAGGAGATGTCCTTAACTAGCACTAACTCTTCATGCGCTTCTCCGAATACTGTCTTGAAGTGTTCTTTCGGATCCTCGTTAAGCCCCGAGAATACTTCTGTATACATTTTTGCCACTCGTTTTGGGGTGTCTAGCAAACCTTCGCGATTAGGGTCTTCCCCGATTGCTTCCAAAATCATTCGTACTGCTTGTTCTATTTGAGCTTTATTCACTTCAGTCATTTAGTTTATCCTCCTACATTACCGCAAAAGCTTTATTCATATACTTTGTTGCTTTAAAGTATTTTTTGCCCTGACCGTTATACATCTTACCGTCGTGCTCTTTTCCTGTTGTACAGAAAAGTCTACCTTGACAGTTTTAGAGTAGGAGTGCGATAAAAAGTCCTAAAGCTGACTTTTTACGGGCGAATAGCAACAACCTTTGAGAAAAGAGTTTTGCAAAAAATAGCTGTAATGTGATTCTAGCATAAGTTTTTTTATAAAAGCAAAAATAAAGAGGCGCAAACTGTGCGCCTCTTTATGCTGACATTCATTTGACTATGTAGCTGTCAATTATTTCACAGCATCTTTAAGTGCTTTACCAGGTTTGAAAGCTGGTACTTTGCTAGCAGCGATTTCGATCTCTTCCCCAGTTTGTGGGTTGCGACCTTTACGTGCAGCACGCTCACGTACTTCAAAGTTACCAAAACCGATTAATTGTACTTTGTCACCGTTTTTAAGTGCGTCAAGAATTGTATCGAAAACAGCATCAACTGCTTTAGTAGCATCTTTTTTGGAAAGTTCACTAGCTTCAGCAACTGCATTGATTAAATCTGTCTTGTTCATGCCATTCACCTCCTCCCAAAGGAGTTAATCGCTATTCTAAACCAAAACTCAGTTTTAGTCTAGTAAAAGCCTTTAGTATTAACATTTGTTCACAATTTTGATTGATTCTATACATGATAGAATCGCTTAATCTTGTAACTAGGCTTATATTAACCCATAAAACACTAGATTTCAACAAATTTCTCGCAAAAAACTGTGTTTGCAGGAATATTTCGCCATTTCAGAGAAGATTTTCTGATTGTAGATTAACACAAGAATCCTGTTATATCAAGAAATTCTCCTTATTCCCCACACAAAATAAGCTCCCCGTCTGTGTGTTTATACCACAGTCAGGAAGCTCTTAAACATACTCCATTCTAAATTCTTTATAAAATTATCGCAATAAGCCCGCCAGAGCCTTCATTGATGATACGCTCCAATGTTTCTTTCAGCTTATATCTTGCATTCTCAGGCATTAGCGAGATCTTGGCATGGATCCCCTCTCTTACGATGGAGCTCAAGGAGCGTCCGAAAATATCAGAATTCCAGATTGAAAGTGGATCATCTTCAAAGTCCTGCATCAGATATCGGACAAGCTCCTCACTTTGTTTTTCCGTTCCAATGATTGGAGCAAACTCAGACTCCACATCCACTTTGATCATATGAATGGACGGTGCCACAGCCTTTAACCTGACCCCAAACCTTGAGCCTTGTCGGATGATTTCCGGCTCTTCTAAACTCATATCTGTCAAAGCCGGTGACGCAATGCCGTAACCAGTTTGCTTCACCATTTTCAAAGCATCTGATACTTGATCGTATTCCGCCTTGGCATATGCGAAATCCTGCATCAGTTGTAATAGATGATCTTTTCCTCTGATCTCCACCCCTACCACTTCTTTCAGGATGTGATCATACAAATCGTCTGGAGCGTAAAGGTCGATTTCTGCAATCCCCTGCCCCATTTCTATTCCTGCAAGACCTGCCCGGTCAATGAATTCATATTCGCTGAAATGGCCCACCACTCTGTCTACATCGCGAAGGCGCTTGATATCCTTCACCGTGTCCTTTACAGCTTCCTGGTAGCTTTCACGCAGCCAGTGGTTATCCTTCAGAACCATCACCCAGCTGGGAAGGTTCACATTCACTTCAAGTACTGGGAACTCGAATAATGCCTCTCTTAGAACATTGTACACATCTGACTCCCTCATGCTCTCCACACTCATCGCGATTACAGGGATGTCGTATTTTTCGCACAGCTCGCGTTTTAAGGCTTCTGTTTCCGGGTGATGCGGTTGAACAGTGTTGATTACCATGATAAATGGTTTACCAACCTCTTTTAGTTCCTCCACTACCCTTTCCTCAGCCTCGATATAATCTCGGCGTGGAATCTCTCCTATGGAGCCATCTGTGGCAATGACCACACCAATGGTGGAATGCTCCTGGATTACTTTTCTTGTGCCGATTTCCGCTGCTTCATGGAATGGGATCGGTTCCTCATACCAAGGTGTGTTAATCATTCTTGGGCCATTTTCATCCTCATACCCTTTGGCACCCGGTACTGTATAGCCCACACAGTCGACAAGTCGAATATTCACATCAAGGCCTTCATCCACTTTAACCTTTACTGCCTGGTTAGGAACAAATTTAGGCTCTGTTGTCATGATCGTTTTTCCAGCTGCACTTTGTGGCAGCTCATCTTGGGCACGAGCTTTATCGGACTCGTTTCCTATATTCGGCAGAACCACTAACTCCATGAACCTTTTGATGAAAGTTGATTTCCCTGTACGAACAGCTCCTACGACCCCTAAATATATATCGCCGCCCGTTCGTTCAGCGATATCTTTGAAAATATCTACTTTTTCCAAGTGATTCCCTCCCGACATTTATCTTGGGATTTACATTTTCTAGTAAGGATATAATCTATGACACTATATGTGTATGATGTTGTCCTAATTAAATATGACTAATATTTATAAGAAAATTCATCCCCGGTATTCTTTTATAATTTTCATGAAATATGGCATTACATAAATATCAGTGATTATAAATTTTCGTGTTTTACTAAAAATAAAGAACCCTTCTTTAGAATGTATTCTCTAAAAAAGGGTTCATGACAACTTTTCTATTCAGGTTTGAAAATTACTGGTTCATTATTCTCATCCAAGGTATATGGCAAAGAATATGCGGGGACAAAGACAGAATGATCCACAATGATATCGCGGATGTCATCACCTTGTTTATAATTATGCTCATGCTTTTGAAGAAAGTCATATAAGTCAATAGAATAGTCCAATTGCGCTTGACCTGCGTTATTGAGGATAAATGGGAGGTTCTTCCCAGTAATCGGGCTTTCTGCAAATGGTTCTGCGGAATAACCTAGCTTTTCCCAATCTATCTTGAATGCCTGATCATTAATAACTTCTTTTATGGGTGCATATCCATTGTTTGAGCGTTTGTACATATCGATTCTTAAATTGATATCACGGATTGACTCAGCCACTCTCAAATCAATCAGTTTGACAGTTGGATTCTCCTCCACATCCACCAGCACATATAAGTAGACTCCACCACTTTCATATGCTGTGCCTGGAGGTTCTTGTATGTACCTTGGTGAAAGCTTGTTAAAATCAATGGGATACTTCTGATAGATTGGAGTATCCATATCTCTATCCTTAATCGGCAATAATCCATCACTTGCTTCCCTATATTGATTCACTGAGGATTGAACGACTTCCAGCTGATCCAAATAAGGGACCTGGTTTTGCTTCATTCGGTCTTGGGGGTATAGACAGCCTGACAGCACGCTGCTGACAACCATTATTCCTACTAGTAGGAAGAACCTATTTAATGTCATAGTTAATTCCTTCCTTTATCTCTTATTGTTCCGGGACCGGACCGCTGAACACTACATAGAAAATAATAAGTCCAGCAAGGACGATTAATAAAAAAGCAATCGTGTTCAGTATTCCTCTTACGATGGAGTTCTTAATCTTGAATCTAGTAAAATAAACGGTTAAAACGGATATAAACATGAATCCCATTGCTACAAATGAAATCCACATCTTCATCAATGCAGGTGACATCCTCATCTCTCCTTTTCCGTGAAACATTATAGCACAAGACATACATGAAAAAAACTCCAATCCTCCCATTACCAGGACAGTAAAGCGACCGGGGTCATAAATTGGACAAAATTTTGAAGAAAGTAAACAAACACCCATACTTTTCAAGCGCATAACTTATAAAGAAGAAACGATAGGAGGGTGCGCTTAGGTAGTAATCCATAATTTTTACAAGCTTTTTTGCGATAAATAGGCATTTGGCGATGCATGTATGTATATTGCCGCATAAGATGTGTATGAGGATATCACTGGTTGAGCTGTGGGATTGGATTATTTAGTCTTTTATATTATGCTGAAGTAAAAATGGCCCCTTTTACTTCAGCTTTTTTTGTTGCCTTTAAACACTGCTGTTGATTTCCGGCAGCTATGAAACTGTATCCACTAAAAATATTTTCAGAAAGCTCTTTTCTCAAAAATTGTTGCTATTTACTAGTAAAAAGTCGGCAATTGGAATTTTTACTGCGTACTTACTCTAAGTATGCATGTAGCATATTTAATATCGCAGGGAATATAGCGGCTAGTTCAAAAATACGTAAAAGCAACAAAGATTACGAAAATAGCCATTCAAAAAAAACGCCATTCCTCAATGGAAGTGGCGTTTTTAGAATGGAGTTTAGATCCTGTCACCAAGAAGCTGTGCTAGGTCATCCAGTTCGGTTGTCTTAGAGCGGCTCATGAGCTCGTCTACCGCGTCCTTTGGGTCTACCCCATCAAAGAGCACATGGTATAGAGCGGATGTGAGAGGCATCTTGACTTGGAGCTTCTGGGATAGCTGATAGGCTGCCTTTGTAGTGCGGACACCTTCTACTACCATACCCATATTTTCCAACACCTCATCTAGTTTCAAGCCTTTTCCTAACATGTTACCTGCCCGCCAGTTTCTGCTGTGTACGCTTGTGCATGTTACGATAAGGTCTCCCATGCCTGTAAGGCCGAGGAAAGTAAGGGGATTTGCCCCCAAGCAGCTGCCAAGGCGCGCTATTTCTGCAAGACCCCTTGTTATTAATGCTGCTTTTGCATTATCACCATAACCAAGACCATCTGTTATACCTGCTCCAAGTGCAATGATGTTTTTAAGGGAGCCGCCGATTTCAACGCCTACCACATCCGTGTTCGTGTAAACGCGGAAATGCTGATTGATGAAAAGATCTTGCACTCTCTCGGCCGCTTCCACATCCAAGCAAGCAGCAGTAACCGTTGTAGGCTGCCTTAGGCTTACTTCTTCGGCGTGACTCGGTCCCGATAGAACTACCACCGCTTTGCGGACAGATTCAGGCAATTCTTCTTCAATAACCTCTGAGACCCTCAAGTGAGTATCCGGCTCAATCCCTTTACTGACATGAACGAACAAAGTAGGACTGGATAGATACCCTTTTACTTGCTGACAAACTTCCCTCATCGCTTTTGTTGGCACGGCAAGCACAACGGCCTCTACCCCGCTGACCGCTTCTTCCATAGAAGTGTACCCAACTATCTTATCTGAAAGGATGATTTTCTTTAAATATTTCTCATTTGTATGATATTGATTTATTTCATCGATTTGAGCTTGTTTATGTCCCCAAAGACGGACTTCATGGTTATTATCAGCAAGGACGATTGCAAGGGCAGTTCCCCAGCTTCCTGCTCCTAAAACAGCTACCTTTTTCACTAACTCACTCCTCCCTGTTATTTACGTGGACGTGCGATAAGTTTAATAGGTGTTCCTTCAAATCCGAATGCATCCCTGATACGATTCTCAAGGAATCGCTTGTAAGAGAAGTGCAGCAGTTCTGGATCGTTAACGAAAATGACAAAGGTAGGCGGCTTTACAGCAACTTGAGTCGCATAATAGATTTTCAAACGTTGTCCTTTGTCTGTAGGAGTTGGATTCATGGCGACCGCATCCATG
The DNA here is from genome assembly GCF_038595065.1 of Sutcliffiella sp. FSL R7-0096. Taxonomy (NCBI): domain Bacteria; kingdom Bacillati; phylum Bacillota; class Bacilli; order Caryophanales; family Bacillaceae; genus Sutcliffiella; species Sutcliffiella sp. FSL R7-0096. Next base: position 2,787,971 of record NZ_CP152003.1, read on the forward strand.
ATGACATCATTCAATACTGTTGTCACAACACGCATAGAATGGTTTTCACTTGCCATTTCAATTTTAGGAATTAACGTATGGATACGTTTTTTTGTTTTTGCAGACAAGAAAACAATTGGTGCATAATCAAGGAATAAGAAATGATCTCTGATTTTCTGCTCAAACTCCTTCATGGTCTTCTCGTCTTTTTCTACTGCATCCCATTTGTTTACCACGATCACAATGGCTCTACCAGCTTCATGCGCGTACCCTGCAATTTTTTTATCCTGCTCGATGATGCCTTCTTCCCCGTTAATCACAACCAAAACAACGTCAGAGCGTTCAATTGCTCTTAATGCACGGAGTACACTGTACTTTTCGGTAGTCTCATACACTTTCCCTTTTTTACGCATACCAGCTGTATCAATAATTACGTACTCTTTTCCATCATAAGTATATGGAGTATCAATAGCATCCCTCGTGGTCCCGGCAATATCACTAACGATAACGCGCTCTTCGCCGAGCAATGCATTAACTAAAGAGGATTTTCCAACGTTTGGACGACCGATCAAAGAGAACTTGATAATATCATCATCGTAGTCATCTTCTTCGTTTTTAGGGAAATTCTCAATAACGAAGTCCAATAGATCCCCAAGTCCCAAGCCATGAGAACCTGAAATCGGAATCGGTTCCCCGAAACCTAATGCATAAAAGTCATATAACGTATCTCTCATCTCAGGATTGTCCACTTTGTTTACAGCAACCACTACAGGTTTTTTTGAACGGTAAAGGATTTTAGCAACCTCTTCGTCCGCTGTTGTCAATCCTTCGCGGCCATTTGTCATGAAAATGATCACATCCGCTTCATCAATGGCAATCTCCGCCTGTTCACGGATCTGTGTCATAAATGGAGCATCACTTATTTCTATTCCACCAGTATCTATAATATTAAAATACTGATTAAGCCATTCGCCGGAGCTGTAGATTCTATCTCTTGTCACTCCCGGTACATCTTCAACAATGGAGATTCTTTCTCCTACTATTCGGTTAAATATAGTGGATTTACCCACGTTCGGTCTTCCAACAATCGCTACGGTTGGTTTTGGCATGGTGACCACCCTCCCATTTATTCTTAGTATATATGTAAATATTCTCATTCGAAAAAACAAGAAATTCTACTTATAATTTTGTCATTATCTTAGTCTTTACTAAAGGCTGTTTTCAGATACTTTAAATGCTGCAAACAGTTTCCATTATATTACTCTAATAAAAGAAACCCTCCTGCAAAAGGAAGGCCTAACTTGAATAGTTTAACATTATTCGGTGCAATAAGGAAGTCTGACTTTTTTCACAAGTAGGATTTATATGAATCAATGCTTGACGATGACGTACAATTCTTCACCAAGTCCATGCGCAATTCCATCAAGAATGGCTTCCAAGTTGGCAGCAATGAATTCCATTTCCTCTTTCGTATCACAGGTGAAAGTGGGTGCTCCCCCGGCAATTTTTGATGCATTCGTTGTGATGACAGCAAGGATATACTTTCCGATTTCAACTTCCATCTTTGTTCACCTTCTCCTTCAGGTTCTTCGTAGGCATCCTGATCGCATTTTCCAACGTCGGGACCTGTTCAAGAATTGCCATCCCAATTTTGAGGTCCTGTTCTTGTGGTAAAAGGAATACCCCTACACGTCCATCATCAAGATCCCTTTTTGCCAACGGAACGAGAGCGGGAGTCCCGGAGTCACGATATACACCTAAAGCAGTCGACATGTCATGAAGGATTGCTTGTCTCTGGCCCAAGTTGGCAATCGTTGTCCTCGCATTGAAATTCTTAGGCTTTAAAACAAAGCCCATCCCATACTTCAATACCTCTTTCTGGCGTTCAGGCAACCCTATATTCATGATGTAGATATTATCTACATACAACCCCGCTCCTTCAAAATGAGGTTTTACATATTCAATATCCACAATATCTTTCAATTGTCCACCAGTCATCAGCTTATGGGAAAGTAAAGCGGCTGATACTCCAACAACCAACCCCACCCATACGTTTGCAGCAAGGTAGGCAAGAGTAGCCAAAAAAGCCGTAATCATGACTAAATAATTTCTTCCCTCGAATGCAATGGCAATTCCCTCAATATAGGTGTTCCCCCTTGGCACCAATTCATAGGCATCCAATTCGGTAAGCGTGTTTCTTTCCATATTCCGAACATCTCGAAATTGGGAGGCTGCCAGAGCCAAAAAGGTAATTGCTGCAAATTCTTGTTCCATTATAGCAGGAACTGCGATTGTCCCAAGCCCCGAAGCTATAAAGGCAAGCGATAGATGAATGATTTTCCCGTGTAAATAAGTAGGATATTGCCGATAATCAGTCACTAGCATATACATTCTTGTCGCAAGTCCTATTACAACTCCGAAAAGGATCGGATATGTATATTCGTTCATCCTTGTCTCTCCCTTACACGTTTTTGTATGACCGAATCTAGGTAGACTGTGACCGTTTCAAACATCATCCATGTGCCAAGACCGGCAGACGTTAAGAAAAGCACAGCCAAGAATTCAAAAGAACCTATAACAGAATAGGAAAAAATACTTTTTAAAACTATGCTGTTCAATATTTCCCCCTGCAACACGCCTGTAAGCATAAAGACAAACCTTTCCCACTTCGTTTTGAACAGTAGTAAGGATAAGTATAGAAGAATAAAAGAAAGCATCCATGTTCTGTCAATAATAATCCAAACCGGATCGTATATTTCAAATATGACGAAGCATACGTATGCCAATGACAAAGTACAGATGGAAAAATAGTGTAGGAAATACTTCTGTTTCATCGTTTTTGTCAATAAAATGAAGGCAGTAAAAATGAGAATAATAAATGCTACACTCACCCTAAAATCAAAGATATTTAAGTAAGTAGTGGACCCAGCCATCACCAACAGCAACAATAAAGACAGGAATGTCCGAACCGTTGATTTCGGGAAGAAAAATGTTATGATGATCCAACCTATCCAACCAAGAAAATAAAAATATAAGCCTGCCGTTTCCATTTCCCCATCCCTCCTTTCACCAAATCATTATGCCTAAAAAGAAGGAATACTAATCATGTTTGACAGTATGTTTTAGTTGAAAAAGAGAATAATAATCCTCAAATTAACCGAAAAGAGGTGATCATATGGGAAAAGATAGACAAGAAAGAAAACTCAAAGCCCAAAAGAGAACGGAGTCGGATCGAGATCAATCTCTAAAGTACCCTGGAGCAACAAGTCTGGAAGGTCCAGATGAAGCGCGCGAAAGAAATAAATAAAGAATTTTATCTGGTTAAAAACAATAAAAAACATCGCCTCCAATCCTTTTCACCAGGATAAGACGATGTTTTTTTCATTTATTTCTAAAGCTCTGATACAGTATAACTGTTGATTTTTGCAGCAACATAGCTGTTAATTGGAGCAATAGGCGCAGACTCCTGAGGGAGATAGCGTTTAGGGGAGACCCCGCAGGCGCAAGCAAGGCCTCTGAAAAACCTAATAACTTATCTTTTTTATAGTTTCTAGCTGTTGATTGGAGCAATAGGCGAAGACTCCTGCGGGGGGGATAGTGACCATCTTGAGACTCCGCAGGGCGTAGCCTGAGGAGGCTCAAGGTCGCCCCGCGGAAAGCGAAGCCCAGTGCGGAAATCAACAGCGGTGTGTAACAGAGTTATTTCTAAAAGGCTCTTTTCGTAACTTTTTTGCTTTTTCGTATGGATACATCAACCGTTATTTCCCTTACTGTCGTGCTCTTTTCCCTGCCGTACTTAAGAAACTACTTGCACCTTAAAGAGTATGAAAGCAGTGAAAAGTCCAATTGCCGACTTTTCTCGTAAAAAGTCCAATTGCCGACTTTTTACAAGTAAATAGCAACATTCTCTGAGAAAAGAGCCTTCTAAAAAGACCTGTTACTATAAACAGTACAATCCACTGCTCGCTGATTTAACCAGTGATACGTTTCTCCCCTTACTACCAATGGAACCTGCTGAAGCTGCTCAATCGTAGAAGCTCCCAATGCTGTCATTATCCATTTCAATTCATCATGCGTTTGATGAATTAACTTCACAAGTGCATGTTCTCCCTCATCCATATATACTTTAAGGAAAAAGCCTGCCATTCCCACTGCAGACGCTCCGAGTGCTATGGCTTTAGCAATGTCTATTGGACTTTGAATGCCACCTGAGCCGATAACAGGAAAATCAGGGACAGCATTCTTCACTTCTGCTATCGAAACGGCTGTAGAGATTCCCCAGCTATCAAAAAAATCCAGCCTGCTATCACGACGTTCATTTTCGATTTTCGAGAAGTTGGTGCCTCCAAATCCACTGACATCCACAATAGAGACTCCCACATCATATAGTTTTCTTGCCGTTTCCCTACTTATGCCGAATCCGGTTTCTTTAACAATTATCGGAACTTCCAAGGAACGGACAATTTCTTCGATCCTCCTAAGAGCTCCATTAAAATCACGATCCCCTTCTGGCATGACCAGCTCCTGAATGACATTCAAATGAATCTGCATCGCATTCGCTTCAAGCATGTCAACGACCCGCTTGGCCTGTTCGACTGTAGCCTCACTACCTAAGTTGGCAAAGATGACACCATCTTGGTTTACTTCCCTTACCACTTCATAAGAGGCTGCCTCACCGCTATCTTTAATAGCCGACATTTGAGATCCAACAGCCAAACCGATGTTACATTCTTTTGCAACTTCAGCCAAGCCTTTATTAATCTCCAGTGTTTTCTTACCGCCCCCGCCTGTCATAGCATTGATAAAAATAGGCGAACTTAAAGTAAGTTCGCCTATTTTTATATTCAATTGTATGTCAGTAACGGCACGGTCGGGCAAGCTCTGATGAACGAACATGACATCGTCAAAACCGGTTTGTCTTAACTGCCCTGTTGTTAGTGCATGCTGAATATGGTCCATTTTCCTTTGTGCTCTGCTCACCGATTATCACCTAGACATAATTATTTTGACTGCTTTTATGATAAATATTTTCCTCAAAACCGCTGTTGGTTTATGCACTGGGCTTCGCTTTCCGAGGGGGCGGCCTTGAGCCTCCTCAGTCTACGCCCTGCAGGGTCACAACATTGTCGCTACTTCCCCCACTGGAGTCTTCGCCCTGTGCTAAAAATCAACAGCTAAATAGCATTACATCTATTTATATATTTCATTTAACATTTATTATTTCTTCAACTTGCTGAGTTTATCCCCAATCATTTCTCCTAATTGGAATCCGCCGGACTCCTCAGCTTGATTGTATTGGCTATAGTCCTCTTCTTCTTCAGGCTCTTCCAATTCACGGATACTTAAGGAGATTCTTTGGTCAGTTTCGTTGACATCCAAAACTTTCACTTGGACTTTGTCACCTTCTGTCAACACTTCATGAGGAGTGCCGATATGCTTGTTGGAGATTTGGGAAATATGAACTAACCCTTCCACTCCAGGCAATACTTCGACGAAAGCTCCGAAAGATACTAAGCGTTTTACAACACCTTCTGTTACGCTGCCAGCAGATAGCTTTTCTGATACTTGTGCCCACGGCCCAGGTAATGTCTCTTTAATGGATAGAGAGATTCTTTCATTGTCACGGTCGACGGAAAGGACTTTCACATTTACTTTCTGGCCCTCTGTCACTACATCGGACGGCTTGCCTACATGCTCGTAGGATAGCTGGGAAATGTGGACCAATCCATCCACACCGCCGATATCGACGAATGCACCAAAATCAGTGATGCGTTGTACAGTTCCTTCAAGTACTTGACCAGTTTCAATGGTATCAAGCAACTGGTGTTTTTTATTCTGCATCTCTTCCTCTACCACTGCACGGTGTGAAAGAATGACACGGTTTTTCTCTTTCTCAAGCTCTACCACTTTAAATGTTAATGTCTTTCCTTTGTAATCAGAGAAATCATCCACAAAGTAGTTTTCGACTAAGGATGCGGGAACAAAACCACGTACTCCAAGATCTACCACAAGTCCGCCCTTTACGACATCCTTGATTTCCGCCTCGAATACTTCCTTAGATTCGAATTTCTTTTGTAAATCTTCCCATGCTAGATCTGCGTCTACCGCTTTTTTGGATAAGACAAGTAATTCTTCTTCTACTTTCGTCACTTTTAATTGAAGTTCCTGACCTTCTGCCACCACATCTGTTGCTTTTTCTACGTGAAGGCTGGAAAGTTCGCTTATCGGAATGATTCCATCTAACTTACTACCCTCAATTGATACGAGGACCTGCTTTTCTTCTACTTTAGTAACTGTTCCAGTTACTTTGTTGCCAACCTCTAAATTGTTAACTTCTACTTGATTCATGTCTTCCACCATCATTATTACCTCCTCCATACAAACCAGCTAATCCATTATTTATGTAAGTAACGGTAGACGTTACGTAAGTATGCAGGCTAAAGCCTAAACATACGTACTTAACAAAAGTTGCATTTGTTTCGTGTAATAATTCATAAATTAACGGATGTTAACTTACTTGATTGTTGGACAGATCAATTAGAACTGCCGAGTTATAATATACAGGAATACTACTAAACAAAATCCTACAAATTTAGCTTCCTTCTACTAACTTCTAATAAATAGTACATTTTGTCAAGTCAAAACTCTTAAACTATCTGTTTTTTTCGATAAGTTCGCGAATGGAATTCATTACCAGCAACGTTGCTTCTTCAGCAGATATTTTTTCCGTGCGTGGCTGGGTAAAATCAATTGGTTTTCCATATACCACTTTTAATGGTTGGAATTTCTTATATGGTCCAATTATCGCACAAGGAACGACTGCAGCATCGGAACGGAGAGCAAAAAATCCCGCTCCAGCCAACCCTTTACCAAGTTCTCCAGTTTTACTTCTGGTCCCTTCAGGAAATAGCCCGAGCACATGGCCTTCCTTTAACACTTTTAGTGCTTTCCGTAATGCTTCCCTGTCACTCATTCCCCTTTTTACAGGAAACGCATGAATTTTGGGTAGGATGGATTTAAGGATAGGCACGTGAAAAATCTCCTCTTTTGCCATAAAACGGACTGTCCTTGGCGAGGTAATTCCCACAACGGGAGGATCCAAGTTATCGATATGGTTCGAGCATATCAAAACTGGCCCTTCTTTAGGAATGTTCTCGATACCGATTACTTTAATGCGAAACAAAGGCTTAAGCACTACTGAGACAATGAATTTAGCGAATGAGTATAAAGTCATGGACGCCCTGCCCTTTCTGTTTCTAAAACAACCAACTCCATAATTTTACCTACCACTTGATCAATGGATAATGAGGTGGTATCTATCTCTTTTGCATCGTCTGCTTTTTGTAGAGGGGCAATTTCCCGCTCGGAGTCAAGTTTGTCCCGTCTAGCAATTTCTTGTTTTAGTTTCTCCAAATCCGAATCAAAACCTTTTGAAAGGTTTTCCGCATGTCTTCTATGCGCTCTTTCGTCGACGGAGGCAAGAAGGAACACCTTCACTTCGGCATCAGGTAGCACGTGCGTACCGATGTCTCTCCCGTCCATCACGACTCCGCCACGCTTGGCAAGAACTCGTTGTCTTGCTACCATTTCCTCACGGACGCATTTATGTTTTGCAACGATGGATACATTGTTTGTCACATCATGCGTGCGAATTTGCTCTGTTACATCTTCATCATTTATGTACACGTGTTGTGTTTTATTGTTTGTGGCACGCAAATCTATTTCCATCTTTTCTACCAATTCCTGCAATGACTTTTCATCTTCCAAGTTGACATCATGTCTGATAGCTTGAAAAGTTATTGCTCTGTACATTGCCCCTGTATCAATATATAAATATCCTAATTTGTCTGCGACGATTTTTGCTACTGTACTTTTTCCTGCCGCTGCAGGCCCGTCGATTGCCACTGATAATTTTTGTTTCATAGTTCCTCCTGAATTCACTTTTAATCTTTTTTACATGAAAAAAGCAGGGTATCCCTGCATTTCCCCTGTTTTCATCCATCTATATTTTATCATAATCATCTACTTTGGTCGAATGTTTCTATATGTTCCATAATTTTCATACCGCCAACTCCCTCATATTGAATTACCTTGCTTAAAAAAGGAGCAGCACCGGTGTAGAGAAGCAAACCTTGAGCACATATCATACAGATTAACTGTATGACTATCAACTTAATGATAATTTTTTCCACTCTTTTCATATAACCTTCACCCATTCATCCTCTTTGTCGTTACTCATAGTATGGATGATTTTGGAAGGTTTTATGCTTAAATAAGAGTCTTTCTTAATAACAATTGCTGTTCAAAGCAATACTTTATTATAATCTGCCTTTCTACTTCCTTAATGGGATCAAATTGCAGGGAGGCCCTCATTCTGTTCCTATCGACTTCCACTAATCTAATCACTTTGCTTTTCAGCTTTAAATAGTGAGTTTCTCCATTATTAAGATGAAGAACAAATGTTGTCAGTACATGCTCCTTTTCAGGCAATGTGGCATGTTCAGGCAATAAGACTGCCGCCCCTCCTGCACTGATATCATGAGTGACGGTTATAAAAGGGTCGAAATCGACGGATAACGGATGGACTGCCACATCTATATTGCTTTCTACCCTGACATACTGTCGACGTTGTATCTTGGCAACTTGATCATAACCGGGGAAGGATAACTGCATCATGGGTATTGCCTGTTTGATCCTGCCCAAAACCTCACTCTCGAATGTATAGGCAACACCTTCTTCTGTTACATAGGAAATAAGTAATTGTGTTCCGTTCAAAATATATGTAGTTCTGCCATTTGCGTAATGAGACGGATAATCCACATAGAATTCTTTATCTTTCACTTCCTGTACTTTGCATCTATATTTTTCCACTTTATCATCATTTCGCACTTGCAGAGTTAATACGACCCCTGGCTTTAACAAAACATTGCCCCCTTAACACCCCGTTGTTTCTTTTCCTTGCTAATTTTTTCTATTTATTCCTATTAAACCATTTTACGAAAAAAAGGAAAAGCCAATTTCGACTTTTCCTCTAAAGTAAATACCTTTAAATTCAATTTATTGCAGGTTTTGTTAGTATTTGTTTCAGGTGCTACGATTAAGGTCATTTTTACAGGTCATATAGTAATTCTGGGTTTTTTAGTTTTTCTACTTTTTCTTCACGGCCATCGTTTGCATTGATAAAGATTTGGTATGTGTCATTGTCTATGGTTCCCAAAAACTCATAGCATAGGACTTCTTCCCCGATATCATTATTGATGATGGCCAAATAGTCTTCCATGATCATCACTTTGTCATTTATTTTATCTGTTGCTTCCTGAACCGAAATACCCGGTTCTGGAATTTCACGCAAATGGTGTGACATCAAATAATCCTTTGCAGAGAAACCAACGATTTCTCCCGTATCCAGACTCACTTTCATCTTGATGGCATCAGGATAAACTCTCACCCCATCCACATTGGATACGAATGTGAAAATTCCAAGTTTATTGTATTCCACACTTTCATATAAATCCAGTGTATCGAATTTATTCTGTTTCAAGAAGTTTCTAGCCTTTTGAGTCGCTTCATTTAGACTTATGTTTTTCTTTTCAGGCTTTTTATCCTGAACCAGATAAATAGGGATTCCACCTTTTTTCGCAATATCCATATAGGTGTCCTGCTGGCTTTTATCCACTATCTTCAAACTATAGAATCCAAATTCGGACCCTTCACCGTTCTCCGTGATGATAATTTCTTCATTGCCTTCTAGTTCTAAGTATTTGTCCGCAATTTTCTTAGCATCTTCTTCTGTAATGGTTTTACCGGAAAGTTTGCTAAAGTTCTTATCCTTCTGGTTCATGGAGGTGAAGGTCGGTCCAAATTCGGCTTCGTCATACCCTTCTACATTCTTCTCCACTGTTTTGAATCCATCGATAATGGTGTTATCTTGTGGTTGATCTTTCGCTGACAAAGCGAGCTCCACATCCATCCAACGCAAATTATTGCTCATAACCATGCTTTGGACTCTTCTTAATTCCTGCCTGATTTCATCGGACTTTTGGTACAGTGCTTGAAGTGTTCCATATTCCTCATCAGATAATGGATTTTTATCTAAGTCCCTTACCGCTACTTGATAGGTATAATCACCTGTATTTGTCAAAAACTCTTCAGTCTTATTAAAAGGAAGGAGTGTCAATGGCAACTGCCCGACATCATTCTGGGCTTCTGAGGTAATCCTCCATACTTCAGCAAAGGATGGGGATAACTGTTCTCTGGAACTCATTGCCAAAGTCGTTCCTATCTTATCATGTAGCAGGTCCACGTGGTACACCAGGTCATGGAAAGCACGTTGATAGTTATTTTCCGCATTAATGAGGACTGCGTTTTTATCTTGATGCTCTTGATAACCCCAATACCCTGTTCCTGCTACCGCAATTGCTAAAACAGCGATAATTACAAGTCTCAACATAATTTTTCACCCTCTTCATTAGTCACAGAAAATGTGTTTTCCTATTCTTTTAATTTGGGGACGTCCCCATATCCAGCCGCTTGTCGCTGTGTCAGGATTAAAATAATAAGTCGCGCCTTCAGATGGATCCATACCATTGATCGCGTCAACTACCGCTCTCTTTGCCGTATCATTCGGTGTCAACCAGATCTGACCGTCTGCCACAGCTGTAAATGCAAGTGGTTCGAATATTACGCCAGATACAGTATTCGGGAATGTAGGGGAATTGATTCGGTTCAAAATAACCGCAGCTACTGCAATCTGACCCTCGTAAGGTTCTCCACGAGCTTCTCCGTATACCGCGTTTGCCATCAACTGAATATCATTGTCCGAGAAGCCTCCCGGCATATTGGTCGCACTCTGGGCTTCCCCTTCTTCCTCGGCAGGCTGATCTTCAGGTGCCTGTTCTTCTTGAGGAGCCGGCGCTTGTTCCTGCTCAGGAGCAGGTTGCTCTTGTTGTGGCGCTGGTTGTTCTTGCTCTGGAGCAGGCTGCTGTTCTGGAGCAGGTGGTTCTTGTCCTGGAGCAGGCTGTTGCTCTGGTGCTGGTTTGCCAGTACCTTTTTGCGGTGCCGCTTCTGGTTTTTGATATTGTGTTTTTTGTTTCTGCCATTGATTGGTTGCTCCAGTTTTCGCTTTTTCTATTGTTGCGGGAGAAGGTTCAACTTGATACTTAAGCTCCATCCCACCGTAATGTGTAAAGCGTTTACCGGAATTAATTTGTTGATGAACCCAATCTTTATAGAATTTAGTTGATTTATTCAGCATTTCTTTGGTTTTTGGACCAACAAGCCCATCTACATCATCGAGACCAAATTCCTGTTGAAAATTCTTTACTGCCCAATACGTCGACCAACCATAAACACCATCAATACTTGCATGGTAGTAGCCATTATACTGGAGCCGGGCTTGCAGTTCGACAACATCATTCCCTGTGGCACCCTTCTGGATGATCTGCTCCGAAAAGGCATCTACAGAGGTTTGATTTATCGAAAATAACATACATGTGCTAAAAAGGAACATACATGAAATTAATAGTAACCGTTTCACCTTACATTTCCTCCTTTGACTTCTTTAAACAATTGTTACAATGTATTTTCCGTAGATAATGGTATTTTATACAGATTCATTTGGAGAAAAGAGGTATTCCATAAAATGGATGATTCAATAAATGAAAATAAGCCCGCAAAAAAAGTTTCCTTAGACAACTTTTTTTTGCGGGCTATATTTTTCTACCGTATTTGCAAGTTTGACTTTTCTTAAACCGAGCCACCATAAAAACACCATAAATGGAACCATATAAAGCCCCCAATATTTTTGGGAAAGGATGATCATATCATACATTCCGTGTAGAAATATAGGGGTGGTCAACGATAAAGAAATCCAGAGCCTTTTTTTTCTGGGATTAAATGAGAACTTTCCCTTACCTAAATAATATCCCATAATAACCCCGAACAACGCATGGCTGGAAACAGGCAAAACCGCTCTACCAAATGCCAGTTCCACTCCATTTGCAAAAAGGAAGAGAATGTTCTCAGCAGTTGCAAAGCCTAGTGAGACAGCCACACCATATACAATTCCGTCGTAATGTTCATCAAAGTGGAGGTTCTGGTACACAAGGTAGATAAGGATAAACCATTTGAAGAACTCTTCTAGCAGACCTGAAAGGAGAAAGGCCTTTACAAAATGCGATGTGACATTAAGTTCCAGCTGGATAACATATTGGATAAACATAAGCGGAAACACAAGCAACGCACCAAACATGAATATTTTAAATACATATGCTATGGGTTCTTTCGTGAACGTATCCTTTAAATAAAAATATGATAACAATGCTAAGCCTGGAGCAATCCCGGCGGATACAACTGCCAGCATAAATAAGCCTCGTTTCAATCTGTTTTTTTTTATCGTATCATGTTATCGTAATTAATGAAATAAGATGTCTAAACTTTTGGAAATTGTTTGTAAATAAATTGGCTATTATTATGAGGTGACGTATATGAAAAAGAAAATAATGATCATCCACACAGGTGGTACAATCTCTATGTCTGAGGATGAACAGACCGGTGCAGTTTCACCAGGAGAAAGAAACCCTTTGACAACCATTCCTTTGGTTGTGGATTCTCATGTCGAAATCGAAAGTCATGAGCTATTCAACCTTCCTTCTCCACATATTACCACTAAACATATGCTTGAGCTTTCAACGTTCATCGACCACCAGGCTGTCGAGAACGCAGTTGAAGGTTTCGTAATCACGCATGGAACAGACACGTTGGAGGAAACAGCTTTTTTCCTCGATCTAACTGTCCAAACAAGAGTTCCAATTGTCTTGACAGGGGCGATGCGTTCGAGTAATGAAATTGGATCAGACGGTCCTTATAACCTCCTCGCATCGGTAAAAGTAGCTGCAAGTGAGGAAGCCCGAAACAAAGGTGTCCTCGTTGTACTTAATGACGAGGTACACACAGCAAAGAACGTGACAAAGACACATACTTCTAATATTGCCACATTCCAAAGCCCCCAGTATGGCCCTATCGGAATCGTGACAAAAAGAGGCGCGTTTTTTCACCATTCCCCTGTTGCAGAGGATAAGTACCTTGTGAAGGCAGTATCCAAAAATGTGATGTTATTGAAAGCATATGCAGGGATGGATTCAAGTATATTTCACTCGTTAAAAGACATGAAGATCGATGGAGTCGTTTTGGAAGCGCTTGGACAAGGTAACATACCACCTACAGCAGTGGATGGGATCAAAGCCCTTAGAGATGCAGATATTCCTGTGGTGATGGTATCCCGTTGCTTCAATGGAATAGTACAGGATATTTACGGCTATGAGGGAGGCGGCCGTAAATTGAAGGAATTAGGAGTAATTTTCTCCAATGGCCTAAATGGTCAAAAGGCTCGAATCAAACTGATGGTAGCACTTGAAAGCACCAGGGATACGTCGGAGTTACAGCTGCTGTTTTTAAGGTAATGAGAAAAAATATGGAGTGCTCAAGATTTTTGAGCACTCCATTTTATATTGGGCGACTATGTAGACTGGATGAACCTTACAGTGGATTGCACTGTCCTCATTAGCCCTCTAGGACGACCGACGAACCTATAAGTAGATGGATTACTTTGTCCTCATCGGATTCTTATTTCTCCTTAAAAGTCCAACTTCTACCCTTAATACACTCCGCAATCATTCCACCATGAAACCGGCCGTTTTCAATAAAAATCTCATTTGCATTATTTCCAGCGGCAATGACACCAGCAATAAAGATTCCCTTCACATTGGTTTCCATTGTTTCTTCGTTGAAGATAGGACGTCCCGACTCTTCATCAATTCCAACTCCCATTTCAGTCAGAAAGGAATGATCCGGATGATAGCCAATCATGGCAAACACATGATCATTATGAATGGTCTGCTCCTGCCCATCCTTATTAACAAAAGATAGTTCTTTCTCTGTAATTCGAGTCACATTTGATTCAAATTCCATTCGAATGGTCCCATTACGAACAAGGGCTTCAAACTCCGGAAGGATCCATGGTTTGACGCTAGGTGAGTAGGTTTCTCCTCGATAAATAACGGTGACGTGTGCATCGGCCTTTACGAGTTCCAATGCTGCATCCACACTAGAATTTTTACCGCCGATCACCGCTACGTGTTTATCAAAATAAGGATGGCCTTCCTTAAAATAATGAGAGACCTTATCCAATTCCGCGCCAGGCACTTCCAATTTATTGTGATTATCATAATATCCAGTTGCAATCACTACATGACTGGTTGCATATTTTTGTTTTGAAGTATGCACAACGAAAGTGCCATCCTCGAGTTTTTCTACCCGCTCCACCAGTTCAAAAGCGTTCACTTCAATCTTTTTTCTTTTAACTACTTCCCGATAATAGGTTAAGGCCTGTATTCTGACGGGCTTTCTATTTTCCGTGATAAAAGGTACTTCCCCTATTTCAAGCTTTTCGCTTGAGCTGAAGAAGGTCTGATGGGTGGGGTAGTTATAGATTGCATTTACAATATTTCCTTTTTCTATGACAAGTGGGGATAATCCCGCATCCTGCAGGGCTATCGCTGCCGACAATCCGCATGGACCGCCTCCCACTATGATGGCATCTCTGTTTATCACCGTTGTTCAACTCCGTCTTACAAATTTAATTTTCTGTAGCTTTATTCTGCATATCCGATTACGCATACAAAAATCCCCTATCACTATATGATAGGGGATTGGGAAAGCTTAAGCAAATATTAAATCCAGCCTCTGAAGCGTGAAGCTTCGGCCATTTTACGTGCACCGACCATATAAGCGGAAAGTCTCATATCCACACGTCGGCTTTGTGATGTGTCATATACATTGTTGAACGACTTGACCATCACTTTTTCAAGCTTTTCTTCTACTTCCTCTTCTGTCCAGTAGTAACCTTGGTTGTTCTGCACCCACTCAAAGTAGGATACTGTCACTCCGCCTGCACTTGCAAGCACATCAGGAACAAGTAGGATACCACGATCAGTCAATATTTGCGTTCCTTCAATGGTAGTCGGCCCATTCGCAGCTTCTACCACAATTTTTGCACGGATATTGTGAGCGTTCTCTTCAGTAATCTGATTTTCAATCGCTGCAGGAACAAGAATGTCACACTCTAGCTCCAACAGTTCTTTATTAGAAATCGTGTTGTTGAATAGCTTCGTAACAGTTCCGAAACTGTCTCTGCGGTCAAGTAGATAATCTATGTCCAGGCCATTCGGATCATATAGTCCACCGTAAGCATCGGAAATTCCAACTACCTTTGCCCCTGCATCGTGCATGAATTTAGACAGGTAACTTCCTGCATTACCAAACCCTTGAACCACGACTCGTGCACCTTCGATATTTATGCCTTTTTTCTTGGCAGCTTCACGGATGCAGATGGTAACCCCTTTTGCTGTTGCCGATTCTCTTCCATGCGATCCACCTAGTACTAGTGGTTTCCCTGTAATAAATCCAGGAGAGTTAAATTCATCGATTCGGCTATATTCGTCCATCATCCAAGCCATGATTTGTGAGTTGGTAAAGACGTCCGGAGCAGGGATATCCTTTGTAGGTCCAACAATCTGGCTGATTGCACGAACGTAACCACGACTTAATCTTTCCAATTCCCTAAAAGACATTTCACGTGGATCACAGACGATACCGCCTTTCCCTCCACCGTATGGAAGGTCTACAATTCCACATTTCAAACTCATCCAGATGGACAGTGCCTTCACTTCTTTTTCAGAAACATTGGGATGAAAACGGATTCCACCTTTAGTCGGTCCTACAGCATCATTATGTTGGGCACGATAACCAGTGAAAATTTTGACAGATCCATCATCCATCCTTACCGGAATCTTCACCGTTAACATGCGCATAGGTTCTTTTAGCAGCTCATATACTTCTTCAGGATAGCCTAACCTCTCCAAGGCTTTATGTATAACAACTTGTGTTGATTTTAATACATCCAACTTCTCTTCAATAGAATTCTTTTTTTCATTGCTTTTTTCGGCTACCATAAGTAAACCTCCTAGATTGTCTCACATAATAAGATTGAAATAGTCCATCTTCATGACATAGTATACACCTTCCGTACCACTATGCAAAGATGGAAAATAAACTTTTATTAAAAAAATGTAACCGATTACAAAACGTAAGAATTGTCAGAAAATACTAACAGCCTAAACTACAGAAAACGTTTGTAGAATAGGCCGTATCTTAATTAAAGTACTTATTTAATTGCTCCATGGCATGATTTTCCAATAATTTCTTCCCATATTCCTCCACACGATGAGTAGTCATGGTAGATGGCGTGCCATATTCGGATAACAAGGCAATCAAAGTGTCCATCTCCATCATGAGGTCCACATCCCCCTCCAATAACAGCAAGTAGAACATCCGGTCATGGGAATAGATGGTACCTCCATGGATATGAAAAGCTTGAAGTCTTTTTGCTAAATCAATAAGATGGTCAAAGGACTCGAATACATAAAACAGTTCCTGACTTTCATCCACCGTAACTTGCATCTCTATATATTCATCGTTGAACTCTTCTTCCAATTCTTCCTGCTCGGTGGAAGTCACAATGACAACCATCCCTTGTGCCTGGAGTGCATAGACTTCTACGTTCAACGAACCGCTTACTTCAAATCCCAACTCCGCGCTAGCCTCATCAATCATGTCTCGAAACAGCTGATGAACCTTTTGCGAATCCTTCCATAGGTCCTCTTTTGTTAACCCGCGATCTTCCAAGTCATCAAATGTGAGGAATATCTTTATCTTGTTGTAGTTTAATCGTTCCAGCCGCATGAAAGACTCCTCCCCTACCTTTACACCCTTTAACTCCCTTGAACTTCTTACATTTTATGATAGAAGGTGTAAGTTGGTTCGTGACGAACTTCCATTGTTGGAAAGGAAATTTAATTCATCCTTACCCGCAACCAGTCTTCCCAATCTTTCATCGAACTTCCAATGAGGTGATCATAAAATTCCCTTTTTTTGTTTTCTGACATTTTATCGACTGCTGTACCTCCAAGTCCAATGATTAGCGACGGATATTGCTGTTTCAGCTCTGTCACCATTTCCAATGTTTTAGGCAGATTGACGGAAAGGGTACAAGACAAAAATAGAAATTTCGGATCAATCTCTTTTAGGACGATATGGATATCATCATCTGCGATACTTGTACCAAGATAGACCGTTTCAAACCCTTTTCTTCTAACAAATAGCGTATATATAAGTAACCCGAGTTCATGCCACTCTCCTGGTCCACATACCGACACCGTTTTAGGAAGGAAGCCGTTTACCGGTAATCCGTGAAGAATCATCCCAATCCGTGAGCGCAGAAATGCAGAGGCAAAATGTTCGTGGGCACTTGAAATTTCATCCTTCTCCCACATATCACCTATCTTAACGAGCAATGTTCCCAGAATATCAATCAGCACTTTCTCAACCGAGTATAAACTAAAAATCTTATCCATCAATTCATGAGCTTGCCCTTCATTGAACTGCAAAAGAGCTTCCATTAATTGATTAAGTAATTCAGTGGACATATCTTCCGTATATGTATGTTCCGTTTCCAGAAAAGTTTGATTGTTCTTTTCGAACAGTGAAACGGCTTGACTGATGGTGAAGCCTTTGTTCACTTTCTGGATTAACCATTTGAGTATCCTAATATGTTCTTCCGTGTACAAGCGATGTCCAGACTCATTTCTGACCGGAGCAATAATTTGATATCTTCTCTCCCACGCTCGTAATGTTCCTGGCTGGATACCCAGCATTTTTGAGGCTGCTTTAATATTGTACTTACCTTCATTAGTTGACATACAGATCCCTTTCTCTCCTATCAAAATCCATACTTTGCATTATATAATACGAAAGTGTTTGTGTAAACTTTGTATAGGTTTTGAACAGGATGTTACAGGTGATGGAGATAGATTATCATCCTTCTCTAGTGGTAATGGTGAGGATATGTGTTTCCGGTGGAGCCCCTAAACGAAGTGGAACCAACGACGTTCCAAAACCATTACTGACCAAAAGAGTTGTGTATGGTAAGTGTGTAATCCTCCCTTTCTCATGTGGACCAAATCCGAAAATTCGAATTTGCCCTCCATGGGTATGTCCACTTAATACCAGGCTGATTCCCTCTTTTTCAGTGAATTTCTCCACGATTTCAGGTTCATGACTTACCAAGATCTTGAAACTGTCCACGCTTGTTTCCTCCAAAGCCACATCGAGACGATCTCTTTCATGCACTAAATCGTCCACCCCTAAAATCTCTAGCTTATCTCCCACTTCACTTTCAAACAAATAGCTTTTGTTATCCAGTATCTTTACTCCATGATGCAATAGGAGGGAATCCAATTCATGATGCTCGACTTCATAGTCATTGTTACCCCATACATAAAAGACGATGCCTAATTTTTTCAGTTGCTTGATATTCTCCTCTACCTGATCAAACGGGACCTTGTTTTCTGTCAGGTCACCACCAATGACCACCAAATCTATGTTTTTAACTCTTTTTATAAAATCCGGATCAATTTTCCTCCTATGAATGTCGGAAATGAAGAAAATCCTGACCTTCCCTAAGCTGCTTGGAAACTCAGGGAATGCAAGTGTCTGTTCTACTATATTTTCTTGGTTAGCCTGACGGTACATGTATAAAAGAAGTGCTGCCCCAAAAGCAGCAAGAACCCCAAATAAACTCCAAACCATAAGATACTTCCCTTCTTTTTAAAAATAGGCTCTGTTAAACAGGATGTTGAAGCAAAAATCAACAGTACGCTTGAACAGAACCAAAAAATAAAAGTTGCGATAATTTTCTATCGCAACTATACCATAACAAGCAAGCTCACTTCGTTTCATGATACAAATTAATATCAAATTCCCTTTTCATCATATCAAAAACTTGATGCCTTTGTTTCCAATCGGCAGGTTTGGACCAATAATCATCACTTCTTTTCACCATTTCTTTTCGCAAGTCATGATATTCTTTCTCCGCCTTGTCTTTTTTATAAAGAAGGTATTTAATCATCCCCAGCTGAAAAGCGATGAACATAACAATCCAGAAATGTACTGAACGATCAAAAAAATAGGAGATGCTTACAGAATAGGCAGGGGACTGATGGAAAATGTAAAAGTATACATATGCCAAAAAAAGTCCTACCGTAACACAACAGAACATCCTCCACCTCCACTCTCGTTTTTTGAAGGTGTCCTGCTTCCGTTTTTTATTAACCAACAGCTGCAATGTCTGTTTTGTCGCTTCATCTGTATGATGGTTCAGCATTTTAATTTCCGGCTCCATATTTAATCCCCTCTTTCATAACCTGTCCTATTAGAAATTATGCAAAAGAGGGGACCTGTATGAATCGCATCCTACCTATTAATCGGAATAAGCAGTTTCTGGCCTACATTTACCTGATCATTGACAAGATTATTATAATCACTGATTATTCTTTCGCCTTCCCTGCTGCTGAAATACTTCATGGAAATGCGGAAGAGGTTTTCACTTTCTTGAACTACATGTTCTACATATTGCACATTAGACTGTTCTTCTGTAACCGTCGTTTCTGGGGTTTCTTCTGTTTCCATACCACCAGAAGTGCTTGTTTCCACAGGAGGGCTAGCTGCGGTCACCTCTTCTTTTTCTATTGTCTTCCCTGGTCCGCTTGTTTCCTTGCCATCTTCCCCTTCAGCTACCTGTTCTTTGTCCGTCTCCATAATGGAAACTCGATCTGTTGCAGGAATTTCTTTTTCACTCTCTTTGTTTGCCGCGGTGTCAGCTGAGACATTTTTCGAGATGGAGATGGATTCCACATTCTTCACTGGTGGCGTAAAGATTTTGTCGAGGAAACTGGAATCCTTGTCATTAAAATGGATTGCCAAAATGCTGATAGGTATCAGAAGAAACAGTACACCTACTAACCGGACAAAAGGAAAATTCAGCTTCCATTTAGTATTCGAGTTTCGTTTATGAGCGTGCAGTTCACTTCTTGAAGGTAGCTTGTTAGTTTCTTTTTGGACTTCCTCCCTTAGCCCGTCTGCTTGATCCAACCCTTTATTATCATTCATTTTCCCCACTCCTGCCCTTTTCATGGTCTTCAATTTTCACGTAGTCATATCTAATCTTTAATGCGAGTAATACATCAATCAGAAAATGCGCCCATATTGTGACAAATAGACTTCCTGTCGCTTCATAGAGGTATCCGAGTAAAAAGCTTAATATAACAACGGAGAGGAATAATACCCATTTGTGCAAATATCTAATATGTAGCAGTGCGAAAACGATACTTGCGACCCAAATTCCAAAATGTGTTTGAATAACTCCTCGGAACAAGAATTCTTCCGCTGTTGAAATAAATATTGCCAGTAAAAAAATATGAGGGACACTTCTGGTCTGGAACATCTTTTCGTTGATGCCACCGTCGTCGAAAAGATCCCTCGGTAGCCACTTCATCAATAACAGGTCAATACCAACAACGCCTATGCCCACTAACGTCCCGATTACCAAGACTTCTAACGGTTTCCAGGACAGTATCCTAAGGAAGGAAGCAATGTTGTCGAATAGGATAAAAGCAAGAATCACCCCGATAACCAAGAATGCCAACTGGGATAGGTATAGATGGAATAGGAGCTCTTTTGGGCTCATATCTTTAATCATTTCAGCTTGTCTATTTTTCACTTTTCAACTTCCTGCCAAAATATATTTTTCAAAAGACCCTGCCAAGAAAGGGACATATCCTTTCCCTCGGACAAGTTCCTTTTTTCCCCTTTAAAATAATCCATATCCAAGCCACAAACATCACAACATGGAACAGGAGTAGAAATTAATTCTTCATCAAAATAGCGGAGGATACCCTTTCTTCTGCACAGAGATGTTGAAGTCCAAAGGTTAAAATCTTCCAATTTGTTTCGTTTCACTGTTGTGCGTTCTTCCATGTGGGCAAGAATGAATGCAATGCAATCTTTAATTGTCTTGTATGATAGGCACCCTTGCTTCTTAATGAACTCATTTATTTGGTAGGAAAGGTACCTCCAATGGGATTCCTCCTCGGGGGCATTTTCCATCCATTCTCTTACTGAGACTCTGGCCAAATCAGTGAGTTCCCCATATGAAGCAACCAGTTCATGCACTGTGTAAGAAATCCAAGCAGGGTCAGGAAGTTCATTTTCAATAATGAATTCCGGTAGCGTCGCATCTTCCTTGCTTTTTAATAAAATGGCAATGCTTCTGTTGCCACCCCTTCCTGCACGCCCAATTTCCTGCACATATGCCTCAAGTTGTGTTGGTTGATGATAATGGATGACAAAACTTACATTGCTTTTATTGATTCCCATTCCGAAAGCACTTGTACAGCAGATAATATCTAGCTGATTCATCAGAAACTGCTGCTGGATCAAGACCCGCTGTTCCTGAGTCAAGCCTGCATGATAATAGGCAATACGTGTTATACCGTTATCTTGAAGGTATCTACAAATCGCTTCTGTTTTTGTTCTACTTGAAAAATAGACAATTCCAGGGGACCTGAGAGATTGTAGCAGTTCCAACAGCCTTTCTTTCTTTTCTTGGTTGTTGGGAAGGTACTCTACCTTCATCGCGATGTTTGGCCTGTCCACTGAATTGATATGAAGGGAAGGGGAAGTCATATTTAAAAACGTATGAATATCCTTGATAACGTTTCTAGTGGCTGTTGCGGTAAGTGCCAAACTCGGCGGCCCTCCCAGTGATTCCTTTACCTTCCCCAATTTCAGATAATCCGTGCGGAAGTCGTGTCCCCATTGCGAAACACAATGGGCTTCATCGACTACAAACAGACCGATTTGGATAGATTGCAGCTTTTTGATCCATCTTTCCACTTGGAGCATTTCAGGCGATATAAAAATGAATTTGTACCTATGCAGGTCGAGGGACAACAGCCGTTCTCTCTCTGAGAATGACAAAAAGGAATTAAGCGCAACCACACTTTTCTCCCCACTGGCCCTCAGTTGTTGCACTTGGTCTTCCATTAAGGATAATAAGGGAGAAACTATCAGGACCGCCCCTTCTAATACATATCCCGGAAGCTGATAACAAAGGGATTTCCCTCCGCCGGTAGGAAGAAGTGCGATGACGTCTTTGTAATCGAGCACATCTTCCATTATTTCTTTTTGGCCATTTTTGAAGGATGAAAAGCCGGTTTTAGCTTTTAACAGATTTTCTAGACTCATCGCCATCCCCCATCCTTGTCAGAACCAATCTTATTTGAAAATAGGTTATATCCTGATTAGTCAATCTTTCTTTAATCCTTCGAAGTTGATGTGTATGTAACTTTTGAATGACCTTTACAATTTCACTTATTTTCTCCTTTTCAATATAAGGTTCAATGGAGAATTGTTCTGAATGCAAGGCAATCTCAACAATATGATCCTCAATGGTGCTCACCTTAAGGCGTCTTAATTGGGCTATGTCCAGTAAGCTGAGACCTTTGTTAAGAAGCTTCAAAGTTTTCTGTGTGGTTTCCGTCAGTTTCGGACGTACCAGTAAATCACGGCATATGGAATAAAGAGTTGGGTAGGTTCCTTTTGACTCTTCCTTTTCTAGGTTGCTCATGATGTAATGCAGGACGGCTTGGAATTCCACTTCAACCCAAAAAGGATCGGTATGAAGCAGTCTTGCAATTTGCTCCGCTGTTCTACCCACTTGTCGGTGTCCTGTTAGCATCAGGGTGAAAACTGTGGCCTGTTTGGTTGTTACCTGTTGCAGGTGTTGATTCGTTTCATGATACAAGTCATTCATCAACTGCGCTTTGAGACGCCCTTTTTGTTGAAACAGATGGCTTTTAACCCAACGCTGTACGGAATCCTCATACTGAATCGGCAGGAAGGAACTTTCCTTCCCAGCTAAGTTGGATAGAGTCTGAACAAGTAAAGAGTACCTCTTCCAAAAGTGTTTGCTTTTTTCCTTATATGAAAAGCCATCCAAATAGGAGGGGAAAGGATACACTTTACCGTATTCGGATAATTTGTCTTTCCCTGTTTCCGTTATAATATAATGTTCTGTCTGAATCTCTTCAATAAGACCTTGTGTTGCCAAAGCTTCCATGTTTTCTAACAGAAAGTTTCGATTCAATTCCGGAAAAAGACCATATAGAAAACCCAATGAAAAGATGTTGGCATCTTGTATCGTTTGAGAGGATTTCTTCCCTCTAAGCAAATGAAAAATGCCCGAAATGCTCCTCTCTCCGCGTAAAGCATGGAGACAAAACAAGCACAAAAATTCGAATGATTTCATCAAAGTTCTACACCTTTCTTCCCCTACAGTCATTTTATCAAAATTTTGTAAAATGCGACATGTTTATCACATCTTTTCGTCGGGTAATCTAACAATATGTTATCAGAACCCTTATGTGATAAGCATTCTCATTGAGTTTTCTATTGAAAAGTTAAGAAAACATCTTTACAATATAAAGTATGAGGAATTCGTTTCCAACTAATAATTGGAAATGTTCGTCCTATCGACTAGTTACTAATTGGGAGGTTTATTTTCATGGCAAAATATACGATTGTTGACAAAGATACTTGTATCGCATGTGGTGCTTGTGGAGCTGCTGCTCCGGACATCTATGATTACGATGATGAGGGTATCGCGTTCGTAACACTTGATGACAACCAAGGAATTGTGGAGATTCCTGATGTATTGGAAGATGACATGATGGACGCATTCGAAGGCTGTCCTACTGATTCCATCAAGGTTGCCGACGATCCATTCGACGGCGACGCTTTAAAATTCGAATAGTAAACGAAATGAACCCCGATTCCTAAGAATCGGGGTTTTATTATTGTTAACTATACGTTTTTCACTTCTAACTGACGCTCAAGCCAGACTGCCAACTTCTTATATAACAACAGGAATAAGAACGTGACAATAAGCCCTTTTATAATATTAAAAGGCAAAATACCTTTAACGATACCTTCAATCATTTGTGCAGATGATTCAGCAGGGACATTCAAGAAATAGGTGAATGCCGGCAAGAAAATATAATAATTAAGGACGCTCATAAACATTGCCATCGATAAAGTTCCAACCACTAGACCGAGGCCCAACCCTTTCGTTGTTCGGATCTTATTGAATATGAAGTATGTCGGCAAGATAAAGAGCACTCCAGCAGTAAAATTGGCCATCTGTCCGACAGGAACTCCGGTCATGCTGCCTTGGACGATATAATGAAGGATATTTTTGATTGCTTCAACGGTAATACCTGCAACCGGGCCAAAAATAATCGCAGCAAGCAATGCAGGGACGTCACTGAAGTCCACAGATAAAAATGGAGGCAACAACGGGAGTGGAAAACTTAACCACATGAGCAGGTAAGAGATACCACTTAACATACCCACTGTTACCATTTTTTTGATGCGTTTTGATTGATTCATTTCTTTTCTCTCCTTTTCAAATGGAGATCCACCTCGTACGAAAAGAGAGATTTCAAAGCTTTCATTTACTTCAGGATGCCACACCACGTAAAAGAACCGCTTGTCGATTAACAAACGGGAGTGTTGAAGGCATCAGGAAATAAGCGTTGAAAAACGCTGCATTTTCAACCACTTTGAACCTCCATCTTCTCCCATCCAGACTATACTGTCGGCTTTGGAATCACACCAAATCCTGCCACTAAAGGCTCGCGGGCTTAGAGAGTCAACCTCATCACCGCCGATCGGGAATTTCACCCTGCCCCGAAGATAGATCATATTATTTAGTTACGAAGTTATTATACTCGTAAAATAGGAAAAAGGAAAGAGAAATGAACCTTTATTCATTTTTTATGGGGATTTCGCAACAATAAGCGCTTACATAGGTTCGACCTGTCGCAAAGTTATTGACAGCCCCCTTTTTAGATGATAAGTTATCAGAAATTTTATAAAATTTTGGAGGGATATCTTTTATGTACCACGTGCTTGTTGCAGATTCAATTAGTTCAGACGGACTGACTCCACTACTGGAAGCGGAGAACGTCAAGGTTTATAGGAAAGACCGCGAGGAGGACATTTACAACCGTGAAGACATTCAAGCTCTGCTTGTGCGCAGTGCAACCCAGGTGGATGAGGATCTGCTTGCCTCGCTTCCTAACCTGCAGGTAGTTGCAAGAGCCGGGGTCGGAGTTGATAATATAGATATTCAGGCTGCTACAAAACGCGGTGTTGTGGTCGTTAATGCACCTGATGGTAATACCATTTCCACCGCTGAGCATACCTTTGCCATGATTTCATCATTGGTACGTCATATTCCTCAAGCCAATATGAATGTGAAAGGTTCACAGTGGAGTCGTAAGAAGTTCATCGGAACGGAGCTTTTCGGAAAGACTCTCGGAATTGTGGGTTTCGGTCGAATTGGCAGTGAAATAGCCAAACGCGCGAAAGCTTTCCAGATGAAAGTCGTGGTCTACGATCCATTTCTGACAGAAACACGAGCTGAGAAATTAAGTGTGACCTCCTTGCCTTTGGATGACGTGATGAAGGTAGCTGATATTATTACGGTACATACTCCTCTCACAAAAGATACGAAAGGTCTTTTCAACAGAGAAAACATCTCTTCTTTGAAAAAAGGCGTCTATCTAGTGAACTGTGCCCGTGGTGGAATTATTGACGAAGAAGCCCTTTTGTATCACTTAAACACAGGACATGTTGCTGGCGCAGCTCTTGATGTTTTCGAAGTGGAACCACCCACCAATAGAGACTTGGTAGAGCATGAACATGTAATTGTCACCCCACATTTGGGTGCATCAACGAAAGAGGCTCAATATAACGTAGCATACCAGGTTTCCAAAGATGTACTGGACTATCTAAATGGGCAATCCGTCCATACAAGCATCAACCTTCCCACCATTCCTAAAGAGATCTACAAGAAGATCCAACCGTTTTATCAGCTTGGAAAAACGGTCGGCTCCATACTTTCTCAAGCTGCGAAAACACCTATTGAGGAAATCGTTGCAACCTATGCAGGAAAAATTACAGAATGGGAAACCTCCATCCTTACAAAAAGCGTCATAGCAGGATTCTTACGTAACCGGGTTGATACGACCGTAAATGAAGTCAATGCAGCAACTATTGCGAAAGAACGTGGCATTAACTACGGTGAAAAGCATACATCTGAGAGCTACGGTTATTCCAATATCATACAGGTAGAAGTGAAAGGGAAAGATGTCCACCTTATCGTAAGAGCAACATTTATAGACGGATACGGTGCTAGAATCGTCCATATGAACGGTTTTGATATTGACTTTGCTCCAAGTGGACATTTACTATATGTCCAGCATCAAGACCGCCCTGGTGTCATCGGACAACTTGGTAACATTTTCGGCAAGCACGAGACTAACATTGCAACGATGCATGTAGGCCGCATGCTTCAAGGTGGCAAGGCAATCATGATGCTCTCATTTGACCAGCAGTTGGATAAGTCACTTGTAGATGAAATCCTTCTCATACCGGATATATCTTCCGCGATAACGTTGGAACTATAAAACTTAATCGTACTGCAATAAAAAAAGCAGGACAGGGAAATTAATCAGTTCCCTCCTGCTTTTACTGTTTTCAGCCCAATTCCAACTCGACCCGCTCTCCCTTATTAAACGTCATGATTGATCTGTACCCTACTGCTTTTGCAAGTTCAATAGCTTGATCATAATCCGCACCTACATGCTCAGGGACATGGGCATCAGATGATAGGACAATAGGCACCTTTTTGTCATGACACATCTTTAATAAACGTTTATCGGGATAAAGTTCACCTACAGGCTTTCTTAACCCTGCAGTGCTAATTTCTACACAAGTCTTGGAGTTGGCAAGTGCCGTCGAAGCCCTGTCATACTGTTCCAGAAGAAACTCTTCATCCTGGGGTACGTACTTAAATATTTTCACTAAATCCAGGTGGCCGATTATATCAAACATATTTGATTGGGCAAGTGTGACCACCTGGTCAAAATACTTGGTATACACTTCATATGTATCTCGGCGATCCCACTCTTTTCTAAATTCGGCCAAATCGATCCCGAAGTCTTCCACCCAGTGGATGGAACCGATCACATAGTCAAACGGATAAGTATCAATGAACCTTTTCATCTCCACATGTTTTCCTGGCGTGTAATCCATCTCGATTGACATTTTTACGTTGATATCTTGATTCCATGCCTCCTGAAACAGTTGGAAATAATCAGCCATATCATAGTATCGCCGTTCTTCCACCCAAGGGTTACTAAGGATATCTTTTGTCTGATAGAAATGGTAGGCGTGTTCGGATATGCCAAACTCTTGTATCCCTTTTTGTTGCGCTGATGTTATGAACTCTTTTAAATAGTCAAGTGTGAGCGTCCCTCTTTCCAGATGATTATGGTAGTCTGTAAGCATTTTTGGTTGTCCCCTCTCTTCTTTTTTGCTAATTATACTACTATTCTAAGAGAGTTTGGGGGGGATTTTCAGAATTAACCAAAATTTAATAAGAAGGATGTCGCGATGATTTTCTTCCCATATGAAATAAGGTGGCGTTAAGTCTTATCTGGCCATTTACCGATAACGCATCTTGAAACAGTAAAAGCGTGCACAAATGCACGCTTTTTACTTACTCACTATAAGGAATTGGATTAGGTGAAAAAGGTACGCTTACCTCTTCATTGAGTGGGATAGTACCGATTGTTCCGGTTTGGGACGATTCGAAAACCACACCCATTAATCCGAATTCTTTTGCTACCATCAGCATCGCCTCAAGCGCAAAGATGGTTTCTTCGTTATCTTCTAGCACGCTGCTATCAGCTAACTTTATGCGAGCTATCGCTCCATCATCTTTTATCGTCACCCCATCCACTTTTACCGTGTCTGGAATGGATGGTTCAAGCTTGCTATAGTCATGCTGTTCAGGGGCACTTGTCATAGCCTTAAGAGTATCTCCAATCGTTTTAAATCGCTCATGGCCGGCAACTAAAAGTAGAATGGAGCCTGTATAGTATTTATAATAGGCACGTTTTTGATTTTGTTCAAAAACAATTGGGCCCTCGTATACTGTATTACCTATTTCAACATTCACTTTATTGCCATTATCACTCAACTGAACTTGAGAGTAATGAAGACTGAATGTATCTATTAGTTCTTTTTGGAATAATGGGTCTTGGAAAGAAGAAAGCCCTTTATCCATCTTTGTAATGTCTACTACAGGAACTCGATTTCCCGAAGCATCAATTTCTTCTGTAACAACTCCAAAATCATTGATGAATGGCTTTTCTAATCCATAATTTTCAAATGCTAGGTTGCCACGGACTTTGTTTAACGCATCTACATACGTTTGGCCTTCCTCCTTCGATACAATCACTGTCAATGGAGTAGTTGACCCTCCAAAAGGAATAGTATCCGCATGAGACAAGGTAGCGCCTATCGTCACAGCATATTCATCAGCCTCATTATAAGCTGACACAACAAAGCTTCTTCCATCTGCAGTCATCATTTCAACTGCAGCAAAATCACTAGCTTCCGATTCATCCTTTGATAAAGCCTCTTCTTCCTCGCTTATATGTTTGCGGCTAGATTCCATCTCGACTTCAGAGTCATCGGAGGCTTCATGCGCATCCATCGTAGCCATATCCATGTTTTCTTCTGATCCGCTATTTGCATCAGAGCCGCTCAAACTCATATCAAAGTTCATGTTATTGACAAACATTGGTCCGATAATTGCTACAATGAATAAGGCTGCCACCAAAGCGACCGCAGGCATTAGTTTCGTTCGGCGAGGTGTACTTGCTAACTTTGGTTGAATTTCTTTATATATTTGATTCGGGTCCCGATCATCTTTAATTTTAGGCATTTGCCTCAAAAGCTTTTCCAGTTGGTCTTGCTCGTCATGACGCATTGCTGTTTCCTCCTTTCTCTTGAAGTTCTTCCATATAAGTCTTTAAGACCTTTAAGGCTCTATGCTGAGTTGTTTTCACCTTACTTTCCGTCCATCCCAGTATCTGGGCAGTTTCTTGAATGGATAAGGCTTGTATGTACCGCAGGACAAGGACCAGCCGATGATCGACTTTACATTTATCCAAGCACCGGTACATTTGTTGGACTTGTTCATTTTGAAGAGCTATCTCTTCTGGTAGGGGAGCGTGATCTCTGACTTGCTGTTTATTCCAGTCAAATGTTTCAAGTAGTTTGTTTTTCCATCCTTTATGTTTACGGAAGGAATCGATGGCGACATGTTTAGCTATGGAAAAGAGCCATGTCTTTTCGCTGCTTTTTCCTTCGAAACGGTCATAGGAACGCAAAACTTTTATATAAACTTCTTGAACGAGGTCTTCCGCTTGCTCCTTATTGTTCACCATATAATATAGGAATTGATAAACATCCTGGTGATATTTTTCATAGAGCTCTTGAAAAACGGTATTCATAGTTTCCCTCCGTTCATTTCATTAGTCGCATATTATAGTGAAAAAGTTACATTACAAATATATTAAAAAAATTACAATTTGACTAGATGTATTTTGGTATTTTTTTCTTGCAAATTTCTATCTTATTTTAAGTATACTGGATGTCCTTAATGGATTATAGGGATTTTTGTAGGCATTTGCTCCACATGCTTTATACATATTTCGACCTATTCCTAGTCTAATAGTAAAAGCGTCAACACCCGATGGGTACTGACGCTCCTCGACTTCATTTCTTATTCGTACTGCTCATCATGTATTCAGGTAAGGTACCTTTTCTTCTCACAATAAATGGCGCTTTTTCGTTAAGCAATCTGGAAAGAATCGGGTATAACACGATAAAGAAGACGACATTTCCTATGGCATGATTGATATCGAACGGCAAGCCGGCCAAGTAATAAGGTAAAAAGGGAAAGCCCCCTACGACCATGTTTTGGATGGAAAATACAAGACCGAAAAATAATCCGCAGAGGCCGGCATATAGAGAAAGTATAAAAACCGGTACCTTTTTAAACCAGATTCCCAATGCTCCACTTACTAGTCCTATGACCGACCATGCAAAAATCTGTGTAAATGTCCACAACCCCGTACCAAGGACGAGATTTGTGGCAAATGTGGTCCCTACTGCTAGAATGACTCCTGAGAGGGGGCCCATCCAAAACGCACAGATAATGATGATTGCCGTTACTGGTTGCACATTTGGAACGGAAGCAAACGCAATTCTTCCTACAACACAAAGAGCAATCAGCATTCCCAATAATGCTATCTTCTTGGTAGTCATACTTATTCCACCTTTTGATAATCAAAATGTACTTCGTCGTTCTCCTCTAAAGTATAATCACTTGCACCTACCATTAAGCTTTCCCCATTAACTGATATGTTCCAATAATAATCTGCTTCATCTTCAGAGCCAAGCCCGTCAATCCCAACAATAAAATCTCCACCAAAACCTGTGGTAAGGTCAAAGTTGCGATCCATCACGTCCATAAGGGATTCTCCTTCTTCAAATTCAAACGTGTCCTCGCTGATGACTTCTTCGCCTTCTTTAGTCAGCTTGATGGAAGTAGATAAGTTATTTTCTTGTTGTTCCTGTGCAGGAGCCGAGTTGTTGGTGTTTTGGTTTGCTTCGTTTGTCGCATCTGCACATCCTGCTAAAACCAGAGTAAGTGCTGCAACTAGTGTTAACAAATAATTCTTCATTTTTCTCATTTCCCCTTATGTAAGTTTATTGGTAGATTTGTAAAACGTGTGTCCCCGGGTTATGAGCAAACAAAAAACCCCATCCGATTTTCAGGATGAGGTGATAACGGCATATTAATTCAATAAGAAAACATAGTTGTGCCGTCTCTCCTACTCAACCCCCGAAGTATTGAAACTGGTATAAATAATTGGCAGGTCTACTGACTTATGCTTCCTCCTACTATGAGCCTTCCCATATGGTGACCTAATTCCTTAAGCCTATTCATACAGTGGTAATCTCATTTCGTCCACATTTACAGTTGCGGGGACAGTCTTGGCATTGCACCAAATTCCCTATTAAGTCACCATCGTGACACCAATTATATGTTAACTATTCAGTTTTACTAAGTTTCATATTACAAGATATGTCTATGGATGACAAGAAAATGTTTCATACAAAACAAGATTTTTCGCTATTGCTCATCATATAAATTCAACTTTTGCGGAATAAACATGGAAAATGTCGTGCCTTCGTTTTCTTTGGAGTGAACCGATATGGTTCCTTGATGCGCATCCACTATATTTTTCACGATTGCCAACCCAAGACCGGTACCTGCGCGCCCTCTAGTTCTCGCCTTATCGGCTTTGTAAAACCGTTCAAATACAAATGGAAGATCCTCTTCGGGAATCCCGTGTCCGGAGTCTTTCACATCGATTTTAACCCCATTGTCCATCATTTTAACATGGATGGAGATTATCCCTTCGTCAGCCGTATGACGAATTGCGTTATCAACAAGGTTTGTCATCACTTGTTCCATCCGATCGACATCCATTTGGATAGAGCCCTTTCCGTCTACAAGAGAATGCAGGGCAATCGCCTTTTCTTTTGCCAACCCCTGAAATTTACGAGTGATTTTCTCTACAAAAATTGCGACATCAGTCTGTTCATAGTTCAAGGAAATATGACCTGCTTCCATTCTTGCCAAATCGAGAAGATCATTGACCAGTCTTCCCATCCTTAAGGATTCATCATAAATCACGGAAGCCAGTTCTTTTTTCTCTTCTTCCGTTCCTGCTATATCATCCACAATTGCCTCGCTGTAACCCTGAAGCATGGAGATAGGTGTACGTAGCTCATGGGAGACATTGGCAATAAAGTCTTTCCTAAGCTTATCAAGCCTTCTCTCTTCCGTCATGTCACGGATAACGGCAACTGCTCCACGAATATTTGTTTGCGTGTACAGAGGGCTCATTACAATTACCCATGTGCGCCCCTGATAGATCAACTCAATACTTTGCTCCTTTTCTACCGATATGGCCCGCTGGAACATTTCTTTCACCTCACCAGGAAGGTCTTCTCCACTGGCGTTCCCCTCTTGATAGAACCATGCCTGCAAAAACTTTTCAGCAGGTGGGTTCGTAACAAGGATGGTCCCATCGCGATTCAGGGTAATTACCCCATCCGCCATACTACTGAGTATGTTTGCAAGATGTTCCTTTTCCTGATTCAGGGCATTGATATTAAATTTGAGCTGCCTTCCCATTTGGTTGAAAGCCATTCCCAATTCACCTATTTCATCCGAGGTTAGGATTGGGACCTTCGTGTCAAATTTCCCACGTGCAACTTCAAAGGCAGCTTCTCTCATATTTCTGAGTGGAGCTGTGATTCTAGTTGAAAGAAAGAAAGCAAAAATGGTCGTCAGAAAGATGGCAAATCCAGCTGCAAGCAAAATCAGCTTCGTCGTTTGTTTTGTCGTTTCTTTTATAGCAAGAAGGGACTGATAAACAAAAACAGCTCCATCTTTATTTCCGTCAATATGCAAAGGGATACCGACAATCATCACTTCCCCATGCATTTCATCGGTGATATTCAGATCTGGGAGGTACGTTTTCTTTGTTACAATCGGCTGATCTTCAAATACAAGGGAAAGCTCTGGATCATTCAGGAAAAATTCTGCAGGAAGATGATCGATTTCCGGATTCGGCGAATGAGAAAACTCCCCTTTATCAGTGAAAATCACCACTCGAGATACTTCATCCACAAGCTCCCATGCAATGGATTTAGATTGTTCCATATTTTCATGCTGCTCCAGTATCAACGAAATCTTACTTGCAGCCTGTGTCAGGTCTTTCTCCGCTTCCTGTACATGGTAATTATCAAAGAATTCAAGTAACAAGATCGTCAATACAAATAATACAAAGGAAACCAAAAGTAAAATGGTAAGCCAGAGCTTACCAACGACACTTCTCCAAATCATGATTCATTGCCAACCTCAAATTTATAGCCTACTCCCCATACTGTAACAATCATTTTGGAGGCCGGTTCCGATACTTTGTTCAACTTCTCACGGAGTCGTTTCACATGTGTATCTACCGTACGTAAATCACCAAAGAATTCATACTGCCATACTTCTTTCAACAGTTGTTCACGGTCAAAAACTTTATCCGGGGATTTTGCCAGGAAATAAAGGAGTTCGTATTCCTTAGGTGTAAGATTTACTTCTTTCCCTTCGGATGTCACGCGATGTGCGTCATTGTCGATCGTCAAATGCGGAAATACGATGACATCCTTTGTTGTCGTCTCCGTGGTAAGAAATGTTGTACTAGATGAGCGACGTAACAACGCTTTCACACGCAGCACCACTTCTCTTGGGCTGAATGGCTTTACGATATAATCGTCTGTTCCTACTTCGAATCCCTGCACGCGATTCGTCTCTTCTCCCTTGGCCGTCAGCATGATGATCGGGGTTGCTTTCTTTTCTCTGATCTCTTTACAAACCTCCATACCATCCATTCCGGGCATCATAATATCCAAGAGAATGACATCGTACTCTTTTTCCAATGCTAGTTCGAGCGCAGAGTGGCCGTTATCTGCCTCTTCAATGACATAGTTTTCCCTTTCAAGATACATCTTCAGAAGCCTTCTAATTCGGTCTTCGTCATCCACCACAAGAATTCTCACTTCTTTTTCCATTAATAAAGCCCCCTTATTAGATTCTGTAGGAAAAGCCTCCACAACTTTGTGAAGGCTCATTATAGGTATTACATTGCATAAGAGTGAAGTCCGGCAATGATTAGGTTTACTCCGATAAGATTGAACAAGATGATGGCAAAACCGACAAGCGTCAGCCAAGCCGATTTCTCCCCTTCCCAACCTTTAGAAAGGCGCAAATGAAGATATCCAGCATAAAAGAGCCAAGTGATGAATGCCCATACTTCCTTAGGATCCCATGCCCAGAACCTCGACCAGGCAATTTGTGCCCAAATGGCAGCAAATATCAAACCTCCAAGTGTGAATACAGGGAAACCAATGGTAACGGCACGATAACCAATTTCATCAACCATGTTAAGGTTCACTCTTGAAACAGCAGGTTTTAATGCTTGTCCAATAGGCTTTCTTAAGACAAGACGTAAAATCAGGTAAAGGATGGCACCTCCAAGTAGAGACCAAATCACTGTGTTCAGTTTAAGAGTATTAATCCAAGGTGAAAGGTTCACAAGAGAATCCATTCTTCCTTCTGTCAATAGTTCTCCTTCATTAGGTCCGACAATTGGATATAAGTTATATTCAACTTGTGCTTGTGCACCCTCTTTGTTGATATAGGAGAATTGAGCTTCATAGTCCATTGCACCAAACCCTATGGAGATAAGGATGAACCCTAGGAAGGAAATCAATACATAGAGGGTGAATTCAACCCAAAACGGTTTTTGCCCTTTTTTTGTATAATCTACCACTTTTACAAGGTAAATTAAACCTGCGGCAAAGCTAACGGAAAGGATGGCAATTCCCAATGCTACCGTAGAAACGTGAATTGCCAGCCAGTGACTTTGCAGCGCCGGGATAAGCGGTGAGATATCACTTGGAAACATGGCCGCATAGGCAATAAGCAATAAGGCAATTGGTAGTGTAAATACTCCCAATGTGCTTGTTTTATAAATGAAATAAATGACAATGAATGCTAAAACCATCATCATCCCGAAGAATGTCGTAAATTCAAACAGGTTACTGACAGGTGCATGTCCACCCGCTATCCAGCGTGTGATGAAATAACCTAACTGTGCAATAAAACCTAGAATGGTAATACTAATTCCTATTTTAGCAGCTTTATTGCCTTGTTTTCCACGTATGGCTCCGCCAAAGAAGGCTGTTCCAACAAGGTAAAGGATAAAAGCAGCATATAGTAAATTTCCACTGAGCTGTGCCATCTTTAGACCTCCTCTTTCTTTTCTCTGTCTTTTTCCTGTTCCTTTTCCGCTTCCACTTGATCAACAGGAATGGAGATGGAAGTTTGTTCAAATGCTTTGTTGATTTCATTTTTCAACCCAAACCAATTTTTGTTCGTATGTCCTGCAACGAAAATCTCATTGCCTACTTTTCTGACCCAGACACGACGGTGATTCCAATACATCCCCTGGATGACACCGATCATGAAGATGGTACCACCAAGTCCAAGGATCCAAAGGGTAAGGTCTTTTCGGACCGTCAATCCGGAAACGTTCCGTGTTTCAAAACCGGCAAATGTCATTTTGTTTTCGTTGGTACCATTCGGTTCTATGTTTTGTCTAATTGCGACCAAGGCAATTTCTCCCTCAGATGTTTCCGGTGTGATCATCCGGAAAACAAAAGCAGGGTTGTTCGGAACTCTTGTCTTGGTTGCTGGCTCTCCACTTTCTAAAGTGAAATCAGGAAAATAGTTTA
This sequence comes from Sutcliffiella sp. FSL R7-0096, assembly GCF_038595065.1. Classification (NCBI taxonomy): domain Bacteria; kingdom Bacillati; phylum Bacillota; class Bacilli; order Caryophanales; family Bacillaceae; genus Sutcliffiella; species Sutcliffiella sp. FSL R7-0096. The sequence goes on from NZ_CP152003.1 coordinate 2,823,248, forward strand.
CAAGTTCGATGGATCTTCCATCCCCTAAATCATAACTTGACTCAGGGTTTAAGAGATCCACTTTAATTGTACCAAAATTATCTCCGGATTCCTTATTTTCAAGGTTGAATGACATGGTTTTAAATTCATTCAACTTATAATCCACTTGATAAAAAGCAAAGTTGTCATGCTTCAATGGTTGGTTCACCTGGATGGCATGCTCTTTTACTTCTTTTAATTCCGGCTCTGCCCCTACAATGAATTCTCCTTGTCGTTCATAGAGAACGGCATTCGTCTGGAAATTGCTTGCAATGGCATCTTCCCCAGCCCTGGAGATCGCAGAGTTGAATATTTCGTCTGATGATTCGCTATTATAGGTTTCAAAAATAAAGCCTTCGTTTTTTAGATAATACTGGCCACCAGTGCCTGGTACCAACCTTGTCTCCCCTTCACGCACCCAAACAACTTCGTCCACGTACATGCCCGGAAAGAACCGCAGCATGGCACCAATCAAGAATATTATGATACCTATATGGTTTACATATGGTCCCCATCTAGAAAAACGGTTTTTCTCCGCGAGGATATTTCCATCTTCTTCTCTGACATTGAACTTTCTTTTCAATAACCCTTGTTTTGCTTTCTCTATTTCCGCTTCCGCATCCCCATGGACCATAGTAGTTCCAAACACACGTTGGCGCTTCATGAAGCTCTCATGTCTAGTCACCTTTTGGGTTTTTAACGATTTATGTAGAGGAATAAATCGATCCAGACTGGCAATGACAAGGGATATGCCAAGTGCTGCTATCAGAAGCATGTACCACCATGAACCATACAGATCGTGGAATCCAAGAGTATAGTACATTTTACCGGCAAAACCGTACTCCTGTTCATAATAGATATGGGGAGGAATAGTCTGGTTAATATAATCCTTTTGTGGAAAAATCGTCCCGATGGAAGAAGCCACTAGGATAATGAAAATAATCCAAATCCCTACTTTCACGGACGAAAAGAAGTTCCACACTTTATCAATAATGGTTTTGTTATAGGTTTGTGAACGCCTTGCACTACCTTCATAGCGCATATCCAATAGTTTTTCTTTGCTGTGGTCATTCTCCGTCGGCTTTCCACACGCCTCACAAAGAATGGTCCCCTCTGGATTGAGGTGTCCACACTCACATTTAATATCATTCATACGTATAAACTCCCTATTATTCAGGCTTGATCATTTCCATGAATTCCTTTATATTACCTTCAGACAATTCACCGGAACTTTTCTTCACGACCTTCCCATTTTCATCAATGAGGATGGTAGTAGGCAAAGGAAGGATTCCATAAGCCTGTCTTACCTGGTCGTGTTTATCCATAGGAATGGGAAACGTCAACCCATGACGGTCCCTGAATTTCTCTACTGCCAGGTTCGTTTCTTGGATATTCACTGCAATGATTTCGACGCCTTGGTCTTTATATGCTTGATATTGGTTTTCCATATAGGGCATTTCCCGTTCACAAGGCTTGCACCAAGTTCCCCAAAAGTTTAGAAAGACCCCTTTTCCGCGGTAATCAGACAACATCACTTCATTACCTTCCAAATCGGTCAGCACGAAGTTAGGTGCCTCATCCCCCACATCTACAATCTCCTTGGATTGAAAGAAGGTTGTATACATCGTATATCCAATCGCTAATAAAAGAAGCAGCAGAATGGTTGTACGCATAACTAAACGTTGCTTTTTATTCATCTACATACTCTCCTAAAACTGAGACATTTCATCCTTGTTATTATAACATTTACTACTTTTTACATAGATAATAGAATATGAAGGTTTTGTGACACCAAGAAAAGCGGAGGCGGCTCGTTCAGGCCCGACAAGCATAAGACAGTTTTCGGAAGAGGTCGCTCTTTGACCTCTGCAGAAAACTGGCTTATGACCTCGAGGGCCTAGCCGCCGTAGCTAGACAATCAGAAAAGCGGAAGGTGCCCGTTTTGGGACGTGGCGGTCGTGTTTATCCATCCTTTTGGAGCATATATCCATCCTAAATAGATTTTATCCTTCCTAAAGGGCAACATATCCATTCAAACGAACATTTATCCATCGAAAAAGAGAGGATATCCATATTTACTCGCTTTCGGGCTTTATCACAATAGGCCCATCCGACAAGTTATGCCAATTTGAAGGGAGTTCGTGCCAAAACGTATCGAGTTCATGCCAAAATGCATCGAGTTCGTGCCAAAACACATCGAGTTCATGCCAAACTACCCCAAGTTCGTGCCAAAATTATTTTCCAGCTACTACGACACCATTAAACTAGTACGGTGTCTGTGCATAAACAAAAGCGGAAGCTGCCTATTAAGCTTCCTCCGCTTTCCTTCATACTATTGCTATTTCTTCGGCTTTGTCGCCATTACCCGCAGCTGTTTCACTTCATGCGGTGTCAGTTCACGAGCTTCACCGGCGGAAAGACCCTGAAGTGTAAGGAAACCGTAACGTTCCCTTTTCAGCTTCATGACTGGATGCCCGATTGCTTCGAACATACGGCGAACTTGCCTGTTACGGCCTTCATGAATACTGATTTCAAAAATGGATGTATTTTTAGTCCGCTCCATGGAAAGCAACTTTATTCTTGCTGGTGCCGTCTTGCCATCTTCAAGCTTGATGCCTCTCTCCAAGCTTTTGATTGCTTCACGGGAAGGAATACCTTTCAGTTTGGCAACATACACCTTTTCTACCTCTGAAGCGGGATGCATCAGCGCATTTGCGAATTCGCCGTCATTGGTCATCAACAACAGACCAGATGTATCATAATCCAATCGCCCTACCGGATAGATTCGTTCTGGTATATATGGGAAAAAGTCTGTAGCGACCTTTCTACCTTTATCATCACTTACACTGGAGATGACGCCTCTTGGCTTATATAATAGGAAGTAGACAGGTTCCTCTCTTTCAACTTGGACGCCCTCCACTTCAATCTTATCGTTAGAAGACACTTTGACCCCAAGTTCTTTTACTACTTTATCGTTAACTTTGACTTTACCTTCTTTTATCAGTTCTTCTGCTTTTCTTCTAGATGCCACACCGGCATGTGCTATTACTTTTTGTAACCGTTCCATTTCTTTCACCTCATTCAACATCTTACCCGACTTTCCTAAGAAAAGCCAAGATTTCTCTACCACTATTCTTTCCAATATTCACAAACTCTAATTATACCTGCAGTCTTTCCTAAAAAGAAAGAAAAACTTATGGTTGTCGGCTTCGGGGCTGACACATTTCATGAAGAGTTGTTTTATTCTTTTTTTAGCTCAAGAAGGTCTTTATCCCTCTTATGAAGACTTCCCTTATTCTTTTGCCAATCAAGAGCGGTCTTCATCTCTCTTATGAAGACCTCCCTTTTTCTTTTGCCTACTCAGAGAGGTCTTCATCTCTCTTATGAAGACCTCCCTTTTTCTTTTGCCAGCCCAGAGAGGTCTTCATCTCTCTTATGAAAACCTCTCTCCTTTTATTTCAATCCAAAAGAGGTCTTCATCCCTCCCTTGAAAGCCTCTTCTTCTCATTTTCCCAATTCAAAAAGTTCACCATCGCTTCCTTGAAAGCCTCTACTTCTCATTATTCCAACTCAAAGAGGCCTTCATCCCATTCTTGAAGACCTCAACTAAATATATGGTGAAACTATCACAATACTACATCGCAAAAAAGAATGTCACAACCAGTATGGAAACGATAATCCCCACAATATCCGCTAACAACCCCACTTTTAGCGCATCACCCATTTTCTTGATCCCCACTGCCCCAAAATAGACGGTAATGACATACAGAGTCGTATCCGTACTTCCCTGTAAAATGGAGGCTAGACGGCCCATGAAGGAATCAGGCCCATATGTCGCAATCATATCCGTTGTCATACCAAGTGCTGCGGTACCTGATATGGGTCGAATAATGGAAAGAGGAACAATTTCAGCTGGTACTCCGATGGCCTGCATCGCTGGTCGAACGAATTCTACAAGAAAGTCCAGTGCGCCGGATGCCCGGAATATGGAAATAGCTACAAGCATTCCTACCAGAAATGGAATGATGGAAATGGCTATCTTGATTCCCTCTCTACCTCCTTCAACGAAGGTCTCATAAGTGGGAACTTTCTTGAATGTCGCATAGAGAAGGATGAATCCGATTATGAGGGGAATCAGCCAGAGAGAAATTAGTGAAATAACCTGCATCGCCTACCTCCTTTTTGCCATTCTACGATAATAGAAAAATCGGTCTATGGATATGGCTGCAATGGTAGAGCATAAAGTTGCAACTAAAGTAGGTCCGACTATTTCAGTTGGAGCAGCTGAGCCATAGTTCATCCTGATGGCAATTACTGTGGTAGGAATCAATGTAAGGCTTGATGTGTTAATTGCCAAAAATGTTATCATGGAGCGGCTCGCTTCTACTTTCCCCCCATTAAGTTCCCTAAGCTGCTCCATTGCTTTGATCCCCATTGGTGTTGCCGCATTACCGAGACCGAACATGTTTGCAATCATATTGGATAACATATACCCCATGGCAGGATGATCTGGTGGAACCTCCGGAAAAATCCTGCGGACAATTGGTTTGAAAAGAGATGCCAACTTCTCAAGTAGTCCTGCTTCCTGAGCGATTCTCATCAATCCGAGCCAAAAAACCAAAATACTGATAAAGCCTATACAAATGGTGACAGCTTCCTTTGCACCGGTGAATATAGCTTCATTTACTTTGTCCATCGTTCCATTAATCATAGCGAATATGATTCCGATAATCGTCATCGCCACCCAGATAATGTTTACCATGGAAACTTCCCTGCCCCAATAAAGAAGATATTCTTAAATATATTCCAGAATCCACCTTCTTTTTCGATTTTCTTCTCATAATAGATCGGCGTCTCCACCACAGCTTCATCCTGGACGATTACGGTGTATTCACCTACCACTTCTGGAATATCCCCTTCATCTTTCCATTCCTTCTTGGGCTTCACTAGCGTGATTTTCACACGTGTGTTGTCCTTCTCTTTTTTGGTCATAGGAAATTTGATATCCCGAGTAAGCGTGACTTTCCCTTTATAAAAATCGTCCTTAATGTCTCTTAATTTACCTTTCTCCGCAATTTCATAGAGCTCATAATCAACAAATGCACGATTAAACATATATATATGGTCTTTCCAGTCATCTGGGCCATTCAATGTTACGGCGATTACATCCAACCCATCCTTGGATGCTGTGGTGATAAGTGTCCTTTTTGCTCGTTTGGTGTATCCTGTTTTGCCTCCAGTGGCATATTGATACATGCCTGTTACAAGGCGATGTTTGTTTGTCCAGCTTCTGTCCCAAGTTTCACCTGGCGCAGCCGGTGCACGGTACACTTTCGTGCCTGCAATTTTTTTGAACTTATCGTTTTGCATTGCATATCTAGTTAGAAGCGCCATGTCATAGGCAGTGGAATAATGATTTTCGTGATCATCCAATCCATGCGGATTGGCAAATTCCGTATGGATCATTCCCAGCTCAGCAGCTTTTTCGTTCATCATGTATACAAAGCCTTCCAAGCTGCCTCCCACATGCTCGGCAATAGCTACCGCAGAATCATTTCCGGAACGAAGCATCAGCCCATACACGAGGTGTTCCAGTTTTATCTTTTCTCCTGGTTTCAAATAGATAGAAGACCCTTCCGCCCTAATCGCTTTTTCGCTAACGGTCGCAATCTCGTCCATTTTACCGGATTCAATGGCAAGGATTGCCGTCATCACCTTTGTAATGCTGGCAATCCGCTGTTTGTCATGTGCACTTTTTTCATAAATAATCCTGCCGCTCTCTTGTTCTATCAATACCGCATTTCGCGCACTGACCCCAACCTGCTCCGCTGTAGCCTTTTGAGAAAAACTTATACTAAATATCAGCAGCGCTACCAAGACGATGCTGAGCACCTTTTGCGTTAGAGACATCCAATCCCATCCCTTATCTATTTTTGTACAAGTTTATGCGACACCTGTCCATATTTATGAATGGTTTTTATGGGGGAATGAAAAGCAGCTAATGTAAAACATATAAAAGGGAAGGTTCGCACCTCCCCTTGTCACACACTCAATAGGCTTTCCATTTTAACTTGGATGCTTCCTGGTAACGTTTTTCAACGTCTTTCCAGTTCACCAGATTCCACCACTTTTCAATATAGTCCTTGCGATCATCCTTATATTGCAGATAATAAGCATGCTCCCAAACATCCAAACCGAGCAGAGGGATGGTATCCCATTGGGTGAAGAGCTGTTGTTTTTCCGTCTGAAGGATTTCCAATCGGTGAGCACGCGGTGACCAGACAAGTAATGCCCATCCCACCCCTTCAACTTTATCAGCCGCCTCTGAAAAATGTTTTTTGAATTTTTCGTAGCTTCCGAAATCCTGGATGAGCTGTTGCATCAATCTGCCGCTTGGTTGGCCACCTCCAGTTGGCGACATATTGTCCCAGAACATGGTATGCAAATAATGTCCGGATCCGTGAAAGGCCGCTTCCCGTTCCCAATGTTTAATTAAATCAAAATCGCCGGTTTCCCTTGCTTCCAGCATCTTCATTTCGGCTTTGTTCAAGCCATCCACATAGCTTTTATGATGTTTTAAATGATGAAGCTCCATTATATCCCTTGATATATATGGTTCAAGCGCATTATATGGATATGGAAGTGGGGGCAGTGTATGTTGCCCAATAGGCACTCTCCCATTATTCACTCTTCCAATGCTTACACTCTGCATCCCTTGCGCCACTTCTTCCACACACCTTTTAATATCGAGGACTTCCGGTTCATAAATGTACTCTGATTGGGCAGTGTCCTGTACCCTTTTTAGGATTCCCCTGGTTTCTTGTAACCAGTTATTTCGGTGCTCGTTCCCCTCTCTCTGATTGGCGGTCAATATATCGAGGCACCATTCCTCCACGTCTGCCAAGAACTGCTTGAAAACAAGTTGATTTTGCTTTATCATTGTTCCCCTCCTCTGCACTCATCGTTGTATTCTATGCAAAAATTGGGCAATAAGGAACGGTGGCTGGCGTAAAAATAAAAAACACCCAGTCCGGATGGATTGGGTGCTTTCAATGATTAATTGCTTTGGATCATTTTAGTACGGTAATCTGTTTCATAGTATTCCAATTCTTCACGGACAGCCTGGAACTCACTTTCAAGGCCGCGTATCACCACTTTTAAAGACTCTGGTGGCGCTTCGTGAAACTGAATGGAGTTCTTACCTGTATAGGCAGAGCGGCTGTCCTCATACCATGCATCGTTTCTTGGAGCAAAAAACTCTTCAATGCATTGGTGATAAATATTATATAGTACCTTCTCTGCGGCAGATTTCCTGAATGGTTCACTTTTGAGGATGACCTGACAAGCATTCAACCCCTCATCACAGAAAACGGCAAGGCGGCGAGTATTTAATAACAGGAGTTCCACGTACTCTTGCTTTGTTGAAGATTCCTCCATCAAAGCGGTTAAAGTAGCCTCGTTTAAAAATGCGTTCAATTGATGTACTGTATTTCCTAAAAAACTCTCGACCTGTTCTGTTTGTGATTTAACAATTGTATTTGCCATTTAAGAATGACCCTCCAACTATTATTTTTTCTATCTGGCAGTTTCTATAAGTTACGTAAGGTAAGCTAAAAGTATTACTGCTTGGCCCATTTCAAGATGATGGTTGTGCTAAAAAGTTAAGGGGAGATGTAAGTCGGTATTCTCCATTTTGCTGCAGGCCTTCGAAGATTTCTTTTAACTTCGAAATATTCACACCCTCGAAATAGCTTGCAAGCTCTTCCTTCGTGTTGATATAAATTCGCTTTCTCTGGCGAAAACTTGGATTTTTGATTAAGCAGATGATGGCTACCAGATCTTTGAACGTGATCTGCCTGCCCCCCAATTCAAAAATGGGATCTTCTTTTTGTTGGATATTCGGAATAAATTCAGCAAACGTTTCGTCGAAATAGCGAATATAAAGTACATGAAACGTCCTTTGTTCCCCAGCATCTTCAAATGACACAACGGATCTGTTGAAAAAATCCTCCGACGTGTTGGATTGGGCTTTTTCTAATTCATACCCTCTAATTTCAGTTATACGCATGCGTTCACTCCCTATTGCTCTCATTCCATGAATCTGATTGTCGATATTCCACTACCATCAACGTGGAGTGCTATCAAGCGTGGCTATGTTAAAGCCATCTGTACTACTATTTTACCATATTATAAAAAAATAATCTTAAGATTCAAATGTTTCTTGAAACTTTTCGAAAAATAAATCCGCTTCCTCGTCCATTTCTTCCATGTTCACCGTCAGCGGTGGCAATTCTTTAATATCTTTCAATCCAAAGTAGTCCAGGAACTCTTTTGTAGTGCCATAAAGAATCGCCCTTCCGGTACCTTCTGCTCGTCCCACTTCTTTGACAAGGGCTTTTGCAGCCAATGTTTGCAGGGGTCTTTCACTTTTCACTCCGCGGATATTCTCCACTTCGGTCCTTGTGATAGGTTGCTTATAGGCCACAATCGCCAATGTTTCAAGAGCTGCCTGGGAAAGAGTTTGGGATGTGGGAGATTCCACCAGTCTTTTCAAATATACAGAGTGTTCTTTCTTCGTTGTCAGCTGATACGTTCCTGCTAGCTCAATTAACGTTATTCCCCGTTCCTTTTTCTTATACCCTTTTTGAAGGTCAGCCAATATATCAATTACGATATGTTCCTCCACCTCGAGTACCGTCGTAAGTTGTTTAAGCGTCAGTCCATCGTCTCCTGCGGCAAACAGGAGACTCTCGACAATCGCTTTCCAATTAGTAATAGTCAATTTCCTCGTTTCCTCCTTCCTTGTATGAAACATAGATATCCGCAAAGTTATTATCCTGCTCCAACAGTATGCTATCTTTCTTTAAAAGTTCCAATATGGCCAAAAAGGTAACAACAATATATTCCTTACTTGATTCAGGAAAAAGTTCATAGAAATGTTTACGACCCTTAAATTGACGCAAATCTTGCATCAGTTCCTCCATCCGCTTTTCTATAGGTATTTCTTGTCTTGTTATTCTCGTTTGCATGGGCTTTTGGATTTTTTTTCTACGCATCAGCTTTTGTAAAGCTCCAAGCATGTCATATAGGGAAACATCGAGTTTGACCTCATCAGGTTGCACATCCCTCATAAGATCACTGAGGTCACTTGGCGGTTTTGTATAGAGGTGGCTTCTTTCTTCCTCCATCTCTTTCAGGTCATCGGCTGCTTCTTTATACTTTCTGTATTCGATCAGTCGGTTCATTAATTCCTCACGGGGATCTTCTTCATACTCTGCAAATTCATCTTCCTCATCTGGCAACTCTTCATCGTGTTTCGGCAAAAGCATTTTGCTTTTGATTTCAATCAGCGTTGCAGCCATTACAAGGTATTCACTAGCAACATCCAATTGCAATTCTTTCATGGTATGTATGTATAATAAGTATTGCTCGGTGATCTGAGCAACCGGGATATCATATATATCAATCTCCAGCCTGTTTATCAAATGTAATAATAAATCCAATGGGCCTTCAAAGGCCTCTACTTTCACATTATATTCCTGCACAATCATTCATCCACCTAACATAAACATCAAACTATACAATAGTATAGAGTATTCCGGCATTATTTTATAGAGTTTTCATGATTATGTTAAAATATTATTAGATTTACATAAAGGGGGAAATCCTTTGTATCCGAAAGCTTATCTTGATTATTTATACCATTTTCATTGTGATAGAGACTATTTCGAATGCCATGAGGTTCTAGAGGAATATTGGAAGGAAAAAGATGCAGCCGAGCGGGAGATTCATTGGGTTGGGCTCATTCAGATTGCTGTGGGGCTCTACCACCAGCGACGTGGGAATTACAAGGGAGCTTTGCGAATGCTTCAAAATGCCCATTCGATTATCGGTAAAGAGTCAGCAGAAATTAATGCGTTGGGACTTGATAGTCGTAAATTGGTTATATTGCTTGGAGAGCGGATTGATTGTGTACGAAGGGAAGAACCATATAGCAGCTTGAATTTGCCGATAGCAGACCCTGAACTGCAGATATCTTGTGAAGCTATGGCGAAAAAATCGAGAAAAGCTTGGGGTGCAGCAAGTGATTTGCTTGATGGTTCATTGGTGAACAGGCATACTCTCCGAGATCGTACTGAAGTGATTGCAGAGAGGCGACGCCAGCTTAACCTGCGGAAGCGGCAAGAATAGGATTAGTCGGGCTTTAGGGAGTGGGATGGGAAAGGGATTGAATGTGCTGGCCTATTGTAGAAATGTGAAGTTTTTGTCGAACGGCATGTATTGGGTGCATTTTCGCTTGTATTTTCATTTCCCGGACTCTATTTGCTGCAGTTCCGCTTGTAATTTCATTTTCCGGATTTTCCCGTATTGTAGCCCACGTGAAAATTCATCTTTACAACGCAAAAAACGACGCACTTTCATTAGAAAGCCGTCGTTTTTCTCCTATATGCAGTTATTCACTACATTCTTTTTCATCTAGATCACATTTTTCAATAAATGCAGTTGTATATTGTGTTGTTTTCACCGCTTTGTTAGGATAGGTTTCTGTGAGCGCCACGACCATTTTCTTGCCAAAACCTTGTCCACGATGGGATGGTATGACACTGATATGTTGAATGGTGAAGCTGTCCTCCTCCAACTCGATACCGATCAGTCCAATGATATCGTCTTCTTTCCAAAGAAAAAGCTGCCAGTTTTCTTTATCTTCGTAGTCTCTCATGGATTGCTGTAACTTCTTCAGCTCTTTTTCAGTTGGCATAAAGGACATAAGACCCATAGCAATTTTCTCAAAGCTCTTCTTATAACGAATTAACATATATTACCCCTCATTATCGAAAAAACTTTCATCAGTGTAACTACAAATAGTATAGGAAAATTACACCAGAATGTTCCTATTTGAAAGATTTTCATACTCTTAAATATACATTCTATCCAATCAAAGCTTTAAAGTACACCCTTTTGAAATAAATCTTAAAATTCTCGTAATAAATTGGCCATTTCAATGGCAGACGCCGCAGCTTCCCAGCCTTTGTTACCTGCTTTCGTACCTGCTCGTTCAATAGCCTGTTCAATGGTTTCTGTTGTCAGCACGCCGAAGATAACAGGAATTCCAGATTGCATGGAAGCTTGGGATACCCCTTTAGCTGCCTCATTGCAGACATAATCAAAATGAGGAGTCGAGCCACGGATCACTGTGCCAAGTGTGATTACTGCATCGTATTTCCCGGAATCAGCCATTCTTTTTGCCACTAAAGGAATTTCAAAAGCACCTGGTACCCAAGCCACATCCACCTGACCCTCTTCCACACCGTGTCTTTTGAGAGCGTCCTGCGCTCCACCAAGAAGCTTGCTTGTAATAAACTCATTAAATCTTCCAACCACAATCCCTACTCTAAGTCCTGTTCCTACTAAATTCCCTTCAAATACCTTTGCCATGAAATGTTCCTCCTATTTTTACGGTACTGTACTATCATACCGGAATAATTAATATTAAAAATGCAACATATGCCCCAATTTTGAATGCTTGGTTTTTAAATAGTTTTCGTTCGCTTCTTTTGTTGGCATTTGGAGTGGCACACGGTCCACTACCTCCAACTCATAGCCTTTTAATCCAGCAATTTTACGAGGGTTATTCGTTAGCAGCTTCATTTGGGAAACCCCAAGATCCCGGAGAATTTGAGCCCCGATTCCATAATCCCTCAAATCTGCGCCAAACCCCAGTTTTTCATTGGCCTCCACTGTATCGTAACCTTGTTCCTGAAGCTTATAGGCTCGCATCTTGTTCAGAAGCCCGATGCCACGCCCCTCTTGCCTCATATAAAGGAGCACACCGTTGCCAGCTTCATCTATTTGTGCCAATGCTGCATGCAACTGCGGTCCGCAGTCACAACGGTTCGAACCAAACACATCTCCTGTCAAGCACTCTGAATGGACGCGAACAAGTGTCGGTTTGTCAGGGCTAATTTCTCCCTTTACCAAGGCCACATGTTCCTTGCCATCAACGATATTGGAATAACCAACGGCTCTAAAATCCCCGAATTCGGTAGGAAGCTTGATTTCCACTTCCCTTTGAACAAGTTTGTCCTTTCGGTTACGATATTGAATTAAATCTTTGATTGTAATCATTTTCAAGTCAAACTTATCGGCAATCTTCCTAAGTTCGGGAACACGCGCCATAGATCCGTCTTCGTTCATTATTTCACAGATCACTCCGGCTGGGGAGGATCCGCTCATTTGAGCCAGGTCTACCGCAGCTTCTGTATGTCCTGCCCTTCTTAAGACCCCACCCTTTTTTGCCACAAGCGGAAAAATGTGTCCAGGGCGTTTGAAATCTCCTGCTTTTGATGTTGATGATAACAGTTCCAGTATGGTGGTAGAACGTTCAAATGCAGAAATACCCGTTGTCGTCGAAATATGGTCAATACTTACAGTAAATGCGGTTCCATGTGAGTCCGTATTGTGGTTCACCATTGGAACTAGGTCCAATTTTTCTGCAAGCTCCTCCTGAACGGGAACACAAATCAATCCACGCCCATGAGTGGCCATGAAATTCACGACAGAAGGAGTTGTCTTTTCTGCAAGGGAAACAAAGTCCCCTTCATTTTCCCTGTCCTCATCATCACAAACGATGATGACCTTGCCTTCCTGAAGGTCTGCTAATGCTTCTTCAATCGAATTAAAAATTCCACTCATCGTCCTCACCTCACCTTATTTAAATCCATGCTCTTCTAAAAATGATGCTGACATACCGGACTTAGGAGATGAACCTACATGTTGATTATGTTGCTTCAACAGATGGTCCATATATTTTGCCAGCATGTCCACTTCAATATTTACGGTATCTCCTTTACCTTTTCCTCCAAGAATGGTTTCATTCAATGTGTGTGGAATGAGTGATATGGTAAAGCTATGATCCGATACGCCAAATATCGTTAAACTGGTACCGTCTACTGTAACCGACCCCTTCAACATCAAGTAGCGTGAAAGATCAGCATTTACCGTGATGGTATAGTAGACAGCGTTTGCCACCCTTTTTTTATCGTGAATGATACCTGTTCCATCGACATGTCCACTTACAAAATGCCCGCCAAATCTACCATTTGCTATCATGGCCCGTTCGAGGTTTACTTTAGAACCTGCATTCAAAGACTGTAAGGAAGTTGCACGAACCGTTTCAGGCATGACATCCACTGTAAAGCGGTTCGCCGAGAAAGTTGTAACAGTCAAACACACACCGTTGACAGCGATACTGTCCCCGAGCTTTACATCTTTTAATACCTTCTGAGCTTCTATCTCTAATATTATTGCCTGGTCACCCCTAATGATTTGTTTGATTGTTCCTATTTCTTCAATGATTCCCGTAAACAAGTGCTCATTCCTCCTTCCCGTTTAATATAGGTACCGAGACAATCTTCAAGTCCTTACCAACTTGCGTACATTCTTTTATTTCCAGATCGACAGTTTCTGCCATCGTTGCAAAACCCTCCCCACCTATTAACGTCGGAGCGTCATTTCCTCCGATTAACTTAGGTGCAATATAGGTTATGACCTGATTGATGGCTTTTTCTTTAAGGAAACTGCCATTTACCGTGGATCCGCCTTCCACAAATAACGACGTGACCCCTTCCTCTCCCAACAAAGATAAGAGTGGTACAATGTCCACTTTCAGCGAAGGTAGAGAAAGGACCCTTACTCCATCTTTGTTCTGAAGAGCTTTTTCTTTTTCCACATCCGGTTTTGCGCCAGTAATGATCCAAGTCGGTGCCTCTCCATCTGTAACCACCTTTGCATGCAATGGTGTACGCAACTGAGTGTCCAAAATAATTCTTATCGGATTTTTTCCACCGTTCGGTAGTCTGGTTGTCAGGCTCGGATTATCGGCTAGCACCGTACCCACCCCGACTAGGATCGCATCGTGTTGATGCCGGTACTGATGGACATCCAAGCGTGCTTCCGCTCCTGTAATCCACTTGCTCTCAAATGTATGAGTTGCCGTTTTACCGTCCAAGCTTGCAGCCGTTTTCAACGTCACATAAGGCTGATTCGTCTTTAAGTAGTGAAAAAACACTTTATTTAAAGCTAGTGCTTCTTCCTGACATATTCCCAAGTCCACCTCTATACCGGCTTTGCGGAGCTTTTCAATTCCTTTTCCTGCTACCAGAGGATTGGGATCGACTGATGCAATGACTACTCTATTCACTTCGGATTGGATGAGCAAATCCGAGCATGGGGGAGTTTTACCATAATGACTACAAGGTTCCAAAGTGACATAAACAGTCGAACCTTTTGTTTTATTGGACCCTGCCATCTTGATGGCATTTACTTCCGCGTGTGATTCGCCTGCTTTAAGATGTGCACCAAATCCAACAATCTCCCCGTCTTTTACAACGACTGACCCTACCACTGGGTTAGGAGAGGTCTGGCCTGTTGCACGTTTTGCAAGATCTATTGCAAATTTCATATAGTATTGATCGTCCAATGTGGCCCCTCCTTTTTACTTAGGCTCTTATTTCATTGTTTGTTGCTATCCACTAGTAAAAAGTCGGCAATTGGACTTTTTACTGCTTACATACTCCAAAATAGGCAGATAATAATTTTATTACAACAAGGAAAAGAGCAGGACAGTATGGAATATAACGTTTGATACAAAATACGAAAAATCAACAAAGTTTACAAAAAATAGCCTTTACATATAAAAAAACCTCTAAGAATTTGGCCTTAGAGGTTTGGTGGATTAAAATTGCGTATAGGAAAATAAACAGTGTACTGATATTAATTTTACACTGCTTGCAATCTATAATCCTTCTCCCATCCAGACTTTCACTGTCGGCCCTGGAGTTGCACCAGATCCACCGCTTTTCTTTATCAAGAAAACCGGGTCACGGACTAAGAAGCACTTGGCTTCATCACCGCCGGTAGGGAATTTCACCCACCCCCGAAGGACATTCATATGTAGTTGTCTTTCATTATTATTTTAGCATATCTTCACAATAAGTAAAATTTAAAGTTTCAGATAAGTATGTCATACGATGAAAAACCAGTAGATTAGCCCCCAAATCAGGGACATCGTTAGCAATACACCGAGTAATATCCAATTCTTTTTGTTCAATGTAATTCCCTGCTTCCTTCTCGTAGTAAAAGGCTCTTTTCGTAAACTTGGTTGCTTTTTCGTATGGATACATCAACCGTTGTTTCCCTTGCTGTCGTGCTCTTTTCCTTACTGTACTTAAGATACTACTTGTACCTTTTAGAGTAAGTAAGCAGTAAAAAGTCCAATTTCTGACTTTTTACAAGTGAATAGCATCAATCTTTGAGAAAAGAGCGTAGTAAAAAAAGAGAGAGCATCTCTGCTCCCGCTTTTGGCCTTATTCAGCGTCCGTTACTTCCACTTTCTCCATAACATCGCCATTTTTCATGTTTCTAGCAGTCTCTAAACCGGAAGTCACTTTACCGAAGACCGTATGAACTCCGTTCAAGTGTGGTTGAGGTTGATGAACGATGAAGAATTGGCTAGAACCAGTGTCTCTTCCAGCGTGTGCCATGGATAAGCTTCCCGCTTCATGATTATGTGGGTTTCCTTCTGTTTCACACTTGATCGTAGTTCCGCTTCCGCCTGCACCCGTACCAGTCGGGTCTCCACCTTGGCTTACGAAACCAGGGATAACACGGTGGAAAGTTACACCATTGTAAAACCCTTCGTTCGCTAATTTTTCAAAGTTAGCAACCGTATTAGGTGCTTCGTTTGGATAAAGTTCGAATTCAATCTTCTCGCCATTTTCCATTAGTATGTATCCTGTTTTTGCCATTATGAACATCTCCTTTGTAATAAATTGAACCAGTTTTTATCATACATGAAATCAAGTTGAAAAGGAAGTAAGATGACGGATGGATTTCCTGTTGATTAAACCACCCACCTTTAATACAATCAAAAAGCCCATCTCCAAGGAGAATGGACTCGTTTCTTCCAACTAGATTATTTTACAATCTTGCTTTTCGCTTGATATGGCAGATCCAATCTCACAAGATCTTCAAACGTTTCACGTCTAATGACTAACTGAGCCTCACCATCTTCTACGAACACCACTGCCGGTTTGGTAATCCTATTGTAGTTGTTGGCCATTGCATATCCGTACGCTCCAGTACAGAATACTGCCAGATAGTCTTCATGGTTGGCTTTTGGTAAAGGAAGGTCCCAAATGAGCATATCACCGGATTCGCAGCATTTTCCTGCTATGGAAACCTTGTCGTCTGCTTCCTCTTTTACTCTGTTTGCAAGTACTGCTTCATATTTAGCCTGATAGAGAGCAGGTCTGATATTATCCGTCATGCCACCATCAATTGCCAAGTAATGTCTTATGTTCGGTATCTCTTTTTTCGATCCTACTGAATAGATGGTTGTGCCGGCATCCCCTACTAAAGAACGGCCTGGCTCAATCCAGATCTCCGGCATCTTCAATCCATGGCCGGCAACAAAAGATTGTACATCGGAAATGATTTCTTCTACATAGACCGAGGCAGGAAGAGGATTATCTTCGGCTGTATAACGGATCCCGAACCCTCCACCTAGGTTTACCACACGTGCTTCAAATCCATCCTGCTCGTTCCATTCCTTTAATGTTTCAAAAAGTTTCCCTGCTGCAAGCTTAAATCCGGTTGTTTCAAAGATTTGGGAACCGATATGGCAGTGAACCCCCAATAAGTCCAAATGAGGTGCCGTTGAGGCTATTTGCATCGCTTCATGCGCCTGGCCGCTTTGCAAATCAAATCCAAACTTGGAATCTTCCTGACCTGTTAAAATATAATCATGTGTATGCGCATTGATACCTGGCGTAACTCGAAGGAGAATCGGCATAACATAGCCTTGGTTCTCGCAAACCTCCTGTAGAAGCTTCAGTTCCAGAAAGTTATCGACTACCACACAACCAATTTTCTTCTTCACTGCCATTTCTAGCTCCTCAACGCTCTTGTTATTGCCATGGAAATGGATGCGTTCTACGGGAAAATCTGCAATTAAAGCGGTATAAAGCTCTCCTCCTGACACTACATCCAGAGATAAGCCCTCCTCTTTAACCAATTGAAACATGGCAACAGAAGAAAAAGCTTTACTTGCGTAAGCTACCTGAGCTTTTACACCTAAGTTTTTAAAAGTTTTCTGAAAATCACGTGCACGCTCTCTTATTAGCGCCACATCATATACATAGAGTGGAGTGCCGTATTCGGTCGCCAACTCGATCGTGTCGACTCCTCCTATTTCCAAATGTCCTTTTGCGTTCACTTTACTGGTTCCATGAAAATACATCTGCCGTTTCCCCTTACGCTTTTAGTTTATATGTAGCTCTATTATATACCATATTCCCTACTAGAGAGATGTGGATGTGTTCTAGCCCCTGTTTACAAAATTTAAGCAAAAAACAGCTAAACAGAATCTTTAGCTGTTCATATAAATCACTTTCATTCTGCACTTGATTAAACTAAACTCTATCACATCTAACCCCCTCTATCAAGCGAATATTCTTACTAGTTTGTTATTGTGGCTGCCTGAATCGATTCCTTGGATGGACGATACTTGGCCGTATTTTAGCCCCTGGTGTACTTCTGCGAATCATAATCATAAAGAGAGCCTTAGGACTGAATGGTATTAACGGCCATAAGTATGGTGTGTTTAAGGATCGTGTCCCTGCAAGGAACAACACAAAGATTGTCACACCAACAACCAGTCCAGGCACATGGAATAAAGCAACCACTATCAACAGTAACAGCCGGACTATTTTATTGGCCACACTTAATTCATAACTTGGCGTAGTGAACGACCCAATGGCCGCAACAGCCACATATAGAATGACTTCCGGAACAAACAGTCCTACATCAATAGCGATTTGACCGATTAAAACAGCAGCAATCAGACCCATCGCGGTTGACAACGCAGTAGGGGTGTGGATGGCTGCCAACCTCAGAAACTCTATCCCGATATCAGCTAAAAAGATTTGAAACACGATTGGTATATTTGATTCTTCATTTGGTCCGACAAAACCGATTTGCTCTGGTAATAGACTTGGTTCTAGAACCATGAGGAACCATAGGGGCAAAAGGAATAAAGATGCAAATATACCTAAAAAGCGAACCCATCGGACAAACGTACCAACCGCTGGAGATTGACGGTACTCTTCCACATGCTGAACGTGGTGAAAGAAGGTGGTAGGCGTGATGATGACACTTGGCGATGTATCCACCATGACAACGACATGGCCTTCTAATAGATGGGTCGCTGCGATATCTGGCCTCTCCGTGTACCGTACGAGCGGAAACGGGTTGAAGCCCTGCTTGACGATGAACTCTTCCACTGTTTTATCTGCCATCGTCAATCCATCTATGTCGATGTTCTTGGTTTCTTTTCGAATAATATCCACCAAATCGGGATCAGCAACATCTTTTATGTATGCAAGACATATGTCAGTTTTAGAACGTTCTCCGACTTGGAAAATTTCATAACGAAGTCTCTCATCCCTGATTCTACGGCGTGTTAACGCTGTGTTGACAATGATGTTCTCCACATAGCCATCACGTGCTCCACGCACCACTTTTTCTGTGTCAGGTTCTTCAGGATTTCGACCAGGATAGGAACGGGTATCAATCACATATCCGCTATCTTCCCCTTCAAGCAAAATGACGATCAGACCACTTAGCACCTGGTCAACCACTTCATCCATGTATTCAATGCTGTTAACCTGTTGGTTTACCAAGCGGTTATGGACAATTTCTTTCACTTTGTATGATTTCTTTTCGAAATCATTGATATGAAGTAATTCTTCC
The DNA here is from genome assembly GCF_038595065.1 of Sutcliffiella sp. FSL R7-0096. NCBI lineage: Bacteria > Bacillati > Bacillota > Bacilli > Caryophanales > Bacillaceae > Sutcliffiella > Sutcliffiella sp. FSL R7-0096. The sequence goes on from NZ_CP152003.1 coordinate 2,842,076, forward strand.
ATGATTTCAATGATGAACATCGTATCGCATAGTCCATTTACATAATAGATATTCAGCTCTCTTCCAAGTACGGTGATTTTCCTTACCCCAAGGTCAAAGCTTACATCCAGTCCGACTTCATCTTTGAAGAATTGTTCATTAATCGTCAGCTTCGGTGATATTGGTACTTTTTCCATTCCATTGTGAGACATCGTACCCATTCCTCTCTAAAATGATTTCGACCGCTTTGCTCGTAATGGGAGCTCCTCGACTTACATCATCTTTCCGTGCCATTTTGCCAATATCGCCAATTCCGACAATGAGCGGAAAGTGTAATTCATCTAAACAATACACGGTGTCACCGTTTATTCTTCCAATATCCATTTCTTGTATTCCACTTTTATCGACTCCATGAGAAGAGACTTGAAGATCACGATCCACGGTGACATGGACCTTGGTCCATTCGGACTGATGAGTCTTGGATGCAACCGCGATAACACCCAACACATCCGTCTGTGGGTGGGTGGCTACGTATCTCAAAGCGCGCTCCCCTGCCCCTTCCCCAAGGAAGCCACTATCATCAAACATGACAAAAACGGGTTCACTTTTCGCCATTAATATGAGCTTCACCAGTTCTTCCCCACTTAGCAGAGTAGGATTGCCGAATGAAGCCGAAATGCATCTACCTCCATAATGCTTGGCTACAAGTTGTATTGTTTTTTTGGCATATACATCTCCATCAGTAATCAAAATGACCCGTTTTTTTTGCATGAGTATCTACCCTTTCGGCTTAAAGATAAGTGCTACGATAAAGGCAAAAAGAATAGCAGCCGATATCCCTGCAGAGGTTAATTCAAATATCCCCATCCCTATCCCGATAAAGCCATGTTTTTCAGATTGATGCATGGCACCGTGTAATAAAGAATGACCGAAGCTTGTAATCGGAACGGTTGCACCGGCTCCAGCAAAGTCGATTAGCTTGTCATATATCCCGAAGCCATCCAGAACGGCTCCCGCCACCACAAAACTACTCATGACATGTGCAGGGGTAAGCTTAGCGAAGTCCATTAGTAGCTGGCCAATCACACAAATCAATCCACCGACCACGAATGCTATTAGATATTCCATCTACTCCACCCTCTCTAACACGACACCATGGGCAATGGTCGGAATTGATTCGTTTTGTTGAATCATCGTTGGACTCAGCAATGCACCTGTTGCCACAACCAACACCCTGTTCATCATGCCTGTTTTCAACTCATTGATGATGTGAGAATAAGTGACGACTGCACAGCAGCCACATCCGCTTCCTCCCGCAAAAACCTCTTGGTCTGGCCTGAAAATCATCAATCCACAATCACTGTGTTTAACCGTAATATCATACCCTTCTTCCTTCAACAGCTCTTTCAAAATCGGACTGCCCACTCCGGAGAGATCCCCGGTAACGATCAGATCGTAGTGATCAGGGTTGACATTCAAATCCTGAAAGTGTGCCTGTATGGTATCTGCAGCAGCTGGCGCCATCGCAGATCCCATATCAAAAGGGTCTGTGATACCAAGGTCGATCACTCTCCCAATGGTTGCTGATGTAATTTTGATTGGACTTGGTTCCCTACTGACAAGGGCCGTTCCCGATCCGGTAACCGTGAAGGTGGCTGAATCGGGTTTTTGACCGCCATACTCTGTTGGATAACGAAATTGACGTTCCGCCGTTGCATTATGGCTACTAGTGGATGCCAATACCCTGTTGGCAAATCCGGCATCCACTAGCGCCGCACCCATCGCCAGCGTCTCCATCGAGGTGGAGCAGGCACCAAACATACATAGAAAAGGAATTTGGTGATGCCGTGCCACATAATTGGCTGTCACATTCTGGTTCAGCAAGTCACCGGCTAGGAATAAATCAATGTCCTTGTATGACAGGTTCTCTTTCTCCAAGCAGGATTGGATGGACTGCTCCATCAGTCTCCTTTCCGCAAGCTCCCAGTTGTCCTCACCACAATGAAGCTCCTGGTATGTCTTATCAAACAACTCTCCAAGAGGACCATCCGCCTCTTTTGGCCCTACCGCTGTTCCAGTTGAACGGATATAGATTGGATTTTCGAATAGCCAGCTTTGTTTTCCAATAAGTCGCATTTCCTCTCCCCCTAACCAGTAAAACTCATATTGAGAAGATATCTAATCATTCCTACCAGGTATGCGGCTACCACACCGAATACAATGACACTTCCTGCAAGCTTAAACATATTTGTGGCAACACCAAGGACAATTCCCTCACTTCGATGCTCCATGGCGGCGCTTGTCATAGAATTGGCAAATCCAGTAACTGGTACTGCAGAACCCGCACCGGCAAATTGACCAAGCTTGTCGTAAATGCCAAATCCGGTAAGAAGGGCAGAAAGGAGGATTAGGGTGCCAACGGTAGGATTACCTACATTTTTTTCCGAAAAGTTGAAAACATTCATATAGAAATTTTGAATGCCCTGTCCGATCAGGCAAATAAGCCCCCCCACAAGAAATGCTTTTACACAGTTAACAACATAAGGGGGTTTAGGTTGGAATTTTTTTATGTTTTTTTTATAATCGTCTTTTAGCTTTTCTCCCATTTTTATCTCTCCTCCATTTACAAATTTACGAACACAAGCCAATGATAAAGGGAACCGACAATCTTACCGAGCACGATAGCCATCAAAAGAATGACCATCTGTCCATCCACTCCAATACGCTTTGCCAAAATCGGCAATACATTAAGTACTTCCGTCAATGCTGCAGCCAAAAGACCAATAAACACCCCACAAAAAAGGCCAATTGGGATAGCTAGAAAAGAAGGAAGATGAAAGGCAACACTATTCAAACTGATCCAGCTCCCGAATAAGGCCCCACCAATCACTCCCCACTCATATCCGTACACAAACTTTGTAGTTTTGGTCAGTTGAGTGAGCCTTGGGATGATTCCGAGAACCGTTAAAAAAGCAACGAAGCCAGAACCAACTGCAAGACCACCAGCCAACCCCAGAAAAACGACGAATACTATATTAATTGTCATCAATTTTCTTCGAGCTCTCCTTGTTTTCATGCATAATCACATACTGATCAAGATCTTGTTGATAATTGAACATTTCCACTTCAAGTGGGCTAGGCTCTTCGTTAATGCGCTTCCTGAACACATGATTAAAAAATAGAATCATCCCGAGCCCTAAACCTATAGAGTATGGAATCTGGAGGAGTAATGGTTTCTCATCCTCAAGCCCGGTAATAGTCTTGAATATTTTCTGATGGACGATACGCATACTTACATCCTCATGGAAATTCATGATGGCAAGCGCTGCACCAAGAAAAAGCAATATCCAGACCGCAACAAAAAATATAGGCCTAAATCTCTTCTTCTTGTACACGATTTCCACGATGGTTTGAGCAGGACCAAAGGTTTGGATATCGAGATCTTCCCCGACTTTTCGGATTTCTTTAATGATCCGCATCACATCGAGCACCACAATGGATTTATCGCTCATATTCACTTGATGAATGGCAATGCTGCGTACCTGTTCAATAATTTCAGTGTCTGCGACAAGCTGCGCAACATCCTCCAATTTTATCGTTTGATTTGGACGAGCTTGTATCCGATGACGAAGGCGAACGTACAGCGGTTTATCCATCTTCCAAACACATCCTGCCAAAAGATATTGTATAGGTAGTATGGATTAATGGGAGTTTTACCATGCAAAGGAAAAAAGAACACCAAGAATTACCACGTCTCCAAACAAAAAAACCGTATGGACATCATTCATCCATACGGTCTTTCATCTGATGCAATATTTTCTTTTCCAATCGGCTCACCTGCACCTGGGATATACCAAGACGCTGTGCGACCTCTGTTTGAGTCTGGTCCTTATAGTACCGCAAATACACAATCAACTTTTCTCGTTCATCAAGTTCTTCAATTGCCTCTTTCAAGGCTATTTTATCGAACCAGCGATGTTCAGAATGGTCAGCGATCTGATCCAAGAGCGTAATAGGGTCTCCATCATTTTCATAGACGGTTTCGTGGATGGATGAAGGTGCACGTGCCGCTTCTTGTGCAAGTACGACTTCCTCCGCTGTAATCTCCAGGAACTCCGCTATTTCGTTGACGGTTGGTACTCTGCCATATCTTTTGGACAATTCATCTTTGGCTTTCCTGATTTTGTTCGCCACTTCTTTTAATGAGCGGCTCACCTTTACACTTCCGTCGTCCCGGATAAATCGCTGAATTTCACCGATAATCATTGGAACTGCGTAGGTGGAAAATTTCACATCATATGACAGGTCGAACTTATCCACAGATTTCAATAGGCCTATGCAACCTATCTGGAACAGATCGTCCGGCTCATAGCCTCTGTTCATAAAGCGCTGAACGACAGACCAGACAAGCCTCATATTCTTTTGGACTATCGTATCTCTCGCTTCTTGTTCACCGGACTGGCTTCTTTTTATCAGTTCTTTCACTTCATGATCTTTTAAGTATGTTTGTGCTTGGTTCTTGACCTCGACATCCATAGGCTTAGCTCCTTAATTACAAAGCGCTTTGCTCTTAGCTAAATACTTGGTCATACGGATTGAGGTGCCTGTTTCTCTTGATGAATGAATTTCTACGTAATCCATAAAGTTTTCCATGATGGTAAACCCCATACCAGAACGCTCGAGCTCAGGCTTAGTAGTGTATAACGGCTGTCTAGCTTCCTCTACATCATCAATTCCCATACCTTCATCTTTAATGGTGATATGGACAGCTCCGTCCTCTAATTCGACAGAGATGTAAACAGTGGCTTTAGGGTCGTTGTCATAACCATGAATAATGGCATTTGTCACTGCCTCTGATACAACTGTCTTAATTTCAGTCAACTCATCCATGGTCGGATCCAATTGCATGATGAAAGCCGCTACAGTTACCCTTGCGAACGATTCATTTTGGCTAAGTGCAGAGAATTGCAGGTGCATTTGATTATTCATTATGCCACCCCCAATTTCTGCAGGGCATTTTGTTCGCTTTCTTCAAGACGGATAATCTTGAACAATCCTGACATTTCAAAAAGTCGTTTAACTGCTGGTGAAATGGAACAAACCACCATTTCTCCACCGTTATTCTTAATTTGCTTGTACCGGCCAAGTATGACCCCAAGTCCCGAGCTGTCCATAAAGGATAATTGCTCCAAATTCAAAATAATATGTGAAATCTGGTGCTTTTCAATAATGGCTGTGGCTTGATTTCGCAAGTTTTCAGCTGTATGGTGATCCAATTCTCCTGCTAAACGAACACAAAGAACATTCTGTTTGACTTCTAAATCAACGGTAAGACTCACTGCACTTTCCCCCTTGTGGAAACTTTGTTCAGTGAGTCAATTTCTATATTTAAATTCGGAATTCCTGCCTAAAGACAAAACTAGTGTTAATTCGCTAAAATCCATTGTTCTAAAAAGCTACTATAGTTTCTGTGTTATGATTAATCTAGTTTTGAAAAGTGGCCCATGGACCGTTTAAATAATTGCCACCAGCTAGCATCCATGCTGTCTTTTCCAGCAACAAGGTCGCTTTGCGACAGTACTTTTCCGTCTTTTTTCAGGACGAGGACGCCAACTTTATCTCCTTTTTTAACAGGAGCCTTCACGTTTTCGTCGACAGTGATCTGTTTTTCCACATTATCAATATTTTCACCTTTTTTCGTTAGAACGGAAATCGGTTCGCTTGTAACGGCGTCCACTTCTTTTTCAGAACCTTTACTGATATCAACCTTCGCTACCGCTTCGTTTCTTTCATACATCGGGTGCGTTTTAAATTGACTAAAAGCAAAATCAAGCATATTAGTGATTTGTGCATTTCGATCTTTCGGTGTTGGAGCTCCAAACACAACAGCAATGACACGCATATTGTCTTTTTTTGCCGTTGCTGTCAAACAATACTTAGCTTCTTGCGTAAAACCGGTTTTAACACCGTCCACTCCAGGATAGAACCTTACTAGCTTATTTGTATTGACCAGCCAGAACTTCTTATCCGTATTTTGTCGAAGATAGTCCTCGTATTGACCTGTATATTTGGTGATGCCCTCATATTTAAGTAATTCCTTTGCCATTACCGCCATATCATTTGCAGTACTATAATGGTCTTTTGCAGGCAATCCAGTAGGGTTTTGGAAGTTAGTGTTTTTAAGCCCCAGATCCTTTACTTTTGCATTCATCATCTCAACAAATGCTGCTTCAGAACCCGCAATACGCTCAGCCATCGCGACAGAGGCATCGTTCCCTGAAGCTATCGCGATACCACGCAACATTTCATCCGTAGTCATTTCTTCACCAGGCTCAAGGAAAATCTGCGATCCTCCCATCGATGCTGCATACTCACTTGTTCTGATTTTCTCATCCCACGTCAATTCACCTTTATCAAGGGCTTCCATTATCAATAGCATTGTCATGATTTTCGTCATACTCGCCGGCGGCAATTTTTCGTGTCCGTTTTTCTCATACAACACCTGGCCAGTATCTCGTTCAATTAAAATAGCAGATCTTGCATTCTCTGTAAGTTGAACACCTTTTTCTTCCGCCCCTACAACAGGACTAAATGCGGAAAAAGTAAAAGCAATTGCAATTATTGCGGTTATAAACTTTTTCATCCTTAGACCTCCAATCATATTCCATACTTCACATTTTTTCCAAAAAGATTGGTTTTATACTAAGTTTTGGAAGTGGAGGTAAATTATTTAACAAAGAATACAAAAAAAAGCCCCACCACTAAGGCAGGACTATCTCTAAACCATTCATTACTATTCAGAAATCGTATCGTAAACAAGCGGTGGAACTTTTACATCCCCTTTTTCCACTTTAATACTCTCATACAATGCTTCTTTTACTTTTGTAAGATCTTCTTGGTTACTGTGGATCGTAGCAAGTGATTCTCCAGCTTCCACTTTGTCTCCAATCTTCTTGCGAAGGACAATACCTACTGCCAGATCGATCTCGGAGTCTTTAGTCGCTCGGCCTGCCCCCAGGAGCATAGCTGCAGTACCAACAGAGTCAGCTACAATCTCAGAAACCACACCAGCTTCTTTTGCTTCAAGCTCAACCACATGTTTAGCTTGAGGTAACTTCTCTGGATTATCAACAACTGAAGCATCTCCCCCTTGAGCTTCCAAGAAAGTCTTCAGGGTTTCAATTGCTGCTCCAGAACGGATAACTTCTTCCAGCATACCGCGCGCTTCTTCTAATGTAGAAGCCTTTTCTGCTAAAAGAACCATGTAGCTACCTAGCTCCAGGCATAACTCTTCCAAATCTTTAGGACCCTTGCCACGTAACGTGTCGATTGCCTCCTTGATTTCCAAAGCGTTACCGATCGCAAAGCCAAGCGGTTGGCTCATATCAGAGATAACAGCCATTGTTCTACGTCCTACGTTGTTCCCGATATCCACCATGGCTTTTGCAAGCTTTTTCGCTTCTTCCAAGTCTTTCATAAATGCGCCGGCACCAGTTTTCACGTCCAATACAATGGCGTCTGCTCCAGCGGCAATCTTTTTACTCATGATGGAACTTGCAATCAACGGGATGCTGTTTACAGTTGCTGTCACATCACGCAGTGCATAAAGCTTTTTGTCCGCAGGAGTAAGGTTTCCACTCTGTCCGATAACGGCTACTTTATTTTTGTTTACATAGTCAATGAATTCCTGATTGTCGATTTCTACGTGGAAGCCAGGAACTGACTCAAGCTTGTCAATTGTTCCACCTGTGTGACCAAGGCCGCGTCCGCTCATTTTAGCAACAGGTACACCAACAGCTGCTACTAGTGGAGCAAGTACTAATGTTGTTGTGTCCCCAACCCCGCCTGTACTGTGCTTGTCTACCTTAATTCCTTCGATTGCAGAAAGATCAATCGTGTCACCGGAGTGAACCATTGCCATTGTCAAGTCTGCGCGCTCTTGATCGCTCATTCCTTGGAAGAAAATCGCCATGGAAAATGCGCTCATCTGATAGTCAGGAATGGATCCGTCTGTAAATCCTTTGACGATGAATTGAATTTCATCGGTTGCTAATTCTTTTCCGTCTCGCTTCTTTTGAATAAGGTCTACCATTCTCATCCCGAAACACCTCTTATTTTCTTTAAAATAGACTGCAATTGACGCATCTGTTGATTTCCGGGCTTTGCTTTCCGAGGGGCGAAGCTTAAGCCTCCTCACAACTCTTCAGGGGTCTCAACCAACCGATGGAGTCTTTGCCCTCTGCTAAATTCAACAGCTGAAATATTCTATATTAACCTTGAAATAAACATTTGAAAAAATAACTTACATCCCTTTTACAATTGTTTTTACGAATTGAAGGAAGTTTGCTTTTACCATTTCTGTTGTTTCCATTACTTCGTCGTGAGTTAATGGTTGGTCAAGGATACCTGCTGCCATGTTTGAAATACAAGAGATTCCAAGCACCTTCATCCCACTATGACGAGCAACGATAACTTCAGGTACAGTGGACATTCCCACCGCGTCCCCACCAAGTGTACGAAGCATTCTTACTTCTGCAGGTGTTTCATAAGAAGGACCAGTGTTCCCAACGTATACACCCTCTTGAACTTTTAGGCCGATTTCTGCCGCAACGTTTTTAGCCAATTTGCGCAATTCTTTGCAATATGGCTCTGACATATCTGGGAAACGTGCTCCAAGCTCATTGTTGTTTGGTCCGATCAGTGGATTAGTTCCCATGTTGTTGATGTGGTCGGATAGGATCATCAAATCTCCTGCTTCAAAACTTTCATTGACACCACCAGCAGCATTGGTAACAATTAATTTTTCTACACCCAAATATTTCATAACACGAACTGGAAATGTCACCTTATCCATTGCATAGCCTTCATAGAAGTGGAAGCGTCCTTGCATCGCGATGACCGTTTTTCCTTCCAATGTACCGATGACCAGCTGTCCTGCATGCCCTTCCACTGTGGAAACAGGGAACTCAGGTATCTCTTTGTAAGGAATTACTGTTGGATTTTGGATTTCTTCCGCCAAGACACCTAGTCCTGACCCAAGGATAAGACCGATTTCCGGTTTGTTTGATAATTTTGCATTTATATAATCAGCAGATTTTTTGATAGCTTCTAAATTCATGATTACGCTCCTCCTAGTTTAAGTCTTGTAAAAAGCTTTTTCCGTGCTTTGGCATTCTTGTATTAAAGTTGTCTGCAATCGTAGCGCCGATATCGGCAAATGTTTTACGGATATCCAACTGTTTTCCTTCTTTATGTTGAGGTGAGTACACCAATAACGGAACATATTCACGAGTATGATCTGTACCAGGTGCCGTTGGATCGTTTCCGTGGTCGGCTGTGATGATCAAAAGGTCTTGTTCTTGAAGGTTCGCAAACACTTCAGGGAGTCGCGCATCATACTCCTCCAAGGCCTTTCCGTATCCTTCCGGGTCCCTTCTATGTCCAAAAACCGCATCAAAATCAACCAGATTCAAAAAACTTATTCCTGTGAAATCCATTGCAGTCGTTTCCACCAATTTATCCATTCCATCCATATTAGATACGGTGCGAAGAGATTGAGTGACCCCTTCTCCGTCATAGATATCCGATATCTTCCCGATGGAAATGACATCATAACCGCTATCCTTAAGTTCATTCATGACCGTACGTTCGAATGGTTTTAAGGCATAGTCATGACGATTGGATGTACGTTTCCAGTTGCCTGCTTCCCCAATGAAAGGACGCGCAATGATACGGCCTACCATATATTTTTCATCCAATGTCAACTCACGTGCAATTTTACAGATGTCATACAATTCTTCAATTGGAACGACGCCTTCATGTGCTGCAATCTGAAGCACGGAATCTGCAGATGTATAGACAATCAATGCCCCTGTATCAACGTGTTCCTGGCCAAGCTGATCAAGGATTTCCGTTCCGCTCGCAGGGATGTTTCCAATAATTTTGCGACCAGTCCGCTCTTCCAGTTCCTGAATTAACTCATCAGGGAATCCGTCAGGGAATACACGGAAAGGTGTATCAATCCTCAATCCCATAATCTCCCAGTGGCCAGTCATGGTGTCTTTGCCGCTTGATGCTTCTTCCATTTTCGTATAATGAGCAAGTGGGTTTTGTGCTTTTGGTACACCCTTTACTTCTTTAATATTACTTAGACCGAGCTTCGCCATATTCGGCATGTTTAACCCGTTCATATGTTCCGCAATATGACCTAATGTATCGGCACCTTTGTCACCGAATTTTTCTGCATCAGGTGCCTCACCGATCCCAACAGAATCCATCACGACAAGGAACACCCTTTTATATGTATAAGAACTCATTTCGTAACCTCCTACAAACTATCGATCTCGGTTTACCTCTTGTATTTTCCCCTTTTTTAAAGAGGATAGTCATACATGTGTATACTTCTAATTGTCAGAAGTCTGACCTCTAATCCCAGTATAAACAAGCGCTTTCAATCTTGCAATTAAAATGATAAAAAAAGACTGTTCAGATAGTTTGAACAGCCTCTTCCACTACCGCAAACAGAACTGAATCTATGCTCTTGGGTGAAACATGGAATAAACATCCTTCATGCGGGTTTTTGTTACATGAGTGTATATTTGGGTGGTGGAGATATCGGCATGTCCTAACATCTCCTGAACTGCGCGAAGGTCCGCTCCATTTTCCAGTAGATGTGTGGCAAAGGAATGCCTTAATGTGTGCGGAGTCAGCTCTTTTTCGATCCCAGCTTCTTTCGTCAACTTCTTCAAAATTTTCCAGAAGCCTTGTCGCGTCAAGCGATTTCCATAAAGGTTAACAAATAAAGCATCTGGACTTTTCTTTTTGGTTAATTGATTCCGACTTTCTTCTATATAAGAAACTAAGGCATTCTGAGCCATTTTCCCCAACGGAATGATTCTTTCTTTATTACCTTTTCCGATACATCTTACAAACCCCATCGTCATATGAACGTCGCTAAGATTCAGGGATATAAGCTCCGATACACGCATACCAGTTGCATACAGAAGTTCCAACATTGCTTTATCCCGGATTCCAAATACCTTGGAGGTGTCTGGGACTTCCAGTAAGGCCTGTACCTCTTCCACCGACATTACCTGTGGAAGTTTCTGCTCCTGCTTCGGCCGGTCGATATGTACGGTTGGATCCTGTGTTGTAACTTTCTCCCTAAGCAGGAACTGATGAAACGAACGAATGGAGGCAATATGCCTGGCTATCGTTTTGGACGATTTTCCTTTATCTGTGAGGAATTTCAAGAACTGAATGATGGTGGCACGAGTTACCTCGTCCAAGGATGATACCTCTTCCACCTTATTTAAATAGAGAAGATAGGATTTCAAGTCACGCTCATAAGACACCACCGTGTTCGTTGCAAGTCCCTTTTCCACTACCAAGAAATGAATAAAATCTTTTAATTGATCCTGCAATACCCTCTACTCCCCGTAATGATAGAAGAACACTAAGCGCTGCAACCAGCCCTCGTCCCTTCCCTCCACCATTTTTGTCACTTTCACCGCCGCACCCTCCGGTTCATCATAGCGGTGATAATTCTGATACTCTTGATTGATCCACATGATTCCATAGTAGAATAAAACCGTGCAGCCCGTAAATAAAATGAAGACTTTAAATGTATTATAGCATGAATCGATGATACTCTTCATGAAAGTCGACCTCCAATTGTACAAGTTTCCCTTATACTTGTCTTATTAGAAGGTATGACAAAATAATGAAGATTTATACCTTTTAAATTCATGTTATGTGGAAAATAAAAAAACCTTTTCCATAATGGTTGGAAAAGGTTTATGTATTTTCTTCTTCTGTTGAACTTTCCGGCTCCTGGCATCGGTGACAAATGCCGTGAAAGGTCAATCGGTGATCTTTAATTTTAAAGTTCCAATCGCGTTCTACTATCGCCTCTACATCTTCCAACAAATCATCCTGGATTTCATCTACCGCTCCACACTCGATACAAACCAAGTGATGGTGGAAATGCTTGGCTCCCTCTTGACGAAGGTCGTATCTTGATACTCCGTCACCAAAATTTATTTTATCGACAATTTTAAGTTCAGTTAGTAGTTCCAATGTACGGTATACCGTAGCTAGTCCAATCTCAGGTGATTTTTCTTTTACGAGGAGGTAGACATCTTCCGCACTTAAATGATCCTCTTCATGTTCTAGCAACACACGGACCGTTGATTCCCTTTGAGGAGTCAGCTTATAGCTAGCGGAGTGCAGCAGTTTTTTTATGCGATCTATCCTGGTTTCCATCTTTCGTTCCCTCCCTCGCTTTACCTTTTTATTTTATCGAAAGGGGGGGAAACTGTCAAAGAAAAAAATAATGATTATAAACAAGTGTAGATAATCATTATCATATAAGTATCAATCTAATATAGAAATAACTGATTTCATAAACACCGGTGATACTAACGCTTCGATTAGTGATGCTGCCACAAGCAATAAACAGATGAAGCCCATCGCCATGCTGTACCTGATGAATTGCTGAAAAAATGGTTCCGAAATCCTTTTCACGAACTGTTGCCTTATCATTTTCAAGGAAAAAGCCACCGCCAAAGTCCCAATGATAATATAAGCCGGAATGGCAATCATGTTCTGTGGAAGGATAGCCACAAATGATAAAAGGAACCCTTTCCAGCTAAGCTGGTTCACAAGAAAGCCAACCGTGAATCCCACTACAACCCCTTTAAGGAATAGCAAGATCAAGATCACCGGAAGCCCGATAATAGAAATACCAAGCACCCACATAAGTAGAACATATTTTATATTGTGAAAATAGCTTTGAAAGAAAATATCCTTTGAATTTGCGAATTGCCCTTCTTCCACTTGTCCAAAAAAACGGCTCAGGTACACAAATAGGTCCTGTTTTTGCGAAAAATTCATGCTATTGACCACAATGGCCCCGAATATCACTCCCATAAAAAAAAGTACGACTATAAACAGATATAGAGAGGAGTGTTCTTTTAAATGCCCTAGTAAAATAGTAAACCGCGACTGTTTTTTCATCCCTCTTCCTCCTATCACTCACTTAGTAGATTGTATGATAGAGGTGAGGAAGTATGACTCTTGAGAGGGAGAAATTTTTTCGGACTTTTCCTTTCCGGAGGAGTCATTGACAACTCATGGGTAGTATTCTCATTCTTCACTTATTCGACCAAATCGACCTCCCCCGCCGGCTTTAAAAGCCAATTTTCCACTTCTGGCAGCCACAATCAGACTCGCGACCTTTTCACCGACAACTGCCACTAATTCTTCGTAGCTTGCTTCATGCAATATCCCCATCTCTGTTCCAAAGACTCCTCTTAATTTCGCTAAGGTTTTGGGCCCCACCCCTGGTATGAAATCCAACGGCACCTGATGGATATACGGTGGACGAGTTCTTCCGGGGGCGTTCCTATCAGCAAGCTCCGAAATCCGATCGGAAACCCCTTTTATGAATTTGGCATGACCACACACATTACATGCATCCATCCCTTGTAAAGAGTGAGAAAAACACTTTTCACAAACCGTCGTAAAATACTTTCCAAGCTGGGGACTCAGACCATAATTAGCCACCACTCTTCTCCCTTCCTCTTCCTTCAAAGCCAGTCGCAACTCCTCGAAACTCGGCTCCTTCATCCTCACCCTTTGGTACTCCCTCGCAATTTTTCCTACAGAATGAGCATCAGAATTAGAAAGGAAGGCATACATCGCTAGTTCCCCCAACCTCTCTGCCATAGAGGTGTCGGAACTTAAACCAAGTTCCACCGCATCAATCAGTTCTGGTTCGAACACCTCGCTCAAGCTCCCTTTCACACCCTTTCCATACAAACTTTTAAAAGGTGTAAAAACATGGGCTGGTATAAATAAACCGCCCAACCTTTTTACCTCACGCTGAATTTCAGTTGCATTTTCATAAACCCGTTGAGTGGACAACGTCACATTTTTCATGCGCTTACTTAGCCAGTTTGAGAATTCTACCATTTTCTCCACTGTCTTCATATAACATAGTGCGTGAATCATACCTTGGCAATTCTCATCAAAAATTTCTATTTCCACTCCTAAAATAAGTGTTAAGTCACCAATCCGGATTCCGCCATCTGATAACTCCGAAACCTCACCAGAAGCCAGAGAATTCCTTAGACTTACCAATACCTCTGGCACTTGACAATCGATAACTCCGATCATATCCAACCCTTTTCGAAAGCGCGCTTCGTCCAAAACAGCCTCCAATGTCAACTTATTGGAGGCTGTGATTTTGACCGGTCTGCCACTGGCAGTACGTCCTAGATGTATATGTAAGTCCACAAAATATTCCTTCATGACCCTTCCCTACTTTCGAATCAACGTCTGCAATTGCAAATACTGCACCGCATAGGCCGTTTTTGCATCATAGATCTCCTTCTTTTCAATAAGATCCATCGCTTCTTCCAATGAAACTTCCAAAAGGTCTACAAACTCATCTTCATCTAAATGATGTTCTTCGGAATCTTTTCTCAACCCCTTTGCAATGAATAAGTGAACCAATTCATCTGCAAATCCCGGGGAGGTGTAAAAAGAAATCAATGGTTCCAACTCCTCACAGGTGTACCCTGTCTCTTCCTGAAGTTCCCTTTTGGCCGTCACTACCGGCTCCTCTCCCTTTTCAAGCTTGCCAGCAGGAATTTCAACCAATGCCCGCTCCATCGCTTTTCTGTATTGGCGGACCATGACAATTTTATTATCAGCCGTTACCGCAATAACCGCCACTGCCCCTGGGTGTTTAATTATTTCCCTCTTACTGGTTTTACCGTTCGGGAGTTCAACGTCCTCCATATACAAATCAATGATTCTTCCTGAAAATAATTTTTCACGATGTAAAGTTTTTTCTTTTAAATGATCCATCCTGACCGCTCCTTGTTCTGTTGTCTTGCACTTCTTCATACATTCTACCATACAGGGGATGGGAGGAAGCAAAATGAAGGTCTATGTTCGTCCACACAATATCATTTTGGTGGGAAAAGCTTGGGAAATCAGAAACAAACTTCAGGAAGCTGCTCTTCATCATGTATATGTTACAACCTGGATCAATGCTTTAAAAGATGGTATTGATAAGCACCATTGTTAGTTAACATAAATTTAAAAGGTAATCATTTGTAGAATGCCCCCTCTTTTAGGTAAAATAGCCAAAAAGGAGGGCTTTTTTTGATACCTAAAAAGCAACTTGGAACATCCGAGTTATATGTAAGCCAGCTTGGACTTGGCTGTATGTCTCTTGGAACGGAAGAAAAGAAAGCGACAGAAATTGTAAAGAAAGCCCTGGACCTTGGGATCAATTATCTTGATACAGCCGATCTCTACGATTTTGGGAAAAATGAAGAAATAGTGGGGAAGGCTCTAAAGGGACAGCGGGAAAAAGTCATTCTTGCCACCAAAGTTGGAAACAGTTGGACTTCTGGTAAGGAAGGGTGGGAATGGGATCCCAGCAAAGAACATATCCTCTCTGCAGTAAAAGACAGCTTACATAGACTGCAAACCGACTATATCGACCTGTATCAGCTTCACGGAGGGACGATTGATGACCCGACTGACGAGACCATTGAAGCATTCGAGGAATTAAAAAAAGGCGGATATATACGTGAATATGGAATATCCTCTATCAGACCCAATGTGATAAAGAGATTTGTCGAAAGATCATCCATTGTTTCTGTCATGATGCAATATAGCATGCTTGATACACGCCCAGAAGAATGGCTGGATTACTTGCATGAAAACAAAATCAGTGTGATTGCTCGAGGCCCATTGGCAAAAGGATTACTGTCAGAGCGTGGGCTTGAAAAGCTACAGGATAAATTCAATGGAAAAAGCTACCTTGATTATAGCAATGAAGACCTCTCTGCACTTTTGCCTAAGCTCACACAACTATCTGGTGAAAAACCGCTTCAATCGTCCGCTTTCCATTATTGCCTGACACACCCGGCAGTTGCCGCAGTTATCCCTGGCGCAAGTTCCCTTGGTCAATTAGAGGCAAATGTCAGTGCCATCTACGAACAAGGGCTGTCGGAGGATGATTACAAAGTATATAAAGAGCTTTTGAAACAGTCTATTTATGAAACACATCGAGGCTAAGCAGTTCCCTAATAGGGAAACTGCTTTTAGTGTGTAGACAAAGTTAATTATTATTCAATATGATGAGATTCTCGTGTTGATCGTAGTGAAAGGCGCGAAGACTCCCGCGGGAGGAAGGGACAGGGAAGACCCCGCAGGGCGTAAGCCCGAGGAGGCTTCCGGACCGCCCGCAGGAAAGCGAAGCGCCTGGAACGAAGATCAACAGTTACTTTTAAATCTTAAAATATATAAGGTTTGTCAACAGTCAGTCTGTAAGCAGTGTCCCTAATAGGGATACTGCTTTTACTTTATTTAAAATAAGGAGTTAGGAAGAGCAATAAATTGAAACTTTTTCCATACTAAAACGTATAGTAAATGACTCATTCTTTGGAAGGAGGAGGATATATGAAAAAATACATTATTACATTATTGCTTGTATTAGCAATTGAAATTGGTATTCTCTTTGGAATTTCCACATACTTTGACTTCAACCTGTTAAGCACCATGTTTTTTGGTTCACTCTTCTTTGTCTTCATTGCATTCTTCACAAGCTCGTCCGGAGATATTTTCACCAAAAATTCCGAAGCAGCAGTATTAGACTCCATGGCTGGCAGATATACCCCTAAGCATACAACACCTACTCTAAGAATAGGACCATTCTTACTAGGATCTATGCTTTGTGTGGGAGTATACTTTGGAATGACAATTTTCATGGGCTAGATTTCACCAATAGAGATAACGATTCCTTTGGGCCATTATCTCTTATTGTTTCCCCATATCAATGCATCTCTATCTGTTCGACGTACAAACTCTGACTTTCCATTCACATACCTTTCCGGGTCATATAGAAATGCGGCAGACAGCTCTTCTTTTAATTTACTATACTCAAGGGCCTTTAGAGGAAAAGCCCTTAGGTAGTCCCTGAACAAGAGATGCCTTCTAATTTCCTCATTTTCTTCCAAATAGCAATGTACATGATGAGACCTTGCTTCTCCCCCCTTTTGAAAGTAACGTCGACCTTTTATTCCATTTTCTCCCTTAGCCTCGTAGCCCAATTCTTTCATTTCCTTAGTTAGTTCATCCAATTCATCTATTGAAGTAACTTCTATTAAGATATCAATTATCGGCTTTGCCTTAATTCCTGGAATGGCAGTACTACCGATATGATGAATTTTTATGGCCACTTCCTTTAAAACATGTTGCAAGCGATTCTTTTCTAACAGATACTCTCTTTCCCATTCAGGATTGTAATCCTGTACTTCCATTTTTCTAGGCATCTACTTAAACTCTTTCCAATTCTGATTGCTCTCCTCAAACAACTCTTCAAATGATTTATTTTTCTCTTTCATTCGCTTCTCTTCTTTTATTCTTGCTGCTTCTTGCTCTTTTTGCTGTTGTTCTGTTTGGACAAGCTTGTCTTTCATGGATTTCAGTTTAGAAAAGACATCTCCCTCTAATTGATCCTTCAATGACACTTTCTCCTCCTTCTTACCCGTCACTGGACTATGATTCTTCCTATGCTTTTTCTTCAAGACAAGCTCACTCCTATCAACATTTTCTAATAGTATAGCAAATTACTATTTGTCTATAAACACACATTAAATTATAAACCATTTTTAAAGATATATATTATTACTTTATAATAATTATAAAAAAGTATTGATTTTTGATTGATAACTGTTATCATTATAAATGTAATCTTATTTTTTAAATCGAGGTGAAGGATATTGACAACAAATAATAGACTTACAACAAGCTGGGGGGCTCCAGTGGGAGATAACCAAAACTCCATCACTGCAGGCTCAAGAGGGCCAACCCTCATACAAGATGTACATCTTTTAGAGAAACTTGCCCATTTCAACCGCGAACGCGTACCTGAGCGTGTAGTGCACGCCAAAGGTGCAGGTGCACATGGATACTTCCAAGTCACAAATGATGTAACAAAATATACGAAGGCAAAATTCCTTTCAGAAATAGGAAAACGCACCCCCCTATTTGTCCGATTTTCTACAGTAGCGGGTGAGAATGGTTCCGCGGATTCAGTTCGTGACCCACGAGGGTTTGCTGTGAAATTCTATACAGAGGACGGGAACTATGACATTGTCGGAAACAATACACCGGTGTTCTTCATTAGAGATGCCATAAAGTTTCCCGACTTCATCCATACCCAAAAACGTCATCCTCGAACTCATCTGAAAAATCCAAATGCCGTTTGGGATTTCTGGTCACTTTCACCTGAATCCCTTCACCAAGTGACCATCCTGATGTCTGATCGTGGCATTCCTGCTACTTACAGACACATGCATGGTTTTGGAAGCCACACGTTCAAATGGGTGAATGAAGAAGGTGAAGGAGTTTGGATCAAGTATCATTTTAAAACAGAACAAGGTATAAAAAACCTGACTGAAGAGGTTGGAACGAAGATTGCCGGTGAGAACCCTGATTATCATACAGAGGATCTATTTAATTCGATCGATAAAGGCGATTATCCGGCTTGGAAGCTTTATGTCCAGATTATGCCTATGGAGGATGCAGATACTTATCGTTTTGATCCATTTGATGTAACGAAGGTATGGTCACAAAAAGATTATCCGTTGATGGAAGTTGGACGGATGGTATTGGATCGAAATCCAGAGAATTATTTCGCTGAGGTGGAGCAGGCAACTTTCTCTCCAGGAACACTTGTACCTGGTATTGATGTATCGCCTGACAAAATGCTGCAGGGTCGTCTCTTTGCCTATCATGATGCACATCGTTACCGTGTTGGAGCCAATCACCAAGCTCTGCCAATTAATCGCGCACGCAATGAAGTGCATAACTATCAACGCGATGGCCAGATGAGATTTGACAACAACGGTGGAGGTTCCGTCTATTATGAGCCGAACAGCTTAAATGGCCCTAAGGAAACTCCAGAAAACAAGCAGGCTGCCTATACCGTTTCAGGTGTGGTGGACAGCGTAGGATATGATCACAATGATCACTATACACAAGCTGGGGACCTATATCGCCTTTTAAGTGGGGAGGAGCGTTCCCGCTTAGTAAAAAATATTGTCGGGGCAATGGCGCCTGTGGAAAATGAAGAAATCAAGCTTCGACAAGTCGACCACTTTTACAAAGCTGATCCGGATTACGGCAATCGCGTTGCAGAAGGGCTTGGATTAAAAAGCCCACAAAATGTACGCTAGTTAACCAT
Source organism: Sutcliffiella sp. FSL R7-0096 (assembly GCF_038595065.1). Taxonomy (NCBI): domain Bacteria; kingdom Bacillati; phylum Bacillota; class Bacilli; order Caryophanales; family Bacillaceae; genus Sutcliffiella; species Sutcliffiella sp. FSL R7-0096. Next base: position 2,861,325 of record NZ_CP152003.1, read on the forward strand.
TTTACTAACTTTACTTTTCTCTTTTATTCTCACTTCTGTCAAGCAGGCGCTGTTTTCAGGTGCCTGCCTTAAATCTAATCAATCGGAGGTTATCTTTATGAATACAAAAATATGCAAAACATGTGAAAAGCCTGCTAAGCAACTGAAGCATTCCATACTATGTGGTTGTGGAGTGAAAATACGAATTAGATAATTGGGAGCAGCTACTTTAATATTCAATCCAGAAGCCGGCAATATTAATTGCCCGGAAAGGCTGCTCTCCTTCAAGTTCCATATAGCCCTTTCCAAACACTAAATACCAATCATAAATGGATTCTCTTACGGGTAGAATTTCAACATTCGTGCTTAATGTATCATCCTCCGCTATCACCGTCGTCAGTTTAGCGCATTCAAAAGATAATAAGCATTCAAACCCTTCCTTGGAATCGATATATTGTTCAAATGAACCAGGGTGCGTCGGGACTCTTATGACAGCAAATATAATTAATACGATGGCAATCAATAATACAACCTTCGATTTCTCTAACACTTTAATTGGATAAAATATAATTATTATCCCTATTATCCCTATCAAACTTATCCAGAGTAATGGATCATAGTCAAATACCTCGGAACCTACAAAAGAATTTACTGAAATGAAGCATAAATAAACAAATATTCCCTTTCTTTCACCTAAATCGTGAAGTTCTTTTTTATGCCTTGAACTTAAAAACAATATAAATATAGAAAATAAAAATATGAAGCCCATAAAAACAAAATTAATAATCAAACCTTCATTCAGCTCCATCTCTCTATGTGATACTTTATGTATTCTTGTTATCATCCCAATTTTCCCAGTTTAATAGGCATAAAAATAAGACTGGTAGAATGCAAGAATCCAACCAGCCTCCCCCCTTTAGCTGCCTACCTTTTCAAGATATACGAATTTATTCTCTTTTGACATGGAAACAGAAGATAGGAGAATCCTCCACCCCTTTAAAGGACTTCCACATTTAAAATGCAACGTGTCCGTTTCTCCAAGCTCCAATGTATAACTTCTACTTACACACCAATCCACCTTTATCTGAAAGGTGTAAGTTCCCGGTTCTAAATCAATGGTTTCCTTACCACCATTCGCAATTTCACCGATGATTTTTTCATTAGCCAGGATCTGATAGTTTCTCATCTTGTTTGCAAATTGATCATCTCGTTCAAAGACTACTTTAGCCATCTACATTCCTCCTACTCTATTTCACTAAATTATACCAGAAACCTTACTCATTTACTAAATTTTACAAACCTCTCCCATCCACTCTAATTTCTTCAAACAGCTTTTATGACTCCTCTTCCGGGCTAGATGAATAGATAAGATATTCAGCTCGTGGAATGGAGGGATGGACTTCTCTCATAGAAAAAGGCAGCTTTACCGTAAGCTACCCTTTCCGTTTTCATTGTTCTATACAATTTCTAATGAAAGGAACGCCAAAAAGCTCCTTTTTTATCAATGATACTAGCAATCTGCTTAAAAGGTATTTTAAAGGTCGGAAACCCTGCTGCATATGGAGCAATTTCATAAGGTGTAAAGTAAAGAAACAAGGAATCACTCGACACGTAGAATGGCTGATCGGGTTGAATCCCTTTAAACGCATCAGGAAAATAATTATCAGGGTTTTCCTGTATTTGTTTCTCAACCAAATCACTTAACACCTTTACAAAGTCACTATTCGGTTTGAACAAATCTTTTAATACATAAATTTTACCAGAATCAATGTCTATCGGTACCATGATTTGTGTCGGCATCCCATGAGCGGCGCCAAAAGGATAATTGTAACCGTTAAGCTCTAAGATTAATAAGTTCTTTTTATAATATTGCACAGAAAAATCACCTGTGTAATTATAATCCAGCTGTTTATCCGATGGAACGGGTATAATTTGAGATTGCGTACGTAGGTCTTCGTTCACTTTTTTCTCTGCTTCTTTATTTTTCATCCCTTGCAGCTGGGGAAAATACACTAGATAATCCTTATTCGGGCGGTACTTTTCCTCTCGGATAGTAACGTTCCTATTTACCGGGATGACCGAATTTTGAGCATACACTAGATTTCCACTTTTATCATAATAGGACAACCTCTGATCCACAAACGCTTTTACTAATTGCCCTTCCAGAGATAGCGTTCCAATACCATCAATAACAGGAAGTTCTTTCGCCTGTCTGCCACTTTTGTTGATAAAGAAACTTTTAAGTCCTTGTGTTACAGAGCTGTATTCCCCCTTGAAATTGTTAACTGCATCATATTGAAAGTCTGTCAGAATTTGTCCGCTCAACGTATCGGCTATTGCGTATATGGAGCCAACAAAAGGTTCCTCAGGGTTAATAGCTCTACCGATTGCTGCTCTGTTCCCACCTAGTTGGTTAATATCGTTGAATCTTGGAGAAATGATGTAATTTCCGGCCGTATCAATTAATCCGTATCTATTTTTATAGTCATAAGAAGCATTGACAACAGCCCTTCCCCCTTGAAAAGGTAAGGCCATCCCAAATTGCGGCTTAATTACAATATTCCCAGCCACATCAACATACCCGGCTTTATCTTGGTAGTTCCTTTTAAAAGAAATAAGCCCTTCACTCAATCCACTCATCTGTTCATACGGATAAGTTTGAAGTTGGGTTCCCGTTGAATCTAACAAGGCATACAAGCCATCTTTCACCTGTACAAGTGCTTTTCCCTCACTCATATCAAAAGCATACTGATATTGGGCAGGTATTGCTACATTCCCGTTGAGATCTAGGTATCCATAAAGGGTGTTTCCCCCATTTTTGTAATCCTGAAAAACCGCTCGGCCTCCCTGATAAGGACTGATGAACGAATATGGTCTTTGGGTCAATACTTTACCTTTCTCATTTAAAACAACTGAACCACCCTCATTTAACATGGCAATGGCACGGCCCTCGGTAAAAGGTAAAATAGAACTATACATGGGGCGAACCACGAATTTACCTGTTTGTGTAATAACCCCTGCCCCACCCTTGCGAACAATCGCTAGCCCGTTATGCTGGAATTCTCCGGCATCTTCAAAGGTCGGTTTTAGCACAAACTTCCCCTTTTCATCTATATATCCCCACTTTGTTCCTTCAACTGTTCTAACAGAAGCAGGAAACAAACGCGGTTTAATTATTCTTCCGAACATATATGTGGTCACCCCATTAGTTTTTGATATCTTATGGGGTTATGCCACGATAGGTGAAAGCCTAACAAGTCCAGTTAAAAAAAGATCGTCTCACTAATTATTTGTTAGAAACTTGTGGTTTTCATTATCTTCAATAATCTACGCAAAACATAATTTTCCCTTTCGATCCAACCATTATGTTCTGGTAGAGTCATAGCATACTCATTTTGAGTAATCACTTCTTCCACCAACATCCACTTAGGTGTAAATTCCTGTTCTATCTCATATCCCTCTAACTGTTGAGCAACAGTCTTTCCGCTGCACTGGCATAAGAAGTAATGAGAGATCATTTCAAAAAGACCATCTTTATTGTAGGTGTCCTCAATTCTTTCCACATACACACCAAATTTCTTACCTATTGTCACATCTATGTAGCCTGTTTCTTCACCAATTTCCCGGACAAGCGCTGCTCTATGGGTTTCACCAGCTTCCACTCCCCCGCCAGGAAATTTGAAATCCCCTTTATTGGAGTGAACCATCAATATTTGGCCATCGCGGATAACAACAGCCCTCACCGCTTCCCTAACTTTTAACTCTTTATCTTGTATTTTTTCTATCCCTATAAATTTATTAAAATACATATCTAACACCTTTCATCTAAAAGCCTACTTCTTCTTTTTTTAACCACCCAATAGCATTCATATTATTAAGATGGTGGAAATACAGAGCATCGTCTGTTTCTGTTACTCCCGTTATATTCGTATAGGGTATGGAATTACTTTGCATATCTTCTACTACTTCACCCGATTCATTAATTGCGATAACATGTGAGTAACCTGCCCCTTTTGGCAACATTTTAGCTGGTAGACGCATTGCCATTTTCCTTAATACCGGCTTATCAGAACTAAGTTCCAAAAATTCATTTCTGGGCATGATTAATCCAATCCATATCCTGCCTTGCTCTCCACGCATCATATTATCAGGTAGTCCTGGTAGATTATCCATGAGAACTTCTGCAAATTCACTTTCTTTCTTAGTGCTCACTTCCTGGCCTGCTTCTAAATTTAATTTCCACACTCGGTATCTTCCCGTTTCATTTATAAGGAGAAATTTTTCGTCCTCACTTAAGGCAATTCCGTTTGCAAAGCTAATATCCTTCATTAGAACTTTAGTCTTTTTTGTAGACGGATTAAACGCCAATACTCTTCCTGTACTTCTATTCTCAAGAATATCTATCTCTCCTGCGCGTCCTACATCACCTATTTCTTTCGCTTTAATTCTTTGAGATGCATCTGTAAAATAAATTGTGCCACTGTTAGATACTACTACCGCATCAATAAAGTGTGTGGGATTCTCTTCACCAATATCTGTTATAAGTTCAATATCCCCGTCACCTTTTTCAAAATTGCTTATCTTAAGTAACCCGCCATGATTACCATACATTGGATCAGCAACTATGATTGATCCTTCATTATCAAAATCAAAGCCTAAAGGCCTGCCTTTTGTATTTGCGATTTCTTGCAACTCCGTACCATCCTCTCGTACACGGATAATTGCACCAGTTTTTGTAGCTGCATATAACCAACCTTCACGATAGACTATATGCTCTGGCTCTGCGTATTCCTTAATAGATAGATATTCCATCCCACTTAGTCTAATATTCTTCTCAAAAACACCAACATATCCTTCGGGTTTTGGAGATTCCCATGCAACAGGGTCAATCGAGACAGGCCAAAATAAAAGATACAAAACAAATACTGTACCGATAAAAGTAATAACTTTAAGACTGATGCGTTTTTTCATAGTTATTCCTCCAACTCCAATAACTACCATATATTACTTATTATCTATCATACATGCGTATCAGTAAATAAAAATAAGGATAACCAACAGGATTGTATACTTTCAATGTTATTCTACCTACTTTTAAATATGTAGCTATTAAGCGAAATGGCAGAAGTTTAGAGTTTAAGTGTAGAAGTTTACTTGGGAAATGTAGAAGTTATTGTGGGAAATGTAGAACTAGGCAATAAAATGGTAGAATTCGAAGCGTAAACGGTAGAAGCACCTTTACTTCACACAAAAATAAAAAAGCAGGTGCACTCTCATCAGAGTTACACCTGCTAATCTTCGTTTCTTATCACTTGATAGTGAGTTTGTACAAGTCCTGATGGGAATGACCTGCTCTCAAGAAGCTCTAGCTTGTTTTATTTTCGGTTTCTTTAAATAATCTTACGGCACCATCAAATTTCCCTCCAATACAAGCATCGCATTCATTTCATTGATAGTAGCAATTAAAACAACAGGAACAAGCACCATGTGCAATGTCCCTGTTGCTCTTTCCTATTGTTCAGTCACTTCCAAAGGAAACATCCCAGCTTCCTTCAATGGATCAAGATCTTCATCTTCCATAGACATTTCAATAAATAGTCCATCCTCATCCGCATCAAACAGTTCACCCAAATGAGCGGCTGATTCCTCGAATCTACCTAACAAAGATAAGTAGCATGCACGATTATATAAAAGCATGGCGTCTTCGGGATCCAATTCTAATGCCCTATCCACCATTTCTAAAGCCTCGGGGAATTCGCCATTTAACCTTAAGGCTATACTGGCTTCATTTATAATCTGCGTGTCTTCGGGATCTATTTCTAATGCTTTCCAAATCGTTTCTTTTGCTTCCAAGAATCGATTGTTTTCTCTATACAGGAGTGCCAGCTGGTAGTACGCTCCTGGATCTTCGAGATTGGACTCGATCGCTTGCCTATATGTTGATTCCGCTTCTTCTATGTGACCCTGTAATTTAAGTATATATCCATATTGCAATAGATACCTCGAAGCTTCTTCTTCCGCTAGACACCTTTCCACTAGCTCTTGTGCTTGAAGCAAATATTGATGATGTTTTTTCTCAGGCGCTTCTTCCAAGTATTCCAGTATGGTAGAAGTTAGTTGATATGCGACATCGTAGTCCCAATGATATTTAAGGGATTTTTCGTACGTCTTGATGGCATCTGTTTTCATATCGAGTTGCAGGTACACCTCCGCCATCCAGAAGACTGCTGTTACATTTTCTCTGTCATGTTTCAACGCATTTTCGTAAAGGCTGATTAAAATCCCGAAATCTACACTTAGTCTTCCAAAGTTTTTAATTTTTTTGAACCAATTCCTTTTGGTAAGATCGTATTCTTCTTTTTCTCTTCTTTCCAAAAGCACTTTATCAAAGGCAGCTGCTGTGTACATGCTGACTTTACTCTTATCTTGATCAGAAAGCTTAAGTCGATTTACGACTTTTTCCAAAGTGAGCATGGAACCCGCACTGACATGGATTTCTACCAAAAGCTCATACAAATTGCGGTTTTCTAATTCCCTATCAATTAATGGCAGAATCGCTTTTTTGGCTGCTGAAAATTTCTTCTTTCGTATCATGATTTGTATTTGATGCATGAGAAGTGGCGTCTCCTCAGGTTCCAAAGCAAGAGCTTTCAACACATACTCCTCTTCTTTCCCATAGTCGCCCAATGCTCCATATACATATCCAAGACTGTCATATACAAAAGAAGCATTTCTTTCATTCAAAAGATTTTCTAACTCCTCTTTTAGTTCCATCAATTCGTTTTCCTTTAAAAGAGAGGCGAAATATTCAATATTTATGGCATATGGGTTAAGAGCAAAAGCCTTCCGGATATGAAAAAGCTCTTGTACGTTATGATTCAGCCGTTGACAGATATCAGCAATATTGATGTGGGCCTGAACATGGGTCGGATCAAGCTCAATAACCATTTTGTAATATTTTCTCGCATCTTTATCTTCATCGAGCTTAACCAAAATTTCACCTAAACGATAAAGAGGTAATATTTCGTATGCCTTGGAAAGACCTAATTCATAACATTCTCTTGCTTGATACCACAACCCGCTACTCTCATATAAACAGCCTATATACGTTGGATAGAGATAGTTTTCCACATCCTCTTCGTGTTTGACCTGCAGGAAATGGATCCCCCTTTCGTTATAAGGAGTATCTTCAATCAGATTGACATACAGTTCTAGTGCGTCTTCAATATTTGCTGGCGCAAGGTTGATTCCTTTTTCTAACAAGGAAAGGGCCTGTTCCAAATGGCCTGGGGGGGCTTCCATTTCCAGGGCGGCTTCCCACATATATTTTCCTGCATTCACCAAATACTCACTGTCATCCTGGAATCTTTCATAATGCTCATTAAGCCAAGTATACGCTTCATTAAATTTCCCTTCTTCTTTTAACAGATGCCCAATATTCACCCAGCCTGACGGATCCTCCGGATACTTCTCTGTTGCACGTAAGTATAGAACCCTTGCATTCTCATACTCTTTCTGGCGTTCATAGAAGTCACCAAGTTCAAGAAGAAGGAGGATCGCTTCCTCGGTTTCTTTTAACCCCTCCTGTAAAAGAAGTTCCGCCTTTTCTGGTTGCATAAAGACAAATTCGTAAAGATGGGACAGCTCACGATACGGTACGGCTATTTCGGGATCGAGTGAAATGGCTGTCCTGAATCCTCTTTCTGCATGAGAGTAGCGTTCTAACTCCTTGTCACATCTTGCTCTTTCAAACCATGCATGACCATGCGACTTTACTTCCTTTAAGACCGAACTAAATTGTCCTCTTGCCTCTGTATAAAACTTATTATCAAACAAAATCATTCCATGGTTGATCTTGATGAATGTATCCAGATCGTTTATATCCATTGCAATCGTCGAGTAATTAAGAGCATGTTCATCCAGCCCTTGAAAGGAAGAGGAAAGGGCAAGGTAGGACCACAGAATAAAGTCATCCGATTCAAAAGCGATGCCTTTTTTGAAACATCTTGCCGCCTCTTCATGTTCATTCTTCTCGTAATTGATCCTTCCTTTTAAATACCAGTAGGCGGATTGATAATAATGCGCTTTCACCTGTTCAAGGTATTCTTCCGCCTGGCTCCATTTTTTAACTCGGACATACGCCATCACAATAATCAGGTATTTATATTCTTTTTCAAAATTGGACAGTTCCACAGCCTTTACAGCTTGTGCCAGCAGATCTTCCTCATCCTGTTTTGCAAGGAACTTCAAGAAACTTGCAGTAACGATGATATCCGTTATATTTTTGCGAATAAAGGATTTATCCTCTTCGGCAAATTCCTCATTACAGTTTTCTCCGAGTACCTGGATTCTCGCAGCAACCTCATGGTCTTTTTCTTCTATAAAATAAAGAGAAGCTGCCTGTTGTGATGGAACGACCGCAATTGCCAACGCGTGACTATTGCTAAATTCTTCATGGAATTTTTCATATTCCACATAGACGACATCCGTCAGGTTTGGATCCTGAATAAGAAGACACTGTAAATTATCATCATAGCCTACCACTAACTGTACATGGGAGGAGGTAGGATACTCCAGGCTCATGATGACAGAAATGCCTGACTGTAACATCTGTTTGATCAACTTGACATTGCTATAGAAATATCTGCTATAGAATCCCCTTTCCTCCAAGAAAGTTATAGCCTTCGAGATACTAGAACCTGAAACCGTAAAGATGGACTCTGCCACTTCCTCTTGAGAAACGTGATGGCCATACATGCTGAATACCATCTCAAGACTCGCTGGTACACAGTAGTTGCTCTTTTGAATGGTCGGTTTGTACTCTTTAATAAATATGGATTCTCTATTTACCGTTTCTGGCAGATGTTTAAAATGAGTCTGAGTAGCGATCCTTTCGTACTTTTGCAGGAAATTACGTAAAGATGAAATATCATGTTGATGGTAATAGCTTTCTGCCACCCACAAGCTGGTAATCGTTTGATAGCTATGAAAAGGAGTAACCTTTTGAAGTGCCTTAACGCTCTCCCTCAGTTCGGACCATTCTTTTGTTTTATAATGGTATCGCAGTTTCTCCATTTGCAATCTTGGAAAATCAGGATATTGTAGCATGGCACGGTCGATATAACTTTTTGCTTCCTGCCAATTCCCTTGAAGCATAAAATGCCTGATTAACATTCCAAAAGAATAGACGGCGTCTTTCTTGTCCTGAAGACCTTCAAGAAGAAGTCTTATTCCTTCGTCCCATTCACCTTTTTGGAGATAGTAATAGCCCCAGCGTGTTTTCATGGAATCGGAAGTCAATTCTTCGCATTTTTTCATATAATCATAGGCAGCTTGGTATCGGCGCATTCGTATACACGCAATTGCCAGGTTATAGGCGATTTTTTCTTCTTCTTTTGGTGTTATATCTTCGTGTAATAATGTTAATAGCAAGCTCTCCGCTTCGATAAGCTCTCCTTGGTCCATTAGCTCTTCACAATACCAGATGGTGGACGTTACCGTTTTCTTTTTACGGTGATTGGCCCTTATTAAAATTCCAGAAACATCATCCATCAGAGCAATGTCCAACACCTGTAAAAGTGGTCTCATTTCATCATCCGTTAGTGCCAGAACTTCCCGGAACGCTGACAATTTCGGCTTTTTCAATAATTCGGTGAAAGTATCCATAAATAGTTGGAGCGCAGCTTGATAATCAGTTTGTTCCATTAGTTGTGCCAACTGTTGTGTTTTTAACATGAATTCTCCTCAGATCCCATTCAAAATTTTTACATATCTAGATTAAATATACGATGATTCCATTCTATTTACCATCTATTTTTTAAGGTAAAATGACTTATTATATAAAGCTCTTTTCTCAAAGATTGTTGTTATTTTCTAGTAAAAAGTCGGCAATTGGACTTTTTACTGCTTTCATACTCTATAGGGTGCAAGTAGTTTCTTAAGTTCGGCAGGGAAAAGAGCACGACAGTAAGGAAAATAACGGTTGATGTATCCATACGAAAAAGCAACAAAGTTTACGAAAAGAGCCTTATATAAAGAAAAAAGCTGCCCATTTTGGGCAACTTTTCTCCCGGTCTCATCCGCTTTTTTTGAAACTACCTTTTTCTATTTTAGAACCCTTGACTCTATATATGGAAGAGACATATTCTATACGTTCTGACCGCATGATATCTAACGGTGTTACATCCCCTGTAACCAAATCCTCCACCAGATCTATCCCTATATGTTGAAAAGCCTTATCGATTATTTCCGAACAGATATACCGGTCCTGTTCATGTATGATGATATTCCATCGAAAATAACGTTTCACACATAAAGAAATAAGTCGCCACCAATCATACCCTTTGGAGGTGGATACCTTTTTATGAAGAAACTGAAGCAGCTCTTTTTGTTGATCAACTGTCAAGTCCACTTTCAATCTGTATAAATCATATTCCTTATACGGATTCTTCATGATCTCCATTTTACGATACAAATCAACTTCACATATATGCTCTTCATCCACGGCAATGGTCACATGGGTGTATTCAGATTTCAGAAAAAAACGGATAAAAGGGCTGAAATTACAATTCCCTTTTACAAAAAGTAAATCTCCAACTTTCATTTTCACTCATCACCCCAAAACTATAAAATCAGGTAAAATATTCCTATATGTATCTTCCTTATTATATAATAAACTTTAAGACTTTTTTACTAATCATTTAAATAATGTCTTTAATTAGAACGACTTGGTTCAAAAGTGGATTTACACTATAATGGGAGTACTAGAATTAAAGGAGTTAGCCGATAATGGACAAAAAAGAATTGGAACAAACAATCATACAAAACTATCAAAAAGAAGAGAATATGATGATACTCATTTTTGCTCAATGGTGTATTAATCAGGACTTGGATCCTTTTACGCTTTATACGAAGGCATACCCTAATCAGTCAAATAATCCTGCACTTGCCCAAGCCTTGGAATTGACAGTGCCTAAGGAAGAAGCTGGGGATATATCAAACGATACGTTGTTAGGGGTATTAGCCATGTTTGGTAATGATGACTTAGCTTTTGTAGTGTCGGAGGAAATGGAAAAGGTAAAGAAAAAATAGGTATTCATTGTATAAGCAAAAGGCTGTTTTCGTAAACTTTGTTGCTTATCCGTATTTTTGAATCAATCGTTATATTACTTACTGCTTTGAGAAAAGAGCCAAACAAAAAGAACGGCGTAAGCAGCCTGTTTCCTGCTTACGCCGTTCTCTTATTTTTTTCGTGTTTAGCAATTACGTTTCCTCTGTTAGACCATATGATTAAAGGCAACAAGAGAAGAGATAAAAGTCCCCCGCCAATTGACAGTACCGAATAGCTAGTATGTGAGACTACCATACCCGACATCATGCCTCCAGTTGCCCCAGATAATGCGACCAGCACATCCATGGAGCCTTGAACCCTTGCACGTGTGGAAGGCGTCGTGGCATCCACGATCGTTGCCGTCCCGCTTATCAAACCGAAGTTCCAGCCAAGACCAAGTAGTGCCAAAGCCAAAATCAATACAAATAAATTGTCACCAGGAGCAGTCGCTGCAACGATCCCCGCAAAAAGCAGCGTTACACCCGCAGCTGAAGCCATTGTGGTTCGTCCGACCTTATCGACCAGTACACCGGTAATTAATGAAGGTAAATACATGGCGCCAATATGAATCCCGATTACAAGACCTATAGCATCCAGCCCGTGTCCGTGGTGACCCATATGAATTGGTGTCATCGTCATGATTGCAACCATCACCATCTGAGTCAACACCATTACAGATCCACCGACGATGATTCCTCGATTATTCTTTGCATGACTGGTATTTGTGGTTTTCTCCGGACTTACCAGTTTCTCATTTTCCAATGCTTTAGAAACCAATAAAGGATCTGGTCTCATTAGGACAAGTAATATCAATCCAGCCAAAATAAATGCTGCCGCTCCTAAAATAAATGGACCCGCTAACGACGGTACACCTATTGAAACCGCAAAATCTCCCATTACACCAACGAGATTAGGTCCTGCTACTGCCCCGAGTGTCGTCGAAACTAGTGCAATACTAATTGCCTTACCTCGTTGCTTGGCAGATGCCAGATCTGTTCCGGCATATCTCGCTTGAAGATTGGACGCTGTTCCAGCACCATAGAATAGAAGGGAGAAAAACAGCAACCACACATTATTGGTGACAGCTGCAAGCACCACACCAAGGGCACTAATTCCTCCGGTTAGAAAACCTCCTGCCAAACCAATCCGGCGACCAGACTTTTGCGATACTCGGCCTATCAAATAAGCCGCTCCTGCTGAACCTAGTGTCAATAAGGCAACGGGAACTCCGGAATAAGCATCGGTACCAAGCATATCTTGAGCCAACAAGGCCCCTACCGTAATACCTGCTGCTAGACCTGCCCCACCGAATATTTGTGATAGCACAACTATAAAAAGTGTTCTTCGATATAATTGATGCATTTTTTCAGGGGAAGCGACTATCTCTTCCAATGTTGTTTTATGACCATGCATTATATTCTCCCCTTTTATTCTGAACAAACATTTCTTCCTATTTTAGCACGCTTTCCTCAAAAGGCTTACTGTTTTTAACATATATTTATTTAACCCATCATAAAGAATTTTAGAAGAACTTTATTAGGGGTTGAATCTATGCGTACAGTATACAGGCGGTGGTCTCAATATCCATATCAAGGAGAACAAATTCCCCCTGTTGGAAATCCTAACGCTGGCTTTTGGCCGATGTTTTTCATTAGGAGAGAGGGAAGCAATAGATTCCTGGATCCATTTGGAAAGGAAATTACTTGGCAGATAAAAGATCCTTTATCAATAGATTGGAATGGCGAATTACAGATTGTAGAACAAACCATGAGTGTCATTACTCCTCAGCAAATACAGAGCGCACAATATTGGGCTACTGGTGAGATAGCTGAAAGATTTTCTACTTTGCTTTATGATTTTGCTGAGCAATTTCCAAAGGGATCGCCAAACTGTGCCCGCATGCAAGGATTTTTTCATGCAACCATGAATGACGTCTTGGTAGTTTGTTGGTATTTAAAGTATTTATGGGATGTTGCCCGTCCGAGTCAGTATGGGAGAAATATCAGAAAGCTAATGGATACACCACGATTTCCAGGCTATCCATCTGCACACGCATGCTTAGCAGGCGCAGCTCAAGAAATTATGACGTATTATTTTCCACAAGAACAAGCCCGAATTAAAACTACTACCGACGCTTCCGCTCAGTCCCGGTTGTATGCAGGCGTTCACTTTAAAGTGGATAATGATGAAGGATTAAGACTGGGACGGCAAATTGGAAGGATGGTAGTGGAAGTGTTAAAGGTTCAGAATGTGAAACAGTAGATAGTTGTTTTAAGTATGAAACTTTCATAACACTTAACCGTATAGGTTAAGTATGAAGACACTTTAAGCTACCATTTCTGATTTAAAATGTCTTCATACATAAAAACAATCTCTCATAGGAGTAGTATTCATGAAAAAATTCACAATGAAAGGCTTAATGAACTTATTGGGTCTAATGATCTTTCTAGGCATGATCATCATGGCCTTTACCAATCCATTGACCATAGATCCAAACATAGGAATCTATCAAAATGAGAAGGTTGTCATGAAAGGAACAACGATACACAAGTTTGCCATCTTTCTTTTACTTTCTAGCTTCACCTATTTTCTTCTTGTTCAATTATACTTTTCCACAAAAATGGGACGAAAATTATTTTTTATTATTCTAATTATCTTTGCCATCGCAGCACCGATTGTTGCTATATTTCTTGAAAGGTGATTAATTCTGAGTCACCTTTTTTGTTTTGACCAAAAGTCCACAGCTTATTCTATTGATGTGGCCTCTAAAACAATTTCTGGTAAATCTGCTGTATGTATTTTCATTTGTCATCCCCCAAAATCAATACAAAAATCATTTTTCTCTCGTTATTTCGTTATCGCGTAAATGCATGTGTCCGTGAGTTTTTTTCCATCCGCCGACAAATCTTCATTCTTCAATATTCCTTCCAATTCGAAGCCTAATTTTTCAGGAATGGACCTGCTTTTGTAATTGGTAGACTCACATTTGATTTCCATTCTATTAAACTTGAAATAATTTGTACCTAGTTCCTTTAGAGATGTGACTGCCTCATTCATATACCCTTTTCCTGTTGCGCGGGTATCCGACCAATACCCGATCTCGCATTTAGGAACCTCCCAGTTGATGGACAACAAGGTGACAACACCGACAAACTCCAATGTATTCTTATTGAAAATCAAGTATCTAAAAGATTTTCTATTAATGAAATCATCATAGGCTTGCTTGAGATTTTTCTCTGTCTCTTCCAATAGTGGTACACTCTGTGCAAAGGGTAACCATTCTTTCAGTTCATTATGGGAGTGTCGAATAGCTGTATTGACAGTGGCACCATCGCTCTTTTCAAATGGTGCACGTAAAATCAATCTATCTGTTTCAAGAATTTGTGGAGCATTTCTGGAAAATGTGTTCATTTATCTCCTCCAGCCTTGATCGCCTTCAAAACATTTTCCTTTAATTTTAGATACTGCTTCAAATGTGTATCTTGAAAGGCTTCGGCTCTGTTGGAGAGAATATCGGCGTATAGTAACTCATTTTCAAATTGTGAAACAGTAAAATCATGGCGATTACCGTTTACACTGTTATAAAAATGCCACCCTTCTGACATCAAGGTTTTTACAATTTCTCCTCCTAACAAGTCCTGGACTACTAATGCCGTAACTCCACATTGCCCTTTGGCAGGAATCTCTGGACTCCACTTTGAACTTGTCGATATGGACCAAGATTCTAAAAGAGCGTCTAATAAAGTACCTTTTTCGGTAGTTATTTGTTCATTGGAATAATCATTAGCCTGCAATGATTCTATCAATCTTTCAATTGAGTTTATTACCAGATTTGGTTCATCATTTTGTATATAGTGTGTACTATTTTCAGCAATTATAAATTGACCATTTGAGGTGAACCTTAGAATCTCCTGTTGCATCCTGTTCCATAAAAGTTGGGATTCTTTAGAGTAATGTGCTTTTTTCCCTGCTGACACTATGATTGTTGGGGCATCCGTCACTCTGTTACTTATATGAAGCTGTTCCAAACTTTCCGTGAAATCTTGGAGGTCTCCTTCAAGAGTGAACTGTTTATTGTAGGACTCCTTGAATTCTTCAGACATGGTGGGAAGAAACCTTTCTGGATAATCTTCGGGAGTAGAATCTATTAAAACTAACCCAGCTACCTCCTGAGGATACAGGTTATTGAATAAACGCATGTTCACACCACCGTATGAATGGCCTACAAGAATATAGGGTGGCAATACTTTCTTACTCTTTAAAAGTTCTCTTAATTCCTCTACCATAAATAAGCTGGTCCTTGGATTATTGCTTCTTTCACTTTTCCCCAGTCCAGCTCTGTCATAGAGAAAAACCTGAGTTATTTTTGAGATTGCAGGATAGATTGATTCCCAAGCCTTTGAATAGTCTCCATAGCCAGAGTCCATAATGACAGTTGGAAATTCACTTAATTCTCCATAAAGTTTACAACCCAAGTGGAAACTGTTTAACTTTAATCGACTATCAGTCATTCGCTTCACCCTTACTTTACATAACTACTTTCACGCTTTTGTTTTTCCATATTTATTTCGGTCTTATGTAATTCCACCAATTTAAAAACTTCGTCTACTAAATGTTCCAAATCTCTTATACTCTCCCTCGGGTTCCCCAGTAAGATTTTATTCATTCTTATAAGAAAATCATCTGGTTTTAGCTGCATTTGTTCTATTTTATGCGGCATCCACTTGTAAGCAGGATGATGCACATACAGGGAGTTTAGTCCAAACAGAACACCCATCAATTTCTTTTGCACACCACATAAAACATCGTATAACATTAGCCAATCCTTACGTTCTAGAAGAGCATGACGATTATTCCACCTGCCTCCAAGATTAAGATTTTCTAAAATCATTTTGACTGCGAGCTCACTTGGGTAATTATCCACACTTCTTTTAAACGCATTGATTAAACTCTGACCATACAATCCTACCCCATCTTGAATCGAAGCAATCAGACACTGTTTATCAAAACTAACGTCATATCTCATCACTACATCTTTTATGAAAGATTGGATGGTTGAGATGAGAAAATTACTAATCTCCAATTTAATCCCGTCATGTGTTATATATGACTCTGACCACTCTTCATCTTCATAAGGATGATACGCTAAGATATTTCCCTGTACAGACTGAATAGGTCCATTTCTATCGTCATCGGTAGGGGCTTCCTTCCAATAAATATGTAATTCAATGTCTGAAAACTCGTCCTCCCAACCCATAGCGACGGAGCCAGCTAGCAGAATAGCATCTATTTTTGGGTTAGCTTTATAAATGGCTGCGATTTCTATGGCTTTTTGTTTTAAATTCATTTTATTCTCCATCCAAACTTACTAAATTCAATATAAATATGATAAATCGAAATTCTCAGCTACTTATTTTATGTATTCATCCAATTGCTGTTCTTCTATGAGGTCGAGGTTGCGTTTATTATCTACATAACGAAGGATGTGCTCCTTGATATTCGGATAGAGAATCACCTGATCCAATTCGGTTAAAGGAATCCATTTCACTCCTGTCTGATTGGGATCTGGATTAGCCGGCAATCTAGGAGTACATCCCACATTAATAGTACATTCAAACATTAACCCCAACGAGTGCACGTCTCCGTACTTATTGTTGTTTAGGTGAGGAGCATATTCATAAACAAATGCTAAAGGCCCCACTTGCACATCAATGGATGCTTCCTCTTTCGCTTCTCTTTTAACAGCTTCCTTTACCGTTTCCCCTGGCTCGGTACCTCCAGAAGGCAAATTGTAATGTAAACCATTTTCATCATTGAATTCAATCAATAAAATTGATTCGTCCTGAATGATCAATGCACCAGCTCTAACTCTAATAGGAAATGACATCTATCAAGTACCTACCTTTTTTATTTTAAATCACTCGGAATGGTTGCTTCTTTATTGATTTGTACGATCCATGAAATAATCGTTGTACTATCCCGTACGTTTTTTGATTGAATATCCTTCAGTAGTTTCCAGACACCTATCTCACAAGTCGCCACACCCTGAAACAAATGGTAGATATTTTTTGCATTACTATATGATGTGTTCGGGCATTCCACTAACCCGTCCGTTGTCATGAAAATATGATTTTCACCAGTTCGCAGTTCCTTCACACCCGTGCTATAACAAGGAATGTCCTTATTAAATGTACTTTCTTTACCGACCCATTCAAAAAAGCTACGGTGATTCTGTTGATATTCGCCTAACCGCTCTAGTTCAGGGTGATGTAGTAGCAATAAACAGTCCCCAACTGAAAACCACCATAAATACTTATCTTTGCGAAATGCAAATAAACAGGCTGTTTCTCCCTGCACATTCTCACACTCCTGTATGAAGCTTTCGCTTTGAAAGATTTCCAAAATCATGGAGTTGAGACTTGCAAATGTACTTTTTACTGGCAAAGTAAAAATGTCCAAAAACCTTGATTCGTTCTGATCAATTGTTGAAATAACCAATTCAGCACTCTCCGCTGAAAAATGTGCATCTAAGATTATAACAAACTCCCAATCTCGTTTATCATCACACCAGATTAAACAACCATCCTCATTTTTATATTGTCCCTCAGTGGAATTTCCACCAAAGCGGCCAAGAACAATATCTTCCCCCACCTTCATTACACTTATTTCGTCCACATAATGCTTCTTGCTTCCTACCCAGCTTAGTTTCTTTACCACCAAAGTATCCCTCCCTTATTGTCCTAAATACTTTGTTGGAAGCTCTTCTTCAATCAGCGTTTTCTCGAAATAGACTTTATATGCTTTTGCACTTGGCCTTGAACTAACAATATGTTCGAGTTTATTGTTCACGTAATGAAGTGCTACTCCATCGTCGGTTGCGGAGCCAGCGGTGATTTTATTGCCTGCCACCATTTCTTGATAGGCTGGTCTCCTTTTTTCTTCCCCGTCATAATGAGGACAGTTGCTACCTTCTAGAAACCCCAGGCACTCAATAGGTTCCAACACATCTCCAAAGGAGTCGGTCACTCCTTCTTGAAACCAACAGATGGATCCCGCGCTGATACCTGCCATTATAACTCCCTTGTCATATGCTTTTTTGAGAATGATATCCAGTCCCCACTCTCTCCAGAGTGTCAACAGATTCCGAGTGTTTCCTCCTCCGACATAGATGATATCCTTTTCTAATAAAAATTTTTCAAAGTCTCTTGTAGGAGGGGTAAAAAGGGAAAGATGGGAAGGTTCACATTCCTGCTTCTCAAAGAACTGATAAAACCTAGCAATATAATTATCTGCATCACCACTGGCAGTGGGAATAAAGCAGATTTTAGGTATGGACTCACCAGATTGTTGAAGGATGTAACTATCTAGCAATGGATTTTCAGGCTCCATAGAAAAGCCTCCTCCACCGAGGGCGATGATTTGTTTCATATGTTACTCGCACCTTTCTTCTTTAGTATGATCGATTAGGATTGTATGTGGTATATTGTACCATATTGGCAAGAGAGAAAATTAATTATTTAGAATTGGCTAATTTCTAAGAAAATAGGTACAAAAAAACACCGGAAACAAACCGATGTTTTTAGCTTTTCATGATACTATGTGAGAAAATATCAAATTTCATGGTTCTCCCCTCCTAATCATTACACAAGCTTCTATCAAGGGGCTGATTGTTTTTAATAAGAATAACCACAAAAACTTAATCATCTGTTTGTGTATTTTCCTATTATTTTTTCTTGTTGTAAATGTTGTTCGTCACGTTCGGATTTATGATGTATATAGTTCAGGTGTAGGTCCATTCATTATAGTAGGATTAATAATTTTTGCTATTGTGGTTCTTTATATTAAACGTTAAGTTAATTCCAATAAAAAACAGGAAGGAGTAAGTCCTTCCCGTTGGTTCGTAAGCAAGATCAAAAAACAACTTTTTAAAAAGCCTCCAGCTTCACATGCTCATCTACAATCAACGTCGGTTCCGTCGTGTTTTGTATATCCTCCACTGTAAAGCCGCTTGCAACTTCCACAAGCTTTAAGCCCTGCTCTGTTACATCCATAACTGCACGGTCTGTGATGATTCTGTCCACCACACCTTTACCGGTCAAAGGCAATGTGCACTCTTTCAAAATTTTTGCTTCTCCTGCTTTATTGACGTGATCCATTATGACAATGATTCGTTCAGCCCCATGAACAAGGTCCATCGCGCCACCCATGCCTTTGATCATTTTGCCTGGGATCATCCAATTGGCAAGGTCGCCATTTTCGCTCACTTCCATGCCCCCCAGAATTGCGATGTTAACATGACCGCCACGAATCATCGCAAATGATTCAGCGCTATCGAAGTAGGCTGCTCCAGGGATAGCTGTTACGGTTTCTTTTCCGGCATTTATTAGATCTGCATCCACATTCTCTTTTGTCGGGTATGGTCCGATACCTAATAGACCGTTTTCTGATTGCAGGACTACCTGTTTGTTATCGGATATGTAATTCGCCACAAGGGTGGGCATTCCGATTCCAAGGTTCACATAGTAGCCGTTCTCGATTTCCTTTTCAGCTCTTTTTGCTATTTTTTCACGGTTATTTATTGTTGTCATCGTTTGTTCCCCTCCTTGCTAGTCTCTTGTGGTAACACGTTCGATTTTCTTTTCTTGTTGACCTACGATTAGTCGTTGAACATAAATGCTTGGTGTTTGAATCAGGTTTGGATCCAAGTCACCGATTTCTACAAGCTCTTCCACTTCAGCAATGGTCACTTTTCCTGCTGCAGCAATCATGGGATTAAAGTTGCGAGCCGTTTTGTTGTAAATTAGGTTCCCCATTTTGTCTGCTTTGGTTGCTCTAACTAAACTAAAATCAGCGCTATAAGCTTCTTCAAGTAAGTATTCTTTTCCGTTAAATTCACGGACTTCTTTGCCTTCAGCAATCGGCGTCCCTACTCCTGCTGGGGTATAAAAAGCAGGGATTCCCGCTCCGCCCGCTCTGATTTTCTCCGCAAGCGTACCTTGTGGTGTTAGTTCTACTTCAAGCTCACCAGATAATACTTGACGTTCAAACTCTTTGTTTTCTCCGACATAGGAGCCGATCATTTTCTTGATCTGCTTATTTTTCAATAGCAATCCAAGTCCCCATTCATCAACACCGCAATTATTGGAAATGACCGTTAAGTCTTTTACTCCTGTTTCTACAAGTGCAAGGATCAAGTTCTCTGGTATCCCGCACAATCCAAATCCGCCCACCATGATGGTTGCCCCATCATGGATATCTTTTACCGCTTCCGTAAAGGATGTATATACTGGTTTCATCTTAAGTTGCACCTCTCTCTTTATAAGTTTTCTACAATTGTAGCGACACCTTGTCCGCCGCCTATACATAGTGTTGCAAGTCCTTTTTTCGCTTCACGACGTTTCATTTCATGGATAAGTGTCACCAAGATCCTAGTTCCACTAGCACCAATAGGATGACCAAGTGCGATTGCTCCACCATTTACGTTCAGCTTATCCGGATCAAACTGCAATTCTCTTCCAACCGCAAGTGCTTGTGCTGCAAAAGCTTCATTCGCTTCCACCAAGTCCATCTCTTCCATGGACTGGCCGCCTTTTTCCATCGCTTTTTTCACAGCGGTAACAGGACCGATTCCCATGATGCTTGGATCTACTCCACTGCTTGCGTTGGCTACGATTTTCACAAGGGGTTTGATTCCAAGCTCTTCTGCTTTTTCCTTGCTCATTACCACTACAGCCGCAGCTCCGTCATTTATCCCGGATGCGTTACCAGCTGTAACAGTACCATCCTTTTTAAATGCAGGACGCAATCCGCCAAGCTTTTCGGCCGTGGTTCCTTTTCTAGGATATTCGTCTGTATCTATAGTCAGAATTTCTTTTTTCTTTTTCACTTCTACAGGTACGATCTCGTCTTTGAACTTGCCGTCCTCCATTGCTTGGACTGCTTTTTGTTGACTGTTTGCAGCAAATTCATCTTGTTCTTCTCTTGTTAATTCATATTTGGTGCAAAGGTTTTCTGCTGTCACACCCATATGGTAGTCGTTGAAGGAGCAAGTCAATCCATCAGCCACCATCGTATCGACTAATTTCTGGTCTCCCATACGGAATCCGTCACGCGCGCCTTTTAACAGATAAGGTGCTTGAGACATATTTTCCATCCCACCGGCAACGACAATGTCTGCATCTCCAGCAAGGATTGCTTGTGTCGCAAGATGTACTGCTTTTAACCCTGATCCACATACTTTATTAATTGTCATCGAAGACACTTCTTGCGGAAGGCCTGCAGCCATTGCTGCTTGCCTTGCTGGATTCTGTCCCAGACCCGCCTGCAATACATTCCCCATAATCACTTCATCTACACTATCTGGTGCAAGCCCGGCTTTTGCGAGCGCTTCTTTAATTACTACTGATCCTAACTGTGGAGCGGAAACATCTTTAAATGCCCCACCAAAACTTCCAATCGCTGTTCTGACAGCGCTTACAATAACTACTTCTTTATTCGACATAATTTCCTCTCCTCTCGACTGATTAATTTCTAGATTCATGTCGAAAATCCTTCTTTTTTTATAAAATTTCTATTATTCTTGCTTTTAGACCACTCTATTCCATAAAATTAAGGATGGGAGAAATTATTCGTGAAGGGGGAAACAACTATGAACTTGCCGTCCAAAGCCATTATTATTGAAGTAGGCCCTCGTGATGGGTTACAAAACTTGAAAACATTTGTACCAACGGATGCGAAAATTGAATTTATAAAAGAATTGAAGAAAGCCGGAGTTCCGGAGATGGAGCTGACCTCCTTTGTTTCACCAAGGTGGGTACCACAAATGTCAGATGCCGCTACTATCATTGAAAGTTGCAATGATAGTGAGTCTAGAAATTTTGTTTTGGTACCTAACCAGAAAGGCATTGAGAGATTAAGAAGCACCTCTTGTAAAAATGCCGCTGTGTTCGTTGGGGTGAGTGATACCTTCAATAAGAAAAATATCAATAAAACTACCGAGGAAAGCTTGGTGGAATTGGAACCTTTAGTAAAAGAATTAAAAGAACAGGGGTACTTTGTGCGTGCCTGTATTTCAACTTCCTTTTATTGTCCATATGAAGGGAAAGTAGCAGTGGAAGATGTCGTTTCATTATGTAAGCGCTTTGTTGCTTTTGGAGTGGATGAGTTGAGTGTAGCGGATACGATCGGGATGGCGAATCCAAGGGAAGCCTTTGAGCTTTTCTCTGTTTTGAAAGAGGAGGTAAGAGATGTCATGTTAACCGCCCATTTCCATAACACCCGTGGTATGGCCCTAGCTAATATTTTTGCCGCCCTTCAAGCAGGCGTGGATAGATTTGATACGTCAGCAGGCGGGCTTGGTGGCTGTCCATTTGCCCCGGGAGCATCAGGAAATGTTGCAACGGAGGACGTTGTCTATATGCTAGAACAAATGGGAATTGAAACCGGCATCAATTTGAAGCGTGTCGTAAAAGCATTGGAGAACCTCCTGCCCCATTTGGACAAGCAATATGAAAGTCAGTATTATAAACTTGTCCAAGCAAATGGGACTGCTGTCCCTCCTGGTGTATAAATCCTTGCTCCCTTACTCACTATAAATAGGGAGAATAAGGAAGGGAGAGACCAATATGTCCAAGCATAATAACCACAAAGGTCCCAGCCAAAAGGGACAGCCTAATGCTGAAAGCGTAAAACAGGTTGTTTCTGCTGAAGAAGTGGAACGTGCGAGCCATCCGACAAAGCGTCAGAACTCGGAGCAATAATCGGTCGTTTAATGTATGGAAACTGCAGCGAACTTTTTGCTTGCAGTTTCTTTCTTTTGGAATTAATTCTCTATGAATCCCGGTGATTCAATTATATGAGAGCATTGTTTTCTTTGACCCACTATGTACAACTTAGAATTGTCGCGAACATGTGCTCATTCCTATCCATTATGTCCTAGGGGCAAATAACATGACAGTCACCCCTATCAAGCAGATCCCTGCCCCAAACCAGTCATAAAAATCTGGAGTCTTTCTATCTACTCCCCAACCCCAAAGTACCGAAAGTATAATAAACACTCCTCCATATGCAGCATATACCCTACCAAATGAAGGGAAACTTTGAAACGTTGCCAGGACTCCGTATAGTGCAAGGGCAAGTGCCCCAACCAATCCCAAGTAAGCAGATTTTCCTTCCCTTAGCCAAAGCCATATTAAATAGCCCCCTCCTATCTCCGCTAAGCCAGCCATGAAAAAAAGACCAAAAGCATGAACCAAGATAAACACTCCCTAAATAATCATATCAATTCTATTTTTCATACCTCCAAATGAGGTCTAAATCAATGTATACAAACATAATTTGTAAAAAGTGTTATATGAGCGAACTCCTATAACCCATTCTAAATGAAATAGGTGAGATCTCTATGTATTTCGTATACTTTATGGAAAATAAAAATGTTGTTTTAAGTCAATATCGGAAAGAGTTGCCGAATGTGGATGAGGAATTGAGGATAAAAGGAAGAAAAGGCAAAGTCTTGAGTGTGAGTCATGTGGATGACCGACATATAAATGTCCACGTTGCCTTGGAGAAAGTAGTGAAAAAAGGTTTTGTGGACTTATCGAAAAAGAAGAAGAAATAGTTAAGGTGTATCTGGAGGGAGGTTCTCAATTAAAGAACCTCTCTTCTGTCTAATAAAAGCGTCTATATTTGACTGAAGCCAACCTCCGAACCTAGTGTTTTGTCTAATATAAAGTCTCTTCCCACCGCATCACCCTATACCACCGAGGAATATTCTCCCTAAAATCATTATGATCCTTCAAGACATCCATGGCATAACCGGACAGTAGTTCATACTGCTCTTCTCCCATCTTCTTCCCCCACACAAATGATGACACCACGTGCATGGCACTATAAAGAGCAAATAGTTGCCAAAACTCCTCACTAATTTTCTCTCCACCATTATATCCATCAATTGCTCCAATGGAAAAAGGAACACTTACCTTTATTCCAAAGAAACCGAGTTTTTGTAAGTCATGGAGGGGATCTCCCCAGTCCATCCTCTGAAAATCAATAAACCCAGTAAATTCTTTCCCTTCCACAATGAGATTGCAAGGGTGAAAATCATCATGTTGGAATCTGTTAGGGCGCCCATCCATTAAATACTCATTTGACTTTATGTAGCTTTCGAGTTTACTTACTATCTCTTTGTCTAAATCTTCAAGCTGCTTTAATTCTTCTATGTATCTGTCACTTTTTCTTTTCTTAAGTATGTTCCATGGTTCGGTACCTTCAGGTGCAGAATACTCGTGTAATTTTTCCAATTCCTCCCCCGCTTGAAACCCAACATGATACTGCTCCATTTCTGTCAAACTACTTAAGGCCTCTTCCCCATCTTTACCTGGCAGATATGTCAATACCATATAAGCCAACCCTAAGGTTTCCTGTACACCAAATCCGATTGCTTCTGGCACAAAATTCGAGAGTGAGGATAACACCTTAATTGTTTCAAATTCAATCCTTCTCTGATTTGCATCTTCTATAGGAAAAAGACGGATAAGATACTTATCATCAATTACGAACTTCTTATCTTTGGAAAAACCCTTGGTTAGCTGTTGTATGCTTTTTGCTTCTCTCATGAACGGAATTTCTTGCTCAATAATTTTAACCAATTAACCACATCCCCTTTATAACGACGTAAGAATATTTTATTATCCCCCATAACTCCATTCCGGTCCATGAGATTTTTAAAAAATTGCCACTACAATGAGGACAACAATCAAGATAATAATGAAAACCCCTGTAACCTTCCAACTCACACCTCCTACAAGGTCAACCAAGCTACCGACCATCCCCCGAGTCAAACCGTCATTAAATGCTCCACCGGGATTCTTTTTCCATTCCTTTTGTCTCAATCTTTCCCTCTTCTTCTCAGCTCTATCTTTCTCTCCCATTTAGAAAACCTCCTATCAGTCCAGTAGCCATTTAAAACCATAGTTACAACTTGTTGAAAGTTTCATAATAAAATCTAAAAGATTTGATTATAACTTGGCAGCTCTACTTACATTGTTAGGTGACATTTCCGCTGCGATTGCTACTTCATTTACACTTAACAAAAAAAGATAGAGAGGGAATAATCTTAATTATTCCTTCAGTTTGTAGACAATGGTTAAAATAATGAAATTCTCTAGTTGATCGCAGTGAAAGGAGCGAAGACTCCTGCGGGAGGAAAGGACATGGAAGACCCCGCAGGGCGTAGCCCGAGGAGGCTTCCGGACTGCCCGCGGAAAGCGAAGCTCCTGCAACGAAGATCAACTCTTCCAATCGATAACCTAACTAGTTTATAGTTTGTCAACAGTCTGAGGGAATAATCTTAATTATTCCTTCTCCCATACTAAATCCTCCCTTTCCTCTAACTCTTTGATTGTCTTTAAATGATCCTTCTCGTTCACTATTTTGTAGTCATTAATATACTCATTTCCAACTGTAATTTGGAGAGTACCTGTTTTCATCAAATTATCTTTAGAATTAGATATCAACAAATCAAGTACATAATCCGCTCCGCCTGGTTCCTTGTCAAATTCCCTTTTTAACTCAAGACCTGACAAGTCTTTCATTATTTCTCGAATCGTCGCCTCTTCTTCAATCAGGATGCTTTCCTTGAATGTATAGGTACTCCTCTCCAA
Source organism: Sutcliffiella sp. FSL R7-0096 (assembly GCF_038595065.1). Lineage (NCBI taxonomy): Bacteria > Bacillati > Bacillota > Bacilli > Caryophanales > Bacillaceae > Sutcliffiella > Sutcliffiella sp. FSL R7-0096. Next base: position 2,887,074 of record NZ_CP152003.1, read on the forward strand.
TTCAACCTTTCTAATTTTCAAATGCCTTATCACACTATCTTCACGAACTTTGTCAAATACAACTGCATCAGAAGTAGTGGATCTTATTTGGTCATATAAAAAGTACCCTCCTACAAACACCACCAAAGCAACTAAGAGTGGCCCGAATCGATTTCTTCTAAGCATTAGCCTAACCGCACCGGCAAATAATGCTCCAAATACCACTAAACTAATAAGAAACTTTAACGTAAGAACACTGTCAACCATCCAAACTCCCCTTTTTCTATTTTCTATTAATCTATAACGAATTAAACATAAAATTACATATTTATCTCCCCAATTTTAATCCGACATTGCCAATAGCATTTTATGAGAGTAAAATTAAACCTAATTAAACTTACAAGGAAAGTGATTATGATGGAAAAACGCCTATACATAATTATAGCTATCTTAATTCTTTCTTTTCCTTGTTTGGCATATGGAGAAATTGCACACTCTTTTCCATTATCCAGTGATACGATATCAACTCATAGCGACATGCAGATTGAACCGGCTGTACAGGCTCCTAATACAAATGGCTGGCAAAAAAATAAGGACATTACTTTTCAATCATCGCTTCCTATATCAATGGACATTCATCATTTTCCATACAAGCATTCAATCAGTCGAGATGTCCTTGCAAAACCTCACCTATTTCTTACACCTTACTTTTATGAAGGTGGCTACCTCTCCTTTACAGTGATTTAGTTAGTTATTGGATATTAGATCACAGAAAAGAGGAAAGATGATGAATCAAAAAACTGAGTTTCAAAAATCTATGGAAACTTATGCTTTTATAATTGCTATGACCGGTTTGTTTCTTACGTCGATTGTAATTGGAGCCATGGTAACCGACCAACATTTATTTTCGATGTTACCGAAGTTTTCTTGGGAAATGGTAAATAGCTGGGACGAAATTTTTAATCGGTAAAAATAACAAAGGTCGACTTGTTGAGGGGATCCTCCCCATACAAGTCGACTTTTATTTATCTATGTTGATCAATTAAGATAGGATTGCCATCTGGATCTTCTATTGTAAGGCTGGCCGGTCCCTTAGTTGATTCATCAGCTTCTGTCAGGATTTTGATTCCTTTTTCTTTAAGTTTCTTTTGAAGGACTCTGACCTCTGTAAATTCATCTAAATTCTCTGCATTTTGATTCCATCCCGGATTAAATGTCAAAATATTTTTCTCAAACATCCCTTGGAAAATCCCGATAACACAACTTTCATTCTTCATAATCAACCAATTATGGCTGATTTCCCCTCCCAATACTTCAAAACCGAGACACTCATAAAATTCCTTTGATTTATGGATGTCTTTAACCGTTAAACTGACTGAAAATGCGCCTAGTTTCATCGTTCCTCCCTTTGGATAAGGAAATACCCTAGCCTTTTTAGTTAACTCTTCCCTATTATATCAACAATATGGAGAGAAAGTAGGGAATTTTCATACTATTTACTTTATACTAATCTTATAGGGGGGGATATGATTGAATTTTACATATGAAGTAATACCAATTGATAGGTTAGATATTTGCAAAGAATGTTGTAATGAATTAATGGTATACCAGAAATCACTGGCGTATATTACACCTGGACGCTTCGATGACATGATATATGAAACCAGATTGATTCCCACTGTAGAAAAAGCTCAACACAATTATGTGGTGGTAGTTAAAGATGAGGATGACGTCATTGGCTATGTTTATGCAAACATCTCTTCAAAAGAGGTATATTCTTCTGAATTTGCCACTTTTTTTGACATGAATTCCGTTGAGAAAACGCATGTTGGATGTTTATCTCAATTTTACATTAAGGACAAATATCGCCAATACGGAATTGGTTCAAAGCTGTTTTCAATGTCAATGAATTGGCTACAGAGCTTTGATCAAGTGGAAGATTACTTCATTTTTGTTTCAAATGGGAATGAAGAGGCACTTAAGTTTTATAAACGAAAAGGCTTTTTTGTAAGTCACGATATCTTGGAAGGATTTATATCGGTTTTAAGAAACAAAAAGGGGGCATGATGATGAATAGTATTTTCAATGAAAATCTCGAAAAATATGCAGACGCTAATGAGTATGATCGTATTCATGAAAACTTTTTAGTAGATTTGCCACTAATTCTCGAATGGGCACCGGAGAAAGGTCCTATTATTGAATTGGCGTGTGGAACGGGAAGATTGACAATTCCATTGGCTGAACAAGGGCATGAAATGATTGGTGTGGATATTCATGGAGGGATGCTCGAACGGGCAAAAGCCAAGGCTAATGATAAGAATTTAACCGTTCAATGGCTCTTACAGGATTGCACTCAGTTATCTCTTAAACCATCCTCTAAGTTCATGTTCATGAGTGGCAACTCATTTCAACATTTCTTGACCAATGAGGTACAAGATGCACTTTTTCAATCCGTTCACCGACAACTAGAAGATGAAGGGATATTCATTTTTGATACAAGAAATCCGATTATGGATGAGTTATCAAAGATGGATGATTATGAAGAGCATTTTAAGCATTCAAATGGTATGCAGGTGAGCGAATATCATAAAGAAACTTATTATCCCATGACACAGATACTTCAATGTGAGACTGAAAGAAGATTTTTTAAGGGCACAAATTTAGAATCAATAGAGAAAGATAAAATTTCTTTACGTTATGTTTTCCCATTGGAAATGCGCCGTCTTATTAATGTACATGGATTTAGGATATTACATGAATATGGGGACTGGAATAAGAGTCCATTAACTCCTAAAAGTCCCCAAATGGTCTATGTTTGCCAAAAGAAATAATAAGAAGGGAGTAGTTATTAAAGTGGCTACTCCTTTCCATTAAGGTCCTTCTGGTCTACATTAAATTCAATTAAATTATTGGAAGGATCCATACAAAAGATTTGTGCAAAACCGCTATTACTATGAGGTTTTTGTACTATTTCAATGTCTTTACTTTGAAGATATTCCACTGTTTGATAATAATCCTCTACTCTGATGGCAAAATGACCATCTCTACTATCGATATTGTTTTCATGTCTCAAGGTTTCTGCCTGTTTATTTTGTATTAAATGAAGCTGCGAATTCCCCACCTGATACCATGCACCAGGAAAATCAAAGTCTGGTCTTTTTAACTCCGTAAAGCCTAGAAGTCTTCCATAAAAGTGTTTTGCTTCTTCAACGTCATTCACTGCTAGGCTGACATGATGTAGGTCCGATATTTTCATCTTTGTTGCACACCTTTCTAAAAGGTTTTAGTGCTAGTATATCACTAATTAATAAACTCATTGTTTTTTACCTAACGAAAAACCCTCAAAAAAATTACCACCATGCGGATCTAATATATCTTGTACAATATCTATAACCTTGTTTTTATCATTCATTTTTTCTGCAAGTAACGCCCCTTCACAATTCGGAAAAAGTCTATTTATGATTTGCTTTGCAGCTTCCATTGCAGGTAAACGTTTTAAATGATTAACTTTCACGCTGTAAACCCCTCTTTTCTCAAAAGCATATCATAAAAAAAAACAGTTTCAGAAAATATTTAGCCTTCTCTCCTCTTCTATTTCCCTTCTTGCTTATCCAAATGATAAACTATGGTATATATACCCTTATGGAGGTTATTCGGTGAAACAGTTAAAGCGCATTTTAATCATTATGGGCATTTTGCTATCCTATATTTTATTTGTCGGAATTTTTTTCACCAATAAAGTAATGTACATTCGTAAAAAAACTAATGAGGAAATTTTACAACGTGAGAAATTACTTGGACATTTTAAAGAAGATGTTTATTTAAAGCTACCTAAACGAGAATTGACCATCCCCTCTCCACTTGGATACAATATTTACGGGGAAATGTATGACGTAGCTGGGTCAACACGATATATGATTTTCAGCCATGGTGTAACACAAAACACCCTAAATTCTATTAAGTACATGAATATTTTCCTTGATAGAGGATGGAATGTCATTTTATATGATCACCGTCGCCACGGAAAGTCCGGTGGAAAGACTACAAGTTACGGATTTTATGAAAAACATGATTTAAAAGCGGTCGTAGATTGGGTTCGTGAACATGGAGGAAGTGACGCAACCATTGGGATCCATGGTGAATCGATGGGTGCAGCGACATTATTGATGTATGCAGGAGGCATTGAGGATGGTGCGAATTTCTATATCGCAGATTGTCCGTTTTCGGATCTTGAGGAACAATTGACCTATCGTTTAAAAGCGGATTTCAAAATTCCCAAGCAGCTTGTGATGCCAATTGCCAATACTTTTTTACGAATAAGAGATAAATACTCCATCCGGGATGTCTCACCTATCAATGTCATTGAAAATATTGAGAATCCTGTGTTATTTATACACAGTGAACCGGATGACTTCATTCCCATTATGATGACCCAGCAACTTTTTGAAAAGAAAAAAGGAAAAAAGCAGCTGTATGTTGCTAGAAACGGGATGCATGCCATGAGTTATTCCGAAAACCGGGAAGAATATGAGAAAGCGATTGATGAGTTTTTAGAACAAATCGGGTACGGCCGAGATAAATAGCAAGGAAAAGGGGCAATCACCTCTGTGGTTGTTCCTTCAACTTTTGAGTTTATTTGGCCAGTCTTCACTTCCCGTTCCTAGATATTTTCTCCCCATGACACTCTTTTTCAAACACGTAAAGTTCTCCATTATTCGCGATTTTAAATTGCGGGCCTCGAAATCCACGTCGAATCAGTTCTTTTCTTAAAAGCATCATAATACCGCCATGGCTGACAATTAACACATTTTCTTTTGATACCAATATCTTATCTAGCGTATCACCTATACTTTTTTTTAACTCCTTTCTGCTTACAGGCTGTGATTTATGGTTCAGCAGCCATGCCGCTCGAATGAACAGTAAGTGCAGGTGTAGTGGTAGACGTGCATGGGAAGGAAGAACAGGAGCCAAATGGATTTCCCTTAATTCCTTGAGTAGATGAATTTCACCGCTATAAATTGCTTTCGCAGTAGTTTGTGCGCGAGGAAGATCACTTGAATAGCATTTCGTCCATTCAATACCTCCTAAATCGACCTCATTTTCTTCTATCTCTGAAACGTCATACTCTTTTATCCAGCTAAGGAGTTCCAGTGAAGAAACTATTTTATTCGGATATCCTCTTGTTACCTTAAAGTGTCGTATCAAGCCTACTTTCAATTGATCACCTCTATTAATGTATGACTATAACTTTTTATCACTCTTAATGATAATTTTAGCATATAATTCCATTTAACTCTTGGTATTCTATTACTAACTTCTTAAATTTTTACTATAATATAAGAAATATGGAAATTAAGGAGACAATGACATGCTCGAGCATTTCAACATAAATATCACCCCCTTTCAATCTGACCGAAGAATAAGCGTCCTCTTACCTAAAGGATATGAAACGACGGACAAGCGTTATCCTGTTTTATATATGCATGATGGACAAAATCTTTTTATCGACAGCGAAGCAAGCTTTGGAGTAAGCTGGGGTATAAAAGACTATTTAGAGAAGCAGTCAGACCTTGAGATTATTGTGGTTGGTATTGACTGCAACCATGAAGGTTTTGAACGTTTTAATGAATATGCACCATGGGAAAATAAAGAACTTGGGCAAAGACTTTTTAACGATGACAAACTTACAGGCGGGAAGGGCAAAGAATATATTGATTATCTAACTTTTGAATTAAAGCCTTTGATTGATGAAAAATATCGAACCCAATCAAATGAGACGGCAATGGCAGGAAGTTCAATGGGTGGACTGATTTCTACTTATGCGGCATGTAAATACCCTCATATCTATAAACGGATTGCTTCCCTGTCTTCTGCCTATTGGATTAATCAAATTGAAATACAAGCTTACATACAAGAAAGTGATTTAAGTGAAATAGAACGATTTTATCTAGATGTCGGCACTAAAGAAGATACATCTTTTATAAACCATCAAATATATATCGACTCAAGTCAAAGTGTTTATGATTTATTGGTGAAGAAAATCGACAAGGTACGTTTTGATATAGTGGAAGATGCGATTCATAACGAGGCTGCTTGGCGAGAGAGGCTCCCTGCCATGTTTGAGTTTTTGTTTAAATAAATCGTTTTTCAGATTAAAAAGGACTCACCACTAAGAATGAGTCCCTTTCATATTTATTTTCTTAAAATGTTTCATATATTACATTTTCATCCAATGGAAAACGTAAAGTACCGTGAGCTTCAGCGGCTGCTTTACCAACTGATATTAACATAATAGGGATATAGCGTTCCGGAATGTTAAATTCTCTTCTGAATGCAACTTTATCAAATCCACCCATCGGCACAGTGTCATAGCCTTTTTCTTTTGCAGCTAGCATCAATTGCATGGAAGCTAGAGAAGCATTCATAACTGCTTCATCACGGGCAAATTGATCGTTCGTATATGCGCCGTGGATCTGGTTCGTCAGAATTTCTTTTACCTCCGGAGTCATGAACCCCTTCTTCACCACTTCACTGTACACTCTTTCCGCATTGTGGTTTGCTTCAAGATCACCTAATATTGCAATAGTGACAGAGCTATCCACCACTTGCTGTTGATTGTAGGCAATTGGTAAAAGTCTTTCTTTCTGATTTTCAGATTGTATCACAAGGAACTTCCAATGTTGCAGGTTCCAAGAAGATGGTGCAGTGATGGTTGCCTCTAATATGTCTTGAAGATCTTTTTGAGGCATATCGTATTGGGTATATTTGCGGACAGAATGACGGTCTTTCATTGTTTCGATTGCTGATTTTGTAGTTGTGTTATTCATGAAGAATTCTCTCCTTCTTCTTGTTGAATTTATTTACTAATCATTTTTAACACATGAATATCTCAATGTCAAAATATATATATTCGAGATAATCGGAGGTTTCATGTGTCATTTGAACGAAATGGAATGAATCGATATATATTTTTCCCGGTTCACAAGAAAAAACTCCATTTAAATAGTAAAGATTTTTTTAGCAACGTGCAACAAAAAAGGTGTCTCCATTACTTCATAGAATACACCTTTTACTTTATTAACTATTTCTTTTCATATGACTCCATATTAATCTGATTTGCCCACGATGGTTCAATTCATCCTCAAATACATGAAACCAACGAAAATAGTTGTTTGCCTTATGTTTAGGACCAAATGGGAACTCTTCGTCCAACCACTTATCTTCTTTTTTCTTAAGTTGGGATTTAGTCTGCTCCCTAACTTTGTCGAGCTTTTGAATATAGAAGGAAGCATCATTACCTTTGGATTCTTTAAACGCACTATCACCTAGTATCAAGCCAGCCTCCAACTTCTGCATTTCTTCCTCTGTAGGATTTCTTTCTTCAAAGGTGAGTATTTGATAAACCTCTTCAACACATGCAATATGTAATAATAAACTACCTATAGAATTTCCTTGTCCTTTTATTCTGTAGTCTAATTCTTCCACCGATAAATCCTGTATAGCCTCAATCGTAGTCCCCCTGGCATACTCCATCATAGCCAAAAGCCGACCTATCTCATGTGAATATCCTTCAGTAGATTCCAAAATAAACGTTTTATCCTTTATTGTTGCCATGATATAGCCCCCTTATTGTTTCAAATGATTTCAACCAGTTAATGATTGTAAAAAAGACATTTACTGAGGCCATCACGTTATTTGTTATTAAATAAAAGATATCTTTGTCAATTTACTGTCCAAAACATCCCACTTACAAGCGATACTGGAGTAAATACTGTCCGAAAATTAATAATACAATCCAAGTGGAAGCTTTTACCGTCCAAAGGCTTGCAAATACATGCGAACCGACAAAAAAACGACCTATCTCCCTAAGCACCTCCGTTCTAGGTACTCTCGATATATGCGTTTTCCTTGAATTTGTGTTGACCTACACTGCCAGGCAAAAAATTTAGTTGCTAAAGTAAATTCGCTAATTTATAATTTCTTCATCATAAAAACACAATTAGGATCTTCTTCATAATCAGCAAACGGCTCACAATAGTCAAAGCCATAACTTTTATAAAGTTTCTGTGCAGGATAAAAAGCCTCCATTGAACCCGTTTCAAGATACAGCCTCTGATACCCCCGTTCATTTGCTGCCCTAATAATGGATTGAAGCATTTGTCCTCCTATACCCTTTCTCAAATGCAACGATGAGGTGCGCATAGATTTAACTTCTCCACTTTCTGCATCCAACTCCTTAAGAGCTCCACACCCAACAACCTCTTCACCTTCCCACACGCTCCAAAAAGTAACATCTGGTTTTCTCAAAGCCTCAAGGTCTAAATAATGGTTGCTCTCTGGCGGAGAGAGAAGATTTAATTTTCTCATATGCTCCTCTACAAAAGTAATGACAGCTGGGTGTTTGACATCATCAATTAATATTTTCATTTGGCATCTCTCCTCTTTGAAATTTATACCGAAATTATCCTGTTATCCTTTGTGCTTTTTCACTTATTCATTTCTTTCCTTATTTTTTTAATTGTACAACCATATATATGTTAAAAAACATGGATGCAATAAGAAAGGTGTAGAGCATTTCTTCCATCCCCATTATTCCAAAAAGTAGAGAAAAAAGGACTACTAAAATAGCTAGAATAATTCCATTAAACATTAGCCCTCCTCCTATATGATTGATACAGCATGATTTGGAAATCTTAAAGCAATGGAAGCACCTGAAGAGAAAATCACTTCGAAGGAAATTGTGAACGGTTTCTCATCGTTTTGAGCAAGAAATAATTCATATGTAAAATATTTCACTTTCTCTTCCCCTTTTACACCTCTGACCGATATCTTATTTTAGCATTAAATTCCAATAACTGACCATAAAAAAATGAATCCAAAAAAGGATTCATCCTACACTTTCTTTACAAACTCCGTCTTCAGCTGCATGGCACCAAATCCATCAATTTTACACTCAATATCATGATCCCCATCGACAAGTCGGATATTTTTCACCTTTGTTCCCTGTTTCACAACAGAAGAACTGCCTTTTACTTTTAAGTCTTTTATGACAGTGACCGTATCTCCATCTATGAGGATATTACCATTTGCATCCTTGTACACTTTCTCTTCTTCTACACTCTCCGTACCTGGTGTCCATTCATAAGCACATTCTGGACATACCAGTAAGTTTCCATCTTCATATGTATATTCGGATTTACATTTTGGACAGTTTGGTAATGTTGACATGTTCTGCTTCCTCCATTTACGCTCTATTTTCACACTTTTTAGCATAGCATAGTTTTTTCTTAAAATTAATCATACATTTTTTCCCTTAATTACTAAATTACATGATATAATTCTTTCAAATTCATATCCGGGGTGAAACGATGATACTCGAAAACCAGAAATCAGAAGTCAAGATATATCCTACTAATCTAATGAAACAAAAAGAAACCACAACAAAACTTGCCATTATTCTACCTGGAGCCGGTTACACTTCTCAAGGGCCGTTGTTGCACTTTTCTTCCGGGCACTTCTTCAACCAGGGGTTCGATGTACTTCAAATCAATTACCGATTTAGCGAAGCGGAACTTGATCCTTTTGATTCGGAAGGATTTTCTACAAATGTTTTACTTACGTTGGATGAGACATTGAAAGAAACACACTATGATCAACTTGTAATAGTAGCCAAATCGATTGGGACACTTGCATTGACGAAATTAATTGAGCATCAAAAATATAAAAACACATCAGCAATTTGGCTCACTCCTTTATTACATCGTGATGACGTGTATCAAACCATGTTACAGAATGAGAACAATGCCCTCTGTATCATCGGCGATAAAGATTTCTGCTATCGGGAAGAGCGATTTGCAAACCTAGTATCTAATTCAACAACAAAAACTCTACTGATCCCTAACGGAGATCACAGTCTTGAAAATAAAGAAGATGTGTTAGGTTCCATTGACATGTTAAAGGATGTCATAGAAAGCGTTATCCAGTTTTCATATTGAATTTCTACAGTACAAGGCCACTCTTGTACTGTTTTATTTTGAATAATTGGTAAGTATTATTGACAATATGTTAATTATACTTTACATTTAGTATATAAAAGTTAACAAAAAGGAGAAGTATATGCTTTGTAATCGGGTGAAAGAATTAAGGGCTCGTCACGGGTTTTCCCAGTCTGATTTGGGCAGCTTGGTGGGTGTAACTAGGCAAACAATAGGCTTTATTGAAAAAGGGGAATTTTCGCCTTCCATTGCTTTAACTTTAAGGCTTGCCAAGCATCTGAAAGTAAAAGTAGATGAGTTATTTTGGTTAGAAGGAGAGGATGAGGAGAATGAATAATGATTTAAGGATTCAGCTTCCACTTTGGACAATCGCATTTTGCATTCTATTGATGCCACTGACTTTTAGTCTTGTGCAGTTGTTTGATTTAATGATTCATAATTCTGATGCTTTTTTCGTTATGAATGGCACAGAGACTTTCTTTAATTGGGGTTTAATGTCCATCCAATTATTCACGGTTAGTAGCTTATTACTTATCTCTTTCTATATTGCATTTTATCGGAGATATAGAAAACATAATGAAAACAACCCTAAAGAAAAACTTTACCTATTTCTTTTTTATCGACCAGGTGAGTTATTGGAAGATGATGAAATGCTTCAACAGGTGTCCAAAAATGCCACAAAAAAGGTCTACATACTTTATGCAAATGCACTTCCGTTGCTTGCACTTCTGATGGTATTCCCTTTTCATCGTTTTGTCTTCATCATGGGGATCTTGCTGGTCATTATCATTCAGAACCTTATTTTTTACAGTGAGACCCGCCAATACTTCTCTGGCAACTATTCATTCGGCAATAAAGTTAAAAAGCCAGACCGTGACCTCTCCAAAGCGAATAAGAGCGTTATACGGGGAATCGCGATTGTAAGTCTTATCATAATAGCTCTATCTGTAGGAAGGCTTGCTCAAATCCATTCTAATTCACAAAGTATCCTTCCTCAGATGGAAGCTTGTATGGACGAGGGTGGTACAGCACTTATAGAGAGTGGCAGTTTATGGAGCCTTACGAAGTTCACATGCAAATAGGCATTGCTTTGCGCAATGCCTCAGACTGTTGACAAACTATAAACTAGTTAGGTTATCTGTTGGAAGAGTTGATCTTCGTTGCAGGAGCTTCGCTTTCCGCGGGCGGTCCGGGAGCCTCCTCGGGCTAACGCCCTGCGGGGTCTCCCATGTCCCTTCCTCCCGCAGGAGTCTTCGCTCCTTCCACTGCGATCAACTAGAGAATTTCATTATTTTAAGCTTTGTCTACACACTGAGGCATTGCTTTGCGCAATGCCTTATTTTCTTTCCAAAATGCTTTTGATTTGGTCTGTATACATCCTATCTAATCCTTCCGTTGTGTAATGGAAATTCTCCATACTTGATACTTTAGTAATCCCCATTTCTACTAGGCGGGCATCGAGTTTATTCAGAACAAAGGTTGGATGTTCACCATTGCTGTCATAACTGCCGGCTTCATCATTCAAATCTATCTTTCTTCCATCAATGAACTCAACTTTGTAATAAAAATCACCTTTATTATGGGTAAAAGGAAGATAAAACCTATCCCCACGAACGCCAGCATCTATTTTCACCACATCATTAAAGTCATACTTCTTGCCTTGTGGATATAGGAAGGAATGGTCTATGATATTCTGATGCGTTATTACGGTGACAGAGGAAAATATAATATAAAAACCAAGAATATTAGTTACGATGAAGCCGATCCATAAAGCCCTACGCTTTCTAGTGATTGGAGTCTTCTCCCTCTCCCAATATTTTCTAAAGAAAAAATAGAAGAATAGGAGAAATAGATAAAGGACAATAATAATGATAAATCTAGAGTATGGATAGTTGAAAATCCATAACACATAGTCATCAGGTACAAATATCTTATACTGAAGATATCCTATAAAGATAAATATAGAAAAACTTAAAATTAGGACCAATAAAGTACCTAATATGTAAACTAAAACTCTCCCTGCTACTTTCAAATCGATCAAATCCCCATTCCAAAAAACTATCTGATTTCTTTATGTTTCAGTCACCTTCAAGTAATAAAGGAATCAATGAAATTTGCCAACGCCTGAATCCCTCGATGAAACTGAAAGGAACCTGCCACAATAATACAAGACATACCAATTCCACTGATTAACCCCGTAACGGATCGGAGGAAATTGTTGCTTACCCGCCAACCACGTAGCTGAGTATATCCATCAACTACCATTGGAAAGTTCAAAAGAACACCAAGTACTAGCAATTTCAAAAATGCTATGTCTGCTGCCATCCATAGCAATGGAACCACAGCAAGGTAACCTAGCAATATCGACATACACCTGTAGCACATTGGGAACTGCCTGCCCCCTATGACAAGCGAGCGTTCTTTTTTTCTATGACAAGGAAAAAAACGTAAGGTTATAATAGCATGTAAATATTCATTCATTTGTTATTCCCCTTAATTAAATGGATTGCAATCACAGTCTGTGCAATCCAACCCATTTGACTCCCCTGAAGACCTCTCTGAAGATCTCGGAAGTGGCATATGACAATAGAAACAATCCCAAATCCCGCCACTTGTATTTTTCTTTTTCCTATCCTGTCTTTTCATATAGTAATGGATGCTTGCAAACAATCCAATTATACTTAAAATTAGAAAGATAATGCTAGCGACCAGCTCTGATGTTGAACTGGACACAATAATCCCATAAATACTACCTATGGAAGTGATACTGAATAAAGCCCATAAAATAAAAATCATATGCAACCCTCTTTTAGTTGTTAATTAATTGATAAAATACCCTTTCCTCCACTCCATACAATTCTTTCCTCATGATGAAAATCCTGCTTCCCCTTGTCGAATATGTATCTTTTTTCCTATTATTTTGTGAGAGTCTCCACGTCCTTCCGCTCATTTTACGAAAATCTATTCTGAAAGCGTTCCCTTTTCCGATAGAATAGATGGGGAGATATCTCCTATTTAAATACAAAAAGGAGTGTTGAAATGAGAAGGTTGGTGGTCATATTGTTAGTAGCATTACTAGTTGTTCCAGTTTCAGTTAATGCAGGCACGATTGGTGGAAAAGACAATCCTGGGGGTGTACCTGGCCAATGGTATGTGGGTGATACACCAAGTAACGTTGATCCGAACAAACCGGTTCTTGTATTCGTCCACGGAATCAACAGTTCATCAAAGACTTGGTGGGAAAACAATAATATGTATCAGACAGCCCTGAACAATGGATATGAAACAGCATTCATCGATGTCCATCCAGATAAAAATATGTGGGATAACGGGGCCATCATCAACAATCGGATACGAGATATAGCCAACCATTTCAACCAAAAGAAGATTGTGATTGTCGCACACAGTAAAGGCGGCATTGATTCTCAGAACGCCCTTGTTCATTATGGAGCCCACCCTTATGTATCTAACCTCATCACTCTATCCACGCCTCATTATGGCTCACAGCTTGCAGACCTTGCTTACAGTGGCTGGGCAAGCTGGCTTTCAGGCATTCTAGGAAGTAAAAATGATGCAACCTACTCGCTTCAAACCGGTTATATGAACAGCTACAGACCTCAAATGGATAATCACATAAACCGTAATCGTAACAGAATCTATACACTCGCCGGAACCAGCTGGGGGAGCTTTGGATCTTCCCTTTATTGGGGCGGCCTATACTTAAGCTCATATGGTTCTAATGATGGTGCCGTCACCGTCAGCAACTCCCGCCTCAACTATAGTACAGAAGTAAGGGTAAGCAACTGGAATCATACGACAGTACGTGAAGGCGGTACATTCCAATACTTCCGTCCCTATTTGACGACTACACAAACAGCCGGCTTTGCACTTGGTGAGGCAGCCGCTACAGTCGAACCCATGGAAAAGGAACCAATTAATATTAGTGCACTTCATCGGGGTGGTCAATTCCAGACCGAAGTGAAACAAACCTTCACTGTAGAGGAAAATGTACAAAAAATTGACCTGGATTGGTTGAGTGACAAGCAGACAAAAGATATCGAAATTATCAGCCCATCAGGGAAAGTTTATAATAATTTCGTCCATTCGGTCGATCAGGAAATTTTCAAAGGTGGCCATCACCACACATTCCAGATTCCGTCACCTGAACAAGGTCAATGGACCGTAAAAGCCAAGAAAGATAAAGCCGCCTACTTGATGACAGTTGGATATCATACCGACTTAAATGAGGAAGTGGTCTTGGAAGATGACACATTAGAACTGAAAAATAAAGGACAAAAAGTTAAGAATATGAATGTAGATGTCAAAATCAATAAAGATGGAAAGGCTAAAGCAGACTTTGGGATGAAAGTTGTCAATAAAGGTAAGGTCGACCTAGACTTTAAAGAAGAAGGTGTCTACACCATCACTCTAGATGTGAAAGGTACCACGATAAACGGGAATCCGTTTGAACGGACCATTGTGAAATCCATTTATGTAGATAAAAACGGAAATAGATACTGAATTCAAGGAAGTGCTCACCCTTGAGGGATGAGCACTTTTGTTAATCTAGTTGTATTTTTCTATTAGAACGGATTAGGGAATATCCTATTAGCAAACTCGCAATAATTAGTTGTGAAAACATAAACGCTTTTGCCCCAGCAGTAGGAGACCCTATTAGAAATGTTGCACCAATCAATAGTAAAATTCCTAATGATACTACAAACATATACACGGATCTTTCCTGCCTAATTAATTTATGCCCTAAAGCTACTAATATATAAATAAAACTTACTAGCATGATAATGGGAAAGAGCGGTTTAAACTTAATGGAATATACAAAGTAGTCTAGTTGTGATATGTTTTCCCTTTCTACTTCCCCATTGTTCAACCATGAAGTGATAATTGCTGTGTGCTTCCATTCAAAAGTGTCATCTATCAACCCACTCCCCTCATACCAAGCAGCGAAAGTGGCGATGCTGAAAAACAAAAATGCCAGACCGAACGGAATAGTTTTTTTCATGCTCATAAATATCCCTACCTTTAAAATCCTTCTATTGAAGTAAACGATTCTAAAAGCAAAAAGGTTTCAATCGGTCCGTTTATTTATTTTCACATTAGGGAACTACTACAACATTGAGGAGGTTCACTCATGAATAAAACAATCATCTATGCTGCCGCCTTAATGGTCGTTGCTCTTATAGGGGCTGGTTTCTATAACGGTTATCAGGACAATAAGGAAACAACTGATTCGGATCAATCATCGAAAACAATGGTCACACTCGGTGACTCATTGACATATGGAGTCGGTGACAAGTCCGGTGAAGGATACGTAGAAAATTTAGAAAAACTGATCCAAGAAGAGAAAGGCACAAATGTAAAAGTGAGAAACTACGGCATACCCGGGCAAGAATCCGGCGGTGTTGTAAAACAAGTCAAACTTACTAACATTCAGAACGACATTCGCAACGCTGATTATATCATCCTCTTTATTGGCACCAATGATTTAATTCAAAGCAATGGCGGTGACTTAAATGTAATCAATGAAGAAAAGATCAAAGAAGGCGCGGTGGAATACGAGAAGAATATACAAGAAATTCTTAAGACGATTCGCCATGAAAATAAAGATGCTCCGATATTATTTCTAGGACTATACAATTCTTATCCAGATTCCGTTGAACATGAAAATATCATTGTCGAGTGGAATGAAAATAGCAAAAAGATAGTGGATGACTATGAGCGGATTAAATTTATTTCTACCAACGATCTTTTCAAGGAAAAATCAAAGGAGTACTTCAGTGATTCCTTGCATCCCAATGAAAAGGGATATGATTTGATGACTAAAAAGATAGTTAATGAATACGATTTTTAAAATTGAAAACGCTCAGGATTGAGCGTTTTCTTCCTTTAGTTACTGCCCAAAGATTTTAAGTAATCCCCAGCATATTCAATATTGAATACACCCCCTTCATGGGCTAATTGGTTTAGCAGATGAGCATGTCCAACTCCATATATGACCAATAGTCGATCACTTTCACAGACTAGACTTTTTATGTTTTTATAGATTAGTAAATTACGATAATACCAATAATTTGCGACCCATTTGGCACCAATTAGATCGTTATTCTCCCCTATTAACGCGATATCCATATATAATTGATGATTCTTCCTCACTTGTTGTGTTTCATTCAAAAAAATAAGATATTCCCCAATTGTTGAGGTACGAGCCTTTTCATTGGCTTCTGCTACCATTCTTTCTAGATTCATGAATAGCCGCCTAGACAATTTTGTTTCATGCGTTTGCATGTATTCGAATATATCTGGTACACCTACTTCTTCGTTCCAATCTACTGCGAATATGTTTGAATGACCTAATTCTTTTGCTAATTGGAATCCGAATTGATGGCGTTCATTAGCAGATATTTTAAAGTTTCCAGATATGTAATCTTGATACTCATTTGTTAGTTTCAATTGATACTTTAATGGATACTCCAACACTATTTTCGTAGGGGAAAATTCTTTCAAACAACTTATAACATTACATACCTCCACCTGTTTGCGTGGTGAGAAAATGTCCAACTCATCGGTTTTTGCATAATCTTGAACAGCAGACTTTTCAAAGTGATCTGTACCTAATATCATGAATGTTGGTTTATTGGACATCGCCTTACTCCTTTACTTTTCCCAATAATTATTTAAGACCTTTATCATTTTCCTGGAGTCATTTCAAAGTGTTCTTCCTTCAATTCAATAAGCGCGATACTTTCGTTTAGGCCCTTTATCTTTAACGCTAAACTCTCTACTCCAAATTTCTCAGTAAAAGTATGGCTTCCTACCAAAAGGTTTATGCCTGCAAACTGAGCATATTGAATAGAATATAAGCTTGCCTCTCCAGTTATGTAAGTATCGCATCCCTGTTCCAAAGCAAATTTAATATGATCTGTTGAATGGCCTGCACCAGTCAACACACCTACTTTCTTTACTTTATTCCCATGGTTTTTCCACGCTCTGACGGGTTCATTCAACTCCGTACTCATTTTCTCTACAAGAGTCTCAAAACTTTTACCTTCATTAAGCTCACCTATACCAGGCATACTAGAGTTCTTATACTCCGAAAATCGTATAATGTTATCAATTCCAATTCGATTCATCAATGAAGTGCATGTCCCAAAATCAATATAATCCAGGGGCCCATGGATCCAGAAATGGCTTATGTTATACTCTTTTAATCTCTTTGTACATTCATCTTTCAATCCATAAATGAAATCCCATGCGTCATGATGAGTAATGATTAAATCAACTTGAGCAGCTTTTGCCTGCTCTATTACTTCAATTGAAAGGTTGGTTGAATATCCAATCGTCTTTATCATGTTATTGGATGTGTTGGTAAATCCGTAATCATCATTGAATTCTTCTAACAATTCTCTAGGGAAAAGCTCATTGATAGTGGCATTGAATTTTGTGATGTTCATAATTCCCTCCTAAAGTATGCATAAATAAACTATTAGTCTATTGCTTTTAACAAAAGATTTAATTCCTTTTCAATTGAAGTTCCGTTATATTCTTTTGTTATTTCGAATGGCTTTTTATATAGACAGGCGTATTTCAATGCAAGAAAACCATCCATAGGGAACGTATAATTTTGCCACTCTTGCCGATAACCTAATATTCCACGCTGTTTAATCACTCTGTCTAACTCCTTCACTACACATAATACGAAATCATCAAAATTACATACAGTTTTCAATATTGTTCTTGGAAAATTCTTATTTTGAACTATTTCGGCAATGTAGTTTTGTTTTTCCGTTATAGTTATCTCTAACTCCTCAAAGTTACGCTTGAATTCCCACCCTAATAGGATTGGCCCCATATTCCAATCAATTCCCCCTTTTATATGATGAAAAGCTCCTTCTTTCCAACTTAATTTACATAGTGGATGAATCGATGCAAGATATGATAAAAAGTCTCCTAGAGCATCAGAATGAAAGGTAGGAGAAAATTCGAATTTCTTACCGTTAATTTCAAAAATACATGTTGCATTTCCGCTTTTGATATCTATGTATGAAAACTTCATATATCGCACCCCGTATTTTTATAATTTTACTTACCTTTCAATTATTTCAAACATTTGGAATTAACTCAATAAAAAAAAAGCAGGCTCAATCCATATAGAATCAAGCCTGCTCTTATTAGAATTCCAGCTCCTGCAACAATTTCTTTCTAGAGTAAAAGTAGTAGATTGATTGAATCGTTAAATAAACCCCTGAAACGCTCGCGAAATGCAGGAGAGAATGAAGATTTTCCATTATACCCCCAACATCCTGTGAAAAGGATAAGATATAGATAAACGCTATGGTGCATCCAAGAATTGGTGCAAAAAAGAATAATACACCCATTTCCTTTGATACAAATGTCTGCATTTCTTTTTTTGTAATGCCAATCTTAAACAACTTCTTGTATTTCGCTTTCTCCTCTTCTATATTAGAGAAAATAGTAAGATAAAGCAGGATGAAAGAGCCAAAGAAAAACAAGATACTGATGAACGAGGATACCAGAAACATGATTTTAGATGAAATTTTAATTACATTATATGCTGAGATTTTAGAGACTGGTTGAAAGATTTCTAGTTCGTCCTCTTCATAGAATGTTTCACGGACACTTTTAAAGGGAAGCGTGTTTTGACTCAGATTTTCCAGCGTGTTTTTCAACTCCTCCACCACAACTTCTGTTTGCTTCCAATCTTTGAAATTCAATAAATGCAAGGTGACTTCATCGCCTACTAAATCACTACTAAGCTCTTGGAACACCTTATCATGTACAACCAGCAACGAGTATGGCGTGATTCTATGAGAGTTCAATTGGTCGTTCATCACAAATTTTTTACGCTTAAATTGATAAGGGTTGTTTCCATCCATGAGTATAAGCCCATTTTCATACATACCCTCATCGTATACATACTTTGGATCCCTATTTATCCATTCAAGTAATTCATCCTCTGACAATATTTCTTCTGTATCCATAATGCGATTAAAGTCAGAGATTCCCATGAACGTAAAATCATAATAGGCATCTTCCCAGTATGGATCATCTTGATAGAAAATGAACATGTTCACTTTCTCGTAATCTTCAACAGGGTTTTCCGGTTTATCAACAATGTTGAACAATTCTTCTTTCGTTAGCGTATTCCTTGTTTCGGTCTCTGCGTAGAAGAGATCATATGGATTGGAGTTGATTGCCTGCCTTTCTCCTTCCGCACCGACAATCAACATCATGCTTGTGTAAAAGATCGTGACCATGCTCATGATGGTGATCAGGAGCATAATCGCCACCAACTGATTGAATTTGTACTCAAGATTGCTTAAAGCAAGCATCCTTTTGAAATAATAGGATTTATGCTTCTTCGCCTTTTTTATCAAGAAACTCATTCCTTGAGAAAGGACAATATAAAGGCTCATAAAAATTCCGAGTGTACTTAGAAGCAAATAGCCTCCTGCATCTCCTTGGGCTAAGGAAGGGATGGCAAACAATACAACACTGCCAATCAGCAGGATGACCCCGAGCAACCCAAAAACAGGACTCCTACCTTTGATCATATCTGCCACTTTATCACTTTTCAGATTGTGAGAAACGGTTCTCCTCAAGGTCAAGTATAGAGTGATAAAAACTGAAATCAGGAAGATAGCAAGATATGTCAAGATAGAATAAACGATCATTTCCTGTGAGAGATGGAATGGCACCTCTCCCAAGCCAGAGAATTTGATGAAAAGTAAGAATAGTAACCGTGAAAAAACCATCCCTGTCAAGATACCAGATACAATGGACGCAAAAGCAATCAGCGCATTTTCTACTAATAATAGTTTTGCGATATCCCTTTTGGACATGCCTAAAGTCATCAGGAGTGCGAATTCCTTTTTTCTTCTCCTAGTAAAAATACGGTGGGCATATGTAATAAAGAATACAGTGAAAAAGACAAGCGCTGCTCCAGGTATAGATAATGCATCCTTTATACTCTCACTCTCTTTGACCGCCACCACTGAATCATTAAAATAGATCGTGCTATACATAAAGAAGAAGAACACAGCAAAGCTGTTGCACAGATAATAGAATAGGTATTTCCCCTTGTTCCCTTTCGCCATCTTCCAAACCAGTTGATTAAATGTCATGGCTCCTACCTCCCAACACGGCAAGATTGTCCATAATCTGGTTCAAAAACTCCTTTCTGTCTCCTTTTCTGACAATATAGGAATCTATTTTTCCGTCTTTAATGAAAACAACCTTTCGGCAATAGCTAGCGGCGAATACATCATGTGTAACTACAACGACGGTCGTGGAGAGCTCTTTCACAATTTTCTCGAAACACTCCATGATGACTGTGGATGATTTCGAATCCAGGTTTCCGGTTGGTTCATCCGCAAAAATAATGGTAGGATCGTTCACCAGAGCACGACTAACGGCCGTCCTTTGTTGCTGCCCACCGGAAATGTTAAACGGGTATTTATCCAATATAGCGTCTATGCCAAACAACTCGGATAGTCCCTTCGCCTTCTCCTCCATTTCTGCCACTGATTTTTTCTCCAGCACCATCGGAACTAGTATATTTTCTTTCACAGTCAGACTATCTAGCAGGTTGAATTCTTGGAAAACAAACCCTAATTGTTTTCTTCTGAAAAGGGCTAATTCATCCCCGTTCATTTCACTGATTTCTCTTCCTGCAATCAATACTTCCCCAGATGTAGGTGCATCAATTCCACTCATCATATGAAGCAATGTCGTTTTTCCACTTCCAGACGGACCCATGATGGCGATGAATTCGCCCTTATTTATGGAAAGGTTTACGCCATCGATTGCAGTTGTTGCTCCTTCCGCACCGGCATCCCCATATATTTTCACTAATTTACTGGCTTCTAAGATTGTTTCCCCCATTGTATGGCCTCCTCACGCAACTTAAGATGCAAGTCACCTTCTATTTATATCTATATAGTACTAAGTGGCCGTTTTACCTACCATGGAACAATACGAAAAAAACCTTACACTTTTGTAAGGTATCTAATCGTGACTGTAGTCCCCTTGGAAGTTTCCGACTCAATTGAGATCCGATGATTGAGCCGGTCCGCGATTTTTTTACATAGGTACAGCCCTATACCTGATGAGTTCTCGTATTTCCTCCCGTTTTCCCCAGTGAAAAATGCTTCAAACACTCTTTCTAGATCATAGGACTCAATGCCAACCCCTTCATCTGTAATAACTAGTATGACATCGTCTTCTTCTATATCCACTTGAAATCTTATCTTTTTGCTTCCTTCTTTTCCGCTTGAGTATTTAATGGCATTGGAGATGATCTGATCTAGCATCGCTTCGTTCCATTTTTGGTCCGTAATGATGAAAACAGCTTGTTCCTCACTATCCAATACCGGGAAAACTGATTGATAGATAAATTCACTTTTTCGATTATTTATCACCTTACGCAAGGATGATAGAAGGTCGATTGACTTTATATCCAAATCATTTTCGAAGCTGTCCATCCTGATCATGGTCAATCCTTGTTCAATGGCAGTATGTAGTCGTTTATTTTCCAGTTGTAATTTATCAATAGCTTCCGAACTGCTTTTTGTATTCTTCTCATTCTGGATAATTAGGTCCATAACAGATACCGGTGTCTTCAAGTGGTGCATCCAGTGGGATAAGAAATACAGCCTTTCTCTATTCTTTTCGATCTGTTCATTCTTTTCCCTGGAATGTTCATGATTCATTTTCTTAATCCAATTATAAAAACCTTTTTGTTCTTCTGTATGCACCTTCATATCTGCATGCTGATTTGCGAGCTTCTTTTCTATCGCTTCATTTACCTGGTAATAACGGTAACCATCAATGAGAAGGTAGACAATTAGGAGAAATACCCCTACGGAAAAAGGATATAGTATTTCTGTATTAGCAGGCTCAATCAGATGGAAAAAGGTGATGACAGCAGCCATATTAAATATATAGAACGAAATGAGGAGACTTCTATCTTTGAAAAATCTCTTTAATATTCTATTATCCATTTGTTTTGCCTAACTCAGTAGGCACACTCAGCATATAGCCCACTCCTCTTTTGCTTGTGATGACCTTTGGGAGTCCAAGAGAAGAAAGCTTTTGCTTGATTCTAGTCATATTGACCGTCAATGTATTATCATCAACAAAGGTTAACGAGTCCCATACTTCTTCTATCAGTGTTTCTCTTGGAATATAGGCATTGTGTTGTTCCATTAATTTTTTCAACAATATGTATTCATTTTTACTAAGTTCTTCGCGCTTTTCACCAAAATGAGCTGCAAGGGTTTGACTGTTTATTTTCAATGAGCCTACAGCTAGACTGCCACTATCTTTTCCTGCGTATTCCCCGTAAACTCGTCTCATAGTTGCCTTTACTTTTGTATGTAATAAGTCAAAAGTGAAGGGTTTTGTTATATAGTCATCCGCTCCAAGTTCAATTGCCATGATTTGATCCATCTCGGTACTTCTCGCAGAAATGATGATGATAGGAACGGTTGATTGCTGCCTAATGCTCCTGCATAAAAAGTATCCATCATAGTATGGTAGATTAATATCTAATAAGACAAGGTCTGGCTGTGCTTTTACAAAACCCTCCATTATATGTTGAAAATCCGTTGGCTGGTATATCACATAACCGTATCGTGCTAAATGCCCTCCAACAAGTTCATTTAATTGCCTATCATCTTCAATAAGCATGATCTTATGCATGTCTTAAATCCCCTTTTATTTTGCCGAGCTGTTTTATGTATATTTTACCATATAAATTATCTTGGATTCATTCTCAATCGATGAATATATGTCACACCACAAAAATTCCCATTGGGAAAATAAAGGTTTATTTCTTGTATAATTTCAATCTTTTATTCTGAATTTTCCCAATATAAATTCTTTCTTTAATATGCTAAATTATTCTTGTGTTACCAATTGAGAGGAGATGAGCATGAGGATGAAGAAAAAGGGTCAATCAAAGAAAGTGTTTTTATCCGTTTTATCAGCAGCAACCATTCTATCCACTGTTGCGCTAAGCAGTCCATCAACAGGGGGAGCCAGCAACTTTGAACTAGATTTCAAGGGAGTCAGCCAGATAACAGAGACGAAGGCAGTTTCCAAGAGTGGTAAAACTGGTGAAGCTTCTTTTCTAGCAAATACAGAGAATGTTAAAATTCCAAAAGGCCTGCAAAAAAAGCTAGAAGTCGTACCGAAAGATAATAGTCTTTATATTGTACAGTTTGATGGTCCCATTTTAGAAGAAACAAAAAAAGAACTGGAGTCTACTGGGGCAACAATTGTAGATTACATACCTGACTATGCATACATTGTGGAATACAAGGGTGATGTTGCAAAGGCCACTAACGGTATCGCTCATTTAGAATCTGTAGAGCCCTACCTTCCCCTTTATAAGGTCGACCCACTATTATTCACTAAAGGCGCTTCTGCTTTAGTAAAGGCCGTTGCACTTGATGCTAAACAAAATAATAAAGAAATCACTTTCAAAGGCATAGAAGAAATTGTCGAATATGCTGCCAACCATAACGTTCTATATATCTCCCCAAAACCGGAATATAAGGTGATGAATGATGTAGCGAGAGGAATTGTTAAAGCAGACGTAGCACAAAACAGTTATGGATTATACGGACAAGGCCAAGTGGTTGCAGTTGCCGATACAGGTCTTGATACTGGTCGCAACGACAGCTCGATGCATGAAGCTTTCCGCGGAAAAATTACAGCTTTATACGCATTAGGAAGATCCAATAATTCCAACGACCCGAACGGTCATGGTACACACGTTGCCGGATCTGTACTTGGAAACGGGGCAACCAATAAAGGAATGGCACCGCAGGCAAATCTTGTATTCCAATCCATCATGGATAGCAGCGGCGGATTGGGAGGCCTTCCATCCAACCTGAGCACATTGTTTAGTCAAGCTTACACTGCCGGGGCCCGAATTCACACCAACTCCTGGGGTGCTGCGGTAAATGGCGCTTACACAACAGATTCCAGAAACGTTGATGACTATGTTCGTAAAAATGATATGGCTGTTCTTTTCGCAGCTGGGAATGAAGGACCTAATAGTGGCACCATCAGTGCACCGGGTACTGCGAAAAATGCCATTACAGTTGGAGCAACAGAAAATTATCGTCCAAGCTTTGGGTCTTATGCAGACAATATCAATCATGTTGCACAGTTCTCTTCACGCGGACCTACTCGTGACGGTCGAATCAAGCCGGACGTAATGGCGCCAGGAACCTTTATTTTATCAGCACGCTCTTCCCTTGCACCAGATTCTTCCTTCTGGGCAAATCATGACAGTAAATATGCGTACATGGGCGGAACTTCCATGGCAACACCGATTGTTGCAGGAAACGTGGCACAATTACGTGAGCACTTTATCAAAAACAGAGGCATCACACCTAAGCCGTCCTTATTGAAGGCTGCTCTTATTGCTGGTGCCACTGATGTGGGTCTTGGATTCCCGAACGGCAACCAAGGTTGGGGACGTGTGACATTGGATAAGTCTTTAAACACTGCATTTGTGAATGAGACAAGCTCCCTGTCTACAAGCCAAAAAGCGACGTATTCCTTCAATGCAACTGCAGGCAAGCCACTTAAGATCTCTCTAGTATGGTCTGATGCTCCTGCAAGCACATCCGCTTCTATAACATTAGTAAACGACCTTGACTTGGTGATTACCGCTCCAAACGGAACGAAATATGTTGGAAACGACTTTACTGCACCATTTGATAACAACTGGGATGGCCGTAACAATGTGGAGAATGTGTTTATCAATGCTCCACAAAGTGGAACATATACGGTAGAGGTTCAGGCATATAATGTTCCTCAAGGTCCACAGGCGTTTTCTTTGGCGATTGTGAACTGATAAGTTTTGGAATTGGAGAAACTGCTGTAATTGAGGGGAATGACTCTCGATTGCAGTGGTTTTTTGGGAGTATTTTGTTTTTTTAAATAATCCCGGCACTTGATTGGCTAATCCCTTCACAAATAGAGGGAATCCCTTCACAACTGACCGTTTATTGGGCTCACATTTTAACGTGAGGATAACCCCGATGAAAATCCCTGCACAAGGATGGGAAATCGCTGCATAACTCCGTGTAATCCCTTCATAATACCAAAAACTCCCGGCATAACGGTGAGTTATCCCGTCACAAGAGCAACCTCTTCATAAAAAAGCACCCAGAAGCATCCCGACTCCTTTTAAAAGAGTCGTCACTCCCAGGTACCTTCATTTACTCTACCTATTCCTCGTTCGTTTCACCAGTATTCGTTTCATTCTGTTCCATGTTTGTTTCGTTATTGTTCATTTCTTCATTATCAGCCGCGCATCCAGTGGCAAGAGCTAGTAATAGTACGGAAGATGATAATGCCAAGAACCATTTTTTCATGATTGAACTTCCTCCCTGTGCTATGCTTGTTTTTATTGGATTTACAAGTTCCATCATACAAAAAATCAGAACCAAAAAAAGCATTTTTACCAATAATTCACAACAACTATACATTGTTTACTTCAGCTTTACACCTCCAAAACATCAGTTGTCCGACTCTTCCAAAATCACCTCATCCACATGATGCTTTTTCATCTTATTCCGGAGTTTCCGATTTTCCTTGGATTCAAACACAATATCCATGTCGTAACCATCCGTGTATAGATCTTCTGCTTTAATATAAAGAGATAGTCGCTTATGGTTGAAGGTCTCTATCCGTCCTTTTACCATAACCTCCACATCCCCCTTTTCATCTGCTGGCTTATAAACGATACCGAACTCCCCAATAGAGGCAATCTCTACATTGTCCCCCTTCTTAAAAATGATTTCCTGTTTTGTCTTCTCTTTTTCCGGATGCTTCATCTTTCTGACATACTTACGATTCATTGCTAGTTGCCTTTCGAGTTCATGCCTTGGTCTATCCGTTTTTCCACTGTAATCTTTTGATTCTTTATAGGTTATTTCATGTGCTCTTTCTATTAACTTAGGGTGCATGCCTAGACGCAAAGCGATGGCAAATGCCTGACTGTCCCCTCCTTTTCCAACGATAAGGCGGTACGTTGGTTTTAGGGTGCTCAAATCAAATTCCATCGAGCCGTTGCAGAAGCCCTCACGCTCATTTGCGAATTCCTTGATTTCACTGTAGTGGGTCGTGGCAAGCATCGTCGTTCCCTTATTATATAGTTCTTCTAAGATGGAGGTGGCGAGCCCCATCCCTTCCGCTGGATCTGTGCCGGAACCTAACTCATCCAAGAGTACTAGCGTTTGCGGGGTGGATTCAGCCAAGATTTCAATGATATTTTTCACCCTGGAAGAGAACGTACTCAATGACTGTTCGATGCTCTGCCCGTCGCCGATGTCCACCAGCACTTTGTGAAAGATGGCAATCTCGCTTCCTTGTTCAGCAGGGATATGCATACCACACTGAGCCATTACCGTCAGGAGACCCACCGTTTTTATCGTGACTGTTTTTCCTCCAGTGTTCGGGCCTGTGATAACAAGTGCATCGTAGTCCTCACCTATGATCAGATTTAAAGGGACAGCGTTTTTTCCAAGTAAGGGATGTCTCGCACCGGCTAATCGTATGACATGATGCTCATTTATCTGAGGTGACGTTCCCATTAACATTAAGCTGTGCTTCGCCTTTGCAAAAATAACGTCATAACTGACCATCAAATCCATCGCCAGTTTGATTTCTTTTTCATGCTCTTGTACCAAACCAGTCAGCATAAAAAGAATCTGCTCCTCTTCGGCCTCTTCCTGATACTTCAGCATACTGATGGAATCTTGCATGATACTGATTTCTTCCGGCTCCATGAACACGGTGGATCCTGAAGCAGATATATCCAGCACAGCACCCTTTATATTATTTTTATATTCCTTTTTAACAGGGACAACATATCTGCCATTTCTAGTACTAAATAGACTCTCCTGAAGATATTTACTGTATTTGCTCGACTTGACCAATTGCTCGATACGGTTTTTAATTCGTTCCTCCAAAGTGGAAATCTGCTTTCTGACCTTCAGCAGCTCCTTGCTTGCGTAATCGTCCACCCTCCCGTTTCGAATGCAACGGATGATTTCTTCCGCCACATGAGAAAGCTCCACAACGGAATACATATAGCTTGTGATGACAGGTGCTGCAGATTCTTTGTCTTTCATAAACCTCTTCAGTTTTTCAATTGTATCCAGGAATTCGTATAGTCCTATCATCTGATCTGGCCTGAATGCAATTCCTTTATGGAGATTTTTTAAAATATACTCAATGCCTTGAAGTCCATGAATTGGCACGCTTGAACTAATTGAGAGTATCTTCTTCCCTTCTGTGACTTCATTTAACCAAGCTTCAATCTGTCTTTTATTCATGGATGGTTCCAATGCCATTACTGCTTTTTTCCCTGGTTCAGAAATAGCAAGGTATGCCACATCTTTCTTCAAATCTGTAAATTGTAATGCTTGAATAGTTTCGTTATTCACTGTTTTTCCTCCTAGTAATTAGTTAGCAATTTGATTAGTGTAATCACTAATTCCGTGCGAGGAAATGAAAAGAGCAGGGTCGTTAAATTTATTTTGCATATAAAAAAACACAAAGAACAACACTCGTCCTTTGCGTTTTTGAATGGTAGTTTTAAATTTGAATGCAGGATAGGCAGAAAAATACCCATACCCATGCTGTAACTATCATTTTATGAAGCAGGCGCAAACCCGTGTTCTTAACATTTCGCTATGAGAAAAAAAGCGTACTCAAACAGAGCTCGATAAAATCGAACTTTCTCTCATATCGCACGTATTAGATTACGTTTAGTTAAGAACTACCTTTTCCATAAAACAAACTCCTTCTGTTTGAAGATATATCCATTATAATAAATGTATTTCTAAATGTCACGCCTATTTTACTATAATAAGAATTGCTTTAATAAATGAACGTGTTTATGTTTACCTTGTAACTCAGTTACTTACCATATAGTGCTCCGAATTCTCAGGTATATTCTTCAATGCTTTTTTCAGAAATTCAGGGTAAAGGATCACGTCTTCCAGCTCGTCGACCGGTACCCATTCATAGATCAATCTTTCGCCTTCTACACCATGAAATGGTCCAACAGGTATGGGTTGTTCTAACTCGCTTGAAACGATGTAGTAAAACCCGATTTCGTGTACTCGTTTCCCACGATAGTCAAAAAAGTTTTCAACCACCCATACTAGCCTTTCAATAGTCATGGATATATCCAATTCTTCTTTAAACTCCCGTTGCAGGCTGACTGGTGATGCTTCGTTCATTTCGACTCTCCCGCCAGGAAGGGACCAAATATTATCATCACTTGCCCTATGCATTAATATGCGGTTGTCCTTTATCCAGATGCCCGCCACTCTATAATTGAATACTTCTTGTTCTGTATGAAAAACGACATCCATGGCTATGCCCCTCCATTCAACTCGCTTATTGATTTTGATATTTCTTCCGTTAATGCCAATTGAGTAGGAATAATCCATATTAGAATGGCAACAAGCAAAAGAAGATAAATTGCAGCATACCTTTTCCAATGTTTTTTAGGTCGAGACTCTTTGAAAGAACTGACTAAAAAAAGGGTGGTGAACAATAGAGAAAATGAAAAAGTCAAATCCCAATAATTGTCTGCCTCTGAGATAAGTATGATGGCCTTTATTGCTTCATTAGTAGGCATATAGATTACTTGCTCTTTTACGAAATGTCCTCTTTCAATCGTTACCATTCCGTTGTCATGAAAAGTATAGGAGTATCCTGTCAAATTGAAACTTGTGATCGTCGTAAAAACCACAAGGCTTATGTATATAAGAAAGAAAATGATAAATAAATAGAGCTTTTTCAGGTTATATCCCCCTCTCCCCTCCTATAAGAATTTCTTAAATACCACCCGATCTTGGCCCATGCCATCATAATTTTGATGGATAGGAATGCCGTTCATACTCATGTCTCCATCCTCCATGCTAAAGCCCATCTTTGTATGAAAGTGGATAGAGGTTGTATTCACAGGGGAGGTCACGCAGCTCACGTCCTTGCATCCTTGGTCCTTCACTGTTTGAAAGAAGTGTTCGTAAAGTGTTCTTCCCACGTTCTTTTGGCGGGTCTTCGGGTTTACACCTACAAAATGTATGTATGCCTGCTCCGGATTGGAAGGAGAAATGAAACCTATCAAAAACCCAATCGTTTCTCCCTCTCCTTCCATGATGAAACTTGTGTCTTTAAAATGATGGATAAATAACCTTGGTAGCATGTCGACCATTTCCCTACCTCCCCACCACGTATTCAGGTTAGTAGAAATACGAAGGAAATCGCCATCGCGAATGTTTCTTATTTTCATGAGGTTAGCTCCTTTTCTTTTATTCAGCAGGAAGCGCCAAAAAATAATTACGTACCTCCTCTGGCAATTCTTTTACATCTAATACTTGTAATCTATTTGTTCCTGGTGTAGTCATGATTAAATATGTTTTTTCTTTGTATTCAAAAAGAGTAAACTGGGATATACTATTTGGCGAGTTGTCGAGATGACTCATAAAGTCGTAATCTTCTTCCGGAAAATTCCCATTATATCCTTCAAGCATTAGTTCAGATAATTCTTCATAACTTTTTGAGAAGCGTATGGCTTGATAAAGCTCTAAAGAATTTTTGGGGGTATAGAAAAGGACATAATATATCGCGACTCCTACAATCAAAAACCCTATTAAAATTGAACTAATGATGCTATATTTTTTCCCTCTCCACTTTTCCATTTAGCTATCGAGCTCCGACGTAAAAGCTTCTGCCATTTTAATCAATTGCTTTTTACTTACTTCTTTGGGAGTAAGTTTGTAATAGAATGTTATTTCGTAATTAACATCATTCTCTTCCCAAGCAAGAATACGTTTTCCTTCTTCATCTGATATGAAGACTCCATTATTTTCTCCTATATGTATTTTTTGTTGTTTCATTGACTTGAAGGCTTCCGTTTCTTTAACACCTATATACACGTCCATATATTCCTTATTTATATTAGACAAGGTGACTGTTAAGCTCTCTTTGTCTGCATCCAGATTACGCTGTGCTACTTCCATTTCTTTGAAAGGGACGTATGTTGGTATTTTCTTTTCGAAAGGTAGATTTTCCGCTGCCATATAGAACGGCTCTCGATTATATTCATATAGTTTTCCATTCCAAATCGACCATACAATAGCCAATCCCACCATGAAGGTCAATAGAAGGGCCAACCCTATCATTCTTTTTTTAAGCATCCCTTCGCTCCCTCTCTATTCAAGCGTATTCAATCTATCAAATGGATAATAACGAAGAACCACTTTCCCCATAACATTTTCTTTGGGAATGGACCCTATTTCCCGGCTATCCCTACTGTCATTACGGTTATCCCCCATTACAAAAACGTGGTCCTTCGGAACAATCACTTCATCAAATGGATACAGCATCTCTTCTTGTATGTATGCTTCCTCCAGCTCTTCCCCATTGCGGTAAACAGTTCCCCCACGATATTCGAGCTTATCCCCTTCTACCCCAATCACTCTCTTTATCCAGTAATTATTCCCCTGTTGCTCTTTTAATAATGTACTAACGAGCGGGCTTTCCTTGAAGTTATCCGCCAAATTCCTTCCGCGATCTACCCTGCTATCTATTACAACAATATCATTGTATTTCGGTTCGATTCCCAGCATATAACCGCTCTTGAAAATGAGCACTTTATCGCCTTCCTCTTTATGAGCCCAAACATCTTCACCAGTCAAAGTTGGCTCCATGGAGCTACCTTTCACGGTAAAGGGCTGAACGATTAATGCACTGACAAGAAAGGCAAAAAAGAGTCCGATCACACAGGCTTTTCCCCAACTAATAATTTCATTTTTAAATTTTTTTGTTTTCATATGTATCACCCTTGCTCTTAGACGAATTTATTGAACGATTGGTTCATTTCAGAAAGAAAAACGATCAGAAAGTTCTGATCTCCGTTAGTCAAGCTTTACCCTTTGTAATAGTTACGAATTTTTGCTGGAAAAGGTTTCGCCTTTTCTAATTATTATTCTACAATTTGAAGGACTAACTTTTTCAACTCTTCCAAACTATTTATTACCATATCGGCTTGCTCCAACTCTTCCTCTTGTGCAAAATCAAACCTGCATCCAATAGCCGTTAACCCATTTCGTTTTGCCGCATTTATATCTGAGAGGCGATCCCCGACCACCGCTCCATGTTTAATGGAGTATTTTCTGATAATCTCCCCTACTAGCTCTGTCTTGTCCAAAGATTCAATCCGATCTATACTGAATACTTCTGTCACCCATCGATTTAAATCATACTGTTCCACAATCGCTTCAAGATAAGCAGTCTGCCCATTGCTTGCTATGTATACATCCAGGTTCTCCTTCTTCAAAAATTCCAGAACATCTGTTACACCAGGATAAAGAGCGCCATTTCCCTTATGTATATTGTCTATCAACTTTTCATGAAAAATCAGGTTTGCCTCGACCCTTATTGCCTGTGAATGTGACGGCAGAAGAGTTTCCCACACTACAGGCAGGGGTACTCCCATAATCCTTCTGTATGTATCGATAGGAGTTGGCTCTTCTATATCCCAAACATTCATTTCCGCTAACAGCTTGAATGTATCATCCAAAGCCAATTCCAATATTCTATCCGTTTGAAAGAGAGTTCCGTCCATGTCAAAGATTATTGCTTGCATTTGTTATGCACTCCTTTATCTTATTGTCTATTTATCTTGAAGAAGGGAGGTATCGATTGACTCTGACTCTATCACTAAAGCAAGCATCCCTGATTCGCTTCCAGACTCATGCCATTCTCCCTCTTCCCACATGACTCCTTCTCCGCTTTTGATTACCATTTTTTCGCGATCCGTTCCCGTTACCCATCCTTCCCCCTGCACGACAATGAACAACTGCTGCACACTTGCTTGATGATATCCCACTACACCGCCAGCATCTATTTGAATAAACCCTACGCTAGTTTCCTGCTTACTTCTCAATACTTTTATGAAATGGGCCGTTTGTGAATCATATCGTTTTATCGGGAATCCAATTTCTTTATCAAATCGGAAGAATTTCACTGATTACACATCCTTTTCTATTTTTCTGAATTTCTCCGTCAAATAATCATCATAAGCATCTCTGACAGGATCCGGATCTTTCGTGATTTGTGAGAGTCTTGCTTTAATGGCCGTTAATAGCGTTAAACATCTTAACAAAACGCCTAATATTAGGGCACATATTAAAATCATGGCAATTTCTCCCGTAAACGCTAACCCGAAACAAATTAATACAGATAGAAATATCCAGCCAAATAGTTTCATAGTTTCCCCTCTTTTTTTATATTATTTTGAAAATATACTTTAGAGTATAGAGAAGATTGGGTGAGGTGTAAATAATTGGTTTTGAAAGTCTCAAGGAGAAACGGGTCTACGTCTGGGCTTTTATGTTTTGACCCACACAATTTACTGTCTAAACTCCATGTAATACATGCCAATCGACACATTTCGACAATTATCAACAAAGGATACCTCTCTCAGGGGAGGTACCGGGCTCCATAGATACTACCTCTGGTTCTAGAATTGCCTCCCTCAATACAAAAAAAAGCCGAAGAACAAAGTTCCCCGACTTTTCGGCTTGACCTATCTTAGCCTAACACATCCGTAATCCCGTCCATATTTTCCGAGATCCATTCCACTGCCATATCCAAGTTCTCAAACTCTTGAACCTCGAATGTTACTTCATCCTGAAGCAGCCATACATCTTTGTCTTCATAATTGATGCCACCAATCGACCAGTGCAGCAAGCTGTAAGGATGATTATGATTTAAGAATGATGCCCACGTTTTGGATTGGGCCACATTTTTCAACGAATTGATTTTGCCCCCGTTGCTCATTTTGCACCCTCCACTACCAATAAACTCATTCGTGGATTTAGAATCTGGCTCGGACATTTCAACATATAGCAGTTCGCACTTTCCACAAAATCGACTGTCATGTCTTCATCAAAAAAGACAAGCTTTGACTTTTCCATTAATAATGGACCGATGTTTGTTTCTAGCTCCACATCATCATCGTCTTTTTCCGGTGTGATCCATAGTGCGGAAACTCCGCTAACGACGCATCCGCATCCATCTGTATCATATTTTAGCTTCAACCATTTTCCATCTTGGTTTTCAAGCTTTGCTTTGACTCTTTCTGCTGCTTTCTCTGTAAACGTTACTTTCACGTTTCATGCCTCCAACTGTTTCATTATTAGCATGATTGTACCATATATTGCTCATTAGTATAACTACAAGGCATTTGGAAAGGATGGTAGTGGATAAGTTCTTGTTGTCAAAATGGATAATTGTAGGTACGATACTAATATCTTTATAAGAAGGAGGAGATTACCAATGTCAAAAGTAACAATTAAAGTAATGGATAACGGAGGCTTCCGTGTAACCGGTGATGTGGAGTTAATCGATGCAGAAGGAAACAAGTTTGAGGACAAGCCGGCTTTTACTTTGTGCCGTTGCGGGCTTTCCAAAAAGCTTCCTTATTGTGATGCTTCACATAAAGGCAATTTCGAGTCCTGTGTGCGGGCTGCCCAAGTATTGAACGACTGATTTGGCGCAGCCGTAACCAGTAAAGCTTGGAGGGGAAAATCATTTTCCCCTCCTTTCATTATGAAAAATGGAGTCGCTGGAGTTGCGGAAGGTAACGAGCCAAAAAGATAGAACGTCCCAAACTAAATACAACAAATGCCAACCAGATACCCTGATTTTCATACATAGGTACGAATAACCAAATGGCAAATAAAAATACAAGTAATGCAACAAAAATAGAGTTTCTAATAGACTTCGCGTCTGTCGCTCCTGAAAATATACCTTCTAGTTGCAAACCCCAAAAACCTACAAATGGGAATATCACCATCCAAATTAAGTTTTCGATGGCCAAAGCCCTCACCGTGTCTATACTGGTAAACAATTCGACAACACTATCTCCAAATAGCAATATGAGGGCAGCCAGTATAACAGCAGTTCCTCCCCCCCATACTGCAGATAAATTTACGGCTCTTCTAAATAGGAATGGATCCTTTCCTCCTATTGACCTTCCCGTCAAAATACTGGACGCATTTGCAAATCCTCCAATTAAATAAGCCATTATATAATGTATTTGTAGCAGAATTGCGTTTGCCGCCAGTGTTACCTCTCCCATACCCGCCCCCTTGGATGTGAAAATTCCGGTCATGATCAATAAACACACCGTTCTTAAAAAGAGGTCTCTATTTACTTTTATCATCTTCATCAAAGGTTCCGGATCTAACATCATCCGACGATCCACATTGGAGAACCCTATTTTGTTATGTCTGGCAATGATGAACCCACCGAAGAGAACGGCACTTATTTCAGAAATAAGCGTGGCATAGGCCACCCCAGCTACCCCCAGTCCCAAAACCAACACAAAGATAATGCTAAGAGCTATATTCATCATATTCATGACCAATTGGGTGGCAAGCGCTAGCCTTACCTTGCCCATCCCTATTAACCACCCAATAAACACATAGCTCATAAGGATAAATGGCGCTCCCCAAATTCGAATAGAAAAATAAGTGGAGGCAAAAGAAGATACCGCCTCGCTCCCTCCTATTACATTTAATGAAATATGAAGAATCGGCTTTTGAAAAATAATAAAAAGCAAGCCGAAAATTATCGCGATAATCATCGGTCTAAGCAAGGTTAAGATGGTTTCATAACCTTTATCAGACCCTTGTGCCTGTGCAGTAAAGCCGCTTGTACTTACTCTTAAAAACCCAAGTAGCCAGTACATCGTATTGAAGATGTCAGCACCAATCGCCACTCCACCTATGGAAGATGGATCAGGCAGCCTTCCAACAACCGCAGTATCGACCGCTCCGATTAGCGGCGTGGTAATTCCCGCTATTATTAGGGGGAAAGCCAATGCTACATACTGCCCGTTACTAAAGGCTGCTTTCTCTTTTGCTACTACTACATTCATTCCTTCTTTTCCTTTCTGTCCTTAAAACGAAGCAGCCTTGATCAGTGCCTTCGTATATGGATGTCGATTATCTTGGTAGAGATTTTGCAACGGGAACCGATCCACTACTATTCCATCTTTTAAGACGATTATCTGGTTACATAAGAAGGTGACAGCTCTTATGTCATGCGAAATGAAAAGTATCGTCATTTCTGTTTTTTCTTGATGCTCCTTTAGTAACTGCAGGATTTGCTTTTGAACGGTAACATCAAGGCTTGCCGTAGGTTCATCACAAATCAGAAGGCCCGGTTCTAGACTTAGTGCCCTGGCAATACTGACACGTTGTTTTTGCCCTCCACTCAACTCGCCTGGAAACCGCTCCAGCATATGCTCGTCTAGACCGACCATTTCAAGAAGGGCCATCGCTGATTCTTTGCGGGATGCCTCTTCTCTATTTAGAAAAGATGGCTGAACCTCCTTGAAATTATCTAATGGTTCCAAAACACTTTTCCATATTGGAAGTTTAGGATTAAGAGTGCTGTTAGCATCCTGGAATACCATCTGGACTTGTCTCCGGTACTCCCGCAACGCCTCTTTCTTTTTTGGCACGATTTGATTCCCTTCAAATGTTATGTGACCCTCCTTATATGGTTGAAGACCTAATAGTACCTTCGCAAGCGTACTCTTTCCACTACCGCTTTCTCCTACAATCCCCACACACTCTCCTTTGTTTACAGCAAAAGACACATTGTCTAGGGCTTTAACGCCTTTGGAATAATGGATTGAGAGCTCCTCTACGATTAATTGACTCATATGGACATCACCTTCTCACTAGTCGACTGAACTCCGTTTCCTTCTCCAGGCAGGTCCAATACACAACCACATAATTTTTTCGTATAAGGGTGTCGATGATCACATTTAATCACTTCGGGAGTTCCACTTTCTACAATCTCACCATGTTCCATTACATATATCTTGTCCGTCCGCTTGTAAGCCTGTGTAAGATCATGTGTGATCATCAAAACGGCACATCCCGTCTCTTTTCTCATTTTCTCAATATAATCCAATACCTTTTCTCCGCTCATGACATCAAGGGCAGTGGTAACCTCATCG
The DNA here is from genome assembly GCF_038595065.1 of Sutcliffiella sp. FSL R7-0096. Taxonomy (NCBI): domain Bacteria; kingdom Bacillati; phylum Bacillota; class Bacilli; order Caryophanales; family Bacillaceae; genus Sutcliffiella; species Sutcliffiella sp. FSL R7-0096. The sequence goes on from NZ_CP152003.1 coordinate 2,923,167, forward strand.
CAAATTAACAACGATGGCTTCAACGCAAGGGACATCGCTATAGCAGCCCTTTGCACCTGCCCTCCACTTAATTGAAATGGGTAACTTCTATAGACTCTTTCCGCTTCTAGCCCCATTTCGGTAAGTACATCCAATGCCGCTTTTTTTGCCTTTTTCTTTGAAAGGGGGTTGTGTGCTTGTATTGTTTCAACCATTTGTTTTCCTATACAGATAAAAGGAGTGAAACTCCCTCTATAATCCTGAAAAATTATGCCTATCTCTTTCCCAAGAAGCTTACGGTGTTCCTGATGTGACAATCCTAATAGATTTCTATTTTTATAGAGGATTTTCCCTTTCGCATTCATCTGTCCTGGAAGCAGATTCAAGATTGCCCTAGCCGTAATGCTTTTCCCGCAACCACTTTCCCCTATCAAACCAATCATTTCCCCTCTAGCAATCTGTAGATTTAATCGGCTGATGATTGCTTTTGACTCATTGTGTTTTTCAACGACTAATTGTTCAATAGTAAGCAATGGTTCACTCATCGATTATCACTGCCCTTTCTAATGTCAAAGTGATCTTTTAATCCATCTGCCAATAAATTGCATGTTAAGACGGTTATCATGATGGCAAGACCAGGATAGATCATGAGGGAAGGTACTGCTTGAAAATATCCTCGCCCTTCATTCAACATTGCCCCCCATTCCGGAATAGGCGGTTGTGCTCCAAGTCCGATGTAGGATAAGGCAGAAATCATGAGTATCACCTTACCTACGTCAATGGCTGCCATCGCAATGATCTCCGGCAGTACTTGTGGTAAAAGGTGCATGCGAATTGTTTTCCATGTACTAGAGTGCGAAATCTTAGACACAAGAATATACTCTTTTTCCTTTTCTGCCATAACCAGACTCCGGACCACTCTCGCATACATGATCCACCTGACTAAAATGATGGCGAGCACAATATTGGTCAGGTTCGGACCCAATATGCCGGCAATAGCTATCGCCAGGATAAAATCGGGAAATGCCAAAATACCATCTATCATTCTCATGAAAACGGCATCTACTTTCCCTCCTATATAACCGGAGAGGAGGCCGATGGGAACACCAATTACTATTGCAAGGGAAATTGCAAGTAATCCAAGCCCTATGGTTAACTTGGCTCCATACAAAATTCTGGAAAAAACATCCCTGCCCAATTGATCTGTACCAAGCCAATGGATGGATGAAGCCTCTTTAAGCCTATTTCCCATATCTATTTGGAATGGATCATGGGGAGCCATTGTGCTTCCAAACACAATGACAGCAGCCAGCATGCTCGCAAGAATGGAGCCAATCACTAGATTAGGATTGCGAACAAGAGTAGTATTTTTCCATTTTATTGTCATGCTTTCCATTAACTTATCTCCTTTCCATGCCTAATCTGTGGATCGATGATTAAGTAGAGCAAATCTACAATTAAATTGGTCATGACCACTAAGAGACCTACCACCATAATGTATCCTTGTATTAGCGGGTAATCCCGTTGCATCACTGCTTGTACAATCATTTCTCCCATACCCGGCCAGGAGAATAGTATCTCAATTACGGTAATCCCTCCGAGAAGACTGCCAATACTCAATCCAAACATAGTAACAAGCGGAACGAGACTACCGCGTAAAGCATGAAATAAAAGGATTCTTCCTTTTCCCAATCCTCGCGCATAGGCCGATTCGATATATGTGCTCTGCAAGGTAGAAACGAGCCTTTCCCGCAATATCTTTATATATAAAGGTGCCATTGCAATCCCTAGAGTGATAGAAGGCAGAACAAAGTGGGCAAGCGTTCCCTTCCCCATTACAGGAAGTAAGTTCCACTTTAATGAAAAAAAGTAGATGAGTAGTAATCCAAGCCAAAAGCTAGGGATGGAGGCACCGAGTATGGCAAACCATCTGCTGATATAATCCGGCCACCGCCCTTCATATACCGCCCCAAGTACACCGAGTGGCACAGCAATGACAAAAAGGGCGATCATGCCTCCTACGGATAAGGCAAAGGTCGCTGGGAGTCTATCCAAAATGATATCCAATACTGGCCTCTTAGAGATAATAGATTCCCCTAAATCCAATTGCGCTACATTCCATAGCCATTGAACATATTGGACTAAAATCGGTTTATCAAATCCATATTCCTTCATGACCCTTTCCTTATCATCTGTGGTTGATATAACATCATCCACTTTCAATAATGCCCTGACCGGGTCTCCCGGGGTTATTTTCATCAGGACAAATGTTGCGAAAGAAAGAATCAAAATCATAATAATCAATTGAAACAGCCTTGAGCCGATAATAGAAACAGCCTTCCGCATTTTCCCACCCACTTCTATTCATGAAGAAAAGTGAAAGCATCCATGATACTTTCACTTCATCATTTTATTTTACATCCATTTTGTTCGTTATAAGGTAATATTCTTCTGATCCCGGCTCCCAATCTTTCACTCTATCATTTACGCCTACGATAATGTGCGGGTGCAAGATGAAGGAATGAGGAACCTCCTTCTGAATGACATTCACAGCTCCTTCCTGTAACTCCATTCTCTTTTCTGGATCTGCTGTAGTGTTTAGTTGTTCGGTCAGTTCATTTAATTCCCGAATATCAATTTGGCCAGGATTCAACGCCCCCTCCGGCAAATAAGCAACATTAAGGAAGTAACCGCCATCCCCACGGGGAGCCGTCAGGTTAGAGTATGTCACCATATCCCATTCATCCTGTCGCTCCCATAAATAACTATCAATATTTTCGATGGTGACAATCTCTATATCAACTCCGACAGATGCAGCTTCACCCTGTAAGTATTGGGCAAGCAAGGGAAGCTCCGGTCTTCCTGAATACGTTGCCAGTTTAAGCGTAAGCACCTTTCCCTCTTTTTCCATCTTTCCGTCCGCGTTCTTCCGATAGCCTGCCTCTTTCAATAGCTTTTCCGCCATTTCAGGGTCATAACTGGTTGGTTCCGTTTCACCCGCAAATGCAAAGTTAGGATTAAATGGGCCAGCCGCCTCTGTTGCATGACCATTCATAATTTCCTTTACTGCCACTGGACGGTTCACTAATAGGTCCAATGCCCTTCTCACATTTACATCCTGCAATGCAGGGTTAGCATTGTTATAGAGTAGGAAATGGACACGAAGGCTTGGTACCGACTCAACCCTTAGTTTATCGTTGCTTTCAATTGGCTCCAACGACTCGGGAGGAAGATGATAGGCTATATCTGCTTCTCCGGATTGAAGGGCGAGTGCCCTAACGTTTCCATCTGAATTAAATTTGATTTTCACTTGATCCAATTTTGCCGCTCCGTCCCAATAATCCTCATACCGTTCTAAGTTCACTTCCGTTTCTGAGATAAAACTTGTAACCTTAAACGGGCCAGTCGCTATCGGCTGCTCCCCAATACTCTCAGCTTCCACTTTAACGATGGAGGCATTTGTATGTACCAGCTCGGAAAGAAAGGCCGGGTATTCCTCTGTATTGACAAACGTTATCTCCTGTCCATCCGCTTCCATAGATTCGATTTTCAAACTAGATGAGACGGCTTCATTCGTTTCCAGCACTCGTTCAAAGGAAGCTTTCACCGCTTCTCCATCAACTGGGGTCCCATCATGAAAGGTGACACCCTCCCGAATCTTGAATGTCCAGGTTTTTCCATCTTTTCTCTCCCATGCTTCTGCCAGCCATGGCTGAATTTCCAGGTTTCCGTCAATTCGAACCAATGTTTCAGCCACTCCAGCACGCACCCCCATCCAGTCCTGATGCGGATCCATTGTTTTGGAAGCAAAACTGAATAGCATCGTTACAGACTTTTCGTTGGATTCTTGTGATGCTGTCTTTTCATTTGCGCTCCTGCAACCTATGATTGTTAATAACAATACGATGAAAATGGAAAATATCAGTACTTTTTTTAATTTCATATTTTTCTCTCCTTTAAACTATTCAGCCTTAGCAAGACTCGGTGTGATTCTAGCATCAGGCATTTTCTGGTGGAAAGCGCAATGGATGTGCTAATGATTAATACACCGCCAACTAGTGAGAAGACTTCTAAAGTCTCTCCCCAAAAAACAAATTCCCTCATGACATTAAGACCCTATAAAATAGAGTGATTACGCTTTAAACACCATGCCGCTTTTGGATTTTTTAAATAAACGCAGATTAAAGCGTAATGATTACTATTTGCATTTTTCACTATACACCTCCCCTTTTAAACCGTCAATAACAAAATCAAACAACGCGTATTGTCCCATAATAAAAACCTTGAAAGAATAAACATTCCTTCAAGGTTTTTACATTAAATGAAAGCTAAAAAATTTTTTGCAGATCATTAAGTGAATGAATAATATAATCATATTCTTCCACTTCTCCAAACCCATAACTAGCGTAGACAAATGGAATACCAGCTACCCTCGCTGCTTGCTGATCTCCAACCGTATCTCCCACATAAACAGGACTCTCCAGTTTATTGCGTTCGATAATTAGTTTAATATTTTCACCTTTTGAGAGTCCTGTTCTGCCTGGATTCTCATAATCAATGAAATAAGTCTCTAATTGATGATATTTATAAAAAGCTTCTATGTAGCCTTCTTGGCAATTACTCACAATAAAAAGTTTGTATTTTTGAGATAGGCTCTCTAACACTTCTTCTACCTGACCGTAGAGCTGTCCCCCTTTTTCCTCTAAAAGCACTCTCTCCGCTTCTCCACATTTGTTCAACAACTGGGTGCGGCTTCCTTCTTCTAAGTCAGGGAAGAAATGTTTCCCTATATCATGCATTTGAAGCCCCATGGTAGCTTTGAAATCATCACTTGTTAACTCTTTCTCGATCTGACCTTCATTTTTCAGGATTTCATTCCAAGCTACAAGTACGGTTTCCCTTGAATCCCATAACGTACCGTCTAAATCGAAAATAATGCTGTCCATTAGTTACCCTCCTTTAATTTACTTTATCCTTCTTTCCAAGTCTTCTACTCTTGCTTCCAATTTTTCTATCTGCGTTTTCTTTTTAGTAGAAGAACGCATCATCATTATGATTATAAAAATAAAGGTTAACGGGACAAAAAAAGCAAACAACTGAAAAATCAGATCTCCAAGGGTTATCATTATCTATCACCTCTATAACTAGAACTGTTTTCTATTGTATCGTAAGTGAGCATTTTTTTCGTCATTTAAGTACCTACTATCCAAAAGGTCAGACCGTTAACTTTGCACTCTCAACTTGTGATTGGCGGAAAGAACCCCTCTGGACTTCGAACAACTTGTTCTTCAGGAAATACCTCACGCACCTTCTCAAATACCTCTTGCTGAACATTTCCATCTAACCATATTCCCTTCTCTATGTCCTCATATTTTTCATAAATACCTAGACGTGCCGTCCGCTTTCCTCCACTTCCGTCCCCTGTAAAATCATCCACACATACCCTATCCACTATTCCTTTTAGTTTTAAAGCAAACTCTTCGGAAAATGGCAAGGCTGGTGCAATGGCAACCTGGTTTGGCACCCCTTCTTCATGTAACGTTTTTAATGCTTTCAGCCTTGCTGGGATGGGTGGTGCTGCTGGGGAAAACCTCTTACGTACCTCCTCTAGGTCCGTTTCTATTGTGATGCTCACCATCACCCTCTTGCCCAATGATTTCAGCAAATCGATATCTCTTGTTACCAATGGACTTCTTGTTTGGACAAAAAGAAAATCCGGTGGTTCTTCTGCCATTACTTCCAAAAGGGTTCGGGTTACCTCCTCCTTTTGTTCCACCGGTTGGTAAGGATCGGTACTGGATGACATGAAAATGCTGATGGGCTGTTCTTTTTTTCTCAACAACCGTAGTTCTTTGGCGAGCTTTTCTTTTACATCCTTCTTGACATCCACCCAGGTTCCCCATTCCTGTTTACGGAATAGACCGACCGGGCTTTGTCTGACATAACAATACGAACAACCAAAAGCACAGCCGATATAGGGGTTAAGGGTGTGGGTATAGCCTTTTAGAAAGCCACTTGCTTTGGTCAGAAGTTTTTGTGGTGTTTTTTCGGTTACTTCTACTCGCATCCTTTGGCACAACTCCTTTCCTTTACATCAATATTTTTCTCTTGTTGTTTCCATCTTTTTCTTTATACTTAAAGTATCACATTATAAAGGGGTAGATGCATATGGTACTTACGGTGCTAAAGCCTATTTTTGCTGAGTCTGCAAGTAATCTTGTGAATACAATCAGTTCTTATTCCGGAACGGTTTTGTTTAAAAAGGAGCATTGGGTAGTCGATGCAAAGAGCCTGCTTGGTGTATTGGCACTAGCCCTTCAGCCAGGACAGGAAGTGGAAGTGACTTCTGATGAGAGCGAAGAAGTGTTTGAGGCCATTTTGGCGCTCGGGTATTTTGAAAAGAAATAAAAAGCAAGCATCCTTCCTCATGCGTGCGTGGGAAGGATGTATTTTTATGCTAGGAAATATCCAAAATATCGTCTACGCACAGGCTGCCAGCTTCGCCGAATTTATCGACCACGTGCAATCGTCTTTGGTAAGCATCAAGATGATGCACCGCTCCCACAAACAGATGGTACCTTCTTTTTTCATAATAGGTGATGGTTACTTCCTTACCCGTTTCCATCGCTTCGCAAAACAGTTCATTCAATTCTTCCAGCCGCTGTTCGTCCATTTCCGGCTTGGTTTCATATAGGTCCTCTTTAGTCCAATCGCGCAGCATTTTGACATGCTCCGGTAGCATCATGGACGTCCATTTGATGGTTCCGCGATCCCGTATCATCCTCATCATCCTTTCTTAAGTTCTAGCTAAAGCCCCTAAGCCTTATGCCCACCAACCAACCTGCTTCTATGCACGGCCGTTCCGGCATTGGTGTAGGACACAGCCCTCAATAGAGCATTGGTTCCGTACTTTCCGCGGATGGTGTCCATTACATAGCCCAGTTCCCGCTTTTTCGGCTGTTCGAGTTCAAATAGGCTCAGCTGCATTTCGCTGTCCTCGACGATATTGGAGAGGGATACAGCGATTTTCCTGACGGTTTTTGGTTCATAGTTTTCCTCGAACAGCTCAAGACAAGTACGGTATAAGTCCATCGTGACATTGCTTGCCCGTTCCATCGTTCGGGAGCGGTAGAATCCACCGCCTAGTTCATCGCGACTATAGCCGATTCCAAGGCTGATGGTGCGGCCGGCTTTGCGGTTATGGCGTGTTCTTCTGGCGACTTCCTCACAGATTTCCAGGATGACCTGTTTGACCTCCTTGGGGTCTGTATAGTCGCGCATTAGAATCTGGCTTTTTCCAAAGCTGATTTGCCCCTGTATGATTGGGGCACCAAGCTCTGATAGATCAATCCCCCAAGCGTGATAGTACAGCTGGTTTCCCATCACACCAAATTTCTTCTCCAGCAGCTCGAGGGGATAATTTGCGAGCTGTCCAACATTGAAAATTCCCATACGATTTAATGTTTTTTGCACTCTCGATCCGATTCCCCACATTTCACTGAGCGGAGAAAGTGGCCAAAGCTTTGTTTTCACATCTTCATAGGTCCACTCAGCAACGCCCTTTTTCTTGGCTTCAAGATCCAGGCAAAGCTTTGACATCAACATGTTCGGACCAATTCCGATGGCGCATGGAAGCTGAAATTCACGTTCCATGTCTTCCTTGATTTTTTCGGCAATCGTGGTGGCGTCTCCCCAAAGCGCCTCCACCCCGTCGACTTGTAAGAAGCTTTCATCGACACTATACGTATGGATGGCGTCCTTTGGCACATATCGGTTGAAAAGCCGAGTGATTTCTGTGGAGATGCGCAGATAGGTTGCCATCTTGGGGTTCACAATATGGATGCGTTCGTCATTTGGAATCTCAAACCGGCGGGAGCCCGTCTTGATTCCAAATTCCTTTTTCAACATGGGAGAGGCCGCAAGTACGACACTCCCTTGTCGTTCCGTATCCCCAACCACCGCCAAATAGCAAGTGAGTGGATCGAGTCCCTTCATCACTGCCGAGCAGCTGGCATAAAAGCTTTTCATATCTACACATAAAATCTTGTTGTTTGGCATCTTGCTGTAATCCATGTCCACGAACTTTCACACCTCACTAAAACAGAAAGTATGTTCGTATCAGTAGTATATACCCAATAATAAGCGAATATACGTTCGGTTTCAATGGTAAATTCCACTACATATTTCGACAAATGTCATTTTGATGTTCTTGTTTAGGGAGCAAAACCTTTATAATAAAGGATAATGAGGTGAATGATGTGGAGAGAAACTTAGTGAAAAAAATGATCCGAAATTGTTTTATTCAATATCAGCATGATTTTGAATCGATTCCACTCAGTGAGGAAGAGTACGAAAGGATGGCAAAGGAAGTAAACCATATAATTACTGAAAACCCTATCTTGGATGTATTTGAAGTGGTCCATGATGTGGTATATGAGTATTTAAGCAAATAGTAGCACTATTCCAGTGAGGAATGGTGCTTTTTTTAGTTGTTTATTATAGGAACTTGTAAATTAATTCATAAATCCCCTGCAATTACACATGATAAAAGCAGAAGTTTATTACAATGAGGAGGGACATCCATCATGAAAAAAAAACCTGTGCTCGTATTATGGATAATGGTATTCATTTCTATATTGACGCTCCCTTTTCTAGGGTGGCAGCACTTTAAACGCTACTTGCCAGGGGCTTTGTTTATGTCCATTCTGATTGCACTGGAAAGCATCGTTGCGGAAAAATATAAATGGTGGGCCATCTACAAGAAAATCCCTCCATATTTCATAAATGAATTTGCATTTATAGTAGGTCCGTTCTTTGCGGGCTCGCTTTGGATATTACGCTTAACTTACGGGAGATTCTATTTATACTTCCTATTGAATGCATTAGTGGATGCTATATTTATGTATCCCGTATTTACATGTTTTAAAAGTATGGGGATCTTTGAAATGAAGAAAATGAGCCGTCATCAGCTTTTTGGGTTATTTTTAATCAAGGCATTATTAATGTACGGGTTTCAGGGGATGTGGGAAAAGATCTTCCGTAACAGGTCCCAGCAGAAGTCGACTGGGACAACAGACCAGGAAGTTGAAAAAGAAAGACCTTACGCCATTTCCACAGTAGAATGAGCGCCCTTGTTGCGAAGCCACCCGACCAATTTTTTGTCTGAATCATCACGGCGGATTGCTGCATCGAACGGAGTAAGTCCATCATAACCAATCCAGTTGATATCGGCCCCATGATTGAAGAGGAACTCTGCTGTACGGAGCTCGCCACCATGACATGCCAGCCAGAAAGCTTGTGTGATTTCAAAAGTGGAAGGAAGCTCATCGCATGCAAAGTATGCTTTTAATTCATCCATCATCCCAAGCGCAGCAGTATTCCACAGGTTGGTCTGCGCTCCCGCCTCCACTAGCCGGCGAGCTGCATTCCACTGTCCGAAGGCCACCGCGTCGTCTAAAGGGGTTCCTCCAGCAATTACTGCTCCTGTGGCATTTATGTCCGCACCTGCATCGAGAAGCGTCTCGAGCACTTCCACATCATTACTGCTGGCGGCCCAATGAAGAGGTGTTTCCGAGTGATGACCAGTGAATCTAGCATCCACCTCTGCTCCCGCCCCCACTAAAGTGCGCACGATTGTCGACCCATTCGGAAAATGGCCAGGCCAATCAGTGGCCACATGGAGTAATGTGCGGGACACTCCATATGTATCAGAATTTTCATCATGATAACCTCTTGAGATAATTCTTGCCATGGCAAGGTCGGGATGATCAGCAAGTAAACCCCTAAGAGATGGTACATCCCCGCTTTGAATGGCATTAATGACCTCGACACCTAACTTCTCCTCATTCAAAATAAAATTCATCTGTAAATCCTCCTTTTGATTCCGTCCATCCCACTTACTGTCGAAAAAGGCCTTTTTACTGTCGTTTCGCGGTAAATACTGTCCGAACTTTTAAAATACAAGTCAAACTCACCTACGTACTTTCCAAACTCAAAGCAATACATGCGAACCGACAAATTCCAACAAACACCGACAAAGCTAATCGACGCTAAGGAGCTTCTAGTAGACGAAAAGACGCCCTGCACTATCACACAAGACGTCTCAAATGGACATTATCCCTCTTCCACTTCAACCTCAATGTCTACCGGTTCGCTATCATCTAACAGATTCTTCAAGGTTACCTTATACGATTGTCCTTCATGTTCCGTCACTTCCTCAACGTGCCACGGGTTACCTGCTTCCACTTCTTCCAACGCCTTGGCGACAGCCTGTTGCTCATGCTTATCTTGGCCTGCATCAACCAATACTTTTATGGCGCCTGACTGGGCAGGAAAGGATTCGGCTACAATGCCTGAGTTCCAGACTGTCACTTTCATACCCACTTTAAGGTCTGCTGCTTCCAACGTTTCACCCTCAGAGTCTTCCACCTTTGTGCTTTCCTCAAGTGTGTACATGGTAGCAGATGTACCTGAGACACCACTGCTTGGGTGCTGACCTGTCACTAACATGCGCAATTGCCCTTCATCAGAGAGAGAAATGATATAACCTGTCAGATCCTCGACTGCCTGCTCCTCGTCATCTGCTGGTTCATCATTAGGGACTTCTTCACCAGAACCCGGATTGGATCCCGTCCCACTGTTGTTATTGTTGTTCCCGCCTGCTGTTCCACAGCCAAACAAAAGAAGGAAACAAGACAGTAATGAAATGAATTTTACTGTTTTCATGCTCTTATCACCTCTTGCCCTATTGGACGGAAGGCTAAATAAAAAGTTACAGAAAGTTCATTATTTTTGTCGAAAAGCCTTGCCGCCGAATTTTTCCACCACCCCTGGACACAGCTGATACAATTTGCTGGCCATGTTCATCCAACCAGGCAGATTAATTTCCCGGGTACGCGTGAACATCGCATCCGCAATCCGCTTTGCAACAAAATCAGGCTCAAGCATCCATTTATCCACCTTCTGCTTATAGTTGCCGGATGAATCCGCAATATCAAAAAACTCCGTCCTGATCGGGCCTGGATTAACAGATGTCACAAAGATATTGGTATCATAAAGCTCCATTCGCATGCTATTGGTGAAACCGAGAACCGCATGCTTCGTCGCAGCATATACACTTGATTTCGGTGTTGCAATCTTTCCAGCCTGTGAAGCAATATTGATGATATGTCCTTGGGTTTGTTCCAGCATTGACGGCAAGACCATTTTCGTACAGGCGATTAAGCCATAAACATTCACCTCAAACATTCCACTCATGTCATCTAGTGAAAGGTCGGCAATATCATCAAACTTCCCATACCCTGCATTGTTCACCAGCACATCTACAGCCGGAATTTCCGTCATTAATTTTTCGAACGTACGCTCAATATCAGCTTGCTTCCGGACATCCAATTGATAAAAAGGCGTCTCTATCTGGTGAGTCATTTTTATTTGATTTGCCACCTGCTCTAATTTATCCAAGGACCGAGCCATAAGTACCGGAGTCGCTCCTCGCTTGGCCACCTCAAAAGCAAGAGCTTTTCCGATTCCACCTGAAGCACCAGTGATAACAACATATTTACCTTGAAGACTAGCCATCGATTACTCTCCTCCCGCTTTATACATATATGGCTTGGAAGATGCATCTTCTATAATCAAGCCTTTATCAAGTAAAAAGTCAATCTGGCCAATTGTTTCAGAAAGCGTGAGTAATAGTTGTTTCTCATAAACAGATTTGAAAAGGAACTGACAGATCTCATAAGCGGTTGCAGGATTTTCCTTTAGGAATTTCAGCACCTTGTCTGCACGTTTATCCTGCTGCTTCAAACGGATTTCCAGTAATTCTGGAACATTTTCGACAATATCCCCATGCCCTGGCAGGACTCGTGTGATTGGCAGGCGCTTCATCTTTTCAATGGAATGTATGTATTCAAGCATCGATTTCTTTCGGTCGGTTTCACCGACATACGGCGGTTCCACCAATGGATTTGGAGAGATATCAGAAAGAATTAGATCTCCCCCTATTAAGGTCCCGCTCTTTTCATCAAAGAGAACCAGGTGGCTGCTTGCATGTCCCGGCGTTTCGATGATACGCCAATTTACAAGGCCTTCTAAACGATCTCCTTCCCCGATAAAGGAAGTAAGACCACGATGGCAGGAAAAACGTAAAGGCTTATCAATGGCATTCAACAATGGATAGAATCGTTGCTCCACTCCCATTTGTTCAAAAATCCCTTTATAATAGGTTTCATGCAGGGAAAAATAGCGTTGATCCTGCGTCATCCATGGATGTGCACGTTTATGACCATATACCGGAATATTCGATGGCAGGAAATCAAGTAGTCCGACATGATCTGGATGGTGATGTGTCACTACCACCTGATCAATGTCCATTACTTTCAATCCATGCTTGTTCAGTTCACGCTGAAACACTTCCCAAGCCTCCATCGTCTTTACCCCGGCATCCACCAATGTCACTTTATCGGTAATGATAATGTAAGTATGTACGTCCCCAACCGCAAACGGGGTCGGGATTGTAATTTGCTTTATCTCTTGCTTACAAGAAACCTTGTTCATCATAATCCCCTTTTAACTCCTTATTGTATGTATATATGTAATAATTGTTTTATAAAATTATAACAAAATAATAGCCTGAAAATGATAAGTGAATAACCATTCAATTATAGAATGCACTAAATAAGGAAAAAAAGAAAGGGTTATTCCTCAATAACTAATAAAATCTCCCAGTTCATTTTTTTGAAATAACGTCCAGTGCGTTTGAGCATTTGTCCGCACTACTCAATTTGCGTTTCATACACCTCCTTTGACCCACGGTTTTCCTACGCTCTACTAATCCTGAGATTGATAGGCTTGCTAATACATGGAGATAGGCGGCCTACTACTTCCCGAAAAAAATCTTTAAAATCGTGACAAATATCCCCTTGACTTTCCGTCCCTTCCATTGCATAATGTATAAAATTACAAATGATAACGTGACGAATGGGACCAGTAGAAAGTTGCAAGATGAAAAGAGATGGAGGTTCACCGGCTGAAAGACCTCCTCATCCCCTGCACTTTCGAACCTACCCAGGAACAATCAGGAAAACCTGATCGTCCTCCCACGATACGGGAAACGAAGCTGGGTTTAACCAACCAATCAAGGTGGTACCGCGGATAAGACCTATCCGTCCTTACATACAGGACAGATAGGTCTTTTTTCATTTTTAAAAGGAGCGTGTTAACGATGAAGATAGCATTTATTGGTGCCGGATCGATGGCAGAGGCGATTATGGCAGGACTGCTGAAACAGGAAATCTGTGCAAAAGAGGATATTACGGTGACGAACAAACAGGATCAATTACGCTTAGAAAGCCTTAAATATAAATACGGTGTAACCATTATGGATAATAAAGAGGCAACAGTAAAAGATGCAGATGTGATCTTTTTGGCCATGAAACCGAAGGATGCCAAAGATGGAATTCAGGCAATTAAATCCTATGTAAAGAAAGAGCAGCTAATTGTTTCTGTACTGGCAGGAATTTCGAGCGAAGTCATCCAAGATCTCTTTGAGCAAGATTTGCGTGTCATCAGATCTATGCCGAATACGTCTGCGGCCATCGGTCTATCTGCTACTGGGATTGCAAAAGGTACCTTTGCGACAGATGCAGACCTCGCACTTGTGCAATCCATATTCTCAGCGATTGGTCTATGCACCATCGTCGAAGAAGACCAACTCCATGCCGTAACAGGCGTTTCCGGAAGCGGCCCCGCCTATATATATTACATTGCAGAGGCGATGGAAAAAGCGGCGTTAGCACAAGGATTGGATATGGATGTTGCTAAAAAGCTTGTCAGTCAGACCTTGATTGGAGCCGCTCATATGCTACAGGAAACCGATAAGGATGCAGAAATTTTGCGGAAAGAAGTTACAAGTCCAAACGGTACCACACAGCGCGGAATATCCGTGTTGGATGACAAAAAAGTTTCCGAAGCATTCGAGAGTTGTATTGAAGGGGCGACAGAACGTTCCCGAGAAATGGGAGAGGAAATGGCGGAGAGGTTGAAAGCAAAGACGTCGAATATATAAATCAAAGGTAATAAAGCACTTGGAGATATACTTGCTCCAAGTGCTTTTGCTTTAAAGGGATTCTCCTTCCCTCTTTTTTATGGATGAATAGGAAACTCATATCCGGCATACCTATAAACCATTTCAAACCCACAAGCCTCTGCGACTGCAATGGATGCCTTGTTCTGCTCTACACAATCCCAGTAAGGTATCTTGTTCGCATCCACACATGCTTTAATGAAATGATAGGTTAAATGCTGGGCCAGCTTTTTTCCACGATGCTCTTTCGCCGTTTCAATAGCAATGGCGTGAAATTTCCCATCTGTAAATAAAGTAAAGCAAGTACTTACAATTCTATTATTGAAGGTGACACAATACCCAATACCATTTTCAAAGAAATCTTCCATTGAAGACCACGAGTCCAGAACTTTATCGACCATACCTTTCTTATTGACCGCTCGGTTATTAGCATAAAAGTAGTTATCCATTTTATGTAGTTTATATTGATTATCCAAAGAGTCGTTTAAAACAATGCGTGAATTCCCACTATATTGATAAACTCGTTGATTCCAGCTACCAAGTGGACGATGCCGGAAAGTACTTTCCAAACTATTATGCCAATCAGAATGATCTCCCAGTGCTTCAAACCACTTTAGACCAACCTTTGCCGCTTCGGGTTTAATTATCTCTTCAATAAAGCTATTCAACTCTCGGTTAAATGAAAGATTGTTCTCATTTCCAAAGAAGATGAAGCCGTCGTTATTCCCTTGCCATACAAAACCTGAGGAAGGAGAAATTGGATCATCCACAAAGACTCGACCTGTATTGAATCCCTGGATTACTGCCTTCACTTCTATAAGTCCATTTTCATGTACCAATTCTCTGCACTTATTAAAATCTTTCTTCTCTAACTCAATGATCATTGGCTACCCCTTCTTTGAAAAACGACTTTATCAATCAGCTTCTAAACTATCATGTAAAATGGCTTGATAAACATTATTGAAGCCACTGTAGCACTTTGGTAAATCTGTAGGTTCGATTAAGATTCTTTCGGAGGATTCATGTTCTGCCCTAAAAGGATGAAACTTGGTAATATCCATTCTATAAAAAACCTGATAACCTACTTTGGGATAAGGACTATCCTCATTCCAGTTTGGATTATCATGATGATCGACCACAATGGAACCGAGCAAGCGGCACTCCCCCTCGACATACCCCTCCTCCATTGCTTCCCTTTGGAAGCACTCTTCTGGAGTTTCATTGAGTTCGATATGTCCACCAGGAAAATCCCATCCTCTGTCCCTGAGGTTGACGAGCATCAGTTTATCCTGATAAAAACAATAGCCGTGAGCACTGGTAATCATCTCTCTAGGTGGAAGTTCAGACTGCTTTTGCCAGATTAATTGAACGATAGAATTGCCCCAGTTTACTTGAATAGTTGTCATACCATCAAACTCCAATCGTTAATCATATATATAAACTTTAACATAATTAACCAATCGAAATAGTTTTTTCACATAAAAAAGCCTGTCCAGAAAGACTACGCTATCCAAACAGGCTACCTCATCATTATAAATTCTTAACAAAATCAGCCAATATCGGCGGAAATTCCTCAAAAGAAAACTTAACATTCAACCTCTCCGTCCATTGATGAGGATCCTTCCCGACCGGCCCCAAATTGAACACCGGCATCTGCAATGCTTCCATCTCTGCAAATGGTAAGGAGTATGTTGCCCCATAGACCGGAATATTGAATGGAAGACGATCTTTTGCCGAAAAGTCCCCTTTCCCTATGAAACTCAAATCACATAAACCTGAGAAATAGCGTTGCTCATTGAATTCGACATCTGCCTCCACTTTCCACTTCTGAATGAACTTACGTGCAGAATCCAATAATTCCTTATGGTCCGTTGCTACTGCCGGATAGTATGGTGGTGCGAAAAAGAGGATGATCATCGGCCCCAAGTCCTTACATAGGGAGGCGACTTCTTCTACAACTTTGATGGACTGCTCCCTTTCATCAAGGTGGGAGTTCGACAGAATCATGGATGAAATTCGCATCTCCATCTCCTGATCTCCATGGATTGTTTTGGCTTTTTCCAAAAGCTCTTCGTAGGTATAGACCGCTACGTCCACCGGCATTTCGGTAAAAGTCGTAAATCGCTTAAATTGATCTGCTTTCGCTTTGCAAAATTCATTGATATTCTTTGCCGCGTGCTTGGCAATGCGAAGGAAATCTGCCTCCCAATCAGTTAGGGACTTTTCCATAAATAAGACATTGTATAGCGTCACGGCCGTGTGTGGGATTTGTACGGAATACTCCGTTTTCAGATCCTTTTGAATCAGGCTTGTAGGAGGTGGTGTGACTTCTGCACCTACCTGTTCACACAGATCCGTATTCCACTCCATCAGTTTTTGTATCTCTGAAACCATCAAATTGGCATTTAGGCCAGCCAAAGGCTCCCCAACATGTGTTTCTTTTCCGTAGCAGAAAAACCCTGGTAAAAGCTTTCCGATGGCACCTGTATAAAGATAAAGATTGTTGTCCCCAGGGTATTTTTGAAACATCGGTTCAGAATTGACGCAAGCCTTATAATTCAACTCATGCCTTGAAGCTAGATCAGCCAAAGCAGGCAATGCCTGAAGCATCCCTTGTGAGTTCACTTCTTCATCCGGAACCGCCAATAAGAGGAGGTTTATATCCCATTTTTCTTCAATCGCTTTTTCCAGGAGGGACATTTGAAGAGCAAGTCCCGCTTTCATGTCCATGACCCCTCTTCCAAAAAGCCACTCGCCTGATAAGAGGTGTTCCTTCGCTTCACTAGGAAGGGCTTCTACATTATGTTCTAACTCACGGGTCAATTCAATAGGCTGGAAAGCAAGATCTTTCAGGAATCCGTAATCTTCCACTCCTACCACATCAAAATGACTGACAAGCACAATCGTGTCCTTCTTCTCAGATTGCTTCACTAAAGCGGTTACAAAAGAACGCCCATCCTCCATCCGATGAAGCTCCAGATTACCAGGGTTCTTTTGGAAATAATCGAGATGATTCAGTTGATAATAAATAAAGGAAGCCAAACGCTTCTCTTCCCCCGATAATGTCACACTTCCGTGCTGGACAAGGGATACAAGTAAATTTGTCAACTGCTCTTTCGTTTGCCAGTGCATCTCCCATCCTCCTCTAGATAGTAGTATTTTGCTCCTATCATACTACTATTTTCATAAATTGAACACCTATCTTTTGGTGGGAATAAAAACGTTTGATATAATATTTTAGGAACTCGAAATAAATAGGAGGAATCATTTATGAAATCAGCATTATTTTCCCCATATACAGTAAAAGGTGTGACACTGAAAAATCGGATTGTCATGTCCCCGATGTGCATGTATTCCAGTCATAATGAAGACGGGCATGTTCAAGATTGGCATATGACCCATTATGTATCCCGTGCAGTCGGGCAGGTAGGGCTGATCATGGTGGAAGCAACAGCGGTCCAGCCACAAGGGCGCATCTCTCCACAAGACCTTGGGATTTGGAACGACGAACATATCCAAGGCTTCCAGGAACTGATTAGACAAATCAAGGTCCATGGCTCCAAAACAGCCATACAACTTGCTCATGCCGGCAGAAAAGCAATGGTAGAAGGAGATATCTATGCACCATCTGCATTGGCATTTAACGAGAAAATGAAAACTCCTGTTGAAATGTCCACCGAAGATATAAAAGAAACCATAGCGGCATTTGTAGAAGGCGCCAAGCGTTCCAAGGAAGCAGGATTTGATATTATTGAACTTCACGGTGCCCATGGATATTTAATCAATGAATTCCTATCTCCTCTTACGAACAAACGTAAGGATGAATACGGTGGAAGTACAGAAAACCGCTACCGCTTCCTTTGTGACATCATTGATGGCGTAAATGAAGTGTGGGATGGTCCATTATTTGTCCGTGTATCAGCTAATGACTACCACCCTGAAGGCTTGACTGCAGAAGACTATGTAACATATGCAAAATGGATGAAGGAGCAAGGAGTGGACCTAGTGGATGTAAGCTCAGGTGCAGTGGTGCCAGCAGCCATTGATGTGTACCCAGGCTACCAGGTTGGCTTTGCTGAAACCATCAGGGCGGGTGCTGCCATCGATACAGGTGCGGTTGGACTGATCACTTCAGGTTTGCAAGCGGAAGAAATTTTAAAAAATAACCGTGCAGATTTAATTTTTGTTGCAAGGGAACTATTGCGTGACCCTTACTGGCCAAGAACAGCGGCCAAGCAACTTGGTCTTGAGATTGACTCGCCAAAACAATATGATCGATCTTGGTAATTGAAACGGCCACTCCCGAGAGTGGCCGTTTTTCTTTTATCTCTATACTAATTAGAAGACTCAAGAAGGTTTTTCTTTTCTTCTTTTACAGAAAACCATTCTTCTTCCATCTGATCTCGCTGGCCTTTCAAGCTACCGAGCAACCTGGAAACCCTTCCGATTATTTGGGACGTCTGTTCATAGCTTTGTGTTATCTTCCCGTGTACCATCCAATCCACAATCAGTCCGTCAAAGAAATAGTCAGCAAAAGTTAACATCCCTCCCACTTCTATCGTGGAATCGAAGTGATGCTTGATATCAAGTAACTCATCTTGAAAAACTCTCAGCTTATTTTGAGCTTGATGAATATGTTTCTTGGCATCATCCAAGCGGCTATGCTTCATTGCAGTGGATACCATTCCCCCGCCGAACATATCAAACGTAGACCATCCCTTAGCAGAATCCAGGGAAGATAGCGCACGCTCTAATGCAACAAGTGCCAAATCACCGGCACCAATCGCTTCATTGTACTCATTCAGATTCGTTTGCAGATCCGCCTCTTTATCTGCTAGATCATATAATTTGACACTCCAAATAGAATCGGAATCTTGTATAAGCCTTTCTTTCTCACGGATAATAGCTTGGTATCTGATAGGAGCATTGATAACAGGGGCAAGTAGCACTCGGAATTCTGACAGCTCCTGCTCCACATCCTCAATAGTCTCGATCGCTTCTGTATATTTTAGTTTTGCGGCTAGTACTTCCTTTTGCTCTTGATCAAGCTTCTCCAACTTTTTGCCGATCATCGAATAGAAGACACTCGTCAGTGTAAATCGTTCTAAACGTGCAACATCCTCTTCTTCTTTTTCAAGAAGAGACTCTAACTGATATTTTTTCCGTTTTTCTTCTGCCAAATATGTATTCAATCTTTCAATATGTTCTTCATACTTCGCTTTTTTACGCAGGTTGTCTTTAACCTCTAATAACTGTTGGTTCAGATCTGTGAACAAACTGACTCCCCCTTTTTCTTCCTATGTTTTTTACGTATAGAAATAGTTTTGGTTTCAAGTATTTCCCCTGTTCTCAAAATGTAAAAACCAGAACTGTTAAGTCCTGGTTAAAACGTAAGCCATTATTAAAGCAAACCTTCATTATTACGTGTTTATGTTCCTGATTTGACGTTACTTTTGATTAGTGCGTAAAAAACAAAAAACAAACCGTAGAAAAATAAAATATAAGAAAACCCCATCCAAAAGTAAGATAATAGCTCTCGGGTCTCGGATATAAAAATAAGAACGCTACTTGAGATAATTAGCACCAAAGAGATAGAGATTAATTCTAGGTTACTTTTCTGTTTAAAACCTTCAGAGTTTATTAAAAGCAACAAAAAGAACAGACCTAATATTAAGTAAATCCACACCTGCATACTACCCCTCCACGAACCTCAAAAAATTCCATTTTTTATAATAATAACATATAATCCCCATTCAAAGTTCAACTTACTTATTATATTTTGTAATTAAAAGCGACTCACACTCACTCAAGGGAGGAGTTAAAAGATTTATTTGATTTTCATCAGACTCGTCCATAAAAAGTCCTCACCAAACACTTCTGAAGGCTGCGAAACCTTTACCATTTCCCTAAATTCAAGGATATCAAAGTCCGCTTCGAAGAGTTTTTTCAACCTTTCTTCTGAATAACCAATTCCCCCGTTCATGCTTCTTTGTACATAAACATCCCAGTCAAAAGTTTCTGATGCACCTTTAGTATTAAAACAGACCAAACCGAAGTGACCGCCCTTTTTTAATGCTTTCTTTATCGTTTCTACATAGCTCAGTCGGCGATGTGGAGCAAGATGATGGAATAATCCACAATCGTAGATAAAATCATAAGTCTTGGGTTTTATTTCATAATCAAAAAGGGAGGAATGGTGAAAATTAATATCAACATTTTCAGAAAGTGCCCTTTCTCTTGCCCAGGTAAGTGCATTTTCCGATATATCAATAGCATCTACTGCACAACCCTTTTTTGCAAAAAATATCGCATTCCTTCCTGGCCCACATCCAATCTCTAACACTCGTTTAGGAAACAGCCCGTTTTCAAAATAGGAAACTAGATTTTCATCCGGACCATTCACTTTAAAGAATGGGATTTCCTTGTTTCTGTCCTCATAAAAGTCATTCCAAAAAGCCCTGGGCTCTCGTAGAAGTCCATCTAACATTTCGAAAAGATCTTCATTATTTATAATTTCTTTCGCCATCTTCTCTCCCCCTTACCTTATATGTAATATTGTACCAATCACCCATCTTTCTATTGTTACAACGGTTTTAAAGTTAGGTGAAATAGCTAAAATTGGAAAGCAGTATTTCCTGCTAAACCTCTATCTAGTGCAAATCTACAGCCTCTATTTTTCCTTTTATACTATTGATTGACCTGTAGGGTTACTATTCTTTAAAAGATGTTTTTCCCCTTCTACAATCATTCAGGATAACAGTGGTTTTCTAGTCCGCTCTCCACCTTTGTAACATTTGTTACATAACCGTAATACACAAACTAAAAAGAACGATTACCTCAATAGTAATCGCTCCCTCTTAATTAAAGGTTATTTTCGTAAATTTTGTTGCTTTTACGTATTTTTAAAACAACCAGTATATTTCCTTACTGTCGTGCTCTTTTCGTTGCAATAATAAATATGCTACGTGCATATCTAGAGTGAGAACGCAGTAAAAAGTCCATTTTCCGACTTTTTACTAGTGAATGGCAACAATAAAGAGCCTAATTAAAAAACTCCATATGAGGCTTTTCCTGTTTATAGTAGTCCAATCTATCCTTCAATGTCCCAGTATGGAATTCAAACTTATGACCATCCAAATCAGTGAAATAGATAGACTTTTTGTCCTTTTCATCTCTCGGTCGTCCCGGAAGAATATGGACATTTAGATCATGAAGCCTTTCTGTCAATTCATCAAAATCCGATAGATCAACGGAAAAGGCAATGTGTGTATAAGAATGCTCAATCTCAGCCCTAGGAATATCCTTTTCTTCGTTCAAAGCAAGCCATATCCCGTTCAAATCAAAATAAGCCGTACTTCTTCCTTTTACTAAAAGTTTTGCACCAAATACGCTTTGGTAGAATGCAATCGACTTTTCAAGGTTGGAAACCGAAAATAATAAATGATTGATTCCCTGTATCATGGATGATCCCTCACTTTATCGCAATCACATCAAAATCATTTACAACTAATGTGTTGGGGAAAACCTCTCTTGCCTCTTCAAGTAACATAGATACCTCTTCTTTTTGGTACCTGGCACTTATATGGGTAAGCAACAATTGGGAGGCCCCTGCCTCTTTGGCAACTTTTGCGGCCTGAATGGTCGTCGAGTGAAAATATTCTTTAGCCAACATTTCATCCTTTGCTGCAAACGTCGCCTCATGGATAAGAACATCAGAGGCTAATCCTAACTCAATCGATGTCTCATTGTACCTTGTATCCCCAAGAACCGTAATTACTTTTCCTTTTTTAGGGGGGCCGATGAAATCTTTCCCATCCACTATTCTCCCGTCATCTAGCGTAACCTGCTTCCCTTCTTTCAAGCTTTGAAGGTGTGGTCCAGATGGAATATTGTTTTCCTTGACCTTGTCCATCAATAAGGCTCCAGGCAAATCCTTTTGGACAATGCGGAAACCATAAGAAGAAATTCCGTGAACCAGCTTCTTCCCTTCAATAAAGTAATCCTCTTCGTCATAAAATAATCCTTCCTCATCAAACTCTTCAATGATAAGAGGATACTTCACATGCGTCATGCTCACTCGCATAGACGTTTCTATAAATTCTCTGACCCCTTTTGGCCCATAAACCGTTAAGGCTGTTTCCCCACCTTGAAAAGAGCGACTGCTTAAAAGACCAGGCAAGCCGAAAATATGGTCTCCATGTAAGTGTGTAATAAATATTTTTGTTATCTTTCTTGGTTTTAAAGATGTATGTAAAATTTGATGCTGTGTTGCCTCTCCACAATCAAAAAGCCACACGGCCCCCTCTTTGTCATTTATATGTAATGCTAAAGACGATACATTTCGATGCTTCGCAGGAACACCAGATCCAGTACCTAAAAACGTCAATTTCATATTCATCCGCTCCTCTTGTTCCATTATACTCAATTATAGAAATTTCCATAAGAGTATGGAGGAATATAGTACAATGATAATATCACGGAAAAGGAGACTAGCTATGGAACATATAAAAACAATTGTTTTTGACCTCGATGGAACCTTATACGAAGATACCCATCATTTTCAGTACTATGCCAACCTACTGAAAGCCAAACTGCCTTTCGAAAAACAGACCCTATTTGAAGAAGACTACATTGCGGTCGGGGAAGGAACCCACACTTTAAAGATTGGTAGGGTTTATGATGCCAAAAAGGACCTTATCTTAGCGCATCATGACGGGAAGGTAACTAACGGCTGGACATGGGAAGGGGTAGAAGTGACGAAAGAACAACTTACTTCTCATTATCCTGACTCTCTCACATTTGACCTATTCGATATGCTCAGTATCGGGGATTTGTGGTGGGTACCGGTTTCCATTGCGAAGCATTATGGATTAACTAGTGAGGAAGCATATGCTGCCTTCCTCCAAACAAGGGAACATATGATGACCGATGACTTTATATTAGAACCACTCAAAGAGTTTGCCCAAGTATTAGAAAGATTGCATACCAAGTACACATTAGTCTTAATGACCAATAGTCCCCAGACGGATAGTGATGTCATTTTGAAAAAGTTGGGATTCTCTTCTTATTTCCATGATAAGATTTATGAAGCGAATAAACCGATAAATACAACAGATCGTCTTACATACATATCTCAACAACACAGTGTCCCCTATAATCAAATGTTGAGTGTTGGCGATAACTATATTAACGAAATTCTCCCTGCTGCCCTATTGGGTTGCAAAACAATTTGTATCGATCCTTTTGAATTATTTAAAGATAGTGAAGCCAACTATACAGTAAAAGGCTTATCAGAACTATCTGACCTATTGGATAAATCTCTTTTAAAATAACACTTTATTAAGGTGTTATTTTTTTTGCATTTAACGCTTGCTTTTAGAACGTTTGTTCGACTATAATGAAATAAGAACAAATGTTCTAAAAACTGATGAGGTGATACTTATGAAATTAATCCAACACTCTTTTTACGTTATTCTAAAACTCTTGGCCGTTTCAGGTTTTGCCATTCTTTTTTACGTCATGATGACAGATAAGACAAGCAATGCCCCTATGTTCATGCTTAGCCTTATGACTTCCCTAAGCCTGATTGCAATTCCTGGTATGAAGAATATCATCAATAATCATGAAGAGTCTCATCATGAATCCTAATACTTCCTATGCTTCCAAGGAAACAGCACTCGAAATCGCAAGAAGATTGATTACCTATAAAGTTACCAATGACTTGGATATAATTAGTTCTGTTGTGGATGTTTGCAAAGAAGATGTGGTTGCCTATCTTAAAAGGCCAGACGCCCAAAACAAAAAAAGTCCTGCGCTCGAACACCACAGGACTGGATAATCAGTTGTTATTCTTTTTCTCTTCAACCGGATTTTCAGGAATAATAACTGGTGCTACTCCTCCACCACCGTTACCGCTTCCTTGGTAGTACATAGGGACTTTACCAGGGATAATTAAATCGCCTATCTTCACAGAATTATTAATTTCCATCGGTTGCTCTACCAATGGGATAATGATGTTCATTTTCACACTTACATTGACATAGATCTCAATGACCGTATTATTTATTCCTGTTTCAATAACTTTTGTTTCAACATTGGAGATAACATCCCCTAATATCTCAAAGCGAACCGGAATTTTTGGTCCAAGGTTTGAGAAAAGCGTCGTTTTGGTCGCCATCCCCAACGGGACATTATAGACGATACCGTTTTGCTTTTTTGATTCTTCATAATCTATATTTAAATCATTTTTATATGATTCCAGGCCTTCCAAATTACCTTCTTCTAAAAAATCCAAATATCTTTGTACTCTTAACGTGGTTTCGGAAATAACCCTATTTACAACTCTATGATTCGTACCAAAAGCCACGTGATCTGTTCCTTCGTTCAAAACAATAATCAATTCCTCGGGATTCAAACTATCTGCTATCTTTTTTGAAACCGCATCGTTTATGGCCTGCGTTGCAATCTGACGAGCCTTGGTTTCTGCTATACTTCTTAAACTTGGTTCCAAATTCTTATTAATGATAATCAAACTGAAAACAGTCAAAATGTTAAATAAAATAAATGTAATTAAAAAAACATACTTTAATGGCAGTGGCCCACTTTTCAAAAGGGAAGTCCGACGCATTCTCTTCATGGTTGCAATCCTCCTCCCCTTATATATATAAGTTTGTGGGACAGATTATTAATCATTTCTTTAATATTTAAAAATAAGAAAAAAACCTGCAAACCAATATGGTTTACAGATTAAAAATGTCCTAGTCCAAAAAATCCTTTTGAAAACTAGTTGTAATTTTAGCCTTTGACCCAACATCTGCAGTATTTTTATTCTTAATTCCCCTTTTTATAATACCTTTCCCAAATTTCTCTTCTAAGTCCTGAAGGGTTTTATGCAATGGTTCTTGTTTGGCATCTTCTTGGAATGTAAAGAGATCTAGCTGTTTGACGGAATCATCTTTTTCAACCAATTCTTGTGCTGTGACACCAAGTAATCGAACAGGTTCTCCATTCCAATGCTTTCTTAACAAAAACATAGCCGCCTCTTTAATTTGAGCTTCGGATTCTACTGGATTAGATAACTTTCTACTTCTTGTAACCGTATGGTGAATGCCATATCGTATCATCAGCTGAATGTTTTGACTAAGCACAGATTTTCTTTTCATTCGTGCACTTACTGATGCTGCAAGCTTCTCAATGGTTTTTTCAATCATCCGTTCATCATCCGTATCTTTGGGCAAAGTAGTGGAGTTCCCTATACTTTTAAACTCTGAAACACTATCTGGATCAACGGGGCGGTTGTCTACACCATTTGCTCTTTTCTTCAACCTCTCTCCATTAATACCGAGAAGATGTTTTAATTGATAGTCATTTCCGTTAGCAAGGTCACCTATGGTAGCAATATTTATCGTCTTAAGTTTTTCTGCAGTTTTAGATCCAACTCCATGCATCTCCCCCACATTGAATGGCCAAAGGATTTTTTGAAGTTCCCTTTTTCTTAAGATTGTAATTCCCATTGGCTTTTTCATATCTGAGGCCATTTTTGCCAGGAACTTATTTGGAGCGATCCCAATGCTACAGGGTAACAATAGTTCTTTTTGCAACCTTGTTTGAATTTCCTCCGCTATTTGCAAAGGAGATAAAGATCCCGAGTAATCCGTTACATCCATATATCCTTCATCAATGGAAACCGGTTCAACTAAATCTGTATATTGTCTTAACAGCTCAAACATTGCTTGAGAACTTTTTCTGTACCTATCAAAATTAGGCTTCCGCACAATAAGCTGGGGACATTTTTGCCTTGCTTCCCATAACGGCATCGTGGTTCTTACCCCAAAGGCCCTTGCTTCATAACTGCAGGTGACGATAATCCCCTTACGTTCTTCAACGTTTCCAGCAATAGCCACCGGTTTTCCTATAAGGGCTGGATCATAGGCCATCTCAACAGATGCGTAAAAGCTATTCATATCCACATGAAAAATAATTCGATGTCTTTTTGTGATTTTTTCACTCATACTATCCATCCTAAACTTTCTTGCCTATTTTATTTCTACTAATAACATAATATAAAACAATTCTCCGTTTATCTTTCTACCAGTTTTGATAAAAGGTTGCTTAACATTTGCAAATCATCCGTATCTAATGACACTTTTTCAAGAAATTTACTTGGAATGCATTCTACCTCTTGGTTAATTGCCTTACCTTTTTGGGTAAGAGTTATGACCACAACTCGTTCATCTTTTTTAGATCGGTTTCTGGTAATTAATTGATTTGTTTCCATCCGCTTAAGCATTGGAGTCAATGTACCAGAGTCAAGCATGAGCTTTTCACCTAACTCCTTCACAGAAAGGTCATCCTGTTCCCATAGTACCAATAGTACTAAGTATTGAGGATAAGTAATTCCAATTTCGTCTAAATAAGCTCTATATAGTTTGGTCATCTTTTTTTCTGCCGAGTAAATCTTAAAACACAATTGATTCTCTAACCTTAAGTTGCTCTCCATACCAATGTCTCCTTTAAATCTCAATAATACTATTGTACCTATCCAGTATCACTTAAACAAATATCTTTCGCACAACTTATTAATTGACTAAATAATTTATGCGCGTTATTATAGTGAAGAATTAGATTTTGCACAATATAATTTTACACAATTTAAAGGAGTGGAGTTTACATGGAAGCACTTTATACTGCAAAAGTTACAGCGTCAGGTGGTAGAGCAGGAAAAATACAAAGCGAAGATGGTACATTAGATTTAGTACTTGCTATGCCCAAGTCATTGGGAGGAACAGAAAAGGAAGGCGCAACGAACCCAGAACAACTATTTGCGGCAGGATATTCAGCTTGCTTTGACAGTGCTTTAAACCTGGTTGCACGACAAGCAAGGCAGAAAATTGAATCTGAAGTCATTGCAGAAGTTTCAATTGGTAAAGATACGGATGGAGGCTTCAAACTGGCGGTTGTGTTAAATGTGAACATAAGTGGCGTTTCACAAGCGGAAGCAGAAAAGCTTGTAGAACAGGCTCATTCTGTTTGCCCTTATTCAAAAGCGACACAAGGAAATATTGAGGTTGAATTAAAGACAAAAGCACAAGCTTAATGACTAAACAAGACCACCCGCGAGAAAGCGAGTGGTCTTGAATAATGGTTTTTTATGATTTTAGAGCGTAGCGGTTTCTACGGCACTCTTAATGTGTTGAATTTTCTCCAGACTACTAATTAAATTATCAGGTTCAATAATTGCAATTAACCGATTTTCAAGATTGACCATCCCACTAATATAAGGAGTTGACTGGAACGCTAAGAGACCTTTAATAGCTTCTTCGTTTACGTCTAAAATCTCTTTCGCATCTTCTACTAATAACCCTATCGAAAGTTCGGATGTTTTTACCACTATCAAACGTGTTTTATCATCTTTGAGGATGGGATCTGTAAATAATATTTGTTTAACATCCAATACAGGGATTAACTCTTCTCTCACTTTTGTTATCCCCTTTAGATAGCTTTCCATATCTGGCAAAGCATTGACTGCCCCCAATTTTTCTATGGAAACCACAAATTCTACCGGGATGCCATATTCTTCTCCATTTGCTTCAAAGATCACTAGTTTTTTGGATTCCATGACTTTTCTCCTATTCGCCCTTTTTATCTATTATAAAACAAGGTGCAAAAAAAAGCTTGGCAATTTCACCAAGCTTTCCCAATTTTTATTTTGCTACTTCCTTCATGATGCTTACAACAAGTTCTGTTGTTTTGATCAATTCTTCAATTGGCATTCTTTCATTTGTTGTGTGAATTTCCTCATATCCAACTGCAAGGTTTACCGTAGGAACACCAAAGCCTGCGATAACATTGGCATCACTACCGCCACCGCTGCGCTGTAGCTCAGGCGTTCTGCCGATTTCAGAAACGGCACGCTTCGCCACTTCCACCACATGATCACCATCAGCAAATTTGAAGCCTGGATACATAACGTCAACTATTACTTCTGCCCGGCCACCCATATCAGCTGCAACTGTTTCAAATGCATCCTTCATTTTTGCTACTTGCGCTTCCATTTTTTCAGGAACTAAAGAACGAGCTTCTGCTAAAATGTCTACACGATCACAAACGATGTTCGTCGGTCCGCCGCCTTCAAAACGTCCGATGTTAGCAGTCGTTTCTTCATCAATACGGCCTAAAGGCATTTTTGCGATGGACTTAGCAGCAATCGTAATTGCCGATACGCCTTTTTCCGGAGCAACTCCTGCATGAGCGGTTTTACCGTAAATGGTTGCCTTCACTTTTGCTTGTGTTGGCGCTGCTACGATGATGTTTCCAACTGTCCCGTCGCTATCAAGAGCAAAGCCGAATTTTGCTGTTACTAAAGCTGGATCTAGAGCTTTTGCTCCTACAAGGCCTGATTCTTCTCCAACTGTGATAACAAACTCGATTTTTCCATGTTCGATATTGTGTTCTTTTAGTACTTTTACCGCTTCAAGCATTGCAGCAAGCCCAGCTTTGTCATCTGCTCCAAGGATTGTCGTTCCATCAGTTACAATGTAGCCGTCTTTTATGGATGGTTTGATTCCCTTACCTGGAACAACTGTATCCATATGGGACGTGAAATATATGGTATCTACACCATCTTTCGTCCCTTCTAATGTACAGATAAGATTCCCTGCACCATGACCTGTCTCATTCATGGTATCATCTTCTACTACTTGTACACCAAGCGCGGTGAATTTCTCTTTTAACACTTTGCAAATTTCTGCTTCAAATTTTGTTTCTGAGTCCACCTGGACAAGCTCTAAAAACTCTTCGACAAGTCTGTCTCTGTTAATCATATGTATGTTCCTCCTACTACTTATTGAATCCCATCCTATTATAACCTATTCAAGCGATTATTTCCTTGATTCCCCCACTAATTATGGCAAAGCATTGGTATCAAACTCTTGTATAGGTCTTCTATGTTCATCATATCGCTCCGTAAAAGTGTTACTTGTATATTCCTTGATTGTTTTTCTCCAAAAAGCCTGTGCAGGATAGTTATTTTCAATTTGAAATACCTGCCATTTACCAGGGAACATGGAAAACAGCTGTTGAGAGGCTATTGTTCCCAGCCCTTTTCCATGAAACTTTCTCAAGACAAAGAACTCTTCAATAACACTTGGAGCATCTCCGTGTCCCTCTTCCACCAAGGCAAAACCTGAGAGTTCTTCTCCTGATTTAACAAAAAATGCATGGTACTCTTGGTCATTCCAATACTTATCCAAATCAAATGGCTTATACTTCCCATCTGTTTCTAATATAATTTGTTTATTAAATCTTGTGAATTCGTAAATATAGAATTGTATAAGATTATGAAGGGCCTCTTCTTCACTTTGCTTCACTTTTACTAGATGGACCAAGTCATCCTCCCCCTTTTTAGTTTGGCTCCGTTTAGCACCGCTGTTGATTTCCGCACTAGGCTTCGCTTTCCTAGGGGCTCTCCCCTAAACGCTATCTCCCTCAGGAGTCTTAGCCTATTGCTCCAAACAACAGCTAGGTTGCTGCAAAAATCAACAGTATGCTTTAATAAGCCTATAGTTAAAAAAGATAGCAGGCTTTATCAACCTACTATCTCTCCTCATGAATTATAGTGGGATGTTCCCGTGTTTTTTATATGGTCTTGTTTCCTTTTTATTGCGGAGCATTTCCAATGATTGAATCAATTTAATCCTTGTCTCTCTCGGATCAATCACGTCATCTACCATCCCTTGACTTGCTGCAACATATGGGTTGGCAAACTTTTCACGATACTCCTCAATCTTCTGGGCGCGTGTCTCTTCCGGATTAGCGCTCTCATTGATTTCACGGGCAAAGATGATGTTTGCTGCTCCTTGAGGACCCATTACTGCGATTTCGGCATTCGGCCATGCAAATACAAGATCGGCACCAATGGATTTACTGTTTAGGGCTACATAGGCGCCCCCATATGCTTTACGCAAAATCACGGTCAGCTTTGGCACAGTCGCTTCCGAATAAGCGTATAGGATCTTGGCACCATGACGGATGATCCCGCCATGCTCCTGTTTAACACCCGGGAAGAATCCAGTAACATCCTCGAACGTAATCAACGGGATATTGAAAGAGTCACAGAATCGTATAAACCTGGATGCTTTATCGGATGAATCGATATCGAGGCCGCCAGCCATGACTTTTGGCTGATTACAAACAAGTCCTACTACTTCTCCCTTCAACCTTGCCAATCCAACTACGATATTCTTCGCAAAATCCTTATGAACTTCCATGAACGAACCTTCATCCACCACCTGGTTGATGACAATTCGAACATCATATGGTCTGATTGCGTCAAACGGGATGGCATCCGCTAAATCCGGACGGTAGTCATCACCTTGTTCACAAGAAATTCTTTCCGGCTTCTCTTCATTGTTTTGTGGAAGGTAGCTTAGCAAATTTCGCACCTGTGCCAATACCTCTTCCTCTGAAGAACTGGAGAAATGGGCATTACCGCTAATCGCGTTATGTACTTTTGCACCACCGAGGCCTTCTGAACTGATTTTCTCCCCTGTTACCGTTTCAATTACCTTTGGCCCTGTGATAAACATTTGACTGGTCTTTTCCACCATGAATACGAAATCAGTAATTGCCGGAGAGTATACAGCTCCGCCTGCACATGGTCCCATAATGACTGATATCTGTGGAATCACCCCTGAATAGATAGAGTTTCTATAAAAAATATGTCCATATCCATCTAATGAAAGAACACCTTCCTGAATCCGCGCTCCACCGGAATCATTCAAGCCGACAATCGGTGCACCATTTTTCGCTGCCATATCCATGACATTGGCGATTTTCTTTGCATGCATTTCCCCTAGGGCTCCACCAAATACAGTGAAGTCTTGAGAAAATAGATAGATTGGTTTCCCGTTCACTTTTCCATATCCTGTGACGACACCATCTCCAGGACCTTTCTTTCCTTGCAGTCCAAAGTCATTGCAACGGTGCTCGATAAATGGATTAAGCTCTACAAAAGTCCCTTCATCTACAAGAAGTTCAATGCGCTCTCTTGCGGTCAGTTTCCCTTTTTCATGTTGCTTGTCAATCCGGTCGTCTCCACCGCCAAGTTCTACTTCCCGACGTTTGTCATAAAGCTCATTTATTTTTTCATAGATATCAATTGTCATGGTGTTTCGCCGCCTTTTCGCAGAATTCTACCAGTACGCCATTGCTTGCTTTTGGATGCATGAAAGCGATATTCGCTCCACCAGCACCGACACGGGAATTCTTGTCAATCATCGGGATTCCCTTCTCAATCATTTCTTGTATTCTTTCTTCTATTGACTCTACACTTAGTGCTACATGGTGAATTCCTTCCCCACGCTTTTCAATAAACTTGGCAACCGGACTATCAGGAGAGGTAGGTTCCAACAACTCAAGCTTGCAATTCCCCGCATCTATAAATGCTACCCTTACCCTTTGCTCCGCTACATGTTCGACGGCTTCAAAAGTCAACCCCAGTGTCTCTGTATAAAATGGAAGCGCTGTCTCTATTGAGCTTACAGCAATCCCAATATGATTTACATTTTTAATCATGCCAATCCCCCTTGTTGTATGTCCCCTAACTATGACTCTATAACATTTCGACTTATTGTGCAAAATTCCTTCCTTTTTCGTCTAGAATCCTAACTTGAGAAAGAATTGAAATCCATGTAAAATAGGGATAGTAGAATAAATGGGGAGTGAATGAACTCAAATGATGAACCGCAAATTCCAAAAAGTTGTCGTATATTTAATGATTGGCGTCATGCTAATTACGACACTATTAGCTGGAGCTTCCATGTTTTTCTAATAGATTAAAAAGGAAAACGAGCCAAGTTTATACCTGGCTCGTTTTTTTTCATTGTATTTAAGTGTAAAGGTCAATTAGGAAATCAATATTAAGCATAAAAACAATGAACACCACACTCATTAACAAAGTGATGATATATTCTTTTGATTCTTTGATATAGACGTATTGAAGTATTGCTTGGAAACTAAACAGAACCGTAAACAATATCATAAATAAGTATTTTAATTGTATAACCCCATTGTCAAGAAGTGGTGGGAAGGCCACAAAAATTATAACAGCGCAAAGGACCCTTCCAAACACATCTAATTTCTTTGCTTTGGGGTCCGTCAGTTTAACACGTTTAATATTCAGTGCCTTTCTTACTACCACATCAACCAGCATAAGCACGATAACAACTGTCATCATCAACCATACAAAGGTCATTTTCACCCCTCCTCCTCTCCTATAAAACTTTTCTGAATTGAGAGATTAGTATCAAAAGAATTACTTCCATCACAAATAGAAAAATTACAACAGCTATTATCGGGAGCACCAAAATCTCCTCATAAACAACTATAAACGGGGAAGCTACAAATTAGCAGCAAAGCATAAAGGGTTAACCTGAACCTCGCCTTTTGTGCAATCTCAAATACCCCTTTACTTTGAGCTGTTTTTATTAGTCTTGAAATGACAAAATAAATATGTATCATGCATGGTAATCCCCCATTAAGAACCTATGTCTTAATATACGTAATGTGGTTCCCAGGGTTTCATTTATTTTTATAATTGGCTCTGTTAAAGCAACTGTTGATTTTTGCAGCAACCTAGCTGTTGATTGGAGCCATAGGCGAAGACTCCTCGAAAATGCTGCCGCATTTTCTTCGTGCGATGTATTGCTGCCGAAGCCTTCCTTGTCCTGAGGGAGATAGCGTTTAGGGGAGACCCCGCAGGTCAAGCCATGGAGGCTCCCCAAACGCCCCTAGGAAAGCGAAGCTTAGTGCTGAAATCAACAGTGGTGTCTAACAGAGCCTTCTAATTAAAAAACCGAACCAATATGGTCCGGCTAACATTAGAAACCTAGCATTCTTGGAATAAATAAAACAGCGTCCGCCCAATACGTGATAATCATCAGTATGAGAATACCCATTATCAGAAATGGGGTTGTGGCCTTTATCAGCTTTTCGATTTTCACTTCCGCAATAGAAGAGACAACAAACAATCCAGTTCCAACAGGGGGTGTCAATAGTCCAATGGTCAATGATGACACCGAAGTGAATAGGATCTATCCCAAATGCAACAACAAGCGGCATTAATACAGGAATCAAAATAATTAATGCTGCAATACCGTCTAAAACCGCTCCAAGCAATAGAAGCATCAAATTAACCATCAATAAGAAAACAAGCGGGTTTTCTGAAATGCTTAGCATGCCATCGGCTACAAGTTGAGGTATTTGTTCAAAGGCAATCATCCAGCCAAAGATGTTTGCCATCGCAATAAGAAACGTTACGGTGGCTGTACTTATCACCGTATTCATCAATAGCTTTGGAATGTTCTTCAGTTTCAATTCCTTGTAGAGGAACATACCAACTATCAGCGCAACGAAACATGCGACCGCAGCCGATTCCGTCGGGGTAAAAGCACCGCTTAAAATACCGAAGATAATGATAAATGGAACACTTAATGCAGGTATGACATACAACCCATGCCGTACAATTTCTCTAATCGACGCTCGTTCACTTTTGGGAAAATTGTACTTATAACCCATAAAGGCAATGAGACCAATAAACCCTAATCCATAAATGATTCCGGGAATTATCCCTGCCATAAATAATCCACCTATGGAGGTGCCAGAGAGAGTTCCATAAATAATGAATATCATACTTGGAGGAATGATGGGGGCGACAATGGAGGAAGCAAGGGTGAGCGCGGAGGAAAACTCTCTTTTGTACCCTTCTCTTTCCATTTCCGGGACCATGACTTTACTCATCATCGCAGCTTGAGCATTTGCTGAACCTAATATGGATGCAATAAACATATTAGATATGATCGTCACATATGCTAGGCCGCCTCTCACGTGACCAATTAATGTTTTAGAGAACTTCACAAGTCTTGTCGTGATTCCACCGCTATTCATCAATTCCCCTGCGAGCATGAAGAGTGGAATCGCCAATAGACCGAAATTTTCGAGTCCAGAATATAAACGCATAGGTGTGGATTGAAGCAGCACCGGACTTCCTACAAGTAAGAAGTACAAAACAGTTGTCATTCCAAGGACGAGAGAGATCGGGATACCGATAAGTAAAAATATAAAAAACAAGACAATTACCAGTATCGTCAATTAACTTCCCCCTCTCTTAAAACAACTAGAAAATTAGTCAAAATATGAAACGCTGCACAAGTAAGACCAATTGGGACTGCGCTATATGGTATCCACATGGGTAAAAGAATACCACTAGATCTCTGCAAAGCTACATTGGATGATAGTATCCAAGTGTAGGTATAATATAAAATGATCAGAAGAAATAACAACATACATAGATGGCCAATCAGGATTAATGCCTTCTTTATATTTATCGGCACATACTCCAAGAATATCGAAACAGAAGCTTGGGACTTATATTTCAGTCCCAAGCTACCTCCAATAAAGCTGATCCAGATTAATAGAAAGATAGATACTTCCCCGGCCCATGACAGGGGGGAGTTCAGGAAGTATCGGAAGGCAACTGATAATGTAATGATAACCGCCATGCACAACATTAAGAATGCACCGAGAAATTTCTCGACTTTGGCTATTCCGTCACTGATTCTCATCATTCTCGTGACTTCCCCCTTCAAATCCTATTTTCTATACGTTTCAATAAACTCTTTAATTAGAGGGTCTGCTTCTTTGTATTTCGCATCAAACTCTGCAATCTGGTCTGCAAATGCATCCGCAGGTATATCATAGATTTTCATACCGTTGTCACTTAACGTTTGCCTGAACTCCTCCTCTTGGCCAGAGCGGGTGTTTACTGCAAAGTCGGTGGCCACTGTCAATGCATCACGAATTAACTTTTGGTCAGCTTCAGACATTCCCTCAAATGTGGCTTTATTCACTATGGCAACGGATGGCCAAACCATATGGTTGGTAACAGCTCCATATTCTACGACTTCAAAGTATTTATTGGTGATTGCAGCATCCAAATCCATGTCCATACCATCGATTACACCTGTTTGAACGGCTGCATAAACTTCTGGAAGTGGCAATCCTTCAGGTGACGCTCCTGCTGAACGATAAAAGTCTTGCATCGGCGGACTCGGTGTCACACGTAATTTCAATCCTGCCATGTCTTGCGGGGAAGTCACTTCCTTGTCTTTAAATAGCATGACACGTTGACCGGCAAACAGATATTCCAGTCCAACTAGACCTTGCTCATCCAATGTAGCCAAAATCTTTTTAGAAACATCAGAGGTTCTAGCTTCATGTGCGGCATTGATGTCTTCAAAGGCATATGGCATAAACCATGCGGCAAAAGAAGGAGAGCGGGAACTCATATAAGCTGCGGTGATTAATCCAAAGTCTACGGATCCTGCCTCAATTTGTTGAACCATATCTGCTTCTGTACCAAGCTGGCTTGCTGGATAGATTTCCACTTTCATTCTTCCATCGGATTTGCTTTCCAGTTCTTCTGCAAATTTCTCAGCAGCCTGATGCCACATATGGTTGGTTGGGGTAATATGTGCTAATTTAAATGAATAAGTCTTCCCTGATTCATTACCGCTAGCTTCGTTTCCTCCACATGCTGCCAGTAACAATACCAATGACATGGCCATGATCATGACTATATTTCTTTTCACCTTTTCCATCGTTCTCCCCCTTTATTTTCCTTTAGACTTAAACTAAACGGGCCAACCCAGTAAGGAGAAAGCTTGTTTGTTTTCTCCTCTGCTGACCAACTCTCTTATCCTTGTGGATGAAATGACTTTTCCATTTGAACAGAATACAGGCTCGATAACTTTTACTTTAAAAAATTGCTTTAATAGGGATATGTCCCCAGTACGATTTTTTCCGAAACGAAAATCTTTACCTACCACAATTTCTACAGGATTTAATTGTTGAAGTTCATACATGAATTGAAACGCAGTTTGTTGCAAATATTTTTGATCGAATGTAGCAACAATACAATGATCCAACCCTAGTTCTTGCATCCTCCTTATCTTTTCGTGTATAGGAGAAAGCGTTCGGGCACTTTGTAAGAATGTTCGAGGCGGCGGATCAAATGTGTAAACGACACTTGGTACCTTTAGCCTGCGCCCCTTTTGAGCAATTTCCTTGATAAGTGTTTGATGCCCTCTATGTACACCATCAAAGGCCCCAATCGTCACAATGGATCTTGGTAAGCTGACTTTTCCTGCCCCATGAATCAACAATTTGCTTCCCTCTTTCTAAGTTGCTCTACCTTTCACTTTGTGCCTTTGTAGTACCGCCGGTTCCCCAATTTTCTTTAGGTATCTCCATGAGCAACACCCTAACTTGTTCCGGAGTGGTTCCGAGAGTTTGGGTGATGGCTTGAGTGACATTTTGAATCAATTCTTGTTTTTGTTCGACGCTTCTACCTTCCAACAAATGGATGTGAGTAATTGGCATATAGCTTCTCCTCTACAACTCGACGTTCAACTTCATTGTTCCTAAATGATCGTAGTGAACCTCTATTACATCCCCGTTGTAGACATTGATTGCTTCTGTAATTCCACCAGCAAGAACCACCATTCCCGGATGGACGGAAAGCCCTTCCCGATGTAGCATTTTCACCAATTCCACAATAGACTTCACAGGATGATCCAATACTGCCGCTCCCACTCCGGATTGTACCGTCTCACCATTTCTAGTCATGGTCACCCCGACCTTATCCCAAGAGGTGAAATAAGGGGAAAAAGCTTGATTTCCTAAAATGAACTTGCATGATGATGCATTGTCAGCCACAACATCCTCCAAAGTGAAGGAGAAGTTACGATACCTGCTATCAATGACCTCTAATGCAGGGAAGATGCATTCAGTTGCCATCCATACATCACGAACTGTAATTTGCTCTCCTTTAAGTTCTTTGTTGAGGATAAACGCAAACTCAGGCTCCACTCTCGGATGAATGAGATTGCCAATTTGCAAGGTAGGTTCCGTCAATTCCATGGAGGAAGTTAATCTACCATAAATGGCCTCCTCCACCCCCACCGACAATTGTTTTGCCTTACTGGTCAATCCCATTTTCCAGCCGATTAATCTGTCTCCACTTTTTATTGCATGATCCATGCTCAGTTTTTGAATTTCATAAGCATGCTCCACATTCATTTCCGGATGAGTGAGAGTGATTTTATCCATCTCTTGTCCATTTTTTTGGTGATCTGCCACATGTTTTGCAATTTGAAGTAAGTCCAATATAGATCCTCCTCTTAAACCTTTACGGTCTTTTTGGCCATCTCAGCAGCAATATCGACAATCATATCTTCTTGTCCACCAACTACTTTTCGTCTTCCTAATTCTATTAATATATCTTTTGCATCTACCTTAAACTGGGTTGCCGCTTTGTTGGCATGAACCAAGAAACTAGAGTAAACGCCTGCATATCCAAGTAGCAGGCCTTCCCTCGTAATTTCTTGGGGTTTCTGCAGAATAGGGGCTACAACCTCCTCCGCCACATCCATCATTTTATATACATCAATACCAGTTTGAATATTTAGCCTGTCAAGCACAGATACCAACACTTCTGTCTGTGTATTTCCAGCTCCTGCCCCAAGGCATCGGATGCTACCATCTATTCTGGTTGCCCCTTGTTCTATTGCAACTAAGGAATTGGCAACAGCTAATGAGAGGTTGTTGTGGGCATGGAACCCAATTGGTATATCCAAGCTGTTGCGCAAACAATGAACTCTTTCTTTAACTTGATGTGGTAAAAGAGCCCCCGCAGAATCAACTACATAAACCACATCCGCTCCATAGCTTTCCATCAAGCTTGCCTGCTCGAGCAATTTCTCTGTTGGTGCCATATGGGACATCATCAGAAAACCAACGGCTTCTAAACCAAGCTCCTTTGCAAAAGAAATATGTTGCTTTGACACATCCGCTTCTGTTACATGGGTAGCAATTCGGGCTATTTTTGCACCACGGCTTGCCGCTTCTTTTAAATGCTGAACTGTCCCTATGCCAGGAAGCAACAAAACGGCTATTTTTGCTTTGGTAACAACTTCCGTTGCGGCGCTGATCAGTTCCATTTCATTGGTATGTGACAATCCATATTGAAGGGAAGATCCTCCAAGTCCATCTCCATGGGACACTTCAATAACAGGGACATCCGCCTCATCCAAGGCTTTGGCGACATTTTTCACTTGATCAATGGTAAATTGATGACTGATGGCATGACTCCCATCCCTTAGGGCAACCTCTGTAATCCATACATCACGTCTCAACCTTTTGCCCTCCCCTCTCTTATGTAGCTTTAACTGTTTTTGTTCTTTTTCCTACCAATCTACTTGCTTTTTCTTCTCCTACTTTAACTGCAGCTGCAGTCATGATATCCAGATTACCTGAGTAATCTGGTAGGTAATCCCCCGCTCCCTTCACTTCTATGAAAATACTGACCTTATCTCCATCGAATATCGGTTCAGTGCGAAGTTTATATCCAGGTACATAACCTTGAATTTCTTCTACACGTCTAGCTATGGCCGAACTTATTTGTTCTTCTTTTCCTTTCAAGTTTCGCACTTGGCAGTAAACAGTATCTCTCATTAGTATTGGTGGTTCTGCAGGATTAAGAATGATGATGGCCTTTCCATTCTTAGCACCGCCTATTTTTTCAATCGCACGCGCTGTAGTGGTAGTAAATTCATCAATATTCATACGTGTCCCGGGACCAGCACTTTTGCTTGCAATGGTTGCAACGATTTCCGCATACTCCAGTTGACATACCTTACTGACAGCATGAATAATTGGTATGGTTGCCTGTCCACCACAAGTAACCATGTTCACAACAGGTTCATTTATATGCTCCATCAGGTTTACTGTCGGAACGACAAATGGACCGATAGCTGCCGGAGTTAGGTCGATTAGATGTTTTCCCGTTTTTTTCAATGCCTCTGCATGCCTGTAATGTGCTTTGGCAGAAGTTGCATCAAAAAGTATGTCTGCAAGTTCCGGCTTTTCTAGAAAACCATCCACTCCATTCATGATGATGGTATGTCCATATGCCTTTGCACGTCTGAGGCCATCTGAATGAGGATCTATACCAATCATCGCAGTCAGTTCAAGTGACTTGGAACGGTGAAGTTTAAGCATTAGATCTGTACCGATGTTTCCTGAACCTATTATCGCTACTTTTACTTTTTCCATTCTTACTCCTCCTTTCTTTTTTCGGCTCTGATATAAGCAGCTGTTGCATTGCGCAAAAGGCTATGCTTATCCAGAGGGCGACCTTGAGCCTCCTCACAACGCTTGCGGGTCTCAAGATTGTCGCTACTCTCCCGCTGGAGTCTACGCCTTTAGTTCCGATCAACAGCTAGAAATCTTAATATTATTTAAAACTGACTTTCACTTCTCCGAGTGTTTGAAATTTGGCCAAGAATTCATCGCCCTCTTCTGCGTTTGCTGCCGCGGATAAAGCACCTGAGAGGATTACTTCATTAGCTTTTAGTGTAATTCCAAACTCGGATAGTTTATTAGCAAGCCAAGCGACACAATAGGCGGGATCTCCTAAAGCCGCTTTACCGATCCCTTCATTGATTGGTTGTTCATTCTTATAAAAGGACATCTTCTCTTCCTTAAGATCTAGTTGATGTGGAGACAATTTTTTTTCACCTAGTACGTAAAGACCCGAAGAAGCATTATCCGCTATCGTGTCACAAAGTTTAATTTTCCAACCTGCTACCCGACTGTCAACAATCTCCAATGCAGCAACTACATATTCTGTAGCATCCATTACATCCTCAACCGTCACATTGGGTCCAGTCAGATCCTTTTTTAAAAAGAATGCTATTTCTCCTTCCACTTTCGGTTCGAGAAGCTGCTGGCGAGAAATAACCCCACCATTACCCACTTCCATCGATTGAAGGAGATGACCATAGTCAGGTTCGTTTACCCCTAGAAGCTGTTG
The DNA here is from genome assembly GCF_038595065.1 of Sutcliffiella sp. FSL R7-0096. NCBI lineage: Bacteria > Bacillati > Bacillota > Bacilli > Caryophanales > Bacillaceae > Sutcliffiella > Sutcliffiella sp. FSL R7-0096. The sequence continues at coordinate 2,963,159 of NZ_CP152003.1, forward strand.
CATGGCCAGTGAAGTAAGTCCGATTTTCTTTCCACTGATTTTTTCCCCGTTTTGTAGCTTAATCTGTATATTATCCAATTGAATATTGTATGCTTCTTTCACTGTTAAGTCAGGGTTCATGTCGGTCAAAGGAGAGACACCTATTCTTGATTTTTCAGCGTTCATCAGCAGGTCTGATAACTTTCTCGTTTGAATGGTCATTTTCAGGAACTCCTTTCTGGCATTAAAGTTTTACCGTAACATTCGACAATTCACTATAAAAGTCAAAGCTATGCATGCCGCCTTCCCTGCCAATTCCGCTTTGCTTCATCCCACCGAATGGAGTCCTTAAGTCTCTTAAATACCAAGTGTTGATCCAGATGATTCCCGCTTCGATCTCCCTTGCAACACGATGTGCGCGGCGAAGGTCATTTGTCCAAATCGTCGCACCTAGCCCATAATGTGTATCATTTGCCTGCTCCAAAACCTCTTCTTCTGTTTCAAACGGGATAACAGTGACGACAGGCCCGAAAATTTCTTCTTTGACACACCTTGCATGTCGATCTAGACCAACGACAATAGTCGGTTCAATGAAATACCCTTTATCAACAGACTCCGGTCGGCCTCCACCTGTTAAAATGGTCCCACCTTCTTCTTTTGCTATTTCAATATAGGTGAGGACTCGTTCATAGTGTTCTTTACTGATAACCGCACCTACTTTTGTTGCAGGATTAAAAGGATCCCCGGTTTGTAGTTCTTTGGTTCTGGCAGTGAACTTTTCAAGAAACGACTCATAAATAGAACTCTCCACATAAATTCTTGAACCGCAAAGACATACTTCCCCTTGGTTCATGAAACTCGATTTGAGCGTTGTATCAATGACCTCATCCAGGTTGGAGTCTGCAAAAATGATATTCGGGTTTTTCCCCCCGAGCTCATAGGATAACTTTTTAAGCGTAGGAGCTGCCGCTTTCATGATGGCGGAACCTGTTTTTGTTTCTCCTGTAAAAGTTATCGCATCCACACCAGGATGCTCGGTTAACGCAGACCCTGCTGAATCGGCTCCAAAACCATGAACGAGATTGATTACCCCATCCGGCACTCCTGCATTCTTGCAAATTTCCACCAGAACAGTGGCTGTCATTGGAGACCATTCAGCAGGTTTCATGACCGCAGTATTCCCTGCCGCTAGACATGGAGCCAATTTCCAAGTCAATAAGAGTAAAGGGAGATTCCAAGGATTGATCATCCCAACGACTCCCACAGGTCTTCTAATAGAATAATGGAGCGCAACATTATCTTGTTGGTAGGACTCCCCGCCCATTGATGTTAAAAAATCAGCAAAAAAGTAAAAATTGTAGGCAGATCTGGTTATGTCCATTTCTAGAGCCAATTCGTAAGGCTTACCTGTATCCATGGACTCCAAGACAGCCAATTCTTCTTTTCTTTGTAATATTCCATCTCCAATTCTTCGTAATAAATCAGATCGCTCCTTGGTCGTATACTTTTTCCATGGACCCTTTAACGCTTTTCTTGCGGCCTTAACAGCCCTATCAATTTCCTCTTTCCCACCTTCTGCAACATTTCCGATCACTTCTTCTGTTGCAGGATTTATATTATGAAAGGTTTTCAAATTAATAGAATCGATGTAATCGCCGTCGATAAAGTGGCGACAATCTATCGGCTTGATTTTTTTAGCAACACTTTCTTTTACTTGCATCAGACAACCCACCCTTTCCAAAAGACTTTTTTCGTAAACTTTGTTGCTGCTTCGCATACTCAAACTAGCCGTTATTTTACTTGCTGTCGTGCTCTTTTCTCTGATTACAAAGAATACCCCTTGTGATCTCCAGAGTATGTAAGCAGTGAAAAGTCCAATTGCCGACTTTTCTCGTGCAAAGTCCAATTACCGACTTTTCTCGTGCAAAGTCCAATTGCCGACTTTTTACAAGTGAATAGTAACAACCTTTGAGAAAAGAGCTTTCCAAAATGAAGACTCCCCCTCATCCAAGAGAGAGAAGGAGTCGTTACTCTGCAATCTCAACAATCAGTTCTATTTCGATAGCCGTATTGTTTGGCAGCTGTGCCATGCCTACTGCAGAACGGGCATGTCTTCCTCTATCACCGAATACCTCAACAAGCAGGTCAGACGCACCGTTCATCACTTTGGGCTGATCCGTAAAGTCTTCTGTACTATTGACGAACCCTAGCATTTTGACCACCTTTACCACTCTACTCAATTCGCCTAATTCATGCTTCAGGACACTTAGCAAATTAAGCATCGACTGGCGGGATGCAAGATACCCTTCTTCAATGGTAAAATCCCTGCCCAATTTTCCATGATATTGGTCCACCCCCTGGCCAGCGGTGAAAATCAGGTTGCCCACTCTTACATGACTGACATAGTTACCGACTGAAGGACGGACATCTCTTAACTCAAGACCTAATTGTTTCAGCTTTTCCTCTGGAGTCATCAGCTTTTGTTCCATAGTCGGTCTCCTTTATATTCAAAAATTCCAAAGCATTCTTCCCTAACAACAGATTTTTGTCCGATTCAGACAAGCCCTCCATCTGATCTATCACTTTTCCCGGTGCAATTTCCCGTAAAAGGAATGGATAATCAGACCCCATAATCACTTTATCGATACCGAATCGTTCAATCAGATATTTCATGGTTAGTGAATCATAGTTTAAAGAGTCGAAATAAAACTTTTTGGCATAATGACTAGGAGGATGTGTAGTAAGCCTGAGATGTGGCCATACCTCCCACCCTTTATCCAAGCGCGGTAGTATATATGGGAAAGAACCTCCGCCATGAGCAAAACAGATTCTAAGGTTTGGGAACTTCTCCATTACCCCGCTCCAAATCAAACTTGCGGCAGCAAGAGCTGTCTCACTTGGCATTCCGATTGTGTACATAAAATTATGTCTTGGGGTACGGTCTTTCGCCATCGTTTCCCAAGGGTGAATAAAGAGAGGCACCTTCCACTCTTCTGCCATTTTAAAGAACTCTGTCAAATGCGGGGAATCCAGATTCTCTCCATTTACATTTGTTCCAATTTCTATACCCGCAAGTTTAAGGTCATGCATACACCTATCCATTTCCTGAATGGCAACCACCGTATCTTGAAGCGGTACAGTACCAAGACCAATGAATCTGTTAGGATATTCTTTTACTGTATCCGCGATAAAATCATTTTGAAGTTGTGCCATTTCAAGCGCCGCCTCTTTGTCAGCCCAATAAGAAAATGTCACGGGAATGGGAGAGAGTACTTGGATATCCACACCCTCTCTATCCATGTCCTGAATTCGTTTATGCGGACACCATACTTGATCGGTCACTTCACGAAAGACCTTTCCTGCAACCATGATGTTTGCTCCACATGTACAAGTCTGATGCAGTGTCGGCCAACGGTCACCACCATGTTTTTCTGCAAAATCAGGAAACTCCTTTGGAATGATGTGAGTATGGAAATCTATTCGCATTTCCACACATCTACTTCCTCTGGCATTACATGGCCGCAATGGTCACATGTGCGCAGTTCTTCGCTTCCATTGAACTCCTCTATCGCTCCCTTTACCTGTGTTTCAATATTGGTCAATTGAACCGTCACCCGGTGCATTTCCTCATTACAGTTATCACAGAACCAAACAAAGTCCTCTAGTTCCCCTTTGTCCCGTTTTCTTTCTAAAACAATTCCGTACGTATCCGCCACACGGTGCGGGGAATGGGGAACATTTGCCGGTAGCATAAACATTTCCCCTTCCTTGACCGTTACCACTTCACGTTCTCCATTATCATTGATGCATTCTACGTAGCAGTCCCCCTTAACCTGATAAAAGAATTCGTCCGATGGATCAACATGGAAATCCCTTCTTCTATTTGGTCCGCCAAGTAGCATCGCAATAAATTCAGAATCCTCCCAAAGAACTTTGTTATTAACCGGCGGCTTTAATAGATGTTTATTGTCCTCTATCACTTTCATAATGTTCATGGATCTCGTTTTCAATGCCATAGCTAATTCCTCCTCATTATTTTGTAAGCGCTGTCAAATTGCGCTAATATAACCAAGCTCTTTTGATATTTGCCTGGATGTCCGCAAAACACTTTGAATGATGGCCTGCTTTTGCTGCCCCTGCATATAGGAAATGGGACCGACCATATTCAGTGCGGCCACAGTTTGCCCTGTATAAGAATGAATCGGAGCAGCAATTCCGTATAACCCCAATTCATTTTCATTATTACTGATGGCATACCCCTGTTCTCTTATTTCTTCAAGCTCTTTTTTTAACTTCTTCACACATGTAATAGTATTTGGCGCTCTTTGCAACAGGCCTTTGGAAATAGTAGGCTGGATGAATGATGGATTGAAAGACAATAATATCTTTCCTGTACTTGTACAATATGCAGGCTTTCTGGCACCGACAAAAGTAGGAACAGGTACTGAATTTTTGGCTGAAACCTTCAGGACAAACCTTACTTCTCCAGCATCAAACATACCGATATGGACCGTTCCATTGTATTGTCGGACAAGGTCCTCCACAATGGGAATCGCTTCGCTGTAAATTTCCTGCTGGTACATGACATGATTGCTCCACTCAAGCAACTTCCAGCCGAGCCGATACTTTTTTCTGCTGTCCTGTATTAGAATTCCTTCATGGCATAGTGTACTGACAATATGATGCACCGTACTTACATTCATCCCCAATTTCTCTGCAATCTCCTGGTTACCCAAAACCGGCTCATTCCCTGTAAAACAGTCCAATATCTTTGCAACTTTCAGCACAGAGGATATCATGTCTTCGCCCCTTTTTCATCAAAGTTCCACAATAAGTGTCAGAATATATGTAATATTCTAATATTTATACAAAGAACGCCAATTTCCTCTAATTATATGAGATTTATTTCTGTTTTTTCTGTATTCTTAAGAGCTTGTTCAGCCATGTCGAATTTATTTTTCCGTTTATATTGATTGTAAAAAATCGCTCTTTTTCTGATTGGATCTCCCGTATAGTAGCGCTCATATTGTAGCAGTCGTTGTCCGAATGCTTCTCCGCAAAGGTCCCACGCCAACTTAAATATTCGAACACGTTCTTCTGCTGAAACCCCTTCCCTTCCACCAAAATACTTGTCCAGATCAGGACGCAATTCCGAATTTTCGAAGTCGGCACCAGTAGGGGACATTAACAGGCCACCAGCCCCAATAATTTGCATCACTTCAATTGCCCGAGGATACATTTTCGGTAAGAGACCTCTGATTGTTTCAAGAGGTGCCGGCGCCGGACGATATTCTCCATCCTTTGTCACTTCATACTCATATTCAGACACACGTAATAATGCTCGTATTGTTTCCACTGCCTGAACCAGCTCGCCAAGATCATTTTGCACATTCAAAAATCCGTCTACTCCGATGGAATCAGCCACTTTACACGCGACCTCCGTTGCAAAGGCCAGCTTCACATACCCTCTGACACCAGATTGATGGGCTGGTTGCTGAGCAATTCCTGTCATTGGATATAAGGAATTGGCCGCTTCCACATTGTTATACATGAACACCCTGTCCCACGGCACCAATACATCATCAAACGCAAGGATGGCATCCATTTCTTCGTACCTCGAGGCCAATGGATGATCAAATACGGACCGCTTTCCATCTTGCATAGGTTCCCTGCAGATAATCCGTAAACCAGGTGTATCGATAGGAATCGCGAAGGCCAATGCATAACGCTCATCTCCAGCTTGAAAGCCCGGGAAGGAGTAGATGATTACTTCGTCTGTAATAGGAGCCAATGTTGCCAACATTTTAGCACCTCTGACAACTAACCCACCCTTTGATTCTTTTACAGTCCCTAAGTGGGTAAACAAATCCTTTTGTTCATAGGAAGCTTTACTTCTATCATTTTGTGGATTTATAATGGCGTGTGTTAAGAACAGATCATTATCCCTGATATGGCGGTAATAGTTTCTTATATTTACGGACCAATCCGGGTTATATTTATCCAAGAACCAGGAGTTGCTTGCCATGGAGGTGACCACTACATTCAAGAAATCAGGGGTTCTTCCCATCAGGCCGAATGTAGCTCTTGCATATGCTTCAAATAGTCTGCTGCGGGCCATAAGATCTTCCTGCGACCTTGGAACAAGGAACGCATTGTTTACCCGCTCCCCTGTCTCTTCACAAACATGCGTAATTTTGTCCTGGTACTCTGGATCAAACTGGAGATCATAAAGTTTGGCAATTTCATGAATCGGCTGTTTGAATACATCTTCATTATACAAATCCTCCACTTTTCTTCCCCCAAGCCACACTTCGGGCTTTCTGGATTTCAAAGCGTTAATGTATTGCTCACCTGTCCTAATTCCCATCACGTTTCCCCCTTTTATGTATAAGTCAATTATTTGTAATCGCTTTCAAAAATAGTTATGTTACTTTCCGATGAAGTTCTCACCTCCAGTGAAACTTTCTTTTTATACTATAGGTCTTATGATTTATCAAAACAATCTAAAAATTTCAAATAGTGAAATTTAATTACTTTTTTTGACGAAAACTGTTTTCAGACTTTTTAATATAAAGGCTCTGTTAAACACCGCTGTTGATTTCCGCACCGGGCTTCGCGTTCCGCGGGGCTTTTGTGGAGCGGCTTTGCCTGCGGGGTCTCCGCTAACCGCTACCTCCCGCCGGAGTCTGCGCCTTTTGCTTTAATTTACAGTTAAATATCTCACTGAAATCAAAAAAACCTTTAAGCCAATTTAAAAAGACCCAGCCCTCTTCCATCTAGAAAGAACTGGATCTTTATATACAAGTAGTTATGATTCTTTTGTTACGCCTTACCTCAACACACCCTTTTCCATCCCTAGATCTTCAAAAGATCTCCCTGTCTTGACAATCCATATTTTCGTCCCGATCGGCACTCTGTCGAACAATGCTTCTACATTTTTATTTTCCAGTCGTATGCAACCTTGGGTGACATATCCTCCTATGGAATATGGATTATTTGTGCCGTGAACACCATAGGTACGTCCGTCGGTATCCTCTGCATCAAATCCGATCCATCTTGTACCAAGGGGATTTTTCGGATCGCCTCCAGCGATGTCTTTTTTACGATAATAAGGATTGATTGCCTTTACGGTGATAGTGAATTCGCCTTCCGGAGTAAGTTCTTTAGATTTTCCTGTGGCCACTGTATGGACCTCTTTCAGTTCTTCTCCTTGAAAATAGGCAAGTTGATTTGTCTGTTTGTTAACGATAATATAAGGATCGCCTGGAAGAGGGTTTGGTCCAAGCGGCCAGAGCGGTGATGTCACCAATGCAAAGATCAAAGTAAAAATGAACATCTTTCTACCACCTGCCTTTTAAGTATAGTGTGGTTGAAAGCTGTACATTCCATTCGTTTACTCAGAATTTTCCAATCCGATGAAATCACTTTTAAGTATTAAATATTGCTCAAATTCTTTTAGAAGATGACGAAGTGCCGCTCTCGTCTCAAACTCTTCACGGGATTGTGGCAGTGACATATCCTGAAATGTTTTGTGCATGTCACGCAAGCGCTGTAAAAATAGGTAAGCTGTATTGCCAGCATGGATGGCATGCTCGAGATCCTCAATAAAATCAGCCACAATATGTGCCTGCTCTACATCGTGTTCAATGGTTGCAACAATGGGGAGCATCCTTTCCATGACATCTAACTGCTTCTCCCTCATTTTAAAATAAAAATAGTGATGATTTTCTTCCCGCTTGAAGTGATTTTCTACATCGCGGAAGGCCAAGCTCTTCGCTTCCTTCAATATTTTATTCGTTTCCGGAATCTCATGCCCATCCCACCCGCGATCTCCGTGTCGAAGAAAATGGGCTATTTCTGTAAACACCTTATGGAAATTCTCTTCTATTTTCAGTTGATAGCTCTTCAATTCCTTTTCCACACTTGGCATGTATGTATTTAGAATTAGCGCAACCCCAATTCCAATGGAAATGATGCTTAATTCGTTAATAACCAGTCCTATTGAAAAGGCCTCCACCGAATATACATGAAGTAGAATAACCGAACTGGTAGCTATCCCTTCTGTAATTTTCAGCATTACTGTAACAGGTATAAAAAATAACAATAGCAATGCAATGGAAGCCGGATTGTACCCCAACAGTTCAAAGAATACATAGCCAAATAACAGACTTAAAGAACATGCGAAGAAACGAGCAGTCGCCACTTTCCATGACTTCCGTACTGTATTTTGAATACAGAGGATCGCAATGATCCCGGCTGATGCATAAAAGTCCAAACTCAACAGCTGGGCAATACTAATTGCAATCCCTGTCCCCAAAGCAGTTTTGGCTGTCCGATAGCCAATCTTAAATTTTCTCATACTTCAAACTCTCCCGACTTTCGTTTGTTCAATGTATCACATAGTCCTACTATACAGGAAAATTGGAGGGAGGTGTTTAATTAACCGTTATTTAATAGCTCCTCAAATTCATCAACGAGCTCCTCATACCTTTTCAGCGACTCCTCAATCGGCTCTTTTTTACTCATATCTACTCCTGCTCGCTTTAATATTTCAATTGGTGGTAGGCTGCCACCTGAAGAGAATAGTTCTTTGAGTATTTTATTTTGCGCATCAGCCCCGCCAGCCTCAAGTTGCTCCGCAAGTGCAGCCGAAGCGGCAAAGCTTGTTGCATACTGATAAGTATAGAAGCTTGAATGGAAGAAGTGTGGAACTCTGGCCCATTCCATGGCAATTTCCTTGTCCACTTCTATGCTTTTCCCATAATACTTCTTATTCAAATCAAAATAGACTGATTTGATGGCATCAGCATGCAAAGATTCTTCCTTTTGTCCCATTTCATGCATGATCTTTTCAAACTCAGCAAATTGAGTTTGACGGAAAAGTGTGACACGGAAATCTTCTAAGTATTGATAAAGAGCATGAAGCTTTTCCTCCTTGGTTTTCGCCTCGTCCATCAATTGCTTATGAAGTAGATGCTCTTGCAACGTAGATGAAACTTCTGCCGTAAATGTCACATACCTTGCATCCTGGTAGCGTTGATTCTTATTGGAGAAATAAGAATGCATCGCATGCCCCATTTCATGAGCAAGGGTCAATACATCACTTGGCAGCCCTTGATAATTCAATAATACAAATGGATGGGAGTCATATGAACCGATTTGATAGGCGCCCGTTGCTTTACCTGGTGTGTTATAGACATCCACCCAATTGGAGGAAAGGCCTTTTGTTAGTGTTTTTAAGTAAGTTTCCCCTATCGGCGACAGTCCTTTTATGACAATATCCTTTGCATCTTCATAAGGTATCTTTTCATCGGGTGTATAAGGAGATGGTGCAGATAAATCGTACATATGCATCGCATCTATCCCAACATATTTCTCTTTTAACTTAAGGTACCTATGCAATAGTGGAAGGCCACCTTCCACCGTCTCAATGAGCTGTGTGTATACTTTCGGATCAATATCGTTTCCTTCCAAATGTGCTTCAAGTGAGGAAGGATAATTTCTCGTTGACGCAAAGAAGTTGTTCGCTTTCACAATATTAGCAAGCATCGAAGCAAAAGTATCTTGATAATTTTCAAGTGTGTGATAATACGTCTGGAAAGCAGCCTTCCTCACTTCCCTATCATTGCTGGACATATAGACTGAATATAAAGGTGCTGACATTTCATAGACTTTGTCCCTTATTGTAAAGTTTGGCAAGACAAGATCTTTTGACATCATTTTAAAAAGCTCACTCGGTGCATTTACAAATGGCATCGTCTTTATCAGCATCTTCTCCATTTCGGGAGGCAAGGAATGAATCTTTTCATCATAAGTGTCTTTCAGATGATTGTAATATTGCTTTAGTTTGGGACTTTCCATGAGGCTATCCCATTTGTCCTTGTCTATTGCTTGCAATTCATTGGAGAACCATGCCGTCCGCTCCACCACATACATCATCATATTTTGTCCCTCATCCGATAACGCTTGTGCAGATGTGTTACTAATATCCACATCAAGATTGATGCGTGAATAGACAAAGATTTTCTCCATCAACCGGAACAGCTCAAAGTAATCCTCCAATAAGTGTAGGATTTGCTTGTCGCTATCAAGTTTTTCTTCCTTTTTGGCAAAACGATCTGCCAGTTTTTTGGCCTTGTAGACATCCTGCTTCCATTGCGTTTCATTTTTATAAAGGGTCTGAAGATTCCATTTGTATTCAGATGGGATTTCAGAGCGTGATTTGTAGGCCGGGCTTTCTGCGTAGGTGAATGTTGAAGTGAAGCCGAGCATGATAGTCATGAAGATGGTCGTGATGATCCGTGTCGTTTTCATCGTGGTCCTCCCTTAGTTTTCTGCTAAGGGTTAGTGTTTGTTTTCCAGCTTTTTCTATACATTTCGTTTTGGTGGGTTGTGAGTCTTGGGAAAAAGTAGATTTCGGGTGGAGGATGAAGACACTATTGGAATGGATTTTGTGATGAAAGTGTCTTCATAAGGTGCATGAAGACACTATTGGTGTGGATTTCACGGTGAAATTGTCATCATAAGCTGCATGAAGACACTATTGGTGTGGATTTCACGGTGAAAGTGTCTTCATAAGCTGCATGAAGACACTCTCGGGATGAATTTCCACATGAAAGTGTCTTCATAAGCTACATGAAGACACTCTCGGGATAAATTTCCTCATAAAAGTGTCTTCAAGTTTATGCTAAAGATAACGATAAAGCAGCGTGCAAATCCCGCTACCATTTCAATTGATTCACTAATGATACTAGTTTCTCAGCTTCTTCTCCCGGCCATTGCATGATCTCTTTTTTTAAAGCAGAAAGGGTACCATATCCTTTTACAAAGCTGTTTAACCTCGCTACTATAGTTGCGTTGTTAAATGCCTCCTCAGTAAGGAAGTAATCTCTTAGCTTTTGGGTCGCATTTGAATATCTTTTCAGGTAATATTTCTGGTGTCTTTCTTCTGCAAGTGTGAAATGAGCAAGTGGACCCATTTCTGTTCCTATTGAATGAGAAATTGTTACTTGTATTTCTTGCTTTATTTTCTCTAGGACTTCTTTTTGAAATTCATCATGATATAAAAATATGGATAGATATTGCCTGCCCTTATAATTTATGCGACTGGAATTGTGTGAGCTCCAAAAGTGACGGACAATTTCATCAAATGATATTTGGGTAGGATCAAAGTCTATTTGTAGACATTCGGTGTGATCTGCCATTTGTTTATAGGTAGGTGTAGGGGTGGTGCCACCTGCGTATCCCACTCTTGTGCGGATGACTCCTTTTATATACCCGAACCGGGCATCTGTGCCCCAGAATCAGCCCATGCCAAGAGTGGCGGTTTGGAGGTTGTGGTGGTTAGTCATTGTTTGGGCTCCTTTCTTTTCCGTTATTTTGTTAGTTTTAAGTTAGCATGAATTATTATGTATGGAAAGCAGATGGATGAGTTGGTTGATCTAAGTTTGGTGTTAGATGAGGCCAGTATTTTGCTTTCACAGCTTCCTTTATCCATATACGAGCTTGATGAGGACCATGGTACTATTTTCCCTACTTAAACTGTCCTCATACGAACTTGTTTCTGCTTCTTCCACATACATCTTTCTGTTACATAAAAAACAAAACCAGCTCCTATACAAAGAGCTGGTTCCACTTTTACAACATCTTCTCCAAAAACACCTTAGCACGATCGGACTTTGGTGCTGTAAAAAACTCAGCAGGGGGAGCGTCCTCCACTAGAATTCCATCATCCAGGAACAATACGCGGTCCGCCACCTCACGGGCAAAGCCCATTTCATGTGTGACTATAGCCATCGTCATTCCCGTATGCGCTAGTGCCTTCATTACTTCAAGCACCTCTTTTACCATCTCTGGATCTAATGCAGAAGTTGGTTCATCAAACAACATTACTTCCGGGTCCATCGCAAGAGCACGGGCAATTGCTACACGTTGCTTCTGACCACCCGACAGGCGATTTGGATATTCTTTCGCTTTCTCAGCTAGTCCCACTTTAGCAAGCAGGTCCATTCCTTTCGATTCGGCTTCTTTTTTCCCCAAACCTTTTACAGAAATAGGGGCATACGTTAAGTTTTCAAGAACAGTCTTGTGAGGAAACAGGTGAAAATGCTGGAACACCATTCCCAAATTCTGACGCACTTTATTGATGTTGGTTTTTTTATTTGCAACATCCTGGTCTTTAATCCAAATGTGACCAGAAGTAGGTTCCTCTAATAGATTCATACAGCGAAGCAGCGTAGATTTTCCAGACCCCGAAGGCCCGATGATCGCCACTACTTCTCCTTCTTTAATTTGTGTAGAAATTCCCTTCAGCACCTCTAGCTTGCCAAAGGATTTATGCAAATCTTCTATTTTAATCACTGCGTCTCATTCTCCTTTCGATGAGCTTGCCAATGAATGTCAGGATCATTACTAACACGTAATAGATAAGTCCGGCAAACATGAATGCTTCTAGATAGGCATAAGTATTCGAAGCTGTCATGAAGGAACGTCTCATTACATCCATTACCCCGATAACTGTCACAATTGCCGATTCTTTTGTAAGAGTAATATATTCATTCATAAGTGCAGGTAAAATATTTTTCAATGCTTGCGGTAAAATGATGTCTTTCATCATTTGGCGATATGGCACACCAAGGGCCATTGCAGCTTCACGCTGCCCTTTATCAACAGCCATGATTCCGGCTCGGATAACTTCCGATATATATGCCCCGGAGTTCAAACCGAAAGCTAGGATTGCGGCAGTAACTGGTTCAAACGTTATTCCAGTCGCTTGGGGCAAACCGAAGAAAATTAACATCAATTGAAGAACAAGCGGTGTTCCTCGGAAAATAGATGTATACACATCCGCAAAAATTTTAAGTAATTTAATTCTGCCGATTTTACATAAAGCCAATAGTGTTCCAATGATAAATCCGATAATACCTGCAAGTGATACCACTTGCAGCGTTACCTTCACACCGGCAAGGATATAATCCATGGAACCCGTGATGGCACTGAAATCTAAGAAGTCGATTGTCAACTGCTACCATTCCTTTCTATCGTACTAACAAGAAAATCAAAAGGGCACCAGGCGCACCCTTTTGATTTCGCATAGACTTATTATTCTTCTCCACCAAACCACTTTTTGATAAGCTCTTCCATCTTACCGTTCTCTTCCATTTCTTTTAGAACACGGTTGAACTCCTCTGTCAATTCGCTGCCCTTAGGAAGAGCGATTGCAGAACCTTCTTCGTCAGACTCAAGCGTAAATCCAGTGAGGTTTTCGTCCTTTTCCATGAAGCCTTTCATAACTGTATCTTCGATGATTGCTGCATCAAAGCGACCCGTCTTTAAGTCTTGTACAATTTGTGGGACACGGTCACGATTCTCAATAGTAATATTAACCTCTTCTGCAATCTCTTCCGCTTTATCATATTGGATAGATCCCATCTGAACTCCAACCGTTTTGCCTTCCAAATCTTCAAGACTCGTAATATTGCTATCTTTCAACGATACAATCATATGGTTAGCAGTATAGTAAATATCTGTAAAGTCAACCTGTTTAGCACGATCCTCTGTAGGAGTCATACCTGCTAAGATCAGGTCAATGTTTCCTGCTTTCATCGCTGTAATCAAACTTCCGAAGTCCATATCGCGTATTTCTAATTCATAGCCAAGCTCTTCTGTGATTGCATTTGCAAGGTCAACGTCAAAGCCGATGATATCTTCCCCTACTTCTGTATCAATATACTCAAATGGAGGATAGTCAGCTGAAGTTCCCATAACTAATTTCTTTTTACCTTCCCCATCTCCACCAGTTGCATCATCCCCATTACCGGATGTTCCGCAAGCGGACAACAAGCCTACTACTAAAATACTAATTAATGAATACACAAACCACTTTTTCACAATAATTTCCCCCTACTCTTTTTTCAGAAAAGTTAAAAATTTAATATAATTATGAAACAAACCTACATTTAAATCAAGTATTATTATGATGTATGTTTATTCGGTTAAATGTATTTTAACACACACTTATATTTATGCAATACAGTTAATAAAGATAAATAAAGTTTTTATATTTTTATTATTCTGAAATACACTCCCGAAGTTATAGCTGAATAATCCTTTGGTCCAGCCATAATTAAAATGAACTAGACTATGACCAATAAAAAAAGTGCAAAGAGCACATTGTAACGTGTTCTTTGCACCAATATACACTTAAGCACTTAATTCTACAGCCATCCGTTCTCTTAACTTCCTTCTAGCTCTATGGATCTTAGACTTTACGGTAGCAGGATTCATTTGCAATGCTTTAGCAATTTCCAGCTCTTTATAACCTCTTTCCATTTTAAGAACAAGAAGATTCTTGTCTTCTTGTGTGAAGTCTTCCATCTTTTCGCTTATGAGTTCCTTTAATAGGTTTACTCCCACTTCGGCTTCGACATCCTGGGTTGCTTCTATTCCAAGACAATCCAAAATATTTAATTCCATCGGACATCCTTTATTCTTTCTCTCTCGTCTGACAAAATCTATAGCTGTTCTGGTTGCAATCACGCAAAGCCAGGCACCTACTTTTTCAATTTCCTCCAGGCTATCCAACTTCTTATACGCCTTTATGAAGGTTTCCTGCACATTGTCTTCAGCCAACTGGCGGTCGCGGATAATGGCGAAACTTACGTGAAGCACTCTCTCATAATGCACATTATATATTGTTGTGAAATTCACTTATTCCACCACTCTCAAACAGATATTCACTTTGAACAGGTCTCCGTCTGTTTCGATATCGAGACTGCCCTCATGAAGATCAATGATAGATTTTGCAATCGCAAGGCCCAGACCTGATCCTTCCGTATTACGTGAAGTATCTCCTCTTTTAAAGCGCTCGTAGAGTTCCTCACTATGATCATTCAATTCATATTTAGAAACATTTTTAAACGTTATTTTCGCTTTGTCTTCAAACTGTTGTACGTGTATATATACTCGTGAATTTTCCAAGGAGTATTTCACGATATTTCCTATTAAGTTATCAAATACACGCCACATTTTTTGCCCATCGACCATGGCATATAAAGGTTTATCAGTATTTGTAAAACGAAATTGCAGATTGGATTCCTTCAATGGATTATCATATTCAGCCAGTGCCTGCTGAAGAAGCTGATTCAGATCGACTCGCTCCTTTACAAGCTCGATATTCCCACTTGCCATTTTTGATACTTCAAAAAGATCCTCAATTAATCCCTTCAATCGCTGTGACTTCCTATCGATAATTACAAGGTATGCCGACCGGTCCTCATCAGTAAGGTCGTTTTTCTTCAGAAGCTCCGTGTAAGTGATGATAGATGTTAACGGTGTTCTTAGATCATGGCTGACATTTGTAATCAGTTCCGTTTTCAAACGCTCGCTTTTTGCCTGCTCGTTTAAGGACACCTTTACCCCTTGATTTAATACATTGAGGTTTGCTGCCATTTTAGAAAGGATGGAATCTCCTTTCACTTCTAGTGGTTCCCCTAGTTTACCTAATGCCATCTCTTCTGTTTTAATGGATATCTTATTAAAATAACCGACACTCTTTACTAACAGAATAAGCGTTGGCCCTCCTATGAAAATGACAAAAAGGAAATATAATAGGAAAAATACTATATCAATAAAAATCATAAAGACACCAAACCCTAATCCAAATACTACCCCTAGAAGAAGGAAAACTTGGATTCCAGTTGTTGTATTAAGGAAAGCTTCCTTAATAAGATCAAAGATGCGTTGAGAGGCATTTTTACATTTACTTAGAACGATGAATAATAAGCTACTTTTCCATAGTTGTTTGAAGTCAGTAAAACGTTTCATACTAGCTGCCAAATATCGAAATTGCACGTAGGCTAATAAACTTAATACCGTTGTGATTAAGATACTAACTACCAATTCTGTGGTGTAGATAGAAGCGCCGTATGTGAGTTGATTAATACTGTCCTGGACCCAGAATAAACTTAATATCAGTACAATAGCTGAAATTCCCAGCGCTACAACCTTAAGATCTATTGGAATTTTGTCATAGGGAGTATGCCATTTCTTTTGTTCCTGGGGTAACGAAATTACTTTTAACATTGTAACAAGCCAAATCATTAATGCGATTAGTGATCCTATCCCGAGTCTCCAGAACCACAATCTATTTTCCTCATAACCAGCTTTTGCAATCCTCAATTCACTGTCCGAAGCAAGCTCTAATGGCACACCTATCATCCCTACGAAGTTCCCTCTTACATCCGCTATTGTTTGGTACATCCAGTCTTCATAAGGCCAATTGCTTGCATGGAAATAGTTTTCCCCACTTATGGTATATTTGGTTACATATTGCATATTGTTTTCACTGAACAGTTGATTTATAGATGCTTTATCAACACCTGTATTGGTGAAACTTTCTCCTTCCTGTTCAAAAAAGTACTGGAAATCTTCGTGAAATTTTGGCGGATTCGTATAGAAGTTAGAATCCTTTGCAAAATACTCATCGACTGTTTTTTCTTTTTCGGCTCTTATTTTCTGTTCTACATGCTCATCACTAGAGAAATTCTTTCGGATATCATCTAATTTCCTGTCTCTTTCCGCTCGCAATTCTTCTGGTTGCTCGCTTGATTCGCCATCCTCAGCAAGTTGGATTCTTTCTTCATATTGATAACGGATGTTATCTAGCTGCTCATCCAAATGGCCATATTCATATCGATGTTCTTCAATTTCCTGCATGGAAACTGTTATGTGTTCTTTTACACTATCTGCTGATACCCTTCCCAACTCACTAGTAATTAAATAGTTTGCATAATCCTCCAGCTCATATTGAAATTCTTTCGATTCAAAATAACTTTCTTCGCCAAACCGATCTAAGTTATTGATAAAATAAAAGCTTCCACTTAACGCACAAACAAATATCAGTGCCATTAAAAAAGCTATTATTCTATTTCTCCATCTTGTACCCAATCCCCCATACCACCTTTAAATATCTTGGATTTTTCGGATCTATCTCTATCTTTTCTCTAATCTTTCGAATATGTACCGCCACTGTATTTTCCGCATTGTATCCAGGCTCTTTCCATACCCGCTCGTAAATATCATTGATGGAAAACACACGTCCGGCATTGGTCATCAGCAGCTCCACTATTTTGTATTCTATCGGAGTCAGCTTGACTGGATCTCCCTGAACCGTAACTTCTTTCGATTCCTTATCAATGGTCAGTCCATTCAAGTCAATGATTTTCTTGATTCCTTCAAATGTTCCAAGTGTGACATACCTTCTTAGCTGAGATTTCACTCTCGCGACAAGCTCCATCGGATTGAAAGGCTTTGTTACATAATCATCCGCTCCCACTTGCAGTCCGAGGATTTTATCCGTATCTTCACTTTTAGCACTCAGGATGATAATGGGAATGTTCTTCTCCTCACGAATCCTGTGCGTCGCAGATATCCCGTCGAGCCTCGGCATCATCACATCTAGTAAAATGAGATGCACCTCATTTTCATGAAGCATTTCTAACGCTTCCACCCCATCCTTTGCTTTTAGGACCTTCACACCTTCATTTTTCAAATAGATCTCAATTGCATCTCTTATTTCTTTCTCATCATCCACTACCAACACCGTATAGTTAGCCATCTCTCACCCTTCTCCCACATACCATTCTTCCTCTATGTACACATCATATATGGTAAATCTTAAGTATTATTGAAGTATTTTCTTAAGAATTTCTTAAGTTACTAACCTATTATATAATTGTACGGAAGTGGGAAACGATTTTCTCCTAAAAATTTGATAAAATGTATGATTAACATTTGTTTATTGGGGTATTTTTACAATCAGCAGGACTTTCTACCATGAAAAACAGCAATATCCATTTAATCTAATGGCTCGTTCCTGCTACCAATCTCCCATTTTACATTATTTAGGTAACTTTTAACCATCCTGTATTTTATTAAAGAACACTATCAGTTAGAATTAGGTGAATGTATAACATCCACTTGGGAGGACAATAACGTGAAATTAAACAATAGATTATTAATTGGAAGTATAGGTCTATCACTAATGTTAGGTGGGTGCGGAAATATGAATCAAACAAACGCAAATGAAGGAAAAGAACAAAACGAAACAACAAACGCCGAAAATCAAAATTCTGATGACAGATTAGTCCGAGTTCAGGATTACACAGGTGAAGGTTACACCCTTAGAAATGGAGAAAAAACCGATAAAATAGCCCAGGAAAATAAAGAAGAAATCACAGAGGCTGTGGAGAAATTCTTTCTAGAAAAGTACAAGACAGAAGTGATTGTACATAATATGGTGGGTGCTGTTGATGGCGCTACAGTTTTCGTAGAATCGGTTGGAGAACCCCATTTTTATACGTATGCCATTGTTCCAATTGATGTAGACCAGAGAAAAGTTCTCAGTGATAATGTATGGTCTCAAGAGGGGCAAGTGGAAGATGCTATTATAACAGGTATTTTTGCTATGATTTTTCAAGAAGAGTTAACAGTGTACGAAGATTTTGTTAATAAAATAGTTGAAAAACACCCAGTCACAGGTATAACAGAAGATGCCTTAAAAAATGTTAGAGCAGGAGGTCATGGTAACACTTATTACTATACAAACACTTATGATCCGGCATTTGACAAATTGGTGACTAAGTATCTTGAAAATCCTGATACAAGTCAAGAAGAATGGAAGTCTTATTTTGGAATAGAAGAATATTCCTCTAGAGGAATTACACTCACCCTTTACTTATACATGGAAGAACCAAATGCTGAGCCTGATAAAGATGTATTTAATGATATCGTTAATGAATTAGAGGAACTTGAAGGTGTACCGAAAGCTTATTACTCTGTTGTATTAAACGATAATTTCATAGATAAAACTAATGCACTAGGTCTAAAGGAAAATACTCTAAGACGCTCTAGTCCAGATTATATTATTAAAGAATAAGGAGGTACAATGTGACAAACTCTTCTCCCAAAATTGAGACTGTAAACAAAAATATAGCTCATGATAAAGACTTGGTTGAACTGGCAGGTTATCATGCATATAGAGGGTTTGGGTTAGATGAAAATATTAAAGTAAATGGTAATCAATACAAAGTAGTGGATACACTCTATAACCAAGATAGTGGACTAGACGCACTTACAGTTGAGAATTTTGAAACCGGTGAAATCATTATTGTATATGTTGGGACTGATGCCTCACAATTCAACGATATAAAGACTGATGCACAACTTTTAATAGGACAAGCGATCCGTAATAACGGTGGTGCTATACTCGGAATTGACGGTGTGCAACATACCAATACTTACACCCTTGAACAATCCCCTTATCTCCTGATGAAAATGAAACTAAAGGAAGCCCATGTAGAACTCGCTTTTTCAAGATTTTCTACTTTAAGTCACGGCATGTTGATTCCACTTCTGAGCAAATTACATGTACTCACCTTTGCCATCGAAGGTTCACTTGATACAATTAGTACCTCTATTAAGGGAGCAACCCACTTTGCTTTTAATGGCACGTTGACTGGGAAACTTATTGGTTTATTTTCTGATTTCGATGATCAAGTAAAAAGCAAAATGTACTCTTCTTTGGAACCCATTGATGAACTGGCTTCCACCATTAGAGGAATACGTAAAGCCCTAAATCAATTGATTCTTGGCTATCCTAACCTTTTGACAAACTTTAAACCTTATTTGGATAGCGCGATATTCAGTAACAACAATTTTTTTAACGTCCATCTCTATAATCTTGCTTCTATTAATATTCTTAAAGAGATGGAAATCCTCTTTGCAGATATCATACATCAGCTTTCATCTCAGCAGGCAGTCAGTATTGATGTACTTGTTGATGTTTCAAAAAAGGTAAAACAAAACATGGGGATACTTCAAGAGCAAGTGGAACGAGGTACAATCTCGTAAACTAAAATACACGTATATGGAAATACGTGTATTTTAGTTTTGTAGAGATTACTACAGAGTTAATATGAATAGCAAGAACCGTAACAACCACCGATTTCTTGACCACTAATAACAACATTCTACATTGGACGAGGAACTTGATCCCATAGCTTATAATAGCGAAGAAAGTTATCGTCTCTGAAAGAAGTATTGCATTCCAATAGTTCAACATAGAAGAACCAGTCTTGGGTTAAGCTTTCCTCCTTAAGAACAATACTGTATTCCCAAATCTCATTTTTACTATATGGGATATATTCTTTAAATGTAGCTTCCGTCAAAGTGGATTGATTTCCATTAAAGCAAACAAACCGAACGTTTTTCTTGTTGGACGAAGGCTTAACTAAAATCGTTCCGGTAAGATTGTCATGATGTAGGTATAATTGTTGATGCTTAAT
Source organism: Sutcliffiella sp. FSL R7-0096 (assembly GCF_038595065.1). Taxonomy (NCBI): domain Bacteria; kingdom Bacillati; phylum Bacillota; class Bacilli; order Caryophanales; family Bacillaceae; genus Sutcliffiella; species Sutcliffiella sp. FSL R7-0096. The sequence goes on from NZ_CP152003.1 coordinate 2,983,483, forward strand.
TTTTGTATTTTCCATGATAGTTTCTCCATGTCTCCCCCCAATATAATAAGCATCCGTCATATAGGAAGAAGAAAAGCTAAATCGAAAAGAAAAACCTTCTGAGGCCAATCCAGACTGTTTTACTATAAAGTCCACAAACTTAACGACTTCAAAATTATCCATTACTATTTCTTTTGTACAAGGAATGGATCTATCATCCCCACCTAAAGAGTAGTTTATCATCAGTTGCTCGTAATCCATTGTGCTATGCATCCTCACATAGCCCTCTAATTTACACAGGGTATATGAATGATCCATAAGGTCTGCATGGAGCAGCGTAATGTTCACCATATAGAACCCCTTCCCTCTTATCCAACCTTTATTGCTTCACCCAAACCGAAACGGACCCTCCATTAACAGAGAAATTACCCCATCCGTCTGCATTAATTGTGACGGTGCCTGTTCTATTTCCGGTAATATCTCTCCAAACTTGTCCCGCTTTATTTTCCCCCACATACATCCATTTGTTACCACCTGGACCATCTGACATAATGGTGGCAAGGCCTGAATTTGGATGGGAGCTATTTCCCTCTCTTGTCCAACCGATAATATCATGATGATCAAAGTAATCATGCTGCGTTCCATAGGCAAAAGTTTGACGTGCCTGCAGAAGAGGGTCTATTTTAGATTTCATAGCCGGAACACCATGGGTTGGGATACCGTAGTAATCCCCATAAAATACGGAAGGATAACCTTGTTCCCTTGTCAGAACCAATGCATATGCAAGGGGTTTAAACCATTGTTGAACAAAGGATTCCAATGCTTCCCCGGGCTGAGAATCATGGTTATCAACAAATGTAACTGCATGTGTTGGATGTTTTTGCACGACAGAACCATTTAGAATATTTCTCATATCATAATACCCACCGCTATTAGATGCATTGTACAAATTATAGTGGAGAGGAACATCAAACACCGAGTGATTCCAATTTGTTTTATTCAAATAGTTTTCAATTGCACCAAGGTCATTTTTCCAAAACTCAGCTACTGCAAACATCGGTTTACCTGTGGTGTTACGCACATGTGTAAGCCAATCTCTCGTAAAGCTATATTTTATATGTTTCACTGCATCTATTCTAAATCCATCAAGGTTCAGTGTATTCGTATACCACACTCCCCAGTTTCTAAGTTCATTTATTACTTCTGGGTGATCCATATCCACGTCTGCATACATAAGATAGTCATAGTTGCCATTCTCTGTATCTACTTCCCAGTCCCAGGCCTTGCCTGTTCCCCTGAATTTATATATTTTGTTTTGAAGCTGGCGTGACTGATCCCAATCTGTCCCATCAAAATGATACCAGCGCCACTTAAAGCTGGAATGGTTATTTCCTCTTCCAGGAAAATCAAACTTTGTCCACGCTTCTATTGCATACTCTCCTGAGGTTTCCTGGTTTCGGTTGCTCCGATTCACTTCTACCGCATTTACAATTTCCGTACCATCTGCTCCACCTTTATGATTCATGACGACATCACCATATACCTGAATGCCGTTATTTTTTAAAGATGTCACGGCAGCCTGCAGCTGGTTGCGTGTTCCATATTTTGTACGAACCGTCCCCTTCTGGTTAAACTCTCCAAGATCATATAAATCATAGGCTCCATAACCTACATCATTCTGGGAAGTCCCCTTCCATGCAGGTGGAATCCATACAGCTGTTATCCCTTTACTCTTTAAGTTAGCTGCGTCATCCCTCAACCTGTTCCAATGATTCCCGTCATTTGGCAAATACCATTCGAAATATTGCATCATAGTACCATTTGTTCCATTATGATGGGCTTGCGCTGGTTCAGTTGTATACGGAAACAGAACAGCTACAGCTAAAAGTATTGTTAAAAATACACTTATAATACGTTTTTCGTGTTTCATAAATTACCCCTCTCCCCTTTTTGTGCAAACGCTTTCATATTAAACCAAAAAAATATGTTTCTGTTACTATCACTTCCTAACTCTCTCTTTTTCATTGAGCAAGCGTTAGCATTTTCCCATAGGTGATAATTCCAAATTTATATTAACACGATGATTTTTAACTGCGCAACCGTTTTCTTTTTATTCTGAAAATAATAAACCTTTTTTCCTATCAGTTTTACTTACAAGAAATCAGTAAATGTATAACCACGATTTCTTGTACAATAAAAAAAACGCCCCTTTGGAGCGTTTTTTGTGTAAAAACTTAAAGCATTAATTTCTGCAGCTATTCTTTTTTATCTACTCAATTCTGTATATATTCGTTCCAATAATACTCTATCAGGATCTTGACTTAATTCCCACATCATCGCTCCACCAAGTCCATTAGTTTTCAGAAATTCGGTTTTTTTTACTATCGATTCTTCATCATCATAACTGATGAACGTATTGCCATCATAAAGAATCGGTACCTCTGTATCTTCTAACCAGTAACGTTCAAAGCCGTTCTTATTGATGTAATCCGAATAAAGCTTGGAATAGCTAAACGATGTACCTCCATTGAACGACTGATACAAGCCGTTGTTAGCAGCATCTGCATCATGGAACACCCTACCGTAAAAAGGCAATCCCATAACAAGCTTATCTGCCGGCACACCACTTTCCATATAGGTTTCTATGCCGTCTTGCACACTCCATTGCCAACTGAACGCACTATTAGGATCTGGATACAATGGCGCATTCAAACCGGTTAATTCATCCCATTCCCCATTGATGTCATAGGTCATCAACTGAATATAATCGACATATCGATGAAGTTCCGATAGCTCCATGTTTGCTGCGTGAGACTTACTCGCCCCTGCAGCAATTGTTAACAAATACTCTTTACCATCCTTCTTTTCTTGCTCGTTCAAGGTTTCCCTAATCTTTTTAAGTAAAAGTGTATAATTACGCTTATCCTCAGGCCGGTTCACATTATCAGGATGTCCCCCACTTACCGGGTACTCCCAGTCCAAATCGACTCCATCAAAACCATGTTCTAACATAAATAGTCGAACACTTTCTGCAAACCTGGCTCTAGACTCTTCTGAAGCTGCAGCGTCGGAGAAATTCTTCGACCAAGTCCATCCGCCAACAGAAATCATCGTTTTTAAATGGGGGTGCTGCTTCTTTAGCTGTTGTAGTTGCTTGAAGTTTTCATGATCGGTTGCTGGGTCGCCCACTACTATTTTTCCATCTTCTGATATATTAGCAAATGCGTAGTTGATATGTGTTAATTTGCTTGCATCAATGTCGGTGACGTGGAATCCGGAATAACTGGCCCATCCGGCATAATAGCCGACCATTTTATATTCTGCGTCCATTTCTTCTTGATTTTCCACAGTGACTTTTTTCGTTGCTTCCGCCTTTTGTCCAGCGCTATCATATACAACGACTTTAAGTATCTGCTCCCCGTTTTCTACCCAGGGATCGGTTGCCCAATTGATAGTGTAAGGCGCTTCTGTCTTTTCGCCGATTAAGTAATCTCCATTACTAGAATAAAATTCAACCTTACTTATTTCGTTGTCATCCTTTGCTTCTACAAGAAGCTCCACATCACCACTGACAACCGAATCTTCCTTCTCTTCAGGAGAATGGCTGAAGCTAGTAATCTCGGGTGGGTTGTCTACCACTTTCTCCACTGCTTCTGATTCCTTTTCTGTAGGTAAATTAGTAGTTACTGTTTTAGTAGAAGTTGTCCAATATATAGCTATTGTACTTACTATAACAAGGAGAACCAAAATATATAATATACGCTTCCGTCTAAGTTGCATGTTCTTTAACTTCCTCCTATTACACTGCCTACCTATTATTGTAATATGCATGAGATGGAGGATGTAGCGGTAAATATTAGTGAAGGATTTCCCATAAAGTGGTATGATAAGATTGATTTCAGAATATGGAGGTAGGTGGATTTATGGGGAAAGCTAAGTGGATCACCATCATTATTTTTTCATTCTTACTATCTGCCTGTACACCCAACGAGTCTATTTCATTAGAAGGAAGCTTGCCACCTCTCCCAACAGTGTCTATTGATGGGAATGAAGTAAATATATACCGTGGCGATTATTGTTGGTTTGTATGCACTGATGATGAATCCATTGTTGAAAAAGTCAAAACCAAAAAACATTCCCAAGTCGCTAAGAATTCCCCCATATCCATTGGGTTTGCTTCTGAACTAAAACAGGATAGAATAATACTATTGAGCAAGGGACAAGATGAATTAGCACTAAGTGAACATCCACTTGTCCTGGAAGTAAAATAAAAAGAGTGCCGGTTCCATCAATGGGACCGGCACTCTTCTAATTAACTCTTAAAGCTCTTCACAATGATCTTCAAAATACCCTTGTAGCTTTGTGATAACTGACATTGGCGCATGGCCTTCGATTTCGTGTCTTTCTACCATCGTTACAATTTCACCATCTTTTAATAAGGCAAAAGAAGGAGAGGATGGTGGGTAACCTTCGAAATATTCACGTGCTTTCTCCGTCGCTTCTTTATCTTGCCCAGCGAACACAGTAACCAAGTGTGTTGGACGCTTGTCATAATGCACCGCATGCGTTGCAGCTGGACGAGCGATGCCGCCTGCACAACCGCAAACAGAGTTCACCATTACAAGTGTCGTCCCTTTACGCGCAAATGCTTCTTCTACATCTTCAACCGTTCTAAGTTGCTCATATCCAGCGTTATCCATCTCTTCTCTGGCAGTTCGAACAACATCATTCATAAACATATTAAAATCGATATTCATGTTGTATCACCTCAAGTTTTAAACTACTCTTATCATACCAATTTTTTTCAAATAAAAAAACAAAAAAGGTTTATTTTCTATACGGGCGGGTATTATATCACTAACATCTAGATATCCATACCCCTATACTCCCTAGATGAAGGAAAGTGATATGCTCACTTTCCTTTTTTTGTTTCAATCCATTACTTCTTAAAATTATCTTTGACAGTGTGGATTTGTCATGCTAGTATGATTATTAATTCTAAATTAATCAAATATTTAACACTCTTATTAAGAGAGGCGGAGGGACTGGCCCATTGATGCCCAGCAACCATTCAATACTTTGATTGAAAAGGTGCTAAATCCTGCATAGCTATTTGCTGTGAGTGATAAGAGAGGATTTTATTACACAGCCTCTCTATTTATTAGAGAGGCTTTTTAAATTATTTGATGATTATACTAAAACTTCATATCAAATGCATTAGGTGCTGAGCAAGTGATTCGCTCGGCTAAAAGGGAAGCCCGGTGTAATTCCGGCACGGTCCCGCCACTGTGATGGGGAGCGACTTATCAAAAATCCACTGTTTCATTTTGAAATGGGAAGGGATAAGAAGCAATGAACCTAAGTCAGGATACCTGCCTATTGTATGCGCTTGTACTCTACGAGGTTATAGAGGGGAGTGAGGAATACGTGTTGAGGATACCAGAATGTCTCAACTCTAGTTAAGTGTGCGTATGAATCTCCCTTTTTTTAAAAAAGGGAGATTTTTTAGTTGTAGACAAAATCACAATAAACAAGGAGAGATAAAATGACTAACACTTTAAGTTCAAATCTTGGATATCCACGAATTGGGGAAAAACGCGAATGGAAAAAGTCTCTTGAACAATTTTGGGCAGGTAATTTAGATAAAGATGTGTTTGTGAGACAAATGAAGGAATTACGCCTTCAATTTCTGAAAAAGCAAAAGGATCTAGGCATCGATTTAATCCCCACCGGTGACTTCAGTCTATATGACCATGTACTTGACACAGCAGTGATGTTTGGCCTTGTGCCCAAGCGATTTGAATACCAAGGTGGTACGGTGCCCCTGCAGACCTATTTCGCTATAGCCAGAGGTGCAGAAAATGCGGTTGCATCTGAAATGACTAAATGGTTTAACACAAATTATCACTATATTGTTCCTGAGTTGGAGGATGCTCTTCCCTGCTTAGTGGAAAACCGCCCCCTTCAATATTATAAGGAAGCTAAACAAAAGCTCGGAATTAAAGGAAAGCCCGTGATCTTAGGCCCTATCTCCTTTGTAAAATTGGCCAAAGGCTATGATAAAAGTCAGTTTCAAGCAGTTGTTGAGCGATTTATTCCTTTATATGCAGAGATTTTAAGAGAATTGCAGGAGGAAGATGTAGAATGGGTGCAAATCGATGAACCGATTCTATCTACAACCATCTCTACAGAAGAAATTGCATTATTTCACGATGTCTATCAAAAACTGTATGAAGCAGCACCATCTCTAAATGTGATACTACAAACCTACTTTGAAGGAGTAGATCACTATAAAGAAATAATTTCTCTTCCTGTAAAAGGAATAGGTCTGGATTTTGTACATGATCAAGGTCAAAATCTTGCTGCACTAAAGAGGGACGGGTTTCCAAAAGATAAAGTCCTTGCAGCGGGTATCATTGATGGTCGTAATATTTGGCGTACAGACCTTGAAGATACTTTTTCCATTCTGGAAGAGATTTCAAAGGTAGTAACGGAAAGCAATCTTATTGTGCAACCTTCTTCAAGCTTATTACACGTGCCTGTCACGGTGCAAAATGAAGAAACAATTGATGATTCATTAAAAGGTGCACTCTCATTTGCTGATGAAAAATTAAAAGAAGTAGCAGTGCTTGCAAAAGGTTTTCAAGATGGAAAAGAAACCATCCAGGATGAAATTGCATCATCCGCCAGGGCGATTCAAACATTAAAAAGTTATTCCAGCCGTAATAATATCGAGGTCCAAAAAAAGATTCGTAATTTAAATGATTATAAAGCTGAACGCAGATCTACATATGGTGTTCGCCAAAAATTGCAAGAAGATGCTTTTCAGTTACCGCTTTTACCGACTACGACGATTGGCAGCTTCCCTCAAACACAGGAAGTAATAAAACAAAGGCAAAAATGGAGAAAATCTAATTTAACTGACTTTGAATATGGAGAATTCATAGAGTCTGAAATAAAAAAGTGGATTCACATCCAAGAGGAAATCGACCTTGATGTTTTAGTGCACGGAGAGTTCGAACGAACCGATATGGTGGAATATTTCGGAGAAAAATTAGCTGGTTTTCAGTTTACGAAATTTGGTTGGGTTCAGTCGTATGGATCAAGATGCGTAAAACCGCCAATCATTTTTGGTGATGTCTCATTCCAAGCCCCAATGACCATAAAAGAAACTTTATTTGCCCAATCATTGACTGACAAGCCAGTAAAAGGAATGCTGACCGGACCTATTACCATATTAAACTGGTCTTTTGTTCGAAATGATATTCCACGGGATGATGTGGCAAACCAAATAGCACTTTCTCTTCGGAAAGAGGTAGAGTTCCTTGAAGGAAATGGTATTAGGATGATTCAAGTGGATGAACCAGCTCTTCGTGAAGGTCTTCCATTGAAAAAGGAAAAATGGGATGCCTATTTAAATGCAGCGGTTTATTCGTTCAAACTTGCAACATCTTCAGTCCAGGATGAAACACAAATCCATACTCATATGTGTTATTCGGATTTTGAAGATATTATCGATGCGATAAAAGCACTCGATGCCGATGTTATCTCCATAGAAACCTCCAGAAGTCATGGCTCACTCATCCATTCTTTTGAGGAAAATACGTATGACAATGGCATAGGACTTGGGGTATATGACATTCATAGTCCAAGGGTCCCTCATCTAGATGAGATAAGGAGCAACATTGACCGAGCCCTTCAAGTGCTTGACCCAAAGCAGTTCTGGATCAATCCGGATTGTGGTTTAAAGACTCGCGGTTTGGAAGAGACGGTCGCTTCCCTTAAAGTGATGGTTCAAGCTGCCAAACAAACTAGAGAAAGTCTGTTGGTTAAAGAGCGATAACCGAATAAAAGAAAAGGAATGCGAGAGTTATTTTGCAATCTCGCATTCCTATTTGAATAATCATCTTCCCTTTTCATTTCTCTTATAAATTTGCATCAGTCTATTCACACCTGCTGAGACAGAGAGCTCGTCCGTACTTATCTGCTTTTCTATCAGAGGTAAATTTGATGTGATATCTTCATCCCCAAAGAAAAGCATTTCTAGCTGGTCCTTTAAAGAAGTGTAGAACCAGCTCCGTTTTTGTTCTTTTCTCCTATATTCGAACTGCTCTGAAGCTTTGGTCACCTCAACAAATTTGTTAATCAGTTTCCATGTATGATCAATTCCCTGATTATGCAGCGCCGAACATGTAAATGCCTTCGTTTCCCATCCTTCTGTTGCAGGCTGAAGGAAATGAAGGATTTGTCTATATTCATGTGCGGTCCTCTCGGCTCTTGCTTTATTATCTCCATCCGCTTTGTTCACCACAATCGAATCAACAAGCTCCATAATGCCCTTTTTCATTCCTTGCAGCTCATCGCCTGCACCTGTTAGAACAAGCAGTAAAAAGAAATCTACCATATCTCGCACAATGGCTTCGCTCTGTCCGACTCCAACAGTCTCCACTAAAATCACATCATACCCTGCTGCTTCACATAAAAGAATGCTTTCCCTTGTCTTTCGATGAACTCCACCTAATGTGCCACTTGAAGGGGAGGGACGGATGAACGCCTGCGGATGCCTTGCGAGTTGTTCCATCCTCGTTTTGTCCCCTAGGATACTACCACCTGTCTTGGAACTGCTCGGATCAACTGCAAGCACGGCCACTTTATGGCCCTGCTCGCACAAATACAACCCGAATGCTTCAATAAAGGTGCTCTTTCCTGCACCTGGTACACCGCTTATTCCTATTCGAACAGAGTGCCCAGTGGATGGCATAATCTCCTGAATGATTTCCTGACTTTTATGAAAATGTCGTGTTGCATTGCTTTCCACAAGCGTGATGGCTTGAGCAAGGTCAGAACGGACTCCTTTATGGATACCTGAAATGATATCCGCTGTACTCCGCTCTTCCTTTTTAAGCACCTTTTTTCGAGGTTTGCGCTCTTTACTCATGCGTCTCTTCCACTTCCTCATAACCAAGGCGTTCGTAGATTTCCTCCAGGACCTTTTCGGCCGCCCTCGGGATGACCGTTCCAGGTCCGAAAATAGCCGAAGCGCCTTTACTATATAGGAATTCATAATCCTGTGCTGGAATTACCCCCCCAATTACAACGATGATGTCTTCGCGGTTCAACTTCTTTAACTCCTCTACGAGTTGTGGAAGAAGTGTTTTATGCCCGGCAGCAAGGGAACTGATACCGATAACGTGCACGTCATTTTCCACTGCTTGCAGCGCTGTTTCTGCTGGTGTTTGAAAAAGAGGCCCGATATCCACATCAAATCCAAGGTCGGCGAACGCGGTGGAAATGACTTTTGCCCCTCTGTCATGACCATCCTGACCCATTTTAGCGATCATGATCCTTGGTCTTCTTCCTTCGAGCTCTAGGAATTCCTCAATCTTATCCTTCACGGCCTTCATCTCCTCCTCATTGGAGAATTCACTGCTGTACACGCCGCTGATAGAACGGATGACAGCACGATGGCGATTGGCTACCTTTTCAATGGCATCAGATATTTCTCCCAGACTTGCACGCACGCGGGCAGCATCCACGGCTAGCTCCAGCAGATTGCCTTTCCCTGTTCTAGCCGCATCTGAAAGTGCTTCAAGAGCTGATACCACTTCCATTTCATCTCTGTTTTCACGGAGCTCTTGCAAACGTAGGATCTGCTTTTTACGAACCTCGGCATTATCAATATCAAGGACATCAATTGCCATATCCTCTTTATCGAGGCGATACTTGTTCACACCAATGATAGATTCTTTTCCTGAATCAATTTTTGCTTGGCGACGTGCTGAAGCTTCTTCAATTCTCATCTTCGGCAAGCCTGTTTCGATCGCTTTTGCCATGCCACCAAGCTCTTCAATTTCCTCAATATGTGCCCAAGCTTTATCAATCAGTTCTTTCGTCAATGTTTCCACATAATACGAACCGGCCCAAGGATCAATGACTTTTGTAATTTCCGTTTCCTCTTGCAAATACAATTGTGTATTACGGGCAATACGGGCGGAAAAGTCCGTTGGTAACGCAATCGCTTCATCCAATGCGTTGGTATGCAAGGACTGCGTATGACCATTGGCAGCAGCTAGTGCCTCAATGCAAGTACGTGTCACATTATTAAATGGATCCTGTTCAGTCAAGCTCCATCCAGATGTTTGAGAATGGGTCCTTAATGCCATGGACTTCGGATTCTGTGGTAAGAATTCCTTCATCATCTTGGCCCAGATAAATCTAGCGGCCCGCATTTTCGCTACTTCCATGAAGAAGTTCATGCCGATTGCCCAGAAAAAAGAAAGTCTCGGTGCAAATTTATCAATATCAATGCCTGCTTCAAGACCTGTTCTTACATATTCGATACCATCTGCAAGCGTATAGGCAAGCTCAATATCCGCCGGTGCCCCTGCTTCTTGCATATGGTATCCTGAAATACTGATACTATTGAACTTCGGCATATATCGGGACGTGTAAGCAAAAATATCTCCAATGATTCTCATGGACATCTCAGGAGGATAGATGTACGTATTACGCACCATATACTCTTTTAAAATATCATTTTGTATCGTCCCGGAAAGCTTCTCTGGACTAACCCCTTGTTCCTCAGCTGTAACGATGTAAAAGGCCATAATCGGTAAAACCGCCCCATTCATCGTCATCGATACGGACATCTTATCCAAAGGAATACCATCAAAAAGAACCTTCATATCGAGAATGGAATCAATGGCCACACCAGCTTTCCCAACATCCCCTTCAACACGGGGGTGATCGGAATCATAGCCACGATGTGTCGCAAGGTCAAAGGCAACCGACAACCCCTTTTGCCCCATTTCCAGGTTTCTTCTATAAAAAGCATTGCTCTCTTCCGCTGTCGAGAAACCAGCATACTGACGTATCGTCCAAGGTCTATTAACATACATCGTCGGGTAAGGTCCACGCAAATACGGGGCGATTCCTGGAAGAGTTCCCAGGTGGTCGGCACCACACAAATCTTCCTGCGTGTAATGGGACTTTAATTTGATCTGTTCATTTGTTTCATAAAATAATTCTTCCACCGCTTCATTGGACAGTGGCACGGTTTGGGTAATCGCAGCTTGTTTGTTCAGTGTTCTCGTTGAAAAATCAGGCTTCATTGTCGGTCAACCCCATTTCTTGGTGTATCTTTACTAATTGCTCATAACAATTGGAGCGCATATGAATAAAATCACTAATCCCTATTTCCTGCAGCTCTTTTTGACGTGCTTCTTCAGGCAAGCCAGCAACCAACACTTTGCGGTTAGGAGAATTGACAGCCATAACCGCTGCATGTAACAACTCTTCGTAAGTTTCATCACTTCCACAAATGCATACATACCCAGTTATGTTTCGATCGGATACCCACTCCACAATTGCTTTAGCTTCTTCAAAACTTGGACTGACGACAGGTTGAAGGCCCCCTACCTGGAAAAAACCTGATGCAAAGTCAGTCCGAGGCTTGTGTGTTGCTAATGAGCCAAGGTTGATCAAGGTAACTTTTGGCGATGTCGCCTTTTTTTCCTGATACACCTGAGCTTGATAACGTAAGCTTTCAAATGCTTCAGATAATCTTAAAGGTTGAATTGCATGTACTTTTACTTGAGCATGTTCATTTCCATTTACATGTTCGGTGATTATTTGCCATTTCAGTTCTTCTTGTAGATTTGCATACATATTGGTACCGACCAACACTTTTTTCCTGCTTTGAACATCCTTTAATCGCTTTTCTTTCACTTCGGCAATTCGGTCCTGTAGAAAATTCGTTCGCAGGGCTTCCACGATGCCGCCAAGCTTGTCCAACTCCTGGAACAGCTCCCATGCTTCTTCAGCCAACTGATTTGTGAGGTTTTCCACGTAATAAGAGCCAGCGGCTGGATCGACGACTTTAGAAAGGAAGCTTTCCTCTTTCAAAATGTAATGCGTATTACGTGCTATTCTTCTGGAAAAAGCGTCATCACCTTGCTGATAGCTGTCCACATTGATACTATCTGCTCCCCCTATGGCTGCGGAGAATGCCTCAGTTGTCGTACGTAACATATTGACAAACGGATCAAGGTTGGATTTTGTGAACATCGACGTTGTCGCATGCACCATCATCTTCTGTGCCTTTTCATCTCCCCCAAAAGCTTCCACGATATTTGCCCATATCATTCTTGCGGCCCTCAGCTTGCTAAGCTCCATGAAGAAATCACTTCCTACCGGAAAGGAGAAAGCTATTTCTTGGGAAGCTTCCTCTATGGACAGCCCTCTATTCATTAGCCCCTGCAAATATTCAACGGCTGTCGCCATAGCAGCCGCGAGTTCTTGCACTGCATTGCACCCCCCGTTGTGATAGGGGTAGGACTGTACCCACACTGTTTTGAGGTATGGGGCATTGTTTACTTTCCACTCGATATTTGATTTCATTTCGTCAAAATACTTCTCCAATGGCTGATTTAGTGTGCCTGTTGCTGCAAGCTCACCAACAGGATCAGCTCCAATGATTCCATGTAGTTTTTTTGTTTCCTTCCCGCTATCGATCAACGCATTGATGAATGTTGTTGCGCTGGGTCCCGCATGTATTTGGATAGCTATGTCATTCAATGGGATATCACTAAATAATGTTATGAGGTCTGTTTGATCTTTTATAATTAAAGCATTGGACTCCTTTGATGGATACGTTGCAAAATGAATGGATTGCAAACCTCTTTCTACTTCCTGTTTCAATTGAACATTTAATTCCTCAAATGAAGTAGAAGCATATAGTTGTTGGCTGACTGTCCAATCAGACTTTTTTATTAATTGTTTGGATGCATGGTCAGTTCTATCCTCTTCTATATATACCGGTTTCCGTACAATGCCTTCATATGTATGGGTATGGAGCTTGGAAACAGGTTTCCCCTTCAACGCCTTCTCCGCCTGTTCAACCCATTCTTCCATTGTCACTTTTGGGAAACTATTGTTCTTCATCTCTTTCAATTTACTCATCTTCATCCCCTCGTTCCCTCAATTACGTAATCGCTTACAAATTTAATTTTTTCAAAAGTTCATATATTTATTTTAATATAGTTATGGGGGCACGGCAAATAAAGAAAGCATTGGAATTACTTATTTTCGGTGGTATTCCTTCAAGAGAAAAACTATACTTACTATATAAATGATAGTTTCTTAAAAAGGTAGTGATTTGTAGCGATGTTATACATATGGAATATTGAAAACATAATTAAAGAGACATTAGAAGGACTTGGCCTAGATATTAATTTTGAATTCGACAATAAGTTAAAATCACCAATGAGCTTTAACATATCGACCAACACGATCAAATTCAACTATTTGCAGATTAACGGATACAAAGCCAAGATAAACAATAAAATTAGAGAATCCGATGAAAACTTTGTGAAACTCATACTCTTTCATGAGGTCGGCTATTACCTGGATTTTAAAAAGAACAAGCATGATTTGAGGATCTTAATGTATGGAGGGGAAGATGAAAAAAGTATCCTTATGCGTCAAATCGAAAAGAATGCTTGGGTGTTTGGAAGGACGGTTGTACCTGAACATCTGTTGGATGCATATGATAAAATGCGGGAGCTGGATGAGATGTTTTCGAGCGGTAAATAATCTAACTCTTCATGCAGGAAGGGCAGGATAAGAAGAAATGCTTCTTATCCTGCTCTATTTTTTCAGATCAATATTAAGTTCTTCCAACAAATCTTTCAAAGCAGGTCTTTCATTCCCATTCCTGCCTCTGATTTTTGATGCAGTAATCAATGAGTTTAACACAGCTTCTTCTGTCGCCTCACCAATTGCCCGAAAGGCGATATCAATATCTTCCTCATGTATGATGGGAACAGTTATGCAATCGACTGTTTTGTCATGAGGAATTTTTGTAGCTGTCGAAAAACCAATCACGACTTCTCCACTCCCCGTGGTAATGACGGAACCTGTACGGGACAGTCCGGTGACCGTTCTTTTTATAATCCTGTTTAGTTGTCGCTCCGATACTGGAAGATCTGTTCCGACAATGATAATGATCGAACCTTTGTCCTTTTCCTCAACAGTTTCACGTAATGCTTCTATTTCTTTTCCTATATACTTACCACCTATGGTTAAGTCACCCAAACTACCGAAGTTGGTTAACACCAATACCCCCAGCGTATATGTCCCATGCTGCAGTTCCATTTCTCTCGACGATGTTCCAATCCCACCTTTCAAAGAGTAGCAAAGCATTCCTCTTCCAGCTCCTACTGAGCCTTCTTCCACTTTAGTCGATGTATTATGTAGTGCTTCAAGAATATGCTCCCTTGTAACGAATCTAGCTCGGATATCATTCAACATCATGTCATTACATTCACATACAATCGGGTTGACGGTACCTGTTGTCCGCCCAATTTCTGGATTCCGTTCCAGCATATAGTCAAATACTGCATCTACTGCCGTCCCAATACTGAGCGTGTTAGTCAGAACGATTGGAGTTTCTAATGTACCAAGCTCCGTAATTTGAATGGTCCCCACTGATTTACCAAAACCATTAATGATATAACTTGATGCAATCAGCTTTTCTTTGAAGGTATTTCCTTGATGTGGCAGAATTGCAGTGACACCGGTTTGTTTATCGCCATCACTAAGTGTAACATGTCCAACAGTAACTCCCTTTACATCCGTGATGGCGTTATTTGGGCCAGTTTTCATCTTTCCCACTTTCACTCCATAATCTCTAATTCGCTTTGGGTGTGACATGGTGAAGTCTCCTTTCAAGTACCTTCCTGATTATTCTCATATTACCACATTAATCCAATTGGTGGTTGGTTAGTTCAAATGTCCGAAAATTTTTGGTTTTTGTCCGAAAGAAGAAGAAAATTGTCCGAATCACATTTCCACTACAAAATTATAGGCAATATCCATTAAAAACAGCACCTCTTCATCATCAGAAATATTCCAAACCAGCAAAGCCAATTTCCCTCCAGACATCTCAATGGGCCTGTTATATATTCTTCCTAATCAAAAAACCGATAAAACCCCTATATCGGGATCTTATCGGTTTCTAAATATTAATAAATTGATGTATTCTCTTTAGACATTTTTTCGATGATTTCCTTTACGCGCGCCAGGAAGCGTCCGCATACAAGGCCATCAAGAACTCGGTGGTCAAGGGACATACATAGGTTCACCATATCACGGACAGCGATCATGCCGTGGTCCATGACAACAGGACGTTTCACGATGGATTCGACTTGCAGGATGGCCGCCTGTGGGTAGTTGATGATACCTTGTGATTGAACGGAACCGAAAGAACCAGTGTTGTTGACAGTAAATGTTCCACCTTGCATCTCTGCAGATGTTAATTTACCAGCGCGAACTTTGTTTGCAAGCTCTGTAATTTCACGAGCGATACCTTTGATTGTTTTTTCATCAGCATTGCGGATAACCGGCACATAAAGCGCGTCGTCTGTTGCAACGGCGATGGAGATGTTGATGTCTTTCTTTTGGACGATTTTATCCCCAGCCCACATGGAATTGATTTGTGGGAATTCTTTCAATGCTTGCGCAACAGCTTTTACAAAGAATGCGAAGAAAGTTAGGTTGTAGCCTTCTTTTTTCTTGAATTCTCCCTTTAAGGAGTTGCGGTATTCTACAAGGTTTGTTGCGTCCACTTCAATCATTGTCCATGCATGTGGCGCTTCATGCTTGCTGCGCAGCATGTTTGCAGCGATTGCTTTACGTACGCCTGTTACAGGGATTTCGATGTCGCCTGCTTCCACTGGTACGTTCACTGGTTGAGCAGCTTTTGGTGCACTTGCTGCTGCCGGTGCAGATGGAGCCGCTGGTGCTGCTTTTTCTGCTTTTGGAGCTTCTTGTGCTGGTGCTTGAGTCGCTGCCGGCTTGGAATCTGCAGTTGGAATGTTACCGGAATCGATCACCGCTTGGATGTCTTTTCTTGTAATACGTCCGCCTGCGCCACTTCCTTTAACTTGCTCAAGATCTACATTGTTATCTTGTGCAAGACGAAGAACTGCTGGAGAGTAGCGACGTTTGTTTGGTGCGTCTGTGTCCTCTTGAGCAGCTGGTGCTGATGGAGCTTCAGTCTTCTGTGCTGGTGCACTTTCTTCTTTCGGTGCGTCAGCAGTTGCTTCTGCTTCTCCGCCACCTTCTGTTTCGATATAGCAGATGATTTCTCCTACTGCCAGTGTGTCACCGTCTTCTGCTACAAGTTCTTTGATCGTTCCTGTAAAAGAAGATGGGATTTCTGCGTTAACTTTATCAGTCATGACCTCTGCGAGAGGGTCATACTTGTTTACTTTGTCGCCTACGCTTACGATCCAGCGGCTGATTGTTCCTTCAGTTACACTTTCTCCAAGCTGTGGCATGGTAATTTTTTCTACTGCCATGATGAGAACCTCCTTTAATCGGTGGGCTCTGTTGAACTCTGCAGTTGATCTCCGTTCCAGGAGCTTGCTTTCCACGGGCGGTCCGGGAGCCTCCTCAGGCTACGCCTTGCGGGGTCCCATGTCCCTTCCTCCCGCAGGACAAGGAAAGCTTCGACAGCTTTACATCGCACGAAGAAAATGTATAGCATTTCGAGGAGTCAAGCTCCTTCCACTACAATCAACTGCAGGAAACTCAACATTACCATTCGTTCACTATTCCACTTAAATATCAGGTTTTAGTATTGTGCTAGCTCACGCATTGCTTTTTCTACCTTGTCCGGGTTAACCATGAAGTATTTTTCCATAGTTGGCGCATAAGGCATTGCAGGTACGTCAGGGCCAGCAAGGCGCATGATTGGTGCGTCAAGGTCGAATAAGCAGTTTTCTGCGATGATTGCAGAAACTTCACTCATGATGCTTCCTTCTTTTGTATCCTCTGTAAGTAGAAGTACTTTACCTGTTTTAGATGCCGCTTCCATGATTGCTTCTTTATCAAGCGGATACACCGTACGTAAATCTAGAATGTGAGCGGAAATTCCGTCTTGTGCAAGACGCTCTGCCGCTTGCAGTGCAAAGTGTACGCAAAGACCGTAAGTGATGACTGTGATGTCTTCTCCTTCGCGTTTTACGTCCGCTTTACCGATAGGAAGTACATAGTCGTCTGTTGGTACTTCGCCTTTGATCAAGCGGTATGCACGTTTGTGCTCGAAGAATAGAACGGGATCTTCGTCCCGGATCGCTGCTTTCAGTAATCCTTTTACATCATAAGGAGTAGAAGGCATAACAATTTTTAAACCAGGTTGGTTAGCGAATACTGCTTCAACTGATTGGGAGTGGTAAAGTGCACCGTGAACTCCCCCACCGTATGGAGCACGTACAACAAGTGGACAAGTCCAGTCGTTGTTTGAGCGGTAACGAATTTTAGCCGCTTCTGAAATGATTTGGTTAACAGCAGGCATGATAAAGTCTGCGAACTGCATTTCAGCGATTGGGCGCATGCCGTACATTGCTGCACCGATTGCCACACCAGCGATTGCGGATTCAGCAAGAGGTGTGTCGATAACTTTGTCTTCCCCGAATTGATCGTATAGGCCAGTAGTGGCTTTAAATACTCCACCTTTTCTCCCTACGTCTTCTCCAAGAACAAATACTTTAGAATCACGTTCCATTTCTTCACGGATTGCCATTGTTACTGCATCTATATAAGAAATAACTGCCATGATGGTTCCCCCTTACTCTGCGTAGACATGCTTCATTGCGGATTCAGCATCTGCATATGGAGCATTTTCTGCGTATTCTGTTGCATCGTTTACTTCTTTTGCAATTTTGTCATTGATTTCTTTCTCTTTTTCATCAGTTAGAACGCCAACTTCTTTTAAGTAAGCTGCAAAGCTGATGATTGGATCTTTAGCTTTTGCTGCATCCACTTCGTCACGCTCACGGTATGCACGGTCATCGTCGTCACTGGAATGAGGAGTCAAACGGTAGGATATTGCTTCTACAAGTGTAGGACCATCCCCACGTCGTCCGCGATCTGCCGCTTCTTTCACAGCTGCATAAACTTCAAGCGGGTCGTTTCCATCAACAGTGATCCCTGGCATTCCATATCCGATTGCACGGTCAGAGATTTTCTCACATGCCACTTGCTTTTCGTAAGGAACAGAAATTGCATATTTGTTGTTTTCGCACATGAAGATAACTGGGAGCTTGTGAACTGCTGCATAGTTAGCGCCTTCATGGAAGTCCCCTTGGTTGGAAGAACCTTCACCAAAGGTTACAAACGTACAAAGGTCTTTTCCTTCTAGTCGGCCAGCAAGTGCCACTCCTACTGCGTGTGGAACTTGTGTTGTAACAGGTGAAGAACCGGTTACGATTCTATTTTTCTTTTGACCGAAGTGACCAGGCATTTGACGTCCGCCTGAGTTTGGATCTTCCGCTTTTGCGAAACCTGAAAGCATCAATTCTGTCGCTGTCATGCCGAATGTAAGTACGACACCCATGTCACGGTAGTATGGTAATACATAGTCTTTTTCACGGTCTAAAGCGAAAGCCGCTCCTACTTGAGCTGCTTCTTGACCTTGGCAAGAGATTACGAATGGGATTTTCCCTGCGCGGTTAAGTAACCACATGCGCTCGTCAATACGGCGCGCCATTAACATTGTTTCAAACATTTCTAATACGTTTTCATCTGTAAGCCCAAGAGCTTCGTGACGATTTTCTGCCATTTAAGTTTACCTCCTATATGTAGAGAGTTGGGAGCAGCTTCATCTGCCCCTCTTCCTTTAAGAACTTTATTAATATTTGCTGTTGATATCCGCTGCAGTCGCTTGCTTTCCGCGGGGCGACCTTGAGCCTCCTCGGTTCCGCCTGTGGGGTCTCAAGATTGTCACTTCTCTCCCGCCGGAATCAAGCTCCTTCCGCTTTTATCAACGTCCTTTCTTACGAATGTATCGCTTTCCCATCTACCGCAAGTGCCGCTTCGCCGATTGCTTCGGAAAGGGACGGGTGTGGGTGGATGGTGTGTCCGATTTCCCAAGGCGTTGCGTCAAGTACTCTTGCAAGACCCGCTTCAGAAATCATATCGGTAACATGTGGCCCGATCATGTGAACACCAAGGATATCGTCGGTTTCTTTGTTTACTACCAGTTTCACAAAGCCATCAGACTCGCCGTATACAAGTGCTTTTCCGATTGCGCGAAAAGAGAACTTACCTGTTTTTACTTCGAAGCCTTTTTCCTTTGCTTCTTCTTCAGTGAAACCAACGGACGCCACTTCAGGACTAGAGTATACGCATTTTGAGATCATGGAGTAGTCGATTGGTGCAGGATTTTCGTTGGCCATATGCTCTACTGCCACAATTCCTTCATGGGAAGCAACATGTGCGAGTTGTAGACCACCGATAACATCTCCGATAGCATAAATGTGAGATTCTTTCGTTTGGAAACGATCATTCGTCTTGATGAATCCTTTTTCCACTTGGATGTCTGTGTTTTCAAGGCCAATGCCTTCTACGTTAGCTTGTCGGCCAACGGATACCAGCATCTTTTCTGCACTGAAGGATTTCTCCTCTCCTTTATGTTCGGCTTTGATAGTTACAGACCCTTCTTCTTTTTCCAGTGTTTCTGGAAGAACCTTCGCACTTGTCACCACTTTGATGCCGCGCTTTTTCAATAGACGCTGCATTTCTTTGGAAACTTCTTTGTCTTCCGTTGGCAACACGCGATCAGCATACTCAAGTACTGTCACTTCTACTCCGAAATCATCCAACATGGATGCCCATTCGATACCGATTACTCCTCCACCAACGATGATGATGGATTTTGGAAGTTCTTCTAACGATAATGCTTCATCAGAAGTCATTACCTGATTGCCATCGATTTCAAGTCCAGGTAGGGAACGAGGACGGGAACCTGTTGCTACAATCACGTTTTTGGGGATTAACATTTCGTTTTCATCCCCATTTTCGAACTCAACGGAGATTGTACCAGGCATTGGTGAGAAAATGGAAGGTCCTAGGATACGGCCTGTTCCGTAAAATACATCAATTTTCCCTTGCTTCATCAAATGCTGTACGCCACCATGAAGCTGATCGATGATCTTTTGTTTACGTTCTTGTACTTTGAAGAAATCTAATTTCACTTCACCAGAGACAACACCGAACTCTTCACTATTCTTCGTTTGCGCAAATACCTCTGCACTGCGAAGTAATGCTTTACTTGGAATACACCCTGCATGCAGGCATGTTCCACCGATTTTTTTCTTTTCTACTACTGCTGTTTTCAAGCCAAGTTGAGATGCACGAATAGCCGCTACATACCCGCCTGTTCCTCCACCTAGGATGACTAAATCATATTCTTGTGCCATTATTCCTTGCTCCCTTCTAGCTCTGTACTACTTTTGTGTCCACAACCGTACCTGGATATTCTTTTGCTTGTTCTTCACCACGCAATACGCGTAGTGCACCTTCTGTTAGAGCCTGTAATTCGTTTTCGCCAGGTTGTACGATAACATCTGCAATCCAGCTGATACGCTCGGAGATCTGTTTAACAAATCCTTTTCCATAAGCAAGACCACCAGTCAAAATGATTGCATCCACTTTACCTGCAAGCACTGCACTTGCCGAACCGATTTCTTTGGCAACCTGATAGGCCATCGCATCATATACTAGAGCGGCATTCTCATCGCCCGCTTCTATCATCTGTTCCACTTTTACGGCATCGTTTGTTCCAAGGTATCCTACAAGTCCACCCTGCCCCACTAGTTTTTTCATAACCTCATCACGGTAAAAATCGCCGGAGAAGCAAAGTGATACAAGATCACCGGCCGGTACCGTTCCAGCGCGCTCTGGACTGAACGGGCCGTCTCCATGAAGTCCATTGTTCACATCGACAACTCTTCCGCCAACATGTGTACCGACGGTGATTCCCCCGCCCATATGGGTTACGATCAGATTTAATTCTTCATACTTTCTCCCAAGGTCTTTGGCTACTCTGCGCGCCACTGCTTTTTGGTTCAATGCATGAAAGATACTTTTACGCTCAATCAAGGAGAAACCTGTAATACGGGCAATGTCGGAAAGCTCGTCCACTACAACAGGATCGACGATAAAGGATGGAATATTTAATCCTGTCGCAATTTCGTAAGCGATGATTCCACCAAGGTTGGATGCATGTTGTCCTGCGTATCCAATCTTTAAGTCATGTAACATTTCTTTATTGACGGAGTATGTCCCACCTTCGATTGGACGTAGAAGCCCACCGCGCCCACATACTGCGCTAAGCTTTGATATATTGATACCTTCTTGGTCCAATGTCTCAAGAATGGTCGTTTTTCTAAATTCATATTGATCATAAATACTTGCAAAGGAATTAATCGTTTCGCTATCGTGACGTAATGTTTTCTCAAAAACAGAGCGTTCATTATCAAATACGCCGATTTTCGTTGATGTGGATCCTGGATTGATGACAAGTATGCGATATTCCTTTTCTAACACTGTTGAAACCTCCATTTCAGACGGACGGCAAACGAGCGAATTATAGGTTCATCACGTTTGCCCCTTCTGAGATACTTATATTTTCTATATTAGCGTCCGTTACGACGGCTTAAAATATGATGTCCGTTTTGTAAAAATTGACTACGGGAATTTTTCATTCGTTCAATGCGCTCTTCAGCTAAGCGATCTGCTGCACGGTAAGTAGGTATACCGTCACGCTTCGCAATTTCAATAACTCGCTCGATGTTGTCGTAGATTCCTTCTACTTTTTTCATTGCACGCTCACGGTTATATCCGTATAGCTCATCTGCAACGTTGATAACTCCACCAGCATTGATTACATAGTCAGGTGCGTACACGATGCCCATTTCATGAATGATATCTCCGTGTTTCGTATCAAGCAACTGGTTGTTTGCTGCACCAGCGATTACCCTTGCTTTTAATTGTGGAATTGTTTCGTCGTTGATCGTTGCACCAAGTGCACATGGTGCATAAATGTCACAATCAACACTGTAGATGTCGTTGATGTCTACAGCTTTAGCACCGAACTCTTCTACTGCTCGGTTAACCGCTTCTTTATTGATATCCGTTACGATTAGTTTTGCACCTTCTTCGTGCAGATGACGGCAGAGGTTGAATGCCACGTTACCTACACCTTGGACGGCCACCACTTTACCTTCTAATGAATCTGTTCCGAATGCTTCTTTCGCTGCGGCTTTCATTCCACGGTACACTCCAAAAGCCGTTACTGGTGATGGGTTACCGGAAGATCCGAATGCAGGTGAAACACCTGTAACATAGTCTGTTTCTTCATAAATTAGATCCATGTCTGCAACAGTTGTTCCAACATCTTCTGCAGTGATATAACGTCCGTTCAATCCTTGGATGTAACGTCCGAAAGCGCGGAACATTTCTTCGTTTTTGTCTGTGCGTGGGTCACCGATGATAACCGTTTTACCGCCACCAAGGTTCAAACCAGCAGCTGCGTTTTTGTAAGTCATCCCTTTTGCAAGGCGTAATGCATCTTCAATTGCTGCATCTTCATTGGCATAGGTCCACATGCGTGTCCCGCCAAGGGCTGGACCAAGCGTTGTATCGTGAATAGCAATGATAGCTTTAAGTCCGGATTGTTTGTCCTGGCAGATCACAAGTTGCTCGTAGTCGTAAGTCTCCATATATTTGAAAATTTCCATGATAAAATTCCTCCCCAAGATAGTAAATAATTTAAATGTAATGGTCTCTGTTGTACACCGCTGGTGATTTTCGCACTTGGCTTCGCCTTCAACTGGAGTCTACGCCCTATGCCCAATCACCAGCTAAAAGATTTAATGAATTTCAGCTACTGACAGAGTATTTATTTAACAGAGCAGACCGCTAATGCCAAGGAGTTTAGTTTACTCTCAGCGGAGTCGGCTCTGGATGTTAATACAATTGGTGCTTTAGCGCCGGCAATGATTGCGCCGACTTTTGCTTTTGCAAAATAAATCAATGATTTATATAGGACATTCCCAACTTCAATCGTCGGTACAAACAAGATGTCCGCTTGTCCAGCCACTTCACTTTTGATTCCTTTATGCTCAGCAGCAAGTGCTGAAATGGCATTATCCAGCGCTAATGGGCCATCGACGATACAATTTTTGATTTGTCCTCTACTATTCATTTGTGTAAGTAGGGCTGCATCGACGGTTGCTTGCATTGCAGGGTTTACTACTTCTACTGCTGCTAAAGGTGCAACTTTCGGCTGATCAATACCTAATGCTCTTGCCACCTGAACAGAATTTTGTACGATTTGAACCTTTTGATTGAGATCCGGCTCCACATTCATTGCTGCATCGGTTACAAAAATAAGCTGATCGAAGCCTGGCACCTCAAATGCCGCCACATGGGAAAGAACGTTTCCGGTACGTAAACCGTATTCCTTGTTCAATACCTCTTTCAGTATCGATGCTGTCGGTACATTTCCTTTCATCAAGACGTCTGCTTTCCCGCTTGATACAGCTTTCACCGCAAGCTCTGAAGCTTTCTTAGCACTTTCCGCAGCTATTATTTCCAACGCTTGATGTGATGGATCGATACGGTGTTCATTCAGTAATGCTCTTATTTTGTCCTCATTCCCAAACAATATAAATGAAGCCAACTGTTTGTTTAAGGCGTGAGAAACTGCTTCGATTACTTCTTCATCTTCCGCAGCTGCAATCGCTACCACCTTTGAGGTGAGCTGGGTTGCTTTGGTGATAAGTTCCTCTAGTTTCATATTCTCAACCCTTCCTTTCTACTCCAATCTTACTTATGCAAGAATCGTGCCAACTTTAATTTATTGAAAACGCTTTATTTATAAATGAATTCATCTGCAATTTCTTTCTTACTATGCAATAAATTGCAGGCAATATCATTCAATCGAAAACTTCTCCATTTTATAGTAAAGATTTCTAATAGAGACCCCGAGCTCTTTGGCAGTTCTTGTTTTGTTCCCTTTATTCTTCTTCAAGGTCTTCTGAATTATTTTCGCCTCATAACCTTCAAGCATTTCTGCGAGGGTATAATCACTTGAAACAGCTTCTGTGGAGTCTTGGGAAACTTTATCCCCACTTGTCGCAACCGTTGGGATATGTTCTGTATCAATAAACACTTCATTAAATTTCATGAAGATGATTGCCCGTCCAAGGACATTCTCGAGCTCCCTCACATTCCCAGGCCAATCATATGCCGCAAGATGATTGATGGCTCTTGGCGTCAATCCTTCTACATTTCTTCCGTAATCTTGATTTATTTTCCGGATGAGATGTTCACTCAACGCTTCGATATCTTCTTTTCTTCTCCGAAGCGGGGGAATATGGATCGGCATCCTATTCAACCTGTAATAAAGATCCTCACGAAACGAACCATTCGCTATTCCCTTTTCAAGGTTGACATTCGTTGCTGCGATCACTCGGACATTTATCGAAATCGACTTAGTGCCACCTACACGGATAATCTCATTTTCTTGCAATACCCTTAATAGTTTTGCTTGTGTGTTGGCTGACAATTCCCCTATTTCATCAAGGAAAATACTTCCATTGTCCGCTTCTTCAAAAAGCCCCTTCTTACCGCCACGCTTTGCACCGGAAAACGCACCTTCCTCATATCCGAACAACTCACTTTCCAGTAACGACTCAGATAAAGCAGCACAATTCACACGAATGAACTTGTTATATTTACGATTACTCGCATTATGAATGGCATGAGCAAATAGCTCTTTCCCTGTTCCCGATTCCCCTCGCAAAAGAACTGTCGCCGGAGTCTTTGCCCCAAGCTTGGCCTGCTCGATTGCAAGCCCCATCTCTTCAGAAGACCCAATGATATCTTCAAACGAATATTTCGCCTCAAGCGTTCTTATAATTTGTCTTGCCCTGTCAAGTTCTGTTGTCAGCGTTTGAATTTCAGAGACATCATGGATGACTCCTACACTCCCCTTAAGCTTTCCATCCACTATGATCGGGGCTACATTGACGATTACTTCTTTCTTGGAAGGGCCAACCTTTAGGTTCACCCCTCGGACGGCACGCCTTGTTTCAAGCACCTTCATATGCATACTTTCCCCTTCGGATATATCGGCCGTCGCAGGTTTTCCGATGACCTGCCCTTCCTCAAGTCCAGTCAGTCTAGAGTAAGCAGGATTTATCATTAACCCTCGACCGAATTCATCCACCACAGATATAGCTTCATCCGAAGACTGTATGATCGCTTCTAGCATCGTTTGAATGCCTTTCAGGTTGGTAACTTCCTCTGCAAGATTCATGACTTCTGTTATATCCTTAAAAACCGCAAAAGCTCCGATTACCATTCCATCCTCATCAATCAAGGGAGATCTGGTGGTAATGATTTTCCTTCCGTTTTCAAGCAGCATTTCTTTATTTTTCTCTACCTTTTGTGTATGTATAACTTCTTGCAAACGGCTAGTCGGAATATTTTCAAGAATATGCTGACCCAGCATATATGCCTTTTTTATTCCCACAATTTTCTCTGCACTTTTGTTATAGATGATTACCTTCCCTGTTTGATCAACAACCATCAAACCATCATTCAATAGATTAAAGATGAGATCTCTCTTATGGGATTCATATTTCATTTTTGCAATCAATTCTTCTTTTTCTTCCACCAATGTAGCGGTGATATGAGCTACCGTTCCCGGTACAAGAACCGTTTTCTTATTCTTCGCATCCCGAATTTCTCGAAAGACTTCATCGGAACCTGTAGCTTCAATGATGATATCGATCTTCTCTGAAAGGAATTCCTTCCAGTCGGACCCTATCTTAATCCCCATTTCTTTTGCCAACGCCAACCCAGGTGCAGCCTGATTTACATCGACCACAGCAAGCAGATTAAACATTCCTGAATGCGTTAACATTTTTAAAATCGCAGAGCCACCTTTGCCAGCGCCAACTACTAATACCGTCTGCATATAAAACCCCTCTACACCGGATACATTTATTTCTCTTACTAGTAATTAAATTGAAAGAAAATTCACAGTGTTCTATAAAAGGTGTGAAATATCTTGCACAGTTTTATCATAATTCTTTTTCCTCCTCTGTGCAAGATATTTTCTGCTATAATATAAGTCGAAAGCTTTGAAAGTGAGGCCAACATTTGATATGCAACGAATAGTCGCTCTAATAATTTTATTAATTCCAGGTATCATTGCCGTATATGGAATTAAACTTATGCGTGATATGGTTTTCAATATCGCCCATCCCCTTATTCCGTCCCTGACATTGCAATTCATTATCGGGTTCCTTTTTTTCCTGATAGGATTGTGGTTTGTGGCTGGGTTTATCTTTTATCGAGATAGGAAGCGCAACAATGTACAGAAGAGGTTTCAAAAGAAAGGGAATTGAAAATAAAAAACCGCTGAACACTCAGCGGTTTAATTTTGGTATTTTAATTGTACAGCTATCTTTGGATAATCCGTAAAAAAACCTGCACATCCCTCTTCAAATAATCTTTTCATAATTTTTTCATCATTGACTGTAAATGGACGGACAGGAACGCCCGCATCTTGTGCCCGTTGAATAATACTTGGCGTAGCCGCTTTAATATGCGGATGAATACCATTTCCTCCGACCCATTTCGTATACTCCCACGGTTTGTAAATTCCTTCCATATACAACACTGCTTTTTCCATTTCCGGGGCGAGTGTGTGTAATCGCGCTAAGCTATAGTGATTAAAGCTTGAAAAAATAATCAGATGCTCCACATTATATTTATTAATCAGATCCAACACTTTCTCTTCCATACCAGCATATGGGACAATACTATTTTTCAGCTCGATATTTACGATCGTTTGCTTTTTATTTGCCCATTCCAGAACCTCTTCTAAAGTTGGTATTTCTGCTTGTTTGTATTGTTTTTTAAATTTATGGACTGCATTTAGTTGTTTCAATTCCCACAAGGACAAGTCTTTGACCAATCCTTTTCCATCAGTCGTCCTGTTTACTTTTTCATCATGAATGACAACCGGAATGCCATCTTTACTAAGTTGCACATCAAGCTCTATTCCATCGGCTCCATCTTTGTATGCTTGCTCGAAGCTGATCATGGTATTTTCCGGATGGGTACCAGCTGAACCTCTATGCCCAAAAATTTTCGTCATAATTCATCACCTTTCTTTTTCACACGCCAGAAAAAATTGTAAACATACGTATCATTTAGTAAAATCTTAGATGGAAGAGAGGTGAACCCGACATGCGCCCACTACAAATATCCGCCGAAACCGCTCAAAAGCTTGCTAAAGCCTTGGATGTTCCCATTGAACAAGTAATGCATCTACCACAACATATTCTCATTCAGAAGCTTGTGGAATTGGAGCGAAGTGAAGCTGAAGAAAAAGAATAATTGTCCTTATATACCCTTATGAATATATATGTAACAATAACAAACCCAACATACAAGTTCGCATGTTGGGTTTTTCCTTTACCTAATTAGATTCCTTACCCTCTCAAGAAGCTCTATGCTCCAATCGGAGTTTGTCTGCAACCATTGCAATGAACTCACTGTTGGTAGGCTTCGCCTTGGACATGGAAACAGTATAACCGAAAAGGGAAGAGATGCTGTCGATATTCCCGCGGGACCACGCAACTTCGATTGCATGTCGAATCGCACGTTCTACTCGGCTAGCTGTGGTATTGTATTTTTTGGCGATATCAGGATATAGAACCTTTGTGATGGATCCCAATAATTCGATATCGTTATATACCATAGAAATTGCTTCACGTAAGTATAGGTAACCTTTAATGTGGGCGGGAACGCCAATCTCATGGATAATACTTGTGATATTCGCATCAAGATTTCTACCTTTGTTTTCCGGGCTGGAGGAACGGACAGAAGACGAACTGGATCTCTTAAGGATAGGTGATGCTTTACCGCTCACTTGACGGATGTTACTAACAAGGTTCTCCATATCAAATGGTTTTAAAATAAAGTATGATGCACCTAAATCGACTGCCTTTTTCGTTACGTCTTCCTGGCCGAAAGCTGTCAACATAATGACATTGGGCGACTTTTCTAAATTTAACGAACGCATTTTTTCAAGAACACCCAAACCATCTAGGTGAGGCATGATTATATCGAGAACTAAAACATCAGGATTTTTATCTTGAAGCAACTGAAGACATTCTTGACCATTGTGAGCTACCCCAACAACTTCCATGTCCTCTTGCGCTGAAATGTACTCTTCCAATAGACCTACTAATTCACGATTGTCATCAACGACACATACTTTAATTTTCATATAACTAGTTTCCTCCTCAGTCCCTGTACTTTCTTGAAAGCAATTAAGCCTTTATTTTTATTCTAAATGTTAAATTCGACAATGCAACCTCTTTTCCTTTAAAAAAATTAAAAAACCTTAAAAATTATATAAATTCTTAATTTTTCTCCAGAATACTCTTAAATTCGACGCAATACGCAAAATATTACATTTAATGGTAGTTTTGTCGAATAATCTTTATTATTTTTCATCATAACGTAATTTCCATCATAATAAAAGAAAAAAGCGAGCTTTTTCAGCCCACTTTCTTCTCTTTATCTTTTTGATAAATGTCAATTCCGGCTTCGTTCAGCATCCATTCTATATGAACGCCATACCCGCTTGTCGGATCATTTACAAATACGTGAGTGACAGCACCAATCACCTTGCCATTTTGAATAATTGGACTTCCACTCATCCCCTGCACAATTCCTCCCGTCTTTTCCAAGAGGACCGGATCTGTAATTTTTATGACCATCCCTTTAGTGGCGGGGAATTTTTGTGGAATGCTACTGACTACTTCAACATCAAATTCTTCCACTTTATCTCCATCCACGACGGTCAGTATTTTAGCAGGTCCTTCTTTCACTTCTGCCGACAAGGCGATTGGCAGTGCTTTGTCCATGATGCCATTCTCTATATCTTTGTTAAGCGTTCCGAAGATCCCGAACGGGCTGTTTCTTGAGATATCACCAATTGCCGATCTATCGTTGGAAAACCTTGCAAGCTTTTCACCCGGTACTCCATTGCTTCCCTTATCAATGGACGTAACGGTCGATCGAACAATTTGGCCGTCTTGAACAACAATCGGCTTTTTTGTATCCATATCTGAAATCACATGGCCTAACGCTCCATACTTCATGGTGATCGGATCATAGAAGGTCATGGTTCCAATTCCCGCAGCCGAATCTCTAATATATAGTCCAATTCTGAATGAACTGTCCTGTTTGTCTTTTAAAGGAATAAGCTTTGTTTCAATGGTTTCTTTTTCTCGTGTGATGACAACATCAAGGGGATTACCGGTCTTGCCGGACTCTTGTACAAATGGAGCAACATCACTCATCTGCTCGATGGTTTTGCCGTTGATTTTTGTAATAATGTCGCCTACTTGGATACCCGCAATTTCTCCAGGTGATTGTTTACCTTCTTCCGTATCGACCTGGTGGTGGCCGACTACCAGAACACCCAAAGTGTTTAATTTCACTCCAATGGATTGACCGCCCGGATACACTTTATATTCCGGTATGACATCTACATTCACCTGTTTGACAGGGATACCGGCAAGCTGCAACACAACCTGACCTTCTCCTGCTTGTTTTCCGTTTAGTGCTATCGTTTTATGGTCTGTCTCGATCCCGAGAGAGGAGGAAGAATTTTCATTTGCCTTGGCAGTCACCGGTACGGACGACTGGAAATGTAATCCTTGTCCTTCAAACATCGTTATTTTATTCGGGATTTGGACATACTCTTTAAATGGTTGACTTACACATAATACCATGACTGAAACAAGGAGAAATACACCAACAAATTTTCTAATTATATCTTCTCTCAAACATTTTCACTCTCCTCGGTCCTATCCCACACCATTCATGGCTACATTATTTAATTTTGCCTTGTCAGGCCACATTTATAACAACGATATTAATTTAAATGCTACCCATTATGGATAGTTATGTTATATGAGGTGAGCAAGGATAATTATTGGGGATGTGAGAACGTAAAATTATGTAACAGATCTGTTCAAGAGTACTGTGGATGAGCAATGTGTCGCTCTCTTTCGCTGATTCAGAGGAAATGTCCAAAGTTTTTCGATTGTTGTCCGAAGTTTTTGTATCCTTGTCCAAAGATTTTCAAAAGTTGTCCGAAGTTTTTTCATTCTTGTCCGAACCTCAAATTGGAATGTCCAAACCTTGCTTCATCTTGTCCAAACCACAGTAATTCTTGTCCGAACCAGACCAATAGTGAACCTTTAATTGTCCGAAGAGCTTCGTAATTTGTCCGAACCGTTTTTTCACACTAAAATTACTCGCAAAATCACAGCAATATAGGTGATTTTCTTTACTATATATGGCCTTGTGTTCAAATTCAAACCAAAAAAGGCCGTCCACATCATCAAATGCGAACGGCTTGGTCTAAATCTATATATTCCTACCCTTGCTTAATACTCCCTGCTATCTCCAGAAGTTCACGTGCATGTTCTTTCGTCAACGAAGTTATCTCCACACCGGAAATCATTCGCCCTATTTCCCGAATCTTTTCATCTTGATCCAGGCCACGCACCTTGGTTTTAGTACGTTCACCGGAAACTTCCTTGCTGATGAATAGATGTGTGTCGGACATTGCTGCAACTTGCGGCAAGTGGGAAATGCATAGGACTTGTGACCCCACAGAAACCTGATAAATTTTCTCTGCTATGGCCTGCGCCACCCTGCCGCTGACACCTGTATCAACTTCATCAAAAATGATGGATGTGATCCCTTGATGCCTAGAGAATATACTCTTCAATGCAAGCATGATTCGGGAAAGCTCTCCACCTGAGGCGACCTTTGCCATCGGCTTCAACGGCTCACCCGGGTTAGTCGTAAGATAGAACTCCACGTCATCCACGCCGTTTTTCCCGAACAACACATCGCCTGATGACTTTTCCTTTTTCACTTCCATGTTCACGTCAAAGATCGCTTTTTCCAGATAAAGATCTTTAAGCTCTTTATGGATGCTCTTCATTAGCTTTTCAGAGGATTTCCTACGTGCGTCTGTTAGGGATTTGGCTTCTAGCGCTAGGTCCTGCTTTAGCGATTCCAAAGATTCTTGAAGCTGGTGAATATGCGAATCACGGTTTTGCAGGGTCTCGAGCTCCTCTTCTATCTTTGAGGCATATTCCAAAACTTCAGCAACCGTGCTTCCATATTTACGTTTCAGCTGCTTAATTTCGTTCAATCTGCCTTCTATAAAATCCAAACGATTCGGGTCGAACTCGAGCTGATCTATTTCATCCCTGATACGATAAGATAGTTCCTCTAATTGGTAATAGGAATTTGATATGATTTCGTGAACATCTTTGAGGTTTTTATCGATTTCCTCGAGACCTTCCGACTCCGACATCGCCTGGCCAACCCAGTCAAGTCCCTTCTGTTCACCATGCATTGCATAATAACAGTTATTTAGGGACTGATAAAGGCGTTCATAATTGCTGATTTTATTTCTTTCTTCAAGGAGATCGTCCTCTTCATTCACGCTTAATTCCGCATTGCTGATTTCCTCTGCCTGGAATTGAAGCAAATCGAGGCGGTGTGCAACCTTTTGCTCATTATCGGTAAGTTCAAGCAGCCTTTTTTCTACGTCCTTGTAGGATCTGTAAACTTCGCTGTACGACTGAAGTTCTTTTTGAATAGATGTGCCCCCAAACTGATCTAATAACAATAGATGAAGATCCGGATCCATCAACTCTTGGTGTTCATGTTGTCCATGAATGTCCACTAATGTTTGTCCCACTTCTCTTAAAAGTGCAATGGTGACCAGCTTGCCATTCACACGGCAGACACTTTTTCCGGTTGCATGGATTTCCCTTCGTAAAACGACCATTTCATCTTCAATTTCAATGCCCAATTCCTTGCAGACCCTATAGGCAGGATGACTATCATTTTCAAGCAGGAACAAACCTTCTAGCTCCGCTCTTTTTTCACCGAAACGCACAAACTCATGAGATCCCCTCCCACCTGCCAGCAAGTGGATGGCATCAATGATAATGGATTTACCGGCGCCGGTCTCCCCTGTCAATACCGTGAGCCCTTTTTCAAATGAGATGGAAAGGGATTCAATAATAGCAAAGTTTTTGATTGTCAATTCAGCAATCATACCATCACTTCCTTCAGTGATTTTATAGCATATTAATAAATCGGTCGGATAATTCTTTTGCATCCTCCGGTGTACGGCAAATAATCAAACATGTGTCGTCCCCACATATAGTCCCGAGAATCTCCGACCAATCAAGATTATCAATAAGTAC
The DNA here is from genome assembly GCF_038595065.1 of Sutcliffiella sp. FSL R7-0096. Classification (NCBI taxonomy): domain Bacteria; kingdom Bacillati; phylum Bacillota; class Bacilli; order Caryophanales; family Bacillaceae; genus Sutcliffiella; species Sutcliffiella sp. FSL R7-0096. The sequence goes on from NZ_CP152003.1 coordinate 3,015,645, forward strand.
ACCAATGGCATTGGCATTACCAGGCATCGTCTTCATTACAATCATGTGACCGGCTATATCTATTTTGACAAACGCATCCATAAGGGAGCGCTTTAATTTTTGCAGTGGATTGAAACGCTGGTCCGCAGGCAGGCTGTATTTATATCTGCCATCCAAAAGCGGAACCTTTACAAGATGCAACTCTTTTATGTCTCTTGAAACCGTGGCTTGGGTCACATTGAATCCTAAGCTTTTCAAGCGGTCGACAAGCTCGTCTTGGGTTTCGATTTCACTGTTTGTAATCAACTCTCTGATTTTTATATGTCTTTGGCCCTTTGTCATGTTGGCACCCCTTATTGTCTATGTAACCTTTATTACCTAGCTCTATGTTAATTCAAACATTATTCTATGTAAAACAGTAAGCCAAGAAAAAAGGAACAACCATATAACAGTTATTCCCCTTTTTCGACCTTCAATTGTTGGTGAGCATCTGCGACCAGATCAGATATGGCTACCTGAAGATTGTTCTGTGAGCTTTCTTCAGTATGCCCATTCCATTGCAGGTGAAGGAGGAATTCAATATTCCCCTCACCTCCCGTTATAGGAGAGAAGGAAGCATTCATCACATCATAGCCTTCCTTTAAACTAAAGTCTATAATCTTCTGCATGACCGCCTGATGGGTCTTGGGATCTCTGACAATTCCTTTTTTCCCAACCTGTTCTCTTCCAGCTTCAAACTGAGGTTTCACTAATGCAACCACGTCACTTCCAGGTACTAGTAACGTTTTTAATACAGGAAAGATCAATTTTAAGGAGATGAAGGAAACGTCAATGCTCGCAAATTCAGGCATTCCTTCGTTCAGATCAACAGGTGTCACATAACGGAAATTGGTCCGTTCCATCACGACAACCCGTTCATCCTGTCGTAGTTTCCACGCCAGCTGGTTGTAGCCGACATCAAGCGCATAACTCAATTTCGCGCCATTTTGTAGCGCACAATCGGTAAAACCGCCTGTGGATGCACCAATATCAAGGAGAATCTTATCCTTCACGTTCAAGCTAAAGACTTTCAGCGCTTTCTCGAGTTTCAACCCACCACGGCTTACATAGGGCATCAGATTCCCTTTCACACTAAGCGGTGCATCTGTTGCCACTTTTTCACCAGGCTTGTCCAGCCTTTGTTCATTTGAATATACAAGTCCCGCCATTATGGAGCGTTTTGCTTTCTCCCGCGTTTCCACAAGCCCACGCTCCACAAGGAGTACATCTACTCTTTCTTTTTTCGCCATATATGTTTAAGCCCTTTTTTGTTTTCTTCTAGCTGCAATCAATTTAACATTTTCCACGACTTTTTCCGTTGTTAAATCTATTTCCTGTAGCAGCTCCTTCACACTTCCATGTTCAATGAAGCGATCTGGAATTCCCATTCTTACTATACGGTTCGTGTATCCATTATCGCTTGCAAATTCAACTACCGCACTACCAAATCCACCTTGCAGGACTGCCTCTTCTATGGTTACAAAAGGTATGCCTGATTTGAATAGGTCATGTAATAATGCTTCATCCATCGGTTTGATGAATCGTGCATTGACCACTTTAACGGAAAGATTTTCTTTCTTCAAGTAGTCAGCCGCTTCGAGTGCCATTCCAATGGTGGTTCCGAAAGTAAGGATTACCGCATCCGTTCCTTCTCTTAGTACTTCCCAGGAACCAATCGGCAGTTCCTTCAACTCTTCATCCATCTTCACACCCAACCCGTTTCCACGCGGATAGCGAAGCGCAATTGGACCTTCGTCATATTTGTTTGCTGTGTACACCATGTGCTGGCCTTCATTTTCGTCTTTTGGCATCATTAGCACCATATTGGGAAGGTGACGCAGGAATGCAATATCAAATACACCTTGGTGCGTCTCTCCGTCCTCTCCAACCAACCCGGAACGGTCGATTCCGAAGAAAACGTTCAAGTTTTGACGGCAAACATCATGAACAACCTGGTCATAGCCTCTTTGCAAGAATGTCGAATAGATAGCCAAGAATGGCTTCATCCCTTGCGTTGCCAATCCAGCAGCCATTGTTACAGCATGCTGTTCAGCAATTCCAACATCGAACATCCTATCAGGGAATTCTTTTGCAAAAGTCTCAAGTTTTGATCCGACCGGCATTGCCGGCGTCAGCGCAACAATACGTTCATCTTCACGTGCAAGCTTTCTGACTGTTTCACTGACAACACTGCTCCATGCTGGAGGTGCACCAACAGGTTTAAGGAAATCTCCTGTTTCGATTTTATACGGGCCAGTTCCATGCCACGTTCCGATCGTATCGAGTTCTGCAGGTTCATATCCTTTCCCTTTTTTAGTGACCACATGAATGAGGACAGGGCCTTCGGTTTTTTTCGCATATTTAAGATTATCAATTAAATCGTTATAATTATGTCCATCAATCGGACCTAAGTACGTAAAGCCCAATTCTTCAAAGAACATACCACTAACAACAAGGTACTTCAAACTGTCTTTGATGCGCTCCGCCGTTGACGCCAGTTTCCCGCCAACTGCAGGTATTTTCTTAAGAAGCACTTCCAATTCGTCTTTTACCCAGTTGTATTTACCCGCTGTTCTCATTCTTCCAAGTGCACTGTGCAGGGCTCCTACATTTGGTGCGATGGACATTTCATTATCATTCAAAATGACAATCATGTCTTTCTTTTCATGCCCGATATGATTTAATGCTTCCAGTGCCATCCCACCGGTCAATGCCCCATCCCCGATGATTGGAATGACATATTCGTCTGTTCTCTTTATATCCCTTGCAGCAGCCATTCCCATTGCTCCGGAAAGAGAGGTGGAGGAGTGTCCTGTCTCCCATACATCGTGCTCGCTTTCATTCCTTTTCGGAAATCCACATAGCCCTTTGTATTTTCTTAAGGTGTCAAATTCACAGGCTCTTCCTGTCAGGATCTTATGGACGTAAGCCTGATGGCCCACATCCCAAAGGAATTTATCTTTAGGGCTTTCAAAAACCTTATGAAGTGCTATCGTCAGTTCCACCACCCCAAGGTTAGGACCGATATGCCCTCCAGAAGTGGAAAGCTGCTCAATCAGAAAGCGTCTGACGTCTTCACTCAGGCTCTCCAATTCTGCTATAGACATTTTCTTTAAAAACTGCGGATTTTCAATCTTTGTAAGATCCAAAAGGGATCACTCTCTTTCCTTACTGATTTCTCTTATTCTTACGTTTATTTTTGTTTTCCTTCATCACAACTATCTTGAATCTGTCTTCCAGGATATAAAAAAGTTTGCCCACTTGAAAAAGAATGGGGGTTGAATAGCGGATGGCCATCGATTTTCCGAAAGCCTTTCCTCCGACTGTCACTGCAGCAACTACGCTTGTAAATACCACTGCCACAATATAATGGAACAACGAATCCTCACGTTGGCCAATGGAAATGGTAAATGAAATCACCACAATCGCAGAGGCTGTTCCACTGATAATTCCAGATATATCCCCGATAACATCATTACAGAAACTTGCAAAACGATCGGCACTTCTGACAATCAGTATGCTCTGTTTGGAACCGTTTACCCTTTCGGCTGCCATGGCATGAAATGGTGTTTCATCTGCAGCTGTAGCAGCAATACCGAGCATATCGAAAAATATCCCAATGAACACAATGATGAAAACGATGACCATTCCTATCGCCCAAGTGACACCTGAAAGCAGATAAGTGGAAACGATTGAAAAAATAGCCGCTAACACGAGTGTGATAACGGCGATAGCTAAACTCCAATTTATTGCATCTTTCCATTTATTTAACATGGTATAATTTCCTAACTCTATATAAGTAAGCTTTTGTAGTTATCCTACATTTTATTATAGACATTTTTAACTTAATCCACCAAATTTAAATATGTAAAGGTGGTCATGCATTGGGTAAAGACTGCGGCTTAGGTCCAGTAGGTTTTCCCAAGCAAGTACCAGATGTCGCCATACTGGCGGTTTCCCATTAAACCTGCCTTAGCTGTGTCGCCATCAGCTAGACTGGATTACCACTTAGTCCGCACTATAATCCCCAATGCATGTCTTAGAAACAGAACAGTCTAGGAGTTTTCCTCTACAGCCTTTAACCAATTCTTAGCCTCTTTTGCAGAGCGGATTTCATATGGAATACAAAGATAGTTTCACTGGCCTAGTGAAAACATCCCATACCATAATCCCCTCCAACTCCACTCAAGGCAGGCTACGCTGTATATGACCAACCCAGTTAGGCATATATCAGGTTTATCACCATTCCATCTCATGCTTCCCTAGGGGATAAACATGGATGAGAATGGGCCTCCACGGAAGTAGGGTCTTCGCCCACATGCCATTGTGGATCGCCCTACAACCTTAACTCCCAGCATCAACCCAAGGCTGGGCGCCTCAAGCCGACACAAGGAACTTCATCGATGTGCCCTTTAGCGGATTTTTAGGCCCGCCTTCAGAAAAGGTAGACTGACTAGAATACTGCACCACCCATTTGTATCATATATTATATCACAAAAAGAGGAAATGCTCAATTTCCGCCTCTATATTTGTCGATTAATGGTCCCTTTTGGCAATTAGATCACAAAGTTGTGATAAAAGATTAGATTCCAACGACATGTCGGAAAGCAAACACTTCGCCTCCCTAATATGATATTCCAATTTTTCTTTGGCGCCATCCATAGACAGCAAAGAAGGATAAGTGACTTTTTCATTAAGGGTATCCGAACCGACCGGCTTGCCTATTTTCTCAGCATCACCTTCGATATCAAGGATGTCATCTCGTATTTGAAAAGCCAGTCCAAGGTGATCGGCAAATAGCGTAAGCTTCAAAATCTGCTCCTCAGTCGCATCCCCAAGTATGGCGCCTGCTACTATGCTGTAACCTAGCAGTTTTCCGGTTTTGTTTCTATGTATATACTCCAAGTCTTCAAGCGAAAGAGCCTTACCTTCCCCTTCCATATCTGCTACCTGTCCTCCGACCATCCCAGTTGGACCTGTAGCTTTTGAGAGTTCCTTCATCAGGGTGACCACTTTAATAGGGGACACACCTAGATTTAATAGGTCCTCCATCACTTCAAAGCTGTAAGTGAGCAGCGCATCCCCTGCAAGGATAGCCATCGCTTCTCCATAAACCTTATGGTTGGTTGGTTTGCCTCGTCTATAATCATCATCATCCATACTTGGAAGGTCATCATGAATCAACGAATAAGTGTGAATCATTTCAACAGCGCAAGCTACCGGCAATCCGATTTTCTCAGACTTGCCAAATGAGTGCAACGTTGCAAGGACCAGTAGCGGACGCAGCCTCTTTCCTCCAGCTTTCAATGAATAGCTCATAGATTCCAGCAATATCTGTGGAGCCTCCACTGTGTTCACATAGGAAAAAAGAGCCTCTTCCACTAGTTTCTTTCTTTCCTTCATAAAGGTTTGCAAACCCATCACATGTGCCAATTAAGCTTCATCCTCCTGTACCTGGAACGAGTCCAATTCCCCATTTTCTTTTAATATTTTTTCCATCTCTTCCTCTACGTGGGATAGTTTGTCATGACAAAGCTTGGACAGTTTCATCCCTTCCTTGTAGAAAGATATCGCTTCTTCCAATGGCACATCCCCTTCTTCAAGCTTTTCTACTATGGTTTCCAATTCTTTCATCGCTTCTTCAAATGTTACTTGTTTCTTTTCACTCATTGTCCTTTCTCTCCTTTACATCTTGTATTTCACAAGCAAACTGCCCATCTTGGAGATGCACTTGTATGGTGTCACCTTTTTCCGCCTGGTCCACGCTTTTTATGATGGTCCCATCCTGTTGAAAAGCCAGACTGTACCCTCTATTCATAATCTTTAGAGGGCTCAAGCCATCTATTTTCGTTAGTTTATGTTGAAACTCCCATTGCTTCTTTTGCAAGGCTTGTTGCATCAACTTGGTAAGCATAGTCGTGCGCTGTTCGAGGGTAAGCTTTTCCGTCTGCCATTGCTTTTTCGGATGATAACGTTCGAGCAAGGAAGAAAGTTGCTCCCTCTTTACATGCTTCCGCTCTACCATTCTTTTCATGGACATATCCAAATCGTCCAGCACACGATCGAGGTCCTGTTGCTTTTGCGCATAAAGGTTCTTTGGAAAACGGAAAGCATAAGACTTTTGCAAGGTAGTCAGCCTATCCTTATAATGTTGCATCAATTTATTGGAAGCTCTATGCAAGCGTAACTTCCGATCTGACAACCTTTCTATTAACTCATTGATGTGTGGGACGGCAAGCTCAGCAGCAGCAGTCGGAGTGGGCGCTCGCATATCCGCCACAAAGTCCGCGATGGTAAAGTCCGTTTCATGCCCTACCGCTGAAATGACTGGAAGATTGGAAGCGAAAATCTCCCTGGCAACGACCTCTTCGTTAAAAGCCCACAACTCCTCAATCGATCCACCACCACGCCCAACAATCAATACATCTAATTCAGATTGTTGATTGGCCATTTGAATCGCCTTCACGAGAGAAGGGGCAGCATTAACGCCTTGAACAAGAGCAGGTATCACGATAATCTTTGTCAGAGGGTATCTTCTCTTCAAGGTTGTGATGATATCTCTAACGGCAGCTCCTGTCGGAGAAGTGATTACGCCAACTGCACGTGGATATTTTGGAAGAACCTTTTTATGTTCCGGTGAGAATAGCCCTTCTTGTGATAGTTTCTTTTTCAATTCTTCGTAAGCCAAAAAAAGACTGCCTACACCATCTGGTTGCATTTCTTTTATGTACATTTGGTAGGATCCACTTGCCTCGTAGACCGTCACTTCCCCGCGAACAAGGACTTTCATCCCTTCTTGTGGCTTGAAAACAAGGTTCCTGTTCTGACCGGCAAACATGACGACCGATAATCGTGCACTCTGATCCTTCAACGTAAAGTACATATGCCCCCTGCTATGTTGTTTGAAATTTGATATTTCTCCTTTCAGCCATACATCCTGCATATGTGGATCCACATCAAATTTTCGTTTTATGTATTTTGTCAGTGCAGTAACAGTTAAGTATCTGCGTTCACTCATAATATTAACTCCTTTTTCGAGACTGCTTATACGAAAAAAAGACGGAAGAACTCGAAGTTCTTTCCATCTTCTAAGATACCATATTAACGGGAAAACGTCTTGTTTTCACTTGCTTCGTTTTGTGCTGACTCAAGTGTATTCTGCAAGAGCATGGTAATCGTCATCGGACCGACTCCTCCAGGAACGGGTGTGATGTAGCTCGCCTTTTCTTTTACCGTATCAAAATCAACGTCGCCACATAACTTTCCTGTTTCAAGCCTGTTAACTCCGACATCAATGACGATTGCACCGTCTTTAACATATTCAGCACCTATTAGCTTCGCACGGCCAACGGCAGCGATCAGGATATCAGCTTGTTTAGTGATGGAGGCCAAATCCTTCGTACGCGAATGACAATACGTGACTGTCGCATCTTCTTTCAATAGCAATTGACCGACGGGTTTTCCAACAATATTGCTTCTTCCGATAACTACTACATGCTTCCCTGAAATGGAAACATTCAAGGATTTAATCATTTCCACAATCCCATAAGGCGTACATGGGAGAAAGGATTTTTGATCAATCATCATTCGACCGACATTGACGGGATGGAACCCATCCACATCTTTATTAGGGGAAATATGTTCAATAATAGCCAGTTCATCGATATGATCAGGCAAAGGCAACTGTACCAAAATACCGTGAACAGAGATATCTTGGTTAAAGTGGGTGATTCTATCCAATAATTCCTGTTGGGTAATGGAGCTTGGATACTCTTCCAAAATGCTTCGAATTCCAGCCTCTTCACAAGCTTTCTGTTTCGCTCTGACGTAGGATTGGGATGCAGGGTCTTCCCCTACAAGAATCACTGCCAAGCTTGGTTGAATATTTTTTACCGTATGTAACTCTGACACCTTTTCCTTAATAAAAGCCCTTTTTTCGGTTGCAAGTACTTTACCTGATACAATCACTGCTGACATGAATAGCTCCCCCTTTTACTACTTATGCATTATTTTTCGATTGTTGTTTTGACTTTGGACAGGACCGCGTTGATGAACCCGCTGGATTTATCATCGCCAAATGTTTTCGCAAGCTCGATCGCTTCGTTCATGCTCACATTTGCCGGAATCTCTTCTACATGCATCATTTCGAATACAGACATACGTAGAATGGTGCGATCGACTGTTCCTAAACGATCTAGTGACCACTTTTCCAAATGAGCTCTCAGCGTGGAATCGATTTCCTCTTGATGCTCTTTTGTTCCAAGTACAATACTTTTTAGGAAGTCGTCCGCTTTTTCTCCTTCTTCCAATACATTTTCAATTGCTTCATCGGGCGCAATATCACTTAAATCCATTTGAAAAATGGCTTGTAGCGCCTTTTCTCTTGATTTACTTCGTTTCATTGATCGATCTCCTTATCGTGCCTATACTAGTATAAAAAGATAATAGCACATTTTTATAAAAAAACACATGTTTTTTGAAGGTTTTTACGCTTATTCACATACAAAATTTAAGTTGTTGTCCATAATGTTCGGAATTAACCGTTTTCATTTTCGCTCTGGGGGAGCTAAAAACTTTTTTTAATATCACTTTCATCATTACCTACATCATACACTGCTATACTTTTCCTCTAAAAGAGAAAGCGACTAAAATTGTACCTAATATCGGGGGCTAACACAAGGGAAACTTTATTGATCGTAAAGCAAAAAAATTGTAGGCACCCTTCTGATTAGAGTGCCTACATGGTGACGTCCTTTTAAATTTCCTGCTCTACTTCCACTTCGTTCTTTTGCGTTTCAAATTGAACACCAACAACGTGAATGTTCACTTCCGTAATTTCAAGAGCTGTCATATTCAGTAATGCCTGACGGATATTATCCTGTACTTTTTGAGCAACAGTCGGAATGGAAATACCGAACTGCATCACACAGAAAACGTCCACTTTAATGCCTTCTTCGCTAAGATCCACTTTTACGCCTTTACCGTGGTTCTTCTTCCCAAGTCTCTCTACCACACCGGCTGCGAAGTTCCCACGCATTTGCATGACACCCTCCACTTCGGAAGCAGCAATACCGGCAATGACTTCAATTACTTCTGGAGCAATTTCCACTTTACCTAGAGAATTGTTGTTTTCCATTTCCAATAAATTTCTTTCGCTCATAATTAACCCTCCTACTATATTTTAAGAATTCATGACATCATATTTTTCAAGGAATTTCGTATTGAAATCACCATCTTTAAACTTCTCGTGATCCATCAGTTTCAGATGGAAAGGAATCGTTGTATGAACGCCTTCAATCACAAACTCACTTAACGCCCGCTTCATTCGGGAAACCGCCTCTTCGCGTGTTGCCCCGTATGTGATCAGCTTTGCAACCATGGAATCATAATAAGGTGGAATACTGTAGCCAGGGTACACAGCAGAATCCACTCGGACACCAAGACCACCTGGAGGAAGGTACATCTCAATCTTTCCTGGAGAAGGCATGAAATTCTTTTCCGGATTTTCTGCATTGATTCGGCACTCAATCGACCAACCGTTGAAGACCACATCTTCTTGCTTGATAGATAAAGTTTCACCAGATGCCACCTTAATCATTTCCTTAATTAGGTCCACTCCTGTCACCATTTCCGTAACGGGATGTTCCACCTGAATCCGCGTGTTCATTTCCATGAAGTAAAACTTCTTATTCTGGTAGTCATATATAAATTCTATCGTACCTGCACCCATATAGTCCACTGCTTCGGCCGCTTTTACCGCCGCATCACCCATCTGTGCACGAATATCCGCGTCAAGTACTGGTGAAGGCGTTTCTTCAACGAGCTTCTGTAAGCGACGTTGAATGGAGCAATCACGTTCACCTAGATGAATCGTATTTCCATGCCCGTCCGCCATCACTTGTATTTCTACATGTCGGAAGTCTTCGATGAATTTCTCCAGATAAACCCCTGGATTTCCAAAGGCTGTTGCCGCTTCCTGCTGGGTAATGGAGATTCCCTTTTTCAGTTCCTCTTCATTTCTGGCAACGCGGATCCCTTTACCTCCGCCGCCTGCCGTTGCTTTAATGATGACAGGATACCCGATGTCATTGGCGATGGACATGCCGTCGTTGATATTTTCGATGATGCCTTGAGATCCCGGAACGATTGGAACTCCCGCTTTACGCATCGTTTCACGCGCGATATCCTTCGTCCCCATCTTACTGATCGCTTCAGGACTTGGTCCTACAAATGTGATGTTGCATTCACGGCAAAGCTCCGCAAAGTCTGAGTTCTCCGCAAGGAACCCATACCCAGGATGGATCGCGTCTGACGCGGTCAGTTTTGCCACACTGATGATATTGGTGAAATTAAGGTAGCTGTCTTTGGAAGCGGTAGGTCCAACACAATATGCTTCATCCGCTAACTGGACATGAAGGGATTCCTTATCTGCTTCCGAATAAACCGCCACTGTCTCGATATTCATTTCTTTGCAGGCACGAATAATACGAACTGCAATTTCTCCTCTATTCGCAATCAATAATTTTTTTATCATGAGTGTCTCCCCCTCCTTATACTGTTTTTACAAGGAATAAAGGTTGACCATATTCGACTAATTGGCCATTATCAACCAAAACCTCTACAATCTCGCCTTTGACTTCTGCCTCGATCTCATTGAAAAGCTTCATTGCTTCTACGATACAAACGACAGAGTTTTCGCCCACTTTATCGCCTTCCTGTACATATGCCGCTTGATCCGGTGATGGCGAAGCATAGAATGTTCCAACCATCGGGGAAGTGATTTTATGTAGGTTCGCATCTTCTTGTTTAGGTGCCGCCGACTCTTGGTTTGCTTCTACAGCTGGTGTTGGAGCTTGTTGAGCCGGTTGAGCTTGTGCTGCTTGTGGAACTAGTGGCTGAGGTGCCGCTTGTGGTGCCGGTGCAGCCACTTGTGTGCTAACAACTGTTTGGGCAGCATGTTTTTTCATTTTAATTTTCGAACCTTCATTCTCATACGTGAATTCATCTATATTCGATTGGTCAATCAACTTAATAATTTCTCTGATTTCTTGGATCTTTAACATACTACGTTCACTCCTTGGTCCTATTGATGATTAGTTGCTGCTTAGCTGTTACTATGTACATTTTAACAATATAGTTCATATTCATCATACGATACAAGCTACCGAAATTCAACTAAAAATAGTAATAGATATTATTACCTAGTGCTAAATTATGGTGTTTCGCGGCGGTGGTTGGCTCATAACAGATGAAAACGCTTTAAGTTTTATTATAGGGGATTTTAGTTGTGGTGGGTAGGGGTGGTCTTTTTAATAAAAGTCCATATTAATTATTTTGAAACGGATAAAGGCTTGTGACGGGATTATGTTGAGTTATGAAGGGATTTTCTGGAGTTGTGAGCGGATTTTGTTTCGTTGTGATGGGATTCTAGCTTTATGTGAAGGAATAGAAGCTTGGTTTTAGTCCTACCTGATTCAAAGGAGAAGTTTTGACAGTTGTTATGCAGGGATTTGATACAATTGTGACGGGATTCGTCTTTTTTTTGACGGAATTAATATTTTTTTATTATCCTGGCTAAAGTGAAGTGCGACAGAATATATTTTTCGTTATTTCTAAAACATTTGAAGGAATTTGTCTACTTTTAGCAAATTTAATAGTAACCCCATTAAAGGAAGTGATTTGTTGGTTGTATTAAAAGAAAGAGAATATTCCATGAAGATCCAAGTACTGCAGGCTCTCATTCGAAGGCTGAGACCTAATCATCCCTCTTTACCTATTATTAAAAAAGATCTTGGTATGGCTATGGCTGGCTATAGGGGTGAGGAATCAATAGATTATTATCTAAGCATTTTACCTGAGATGGAACATGATATTATAGTATTTCATGATTTAAGGCTCCCTTATAATAATAAGTTCTTCCAAGTAGATACCCTTCTTATTACCCCTACATTCTATCTCATATTAGAAGTTAAAAATATGATTGGAACTCTTCAGTTTGATCCTGCATTCCAACAACTAATACAAATAATTAATGAAGACGGAAACGAAAAAAGAATTTCTCATAGGGATCCTATCCAACAAGTAAACATACAACTATCACAATTTAAATCATGGTTGAAAATTGCCAAGCTCCCTTACCTCCCCTGCGAATGCCTAGTCATTATGGCTAATGCCAATTCTGAATTAAAGGCATTAACTCATCCGAATATCGTTCAAAAATTCGTTACTAGGAATACTGCTATTTCCGATAGAATAGTTGCGTTTATAACTGAATATGGAATAGGGGAATGGGATACAAAAAAAATCAAGAAAATAAAAGATACTATCTTGAAGAACAATGAACCCTCTTTATTTAAGGATGTGCTTCATAAGTATGCTATTAAAAGAAGTGATATTTTAAATGGGGTATTCTGCAAATCTTGCAATACCCTCTCCATGAAGAGAAGAAGAGGTTGTTGGGTATGCGTGGAGTGTAATTTTAAATGCTTCGAAGCACATTTAGAGGCAATGAAAGATTATAAATTATTGATTTGTTCTACTATCACTAATAAATCTCTCAGGGAGTTTCTTGGTATCAAGTGTGAAAGTACTGCCTTGAGGATATTAACCTCCGCAAACCTCCTTTATCTTGGCTCTACCAGAAACCGGCGATACATCCTTTAATCACATATTCAAACAAATAAAAAACACCGAAGCCCCTCACATTCTCAAGGCCCCGGTGACTTGCTTATCCTAAAATATATCACTCACTCGCATCTGCAGTGCTGAACTCAAATGCGATGTTTTCGTTGCGCACATCGGCGAATTCTTGACGCACCATATGATAGATATCATTTGCCATTTGTGGAGAATGTTCTGCCGTTTTGACTGTTACGCGGATCTTGCCGTCTGTCACGCGGACAAGTGCGTCATCGACGTCTTTTCGGGAACGGATGGTAGATTCTAGGATCAGTTCTTTTTCTGAGATTTGTGCTAGTTCGTTGTATTGATCGACGGCTTTGGAAATCTCTTCAGCCGGTAACTCTGTGCTTGCCATTCTATCTTTCAATTCAGCGCGGTGGACACTGCGAAGATTTTCAAGCTCATAGCGCATTTCAGCAAACGTTTCATCTGTGGAGATGTATTTCACAACTGCGCTACCGTCTTCGTCTGTAGCTTCTTCTCCCTCGACACCTTCAGCACCTTCAGCACCTTCTGTACCCTCTGTTCCTTCCTTGCCTTCTTCTCCATCGGTTCCAGCTGCTTCTCCATGATCGCCTTCATGGTTTTCGGCTGATTCGGTTGCTGCCGGTTGTTCAGCTTGTTCGTTTGCCATTTGTTCACCGGCTTGTTGGTCGCCGATGAAATAGTAAGCTGATAGGACGAAAACTAGACTAAGCATGGTTAGTAACCAGACGGTTTGTTTTTTTAATAACATGGATTATTCCCCCTCGGATTTTTTTGGAAGTACTGCTACTTTGTGCTGCGGTACGTCGAGCACTCTGGTGACAGCTTCCAAAATCATTTGTTTAACATGTATATTTTCAGCGCCCTTTGCGACTACCAGAACACCTCGGATGACCGGCTTTTTTGTTTCGGATACAACCGGGATCTCTTGTTCATTTTTTCTGATTACAAGTACCTGTTCGTCTTTTGAACTGTCTGTTACATCACGTTTCCCCCCTGCTTTATCTGTTTCTACGGTTGTTTGCTGGGAGGTGGTGATGTTTTTCTGAAAGACTTTCTGTTCGGATGCATCGACATTTACGACGACAGAGACGTCATTAACGCCGGCGATCGCTTCCAGGGCATCTTTCAACTGGTTCTCAAAACTTGCCTCGTAATCAGAGATAGTAGAAGGTGCGTTGGCATCATCACTATGTCCGAATACTTCTTCGTCTCCGGTTTCTTGCTGTTTCATTGCCGGTAAGACTCCCCCGCCAGGAGAGTTGGCACTGTCTTCCCCGAAAAACAGGGTACCAAAAAGCATGAATGCAACACCTAATATGAGAACGACTGTCATGTATTGATATTTTGCTTTTTTGTCCTTTGACTGATTGGATAGCAGAGATTTTAGCCATGGAATGAAAGCTTGGTTTTTCTTTTCCACCTTGTACTAATCCCCCCCTTCGACTGCTACAGAGATATTGGTTGGTTGTAGTTGCCATCGATCTGCTAGGAAAGTTGCTATTTTTCCTTCTTCTTTCGAGGAAGGCGCTGGTTCCTTTTGTCTGGAGGTGTCAATTTGGACAGGCTTTACTACTTGAATGGCTGTCTTTTGTTCGGCTTTTTCGAGCAGAATCACAACGGATTCTATGTTTTCTTCTATTGGTATTTCTGCAAGCTGGTCCTCATTTTTCACGACGACTTTCAAGTCTTTAACAGTTAAACCATAGCTTTCCCTCAACTCCTCCTCCACATCTTCTTTCATTAGGACAGCCGCTTTATCTAATATGTATGCAGCATGTGAGGCTTGTATTTCTTTTTTCTTCATTTCTATTAAATTTTCTGTGTTTGTTTCTGAGGTATAGGAGGAGTGAGTCGTCATTTTTGCAAAAAGCTCGTCCAGGTCAGTAGAAAGCAGCTTTAATATGGGAGTGAGAATGACGACGATCAGCAACAGCCCAATCACAAGTTTCGTATATTTTTGCATAGAAGAATTCGGCAGAAGCATTTCTACTACAGTGGCCAGAAGAATAAATAGAATGATACTGGTAATCCATTCTGTTAAGTAACTCATCGGTCCCCTCCCCCTTACCTGACCATCACGGTGATATTACCGGCTGCAATAATGACAGTTATGCTTAAGAAGAACATAAAAGAGACAATGGCCAATGCCGCAAAAATGTAGATGATGCTTTTGCTGATGATATCCAAGCACTTGATCACCGTCCCCCCACCAAGTGGCTGAAGAAGGGCTGCAGCGAGTTTATAAATGATGGCAATAGAAAGGATTTTCACGGCAGGGAATGCGGCCAGTAAAATCAATGTGGCAACACCCAGGATTCCTACTGTATTTTTCAATAAAAGAGAAGCGGTAATGACTGTATCCGTTGCGTCAGTAAACATTCTTCCGATAACCGGTATGAAATTCCCCGTCACAAATTTGGCGGTGCGGATAGCAATTCCGTCTGTCACTGCTGCCGTTGCCCCTTGTACAGAGATAACTCCAAGAAAAACGGTTAGGTAGATTCCTAGAATCCCGATACTCACGTTTCTTAAAAGTTGCGCAAGTTGGGTCACTTTGTATTGTTCACTAAGCGTGCTTACAATGCTAAGGATCGCCGAAAGGAATAAGAGCGGCAATACGATATATTGAATCAGCAGGCCGCTGGTGTTCATTAAAAATAGTATAATAGGATGGAAAAACGCCGCTGAGACCAATCCTCCTGAAGAGGCGATAAGGGCAATGAGCAATGGAACGAGTGCGATGATGAAGCCGGTCATGGCCGTTATTGCTTCCTGGGTATAAGAGATGACGATATGGAAGCTGTTGAGCGCGATGATGATCAGCACCATGAACACAACACTATAGGCCACTTTACTGACCGTTTTCTGTTCAAAAGCGTTTTGAAGAGTCTGCAGAAACATGCTGAAGATAGTTAGTAAAATGAGGCTTCCCAGTAGCTTTCCATTTGCCAAAAGCTCATGAAATAGATATTTGACGAAGCCTTTTGACCACTCTTTTAAGGAAAAAGACTTGTCCCCTTTAACAAATTCCATGAAAGTCCCTTTTTGGGTTTCCGGTAAAAAACCACCGTATTCTTGCATGATCTCTTCCCAATACACCTTTATTTCCTCCACGTCCACTCCCTCCATTTGCTCTGTCACAAGTTCTGATGGGGAGGATGGGGAGGCTTGTACAATTTCGAATGGAATAAACAGTAGTATCAACAGGGCTGCAATGATTGCGAGAATGAATTTCATTGGTATACTCCCCTCTGTAGTTTCAGTTTAAGAAGGAATGAGATTAATAATGGTTTCGATGATAACGGTCAGGATGGGGATAGCCATTGCCAATATTAATATTTTTCCGGCCAATTCAATTTTAGATGCAATTGCCCCTTGCCCCGCGTCCTTTGTTATCTGGGCACCGAACTCTGCGATATAGGCAATCCCGACGATTTTCAGTATGGTCTCGACATAGATCAAATTCACATTGGCATTAATGGCTATTCTTTCGAGCATCCTGATGACGTCAAAGACTTGCTCCACTAAGAATAAGAATATGGCACAGCCGACAAATACGACCAGCATGAAAGCAAATGTCGGCTTCTGCTCTTTCACCACCAATGCAAGAAACGTGGCAATTAGGCCCAGACCTACTATTTGAAGGATCTCGATAGGTCATCACCCCTTTGTCATTGGAACAAGAATACCGATTTTATCTTTTTGAACAGGTCATCGACGATGCTTGCCACCATGAAAAGAATATAGATAAAGCCGAGTAGGGTTACCCAGTGTGCGTATTCTTCCTTGCCGAGCTGTTTTAACACGGTATGCAGGAAGGCTACGACGATTCCGATGCCGGCGATTTTGAATATTACGTCTACTTCAATGCCCATGGACGCTCCTCCTATTTTTTACGAATGGCTTTTGTATTCCATTAAATGTTGGTCGTTGATTATCGCTGCAGCGGATCGCTTTCCGCGGGCGGTCCGGGAGCCTCCTCGGCATTCGCCTGCGGGGTCTCCCATGTCCCTTCCTCCCGCAGGAGTCTCGCCACTTCCCCTGCAATCAACTAACTCCATTTACCCGATTAAATAAATCTTTCAAAAAAGCTTCTATAACCCTAAATCAACAAAATAACCAGCAGTAATCCTGAGAGGACGCCGAGGCTTTTGACCATTCGTTCGTACCGGATTTGTTTGTCGCGGGCTTCGAGTTCTTCGCGTTCTAGATGTGTCAAGGCTAGCTGGATGTGCTTTTGTTGTGTGTAGCGGTCGTGTTGGCCAAGGGTTTCGCCGAATTGTTTCATGATTTCAAGTTCTGCATTTTTGTAAGCTGTGGTATTCCACACATCCTCCAAACTCTCTTGCCATGCCTCTTTAACTGTGAGGCTGGCTTTCTCCAACTTGTAGGAGAAGCTTTCAAAAAACCAGGAGAGAGGTTTTTCCAATTGCTTGGCAATATTTTTAGTGGCATCTGCAAGTGGAGTGTGGCCATACATGATTTCGGCTTCGAGCGACTGCAGCGCAACCTTTAATTGTCTCAATTGCCTAGGCCTTTCCGTCAGATGCCTTGCCGCTTCAAAGCCTGCCCAGGATGTAGCCACTATGATGAAAACTGCCCCTATCAATTTGATCATCGTCTCACTCTCTCTTCCCGGTAGATCTCCTCTCCCGCTTCATTCACAATTCTCTTGATGGAGCCTGGTCCGTTGCTCCTCGACAGTTCTACAAATCGTTTCACTGCACGCATGGATAATATCTCCCTGAGACTTGGCCTGCTTCGTAGTTCATCAAATGAAAAAGCATGAACCGACATTAGCAATCCCACCCCTGCATTTACAGCTTCCATGACAGCCTCGCTATCTTCCATTCTTCCTATCTCATCAACAACAATGACATCCGGGCTCATGGAACGAATCATCATCATCATGCCTTCTGCCTTCGGACAACCGTCGAGCACATCTACTCTTTGTCCCAAATCATGTTGCGGAATTCCATTTACACAGCCGGCAATTTCAGACCTTTCGTCCACTATTCCCACCTTGCATGAAGCAATGTGTTTTTTTTCGCAACCAGAACTCATGATTCTAGCCAAGTCTCTTAAGAGCGTTGTTTTTCCTGTTTGTGGAGGCCCGATCACCATCGTGCTGAGCCATCTGTCCTTTTCGTACAGGTATGGCAGTAAAGGTGTTGCCACTCCGATTTTTTGTTTGGCTATCCTAATGTTAAATGAGGAAACGTCACGGATTGCCTTTACTTTTCCTTTTTCCGTAATCACCTTGCCAGCAAGTCCAACACGGTGCCCTCCAGTGATGGTGATATACCCACGTTTGAGTTCTTCTTCGAGGGCATAGATGGAATGCTTGCTTATTTTATTCAAAATATGGATCGCATCCGTTGCAGTAACTGTATAGGAGGGGAAGTAGGGTTCTCCATCTATAATCAGCTCCAAAGGACGATTCACCCGGACTCGTATTTCCTCTACTCTTTCTTGTGCTTGGGGTAAGAGAGTATCCAGCACACCTGATATATCTGGAGGCAAAACCCCCGTAATACTTGCGAACATACATATCCCCTTCTTGTCCTTTTGTTACTTACAATGTATGCGCGCGTGGACAATATATAACAACGGAATACAAATTCTCATTTGTAGATGCCAAATAAGATGAACCCTACTCCAATCGCAATGTAAATCATTTTGGAAAAGGAGATTTCATCCGCCATGCTAATCAATCCAATCATCATGGTGGAAATGAAGATCAGCGGTCCCACCACCGCTAGCATCGAGTTTACCACGATTGCTTTTTTTACATCATTTAAACTGAGCATAATAATGGCAGCGGTAATTTCTAATAGTCCAGAAAAGATTCGAATCCCTGCCATCGATAGAACGGACGGGTCGAAGTGGCTTAATAATTTTTTCATTGGAATTTGTCCTCCCTCTTGCAGTTGCACAATTAGAGCATCTTGTACAACCTATGCCGAGGAGGTTGAAAGAAGAAGTAAATTTAATTTGAAAGGAATGAGGGAATTGAGGGAATGCTAGCGAAAGGATTAAATCGGGAAAGGTGTGGATGTCATGAAAGGTATCGGTAAAGTTTTTTGGATTTCCGTTATCATTGCTGCTTTGTTTGTTTTGGTTGGGGTTATTTTTCCCGAGCCCTTTAGTAATGGAATGGATCAGGCAAACTCATTCATTCTAAATGCTTTTGGCTGGTTTTATCAGCTGGCGGCTACTTTCTTTCTTTTATTTGCTCTGTTTCTTATCTTCAGCAAATACGGCAAGATAAAGCTTGGCAAAGACAAGGACCTTCCTGATTACTCTACCTTGACCTGGTTTGCGATGCTGTTCAGTGCAGGAATGGGTATTGGACTTGTTTTCTATGGGGTAGCAGAGCCTATCTCTCACTTTGCCACTCCACCTCTTGGGGAGGGTGGTACGGCAGCTTCTGCTAAATTAGGACTTCGTTACACCTTTTTACATTGGGGGTTTCATGCTTGGGCCATTTATGCCACTATCGCTCTTTCCATCGCGTATTTCAAATTTAGAAAAGATGCACCCGGATTGATGAGCGCTACGTTGTACCCCCTATTAGGGGAGAAAACAAATGGGACGGTCGGAAAAGTTGTAGATATTGTTGCCGTGTTTGCCACTGTCTTTGGAGTCTGTGCTTCATTGGGTCTTGGGGCGCAACAAATAAATGGCGGACTCAATTATCTGTTTAACATCCCAAATAATTTTGCCATCCAACTGACCATTATGGCAATTGTGACCGTTTTATTCCTTATTTCGGCAGGAACTGGTCTGTCCAAAGGAATCAAGTATTTAAGTAACACCAACATGATTCTAGCAACGCTTCTCCTATTTGCAATGCTGTTTATCGGCCCTACTACTTTCTTATTAAATCTATTTACCACTACACTTGGTGACTATGTCCAAAACCTCCCGAGCATGGGACTCCGCCTTGCTCCATTCAATAATGAAAATGCCGAATGGATTGAAGGGTGGACGATTTTCTATTGGGCTTGGTGGATTTCTTGGTCGCCATTTGTCGGAACGTTTATAGCCAGGGTGTCAAAGGGTCGAACTGTGCGGGAGTTTGTTATAGCAGTTTTATTGGTGCCAACACTTGTGTGTGCATTCTGGTTCAGTGTCTTTGGCGGGACTGGCATTCATATGGAGTTAATGGAAGGTGCCCAGGTTTCCGCCCAAAGCTTTGAAACTGCTCTATTTTATGTCTATAAACTACTGCCTTTCGGAACAATCTTATCCATTATTACTATCCTTCTGATTGCCACCTTTTTCATCACAAGTGCGGATTCCGCTACATTTGTGTTAGGAATGCAGACAACCAATGGAAATATCAACCCTCCATTTTACGTAAAATTGACATGGGGATTAATTCTTTCTACTTCTGCTGTAGTGTTGATGTATTCAGGAGGATTGGAGGGGCTGCAGACAGCTATCATTGTAAGTGCTTTTCCACTGACATTCGTATTACTAATGATGGCCTTTGCGATTGTTAAAGCTTTTCGGTTGGAGGTTAAAGGAAAGGTACCTTTGAAGAAGACCAAGGAGAGTTGAGTGTTCAAAATTAATTAGACTACATTGATGAAGGGAAGTATGGCTATGAACTTTAAAAGTGAATTACAAGAAGCGCAAGATATCATTCATAAAGCACACCATCATTTAAAACAAGTCAGTTCAAATGCTACAGAGTCAGAAGCATGTTATTTTGCTATAGACGAGCTTGTAAAGGCTCAACAGAAAATCCAACAGGTTCAACAACAAATCAATGAATAGACAGACATGAAATAATAGGGAAAACAAAAAGTACGCATTCTCCAAAGAGAAAATGCGTACTTATTTTTATTCAAATCGATTCCAAGTTAAAACATCATCAAGAGGAAGACGTGTTTTCTCAAAACCAGCTTTGGATCCTTTACCTAGAGAGATTAACATAATGGCCTCATAGTTTTCTGGAACATTGAATGCTTTTAAGAATTGCGCTTCGTCATAACCGCCCATTGGTACTGTATCATAGCCTTTGGCTTTTGCTGCCAGCATTAATTGCATAGCGACAAGTCCACCATCAATATGAGCAATTTTCGCTAAGCGTTCTTTTGAAAAGTTCCCGTAACCATCAAGAATGCTGTTAACATACATGTCTTTAACGTCTTCAGGCATTCTTCCCTTTTCGGCAATTGCACTATAGATACGGTCCGCATTTTTGTAAGCTTCTCGGTCTCCAAGCACAGCAATGACAACGGAAGCTTCTACAATTTGTTGCTGATTATTGGCGATTGGCAACAAACGCTCTTTTTCTTTTTGATCTTCAATAACTAAAAATCTCCATGGTTGAAGATTGCTAGATGATGGTGCTAACGTAGCTATTTCTAAAATTTCAAGGATTTCACTTTTATCCATTTTGAATGCAGGATCATATTGACGCACTGAACGGCGTTCTTTTGCGACTGTCAGAAAGTCTGTATTCTCTAACTGCTTTGGAGCTTCTTTCGTTGTATCGATTTCTTTTACTTTATTTAAATACTCTTCTTTGCTCATCGAATTATTAGACATAATCATTCCCCTTTAACTGTATTTTCTACAAGAACAGTATAATTTGTTAACTGTTCTTTTGTCAACTACAGTTAAACAACAAAAAATAAAAAAGCGAAACAGCAATGCTTCGCTTTTTCATCGTTTCATTAAATCAGCTATGGTCTTTTGTTCCAAACCAGCTACGACCCAACCTTCCATCTCATCACGGAGTGTACAGAGGGATTCGCGCGTAGTAGCAGCAAAGCATTCTTTACTTTCTACATTAAAAAATCCTTTAGGAAATGTTTCTGCTTTCATTGCATCATATACTTCGGACAATTTTATTTCACTAGGGTCTTTCACAAGAAAATACCCACCGTCACGGCCTTCTTTAGCCTGTATTAACTCGGTTTTGACGAGATGTCTTAAGATTTTTCTCAAAAAGACAGATTTAGAATTAAGCTTCTCTGCCAATTCTCCGCTCGGACATCGGCCTTCATTATTAGCAAGCACCACGAGTGCCTGAATGGCCATACTGAACCACTTTGTACTCGTTACCTTTTCACTCATTGTTTCACCTCTTCATCTACCCTTTATTCTGAAACATCTCCCATAAAAAGTCAAAGTGTTTAGGAAGTGGGTAGATGACAAGGGATACAAAAGTCGATTAGTTTATTCAATTATCGCTCCCAGATAATTCTCTGCCTCAACAGTAACCATTAGGGTAATTCACTTTTCTGCCAAAGTGTTGTAAGTCTTTCAATGTCACCATATTCATTTAAACCAACTCAAATCTTCTCCGCAAATGGAATCAACTGATATAATGCTACGCGAAATCCTATAATACTGGCTTACATTTTGGATGGATGGTTTCTTTTACTAAAAAACAAGTAAATGTAAACTACTATAAATCCTAAAGGCCTCGCAGCTCGAAGATCCTTCCTTTGTAACTAGAGAAAAAATTGGACCGATGTGTTTGCTGATCATAAAGTAAATTATATGGTCTACTATCTAATTAATACCAATTATTACAAAATGGCTTATCTTATTCGAAGAAAACTTTTCCATTCCAAAAGAGAAATTAATATAGGAGTGCTCCCTTACACATAACTATCATCAGTAGGATTTATTGCATAATTAAAAGGAACATGACTAAAAATACAATAGAATTACTATTTCTAAGTTAAATTGACCAAATGACATTCCAGGAAAAAGAGAGGATTTAAATTGCTAACGGAAATAAAGGATATGGATCATTTTAAAGAATTATCAGGAAGATCTTATGATTTTAAAACGACAACTATTTCTCTCTCCAATCAAGACATTAGTATATCCTATTTCAATACTCTAATTGATGAAAAAATTCTTCAGCAACAAGTAATTCATGCAATACAAAACCGCGCTTTGGATTCTGAACTAAAAAAATTGGAGGACTTGTTAACCTGGATTTCGGTTGACGATATAGAGATTACTGATAAGTTCCAGGATATACAATCAAAAGTACTTAAAGGATATGCAGCCATCCATTTCAATAATAACCATATAGACAAGTATGTTTTAGTTAACATGTCTACCAAAAAAGGGATGCGCGAAACTAATGATACTGAAAATGAATTTAGTGTTGTTGGTCCAAAAGTAGGGTTCGTAGAAGATATTAGTACTAACATACGTTTGCTGAGAGCTCAAATAAACATTCCAAATTTGATTGTAAAGGACTTTACTATTGGTACAGTGTCCAAAACCAAAGTCGCAATTATTTATATAGAAGGAGTAACAAATAAGCAATATATTGAGACTGTTGAACAACGGCTATGCGATATGGATTTTGATGTTGTGTTTGATTCATCTCAGCTGGAGCAAATTATTTCAGACAATTCTAAGTCTCCTTTCCCAATATTCCTCTCAACAGAACGGAGAGATCGTGTAGTATATTCACTGATCAGTGGACAGGTAGCCATAACATGTGAGGGTTCCCCCTATTTTGTTACTGGGCCTTCAAGCATATTTGATTCTTTCATCTCCCCGGAGGACTATTATTTACCCTGGGTTTTAGGATCATTTTTTCGAATAATCCGTATTCTCGGAGTGCTTTTCTCTTTATTTGCCTCATCAATGTATTTAGTTTTAACTACTTATCATTACGAAGTCATTCCAATGGATTTGCTTGGTCCACTTATCTTTTCTAGGCAGGACGTTCCTTTTCCGCCTGTAATTGAAGTTTTATTTTTAGAGGTAACAATCGAGTTCCTTCGAGAAGCAGGTGCAAGATTACCTACTAAAATCAGCCAAACATTGGGTATTGTAGGTGGCGTTATACTTGGTCAAGCAGCGGTTGAAGCAGGATTAACAAGTAATATCCTCATTATTATTACTGCTCTATCTGCGTTAGCTTCGTTTACGACTCCCTTATTTAAGATGTCTAACACCATTCGTTTTCTACGCTTTCCAATTATTATCCTTTCGTCACTATGGGGAGGAATTGGAATGTTTATTGGCATAACCTTCATTCTCGTCCATCTAACTCAATTAAAATCATTGGGTGCTCCCTACACCGTTCCTTTATTTCCACTAAGAATGAATGATTGGGGGGATAGTTTTATACGTTCTTCTTATAAAAATCTGAATAAAAGACCAGGGTATTTAAGATCTAGCTCTATTTTAAGATACGTTATTAATACAGATAAATTAAAAAAGGACTTTACTAATGAATAGAAGGAGTAAGCCAACTATGGCTAAGACTACATTTATTACTTTGATGATCGTTTTGAGCACATGTTTACCTGGTTGTATTCCCAAGCAGAAAGTGGTTGATGATATTGAACTCCCCCAAATCCTTAGTATTGATATTGATGGAAAAAGCTATAAGGGGGCGGTTCTCATTCCTCGCTATAAGGCAATGGGGGATACAGAATTCAAACTGATAGATACTGTTTCCAGTTCTAATTATGATCTCATTCCAAGAATAAGCCGTAGGACAAAACATCAAGTTGAAAAAGGTCAATTGGGAATGGTGTTATTAGGAAATGACTATTCAGAAAAGGGAATTGGAGATCAATTACAAAGTTTGACTCGAGATCCAAAAATCCCTTCAATGCTTCAACTCGGAGTAGCAGAGGGTAACGCAGCAGAATTATTGGATATAATACAAAATTCAGGAGAGCCCTTTTTTTTATCCTATATGGTCGAACAAAATATTAAAAACGGTAATCTACCGAAGATGAATCTACATGAAGCATTAATCAATTATTATGGAGAAGGACGCGATATGTTCCTTCCATTTTTTAAGGAGGAACAAGGAGAAGTAAAGATTGATGGGTTAGCTTTATTTAAAAAGGATAAGAAGATAATTAATATTAACAATGAAGAAGCATTTTTACTAAATTTGCTTCTTAAAAACTCTAAAATTGGGAGTTATATGGTTCCAGGTACAGAAGAATCATTAAATGAAGGTCATGAGAAGCAAATTTTAATTCATATTAACAAATCAAAAGTGTCTAAGAATGTAAAAATGGAAGAATTCCCTCCCTCCATTTCCATCCGATTAGAAATGAATGTCAGAGTGGAGGAAATCCCAGATTTAGCCGAATTAAAGTCAAAGGATAAGGTAGCTAAACTCGAAAAAAAAATGGAACTCCATTTTGAAAAAGAAATTCAAAAATTACTATCTTCTTTACAGGAAAATAATGTGGATCCTGTCGGTTTCGGGGACTTAATTAAACATAAATCTAAGGATTTGAATTCTAAAGAACTAAATGAAATGTATCCAGAAATCAATACACATTTACGTGTTAACGTCACAATAAATCAATCAGGAACTACAGAATAAATCAGTTGATACTAAAAGGGAGATCGATTATTTATGAAGAATCCGATTGATGAAAAATATAAAATATCACCATTCTTCATTGTATTTTTAATATATGTCAGCATGGTCGGTGTAGGTATATTGAACTTCCAACACAACCTTGTCAAAAGAATGGGAAATGAATCTTGGATGACTGTCCTTCTGTTGGGAATAAGTATTCACTTGATTATCTGGATGATCTACAAGATTCTACTCCTAAAACAAGAAGGGATTGATATTACCCATATTAATACTTTATGTTTTGGAAAAATACTTGGGAGTACAATAAATGTAGCAATTATTCTTTATTTTTACATAGGGGTTTTTATTGAATTTCGTGCCTATAATGAGGTTGTTCAAGTTTGGGTCTTTCCAGAAATGAATACGTTACTTATGGGGATCGTATTATTATTACTTATATATTATACGGTATCTGGAGGGTTTCGAAGCGTTACCGGACTTAGTTTCTGGGGAATGGTGATTTCATATTTAATAGTCATTCCGTTCATACTTTTGCTACTCCCCCATCTCCATCCACGGAACCTCATGTCATTCAATGACCATTCAATGCCCGAATTCCTCTCCTCGTTCAAGAGCACACTTTATTTATTCATGGGGTTTGAAGCGATCCTTGTCTATTACCCTTTTATAAAAACTCCAGAAAGATCGCAAAAATGGGCACATCTCACTGTGCTATTTATAACCTCTTTCTATTTGTTAACAACGCTCATAACGTTGATGTTTTTCGGTGTAGACTATAATCTTCATCTTCTATGGCCGACGCTCACTATGCTTAAAATCATACAAGTACCTATTCTGCAAAGATTAGAATATTTAGCGATATCGGTTTGGTTGATCAAAATTTTGGCAAACATTTCTCTCGGGCTTTGGGTAGCGAGCCGAGGAATGATGAACGCCTTCAATACTAAGCGGCGTACAAGCCTCTTGATTTTTCTCATTGGAATGCTGATTGCAGGTCTATTCGTAAAGGATTACAAGAGTATTCGCCTGTTAACAGATTATCATTCAACTATGGGAATGTATTTTCTTTATATCTATATTCCTATCATGTTTTTCATTACACGATTAAAGAAATTTTAGCTCCCAACATAATGATTCGCTATTGCTGATTAGTTCTTACCTGCGAACGCATAAACCATGTCTCGAAGATATTTTGCAAGATGTACTTATTCTAGCTTTAGTTTGATAAACATCAGTCTCAGTCACCTCGACTGTGAGGAGATCACCCGAGCAAGATGATTACATGTTAATTTATATGATGGATTGACTCGGCAAACTATGCTTTTGCTGAGTCAAGCATCTATTTTTGAACAACTGTGTACCATTTGAAGCAATTAGGAAGTATAAATTACAACTTATCTGTCTGACCTAATTGGTTTAATATAATAAAATCTAGTTGTTCAATATTGTTAACGAATAGTAGGTATGTTAAAAAATTCCACTTGCGAATACGGGAGTTTTACCACGGAAGGATTAAATTCTGTTTGGATAGGTGCAACCCCTTTAATTATCTTTACCGGCTGTATTTCCCATTGCAATTGATATTCTGTTCCAACTATTGATCTGATTTATAATCAATACTAGATCAACATATTGTTTCTCATCAAAATGTTCCCGGACACGACTGTATAGGTTATTCGGTACTTTTTTGGTTGGAATTAGAGTGATGTGTTCGGTAAGTTCTAGGGCTACTTTTTCTTTCGGCGAATAAAATTCGCATTCTTCCCAAGCGTTCAGGCAATAAATTCGCTGTTCAGTTTCTCCCATTTTCCTAGCATCGGATGTATGCATGTTAATGCAGAATGCACACCCATTAATTTGAGAAGCACGGATCTTTATAAGCTCCCGAAGTTTGCGTTCAATCTTTGTATTTTTTGTATATTTCTCCATATCCATCATAATTTTCATAGCATCAGCAGCAACTTCATAATAGGCAACTCTTTGAGTCATAAGCCATCTCCCTTTAGAATTATTTAACTGTATTCTCCCCAATGTATGGGAGTAATAAAGTATGAATCTTAAACTTTGATACACATAATTGGATTTTTCATTCATCCTAAATAGAATTTAATTTATCGAACGTTCAATTATAGATGTTTTCAAACATCTCTTTATCTAGACATTTTTTTCATAGGATAGGTTTATATGTGAACAATGATGTGAATGAATTTAGAATATTTCAAAACATAGCTGGCGATAAGCGTAATGAAAATGTTAAGAATAATGAGAGCAAAATGCAAAAGGAAAAAGAATTTTCCTGGGTAACCTCAAAGAAAACTTTGTATTACTCTCCCTCTCCTCACCGGTATCTTGGAACGTCTTAAACAGCACTAAGTTCAGATAAAAAAAAGACTGATCCGGTCTCTTTTTTTCGAAAATAATTGTAAAAATGGATGTCTATCGGAATAGTGTGGACTTAATCTGTTTAATAACAGATTCTAAATAAGACTTATCTTGAAACAATCGACTTAATGCTAAGGATCCTTCCAAAGAACAGAGAATATAGATAGCTAATTGTTGATCATCTAAGTCATTGTCTATGTCTTTCTGTTTTTGTCCATATTCAATAATTCTCTGAATTAGATTTAATATTCCGGAGAAGCCATCTTTTATGGAATCCTCAAAATCCACTTTCGAATCATCTGCTTCTATGGCAGCATTCATTAGTGGACACCCTCCTACTACTATATTATTTTCGTACAATGAACAAAAGATGGATATAAAAGCGTCAAGCTGTTCATAGGCTGTGTCTTTTGATGCAACTGCTTCATAGTATTTTTCTTTTAATAAGTTTTTTGAATGCGAAAAAGATTCTTTTGCCAATGTATCTTTGTTTTCAAAATGATTATATATCCCACCTTTTTTAAGGCCAGTCGCATTCATAATATCTGAAATTGAGGTCATTTTATAACCAGTTATGTTAAACAATACAGATGACTTTTCTATGATGTGTGTTCTAGTTTTTTTTCCTTTATTCAAAATACCACTTCCTCCAAAAAAAGAACAATCGGTCTTTTTTAATGATATTACTTAGGCATACTTGTGTCAAGTATCAGCAGTGTGCAACATAGGAGAATAGTGTTTCACCTGGCAGAACTTGCGACCTTTATTTGATTGGGAATAATTGGTCCTAGCCCGCCATTACCTTTATAGTCAGATTTTGACCTTTTCACTCAACCTCAATAAGAAAGGAAAGATCCCCTTCACCTAAATGGATAAAGGGGATCTTTGTGAAAATTTTAGAAAACGGAAATAGGTTAAGTTGCTTCAATCAATATCAAGACATACAGATAAGAACCGGCACTTATTTCATTTTACTTATGGGAACTTTGAATATCCATAACAACCCTATAGTTATCAATACTGCCAATACATAGGTCAGTAATGGTCTTTTATGATGAAGTCTTAATATGGGCAATGAATACAGATAAAAAAATATAGACCACTTTATATTCCAACCATTATGAAAGGTTATGAGGCCCGCTTTGTTGTTGATAAATTCAATGAGAGATAAAAATGCTGCCCAAAAAATAATCCAGGCACCTTGCTTGACCTTACCAGATGGATATCGACCTAGATAGATAAGTACAATGCAAGGATAAAATATAAACATCACGATCATATTGTTCAAAGTATGATTAGGTATAAGAGAGGTAGGCTCGTATTGCCACAACGTGTAATTATATGTTAGAAAATTATATAATAAATCAAGTAAGATGAAAAACAAGATGGTAGATTGGTACTTCTTCCAATTCCGCCAATCCCCCCATCGCCATGCAGCAAATATCCACAGGATTATTCGTATAATCATGAACATATAATCCCCTCCTAATTAAAAAAATTACCTCTATTGTCTCAATATTTCCGATTTATATTACATTATTAATAAATTGAAGGGCCTTTTACTCAATAGAATATAATATCGAGAGGTAGAGTTTGGTACTTCACAGATTATATATGATATACATCCGGTGCTTAATGTGGAGTAACCCGATTTTACACTCTAATTCTTCTTTTTCTTTTATATTTTCTTTCAATTGTTCCATTTCCAATTCAATTTCTTTATAATCTTCTAACACACCTAAAAGTTGCAACTTCCACTTTCGACTTTTATAACTTTTCTGAAATTCACTTAAGTTTTTTAATGCTTTCTCCCATTGTTCGTCATCAATGTAGTCATGTAACTCATCAATTTTGTAGAAAAGCAATTCATCTTTTTCAGTTATCGTTACATTACTACATCCTGTTGTCATTAAAATTAGAATAATAATGATTCCGAAAGATCTACTTAGTACTACCACAATAAACACTCCTTAAATATTTTTCCATTTTCAGTATGTTTAGTATTAGCTTTCCCAATAATGGAAAAGTATAATATTTTATTGGAATTAGGAGTGAACTAGATGAATGAATTAGGTCTTGTATTTATCCGAGGGCTTGCCGGATTTTTTTTATTGTTTATTTTAGCCCGAATTATGGGAAAGAAACATATTGTAGACATGACGTATTATGAATATATCGTTGGTATTGCTATCGGGGGAATAGCGGCTGAGTTAACTTTCGGTACGGAAGTAAGAATGTCAAATTTTATTTTTGGGATGATTATTTGGGCAACCCTACCGATGATTGTCTCTAAGATTGAATTAAAATCATTTCGCTTTCGTAAACTTACAGAAGGAAAGCCGACCGTTTTGATACAGAATGGAAAGGTATTTGAAGAAAATTTAAAAAAGGAAGATTTAACAGTCGATGAACTGATGATACACCTACGGCAAAAAGGTGCATTTAAACTATCTGAAATTGAAACAGCTATCATGGAGGTAAGTGGACAAATAAGTGTCATGAAAAAAACAAACAATCAACCCTTAACCCCAAAAGATGTCGGGTTGATAGTAGAACAAGAGCACCAGCCACGTATTGTAATCATTGATGGAAGTGTTATGGAAAAAAGTTTGAGTAGATACGGTTATACGAATGAATGGCTGTTGGGGGAAATCA
Source organism: Sutcliffiella sp. FSL R7-0096 (assembly GCF_038595065.1). Lineage (NCBI taxonomy): Bacteria > Bacillati > Bacillota > Bacilli > Caryophanales > Bacillaceae > Sutcliffiella > Sutcliffiella sp. FSL R7-0096. The sequence continues at coordinate 3,045,718 of NZ_CP152003.1, forward strand.
TGAAGCAGGGTGCAAAGGGTTTTTCAGATGTATTTTTGGCGCAAATTGATTCCATGGGAAATGTTTATGTTGACTTTTATAACGATAAAGCAGATATGCCTAAAATTAAGCAAAAACTATTAGTAACGGCTAATATTAAGCAACTTCAGAGTAATTTAATGAATTTTTCCCTGCAAACAGAAAATACGAAAGCAAAAGAAATGTACCAAACGCATGCCAAACAAATGGATAAGTTAATTGACGATATGTCCGTTTATTTAAAAGAGTAATGTACACAGTCTTTTCATATAATTAAAAGTGTTATTGACGATAATTCACGTAAATAAATTGACGGTGATTTTTGTCCTAACTCTACTGAATATAATGACCATAAGGGATAGGAAGCTCTTTCTATTGAATAACGTAATACCTTCTTTTTCTAAACCGGGGACTTTAAGTACATTTCTTTTTTCATGATTGTGCAATTAAGCTAACCAAGTGTTATTTAAGAATATGCCCCTAAAATGAAAAATAGCGCTGATCCTTGTTTAAGGATCGCGCCCTATAGTGAAATATTACCGAATAGTAAAGTGAAGGAAAATAAAAACTCTCATTTATACATTCTATAAGTAATCTTAATTCGCCACATTTGATTTTATTTTTGTTAAATGACCATTAAAATAATGAGTTAAAGTTTTCCACAATGCTTGCATCGTCCCCGCCTTTTTAAATAATAAGCTAAAATTGCTATCCCTAGAGATATTCCCCATGGCAACCAGAACAAAAAAGGAACAAATTGTCCCCAATTTTCATTGGTAATTGAGCCATTAACCATCATAAGTATGATTTGTGGACTGAGCTTTAGCCCCGTAATCGTGATCATGGCCGACATCAACATTGCAGGAACCATAACAAACCAAATTGGAATTTGTTTACCTGCTAGAAAAAAACACCACCGTGGAAAAATCACTCCCCATCTCTGAATAAGTCCAAGAGTTAGAATTCCACCGCCAATACATAATCCTCCCAGTATGGCTTCAACTATAACATTGTCTTCATTCCCAACCATTGATAAGTCGTTTGTCCCCAAAGGAATTCCTAAAGCCCACGCCCATCGAACAATACCGTATGGCAATGCCATAATAACGGCTAAATAGGTAAACCACTTTCCCCACTTTGCTTTTGCTTTTACTGATGATCCTTCTGTAGCGTCATTCCGGCCACAATTGCCACAAGCATTCTGTGTAAGACGAAAATATGCTATGGCAAAAGCACCCCATATGAACCCACCAACCATACAAAAAACTTGATTAATAACTCTCCAATCCAGAAGATCAAAGTGAAGCAAAAACAAATAAGCAAAGTTCTGCACAATTCGTGAATCTGGAACTATAAATATAAGCGTCACACTCATTATCCAAGCAAAGGAGAGAAATATTGCACGAGGAAAACGACTTCCCCATGTCTTTATCATCGCTATAGCTACCACTGTACCTACCAATCCAGCTATGGCAATGACTGGTCCCCCGACATCAACATTAAGATTTGATAAAAATGATCCCATAATTTCTGCTCGTGAATCGTTTTTACCGAAAGGAAATCCGTTGCCACCTAATATCCAGTACAGCCCGAGTAACCCGTATAGTAGGGACCATAGAGCAGCTGCATACCCAGTCCACTGCGGCCAACGTGACAGCCAGGTAAAATGTGTTGAATTATTGATATTTATTTTCGGTTCCATTTCACCCTCCCTAAAGCATTTTCATAATAATAATTAAAATGTCATACTTCAAGATATAGTAACCCTTTAAAATTAATTAGGTTAACCTTCCAAAAGGATCTTAATATTTTTACATCGCGTTATTCCTAAATTAACCTCCCATTACAATTTATTCCTTGTTTCGTAATGTGACCCTTAACAGGAAAAAGTACTTCCCTTATTCAAAGGGCACTGCAGAATTGCGCCCTTAATAGAATAATTTAAATGGCGTCTTTATCAATGGCTCTTTTCGTAAACTTTGTTGCTTTTACGAATTTTTAAACCGTCTGTTATCTTCCCTACTGTCGTGCTCTTTTCCCGGCTGTACTGAAGAAACTACTTGCACTTTATAGAGTCTGATAGCAGTAAAAAGTCCAATTGCCGACTTTTTACAAGTAAATAGCAACAATCTTTGAGAAAAGAGCCTTATCAATTAACTAATTAGAAACCATTTCCAATATATCTTAGTTTTATATGTACTCGCGATTAAACATATATTTCACCTACCTAGAATTAAAAGGAATAGTTGTATAGAAGTATATGAGAAAAAGCGCAAGAAAATTCTGGTAGAAAAGGAAATGACCCCATGTTATAGTGATTAATATAGGAATGATTCCCTTTCTATATAACAACATTTAAAAGGAGGCCTCGTCATGATTATCAAGTGGGTTCGACTGCGATAATTAAAGGGGCAGGCCAATCATGCTCCAGAAAGAGGTTATTGATCTGCGCCATAGTACCGGCGATTAGATAATAAATAATTCGGGGGTAAAAACATGAGAGAACAGATACTGAAAATAAATAAAGTGGATATATGTACAGAAAGTTTTGGAAACTCTAATGACCCTGCTGTGCTTTTGATCATGGGAGCAATGTCTTCATTAGACTGGTGGGATAGAGACTTCTGTCTCCGTCTCGCTGATCAGGGGAGATTTGTTATTCGGTACGATCATCGGGATGTGGGACGATCGACCATTTATGAGCCGGGTACCTCCAACTATACAATAACGGACATGGCTGACGATGCAGCAGGTGTCCTAGACGCTTATTCCATAGAGCAGGCACATATCGTTGGTATGTCCCTAGGCGGTCTGATCGGACAGATTCTTGCTTTGAGATATCCGGACCGCGTATTTACGCTTACACTAATGGCATCAAGTGTGTTCGGGACTGAAATGGAAAAGCTGCCTCCAATGGATCAGAGCATACTGGATCACCATGCGAAGAGTGCTTCCATAGATTGGGCAAATCGGGAGGCGGCCATTTCCTATCTTGCGGATGGATGGAATAGTCGGTTCCAAACCTTATGAACAGGAAAGAATATATAAACTCGCAGAAAGAGAGGCGAATCGCGCCAAACAGCTACCGAGCAGATTTAATCATGCCATGTTGCAAGGCGGAGACGTGTATTTCGATAGAATGGGTGAGATCAGCGTACCTGTGCTTATTATTCATGGTACAGAAGATCCAGCTCTGCCATATGAGCACGGGCTTGCTCTTGCGAAAGCCATCCCTCATGCTGAATTATTAACTCTTGATGGATCAGGGCATGAGATTCATAGTGAAGACTGGCCTCAAATAATAAATTCAGTTGTAGAGCTTAGTTCGCAATAAAGAATAATTCGATAAGTATGACGGCTGCTTTTTTTTGTACTGTTTTTCACTAATTTTAATAAACCTTTTTAATTTAAAAAGTTAAAAGGATAGATAAATAATTTTGGGGAGCTTCAGGAAAATGGATTTACAATGTTATAGATATCCCTATTAAAAGCCTAATTTCTCAGTGTTATAAACGAGAATTTGGGCTTCCTTTACTTCACAATTGCGCCCTTATAAACGGAATAAAAGATGTGTCTCTGTATACTCTTAAATTGAGCTATTTACAGAGAAAGAGGACTGCTATGATAACCCTCGACTACTCCGTATGCGACCGATTACTGAAAATCGTTTTTAGTAAATATCACCTGAAATTCAAAAGGGCACTCTATTAAACCCTCCGATTACGATACTTTTACCAGATTTCTCTTTAAAAATATCTTCCCTATCGGAGTAAAATGTTTAACTGCATCAATATTGAAACTACTCTAAAGGGCAACTTCTCCCACTCTCATCCTTCCGACCCATTTTTTAAATATTCCTTTTATTTTTACGAAGTCACCTGTATACTAATATCAAATCGAATAATAATAACTAGGGGAGTCCAAAAAGTTGGGCTGAGAGAGAAACACGTTGAAGTTTCTTGACTCTTGGGACCTGATCTGGTTCATACCAGCGTGGGGAAGTTAGAAGCGTCATTAATATTACTACTACTTCTGTATACATATTAGCCGGGTCCAACCATTTATTGGACACCGGCTTTTTTATGTACTTCATTAGCTTTTATAAGCTTTCCTCTTGTTGTGTTCTATATCTAGTCCTTGAATTCAAAAAAGGAGAGATTTATTATGTCAAAGTCAACATCTTCATTAAACGAACAAAGTATTTCCATCATGTCTAATTTTTCAGGTAGCAAAAAAGTATATGTAACAGGCTCTAGATCTGACATTAAAGTTCCAATGCGTGAAATCGAGTTAAGCCCGACAACCGTTACATTTGGAGAAGAGGAAAATCCTCCTGTACGTGTGTATGACACTAGCGGACCTTATACAGACCCTGATTTTTCTGTCGATATTACTAAAGGTCTTCCTGCCCTTCGTAGTTCATGGATTCAAGAACGTGGCGATGTTGAGGAATATGATGGTCGTGAAATCAAGCCTGAGGATAATGGTTATAAAGATGAAAACGACCCTCGCACTAATCATAACGTGTTTCCTGGTTTAAAGCGGAAACCGTTACGGGCCAAAAAAGGGAAAAATGTTACACAATTTCATTATGCTAGAAAAGGAATTATCACGCCTGAAATGGAATTTATCGCAATTAGAGAAAATATGAAACCTGAATTCGTACGTGAAGAAATTGCAAAAGGTCGAGCGATTATTCCTTCTAATATCAACCATCCAGAATCAGAGCCCATGATAATTGGCCGTAACTTTCATGTGAAAATAAATGCTAATATTGGCAATTCTGCTGTTTCATCTTCTATCGAAGAAGAGGTTGAAAAAATGACCTGGGCAACACGCTGGGGTGCTGATAATATTATGGATTTATCAACCGGTAAAAATATCCACACAACAAGGGAATGGATTATTCGTAACTCATCGGTTCCTGTAGGCACTGTTCCAATTTATCAAGCACTTGAAAAAGTAAATGGTGTTGCTGAAGATCTTAACTGGGAGGTTTACCGTGATACCTTAATTGAACAAGCAGAGCAAGGTGTTGATTACTTCACCATTCATGCTGGTGTTCTTTTGCGATATGTCCCGTTAACAGCTAAACGTTTAACAGGTATTGTATCTCGCGGTGGGTCTATCATGGCACAATGGTGTCTACACCACCACAAAGAAAACTTTTTATACACTCACTTTGAAGAAATCTGTGAAATCATGAAATCCTATGATGTTGCATTCTCTTTAGGGGATGGTTTACGTCCTGGGTCTATTGCAGATGCGAATGATGAAGCACAGTTTTCAGAATTAGAGACTCTTGGAGAGCTAACAAAAATCGCATGGGAGCATGAAGTACAGGTGATGATTGAAGGGCCAGGGCACGTACCGATGCACCTAATTAAAGAAAATATGGATAAACAACTGGAAGTGTGTCAGGAAGCGCCATTCTACACACTTGGACCTCTTACGACTGATATTGCTCCTGGTTATGATCACATTACATCTGCTATTGGAGCTGCAATGATTGGTTGGTATGGGACAGCGATGCTTTGTTATGTAACACCAAAAGAACATTTAGGTTTACCTAATAGAGACGATGTTCGTGTAGGGGTTGTCACTTATAAAATTGCCGCACATGCAGCTGATTTGGCAAAAGGACATCCTGGAGCACATAAAAGAGATGATGCCTTATCAAAAGCTCGTTTTGAATTCCGTTGGAGGGATCAGTTTAATTTATCTTTAGATCCTGAACGTGCCATCGAATATCATGATGAAACTTTACCTGCTGAAGGTGCAAAAACAGCACATTTCTGTTCTATGTGTGGACCTAAATTTTGCAGTATGAGAATCTCTCAAGATATTCGTAATTTTGCAAAAGAAAAAGAACTTGATACGAAGGAAGCTATTGAAATAGGTATGAAGGAAAAAGCTGAACAGTTTAAGCAATCTGGTAGTAACATATATCAGTAACTTTCTTAGGGGGTTATAAGGGTGAAGGTCGAAAAAATTGAAGAAGAAATTAATCAACTCAAAACTCGCCTTGCTTTTTTGGAGAAAAGTTTAAAAGAGATCCAGCAAAATTGTAATCATCATTTTAAAGGAAATCAACATCATGTAAAATGTATCAAGTGTAATAAAGTAAATGTTTTATATTATTAGTAAATAAAATGTAGTTGGCTTTTAATTTATGTATGATATGGCAATATAATTTTGCATATTAATAAGACCGCTATATTTAAGTTTTGTATAAAATTTTAATATTTTGCGGTCTTTTACTTTACTAGTTATTCCATTTTAGCGCCTTTCGGAATAACCACCAATCCTTGTTTGTCATTCGTATGATGTATTGAGCTCTCGTTCATCGTTAGCTTAACGAAGAGACCTTGATTTTTTCTTGTTTGAGATTTTTATTTGCTTTCATTTTTAGACAAAATTCAGTCTGGAAACCAATCTTTCCAACCCGTCTTGTCCTCTCTTCATATCAGTCTATGAACAGGGCGGGAAGGCTGTCATAAAGAAAGAACGGAAGCCGCGTTTTCCGCGCAGCTTCCGTCCCGATTTTCCGGACAACTAACTCAAATACAGATTTCGGATGACCCCCATGTGATGAATCTCGTGTCCTGCGATGCCGTACGCAAGGGCACGTGCCGTAATGCTTGCGTTATTGGCTGTGCCTTTGCGGGACCACGCCTCCGCCGTTATCCCGCGCAGCAGTGTGATGGTCGATTGCCGTACGGCCCGGTAGTCTTCGGCCAATTGCGCGGTTGTCCAGTTTTCGAAAGGAGGCATGAACAATTCCTGGTCGAAACCGGACAGAGGCGTCTGGTCCCCTCTTGCGAACCGAAGCAGGCGGTAGGCCATGACGCGTTCTCCGTCTGCGATGTGGCCCACGACTTCTTTTAGCCTCCATTTGCCTTCCGCATACCGATACGCGCCATGGTTTTCGGTCAACGATGCCAGCAGCTCGGTCATTTGCTTTTCCTGGGCGAGCAGAATGTCGATTATGTTGCCATCCGGCACCAACCGGATATACTCTCCGAAGTCCCCGGCATATTCTTCTTCTGACGGTCTTTGATTCATGCGTAATCACCTCTTTATGGAGTTATAGAAAATTAAAATGCTCTTCCAATGCTCTACCGCGATTTTTTTTGCGAATTCGTAATTTCGGCATGTATAATGTATTCGCGAAAGGATAAAACTTTCCTTCCAAGAATTTAGTGTAATCAACCACTTAGTTGGTCGGTGGCCACGCTAAACTGCCCTTTAACTTAATAATAATCATCTCAATTTTTCATAATCTCCACAATAAGTTATTCAATATAATGGCCCTAAAATGAAAAATGAGCGCTAATCCTTGTTTCCAGGATCGCGCCCGATAATAAGAAGCTTATAATCATATGTTATACTACTTATCTATTTCAGTTTTTTACACCGACATGTTCAATTATTCGCTTCATTGCCTGAATCTGTCCCATATGGGCTGCTTCATGCATCAGTGTTATACCCGCCAGCTCTCCAAAGGTTTTACATCCTAGGAATGGCGTTTCCAAGATGTTGTTTAGCTGTTCTGCTGGAATTTGCTGAAGACGAGCCAATTGATCTTTTAACTGTACCATAAGCTCATCCATAGTAGGTACATTCCCCGTCCAATCAGCTGGTTTAGTACCGTTCCCGAACAATTCCATATAGTTTGCAGGAAGATATGTTGTTGCATGAGGAAAACCAAACATTGCTAGTTCAGTAACTGTCAAAACGTGACCTGTATGCCAATGAATGGTGTTGTTGAAACCATCTGGCTGCACATCAGTTTGATTCTTGGAAACAGACCCTACGATCTTGATGAAGTACTCTCTTGTCATTTCAAATTGCTTGAACACAAGTTTGTTCACCTCTTCCTCCCCTTTCACTGATAAATTCACCCATATTATACCATTAAATAAGAGCGAAGAATATAATTAAGGCATCTCTGGCTCTGTAAAATATTCGTATCCGTTTATTCCGTTTATGCAAAATCTATACATCATTGATATACAACGCTGCTTCTAAAGAAACCTGTGGCTGTATAAAAAGCGGGGTTTTATGAAGCATCTTATTCAATTAATTGGCCATAAGATGAAAAATGAGCACTGATCCTTTTTTTTCAGGATAGCGCCCTATTCTTGAATAACAACTATTTTGATTTAAAGTATATGATTTCAGGATCTCCTTCATCTAAATTTTCAACTATACCACTCTCAATAAATCCGTTTGCATGAAATACTTTCTGCATACTAATATTAGAACGATTAGTAGAAGAAAACACCTTCGTAGTAGGAGATGTACTCATCATATAATCCATCAGTAAGCTAGCATTTCCTTTTCTTCTCTTGGAGGGTGACACAATAATTAGTGATATAAAAGAGCAGTCAAAGAAGTTAATATCGTAAATTAAAAATCCCTCAATATCATCTTCATTTTTCGCAATTATACAGTGTCCTAACTCAATAGCATTCTCAATATAGTCTCGTCTGCTCGTGTTGCCAATAACCTCACAGTCTATATTCATTATTTTGTCCAAATCTTCGTTATTAGCCTTGGCACCAATCTTCATCTTACTTCCCCTTTTTAAGTTTTCTCTCAATCTAAAATTATTCTAGGGTCGCGCCATATTCTGGAAAAAGGGAAGATGCAAATTTATACTTTTACTTATCTGACATCCTAATTGTTAGATCACCCACTGGAGAATAGTATTTCTTCAATAAGGTTTTAAAAATTGAAAATCCTACTGGAAGCTCTAAAAACACCTTTAATAACATCCTTAAGAACCTCACTAATATCTAGTATAGGTATACATGCCATTGAGCAATCAGTTTCGTTAGTGGAGGGAAAAATCTTATATCGTCCACTTATAATTAACAAACCTAAGACACCTACCATTCATTTCAATTTCTTCATCACTTGTTGATATATGCTTAAATCCATTTTTCTCCAATATTTTTCGTGAGGCAATATTGTTAGTCGTTGTCTTAGCTAAAATCTGTATAATATCTTGCTTGTTAATAGTTCTTAATAACAGCTCCAATGCTTTATTAGCAATTCCTTTTCCAGTATACGCTTCTCCCACCCTATAACCGATATAACCAATCTTACTTAATTTATCAATATCTACCAAGTTCATTCGTCCAAGGATTGAACCATTTTCATTCTTAATCAGATAATAATTGGATTCTCCCTTTTTTTGTTCATTCAGTAAGGCTTCATGCCTTATTTTAAAATCCTCCAAACAATAATAATCTTCCCCACGACTTGGCACCATTTTTTCAAAATAATCTCTGTTTTGAAGTTCAAATTCAAATAACATATTTGCATCAGCTTGTTGTAATTTTTCTAAAGTAATTTCCATAATACCTACCTCGCCATTTTACTTATCAAATTATATGAAAACGAATCCTTTTCATGTATAACTTATAATTCGTGATGCATCCTTTCATTTCCTCCCTTCTTCCAAGTTAAGGTCCTAAAATGAAAAATGAGCACTGATCCTTGTTAAAGGATAGCGCCCTTTTAGCAGAAGACTCGATTTCAAGATAAACTTAAAAGGTATTAATTATGATCTTCCGTTAATGCACCCGTTAGCTGGTTTAGCTTAAGTGCAGTTCTTCACAATCTTATTCACAAATTACAACTTGTATAGAATTTTGGTCAATAAAAATACTTGGATAACTATTATAATTATCCAAGCCATTCTCTAAAATTATTTGATTCCCGATTGCATTCCATAATTCCTTAGAATCATACCATTTACTCTTGTCATTCCAAATTTATTATAATAGCCAACCAAATCATCATAGCAACATAAGTCAATCATATATATATCATTCAATTCATTAAGCATCAGTTTTACTAATTCTTTTCCAGTTCCTTTTTTTGTATTCTGGAAGAACTTCAAGAAGTGGAATATAGGCACTAAGAACTCCATCACTTATTGATGTTATAAATCCTACCACCTGTCCAGTCTCTTCATCTAAAGCTACAATAACTTTCCAGCTATTCTCTAATAGTCGTAAATGCGTTTCAGGACTTGGAGGATTAGGCCACTCTACGAAAAATCCTTTCAACTTATCGGAAGTTATACCTTCTAGAGACATCTTATATATCATATAGATCAACTTCAATTTTTTACAATATAGAAAGTTGAGAAGTATCAATTGTAAAGTAACAAACAATTACCTCCTAGCTTAAATGTGCTACTCTAATATATTTCTACATCATAAAGAATTTCCCTTTATTCATATTTATTATTTGCTAAGAGGATCCGTTAAAAGACGGAACCCTTTTAAGTGTATCATTTAAATAAAGTTTGATTAAGTTAACTCTATAAACCTTGATAAAATAGCAAATGCGTGTTTTGAAAAAAGTGATAAAAACACGCTTTTCTATATTCAATTAATTCATTCTTTAAATAAAAAAGTTTGATCATTTCTATGATCCTTATTTCACTAAATGGCCCTTATATATAGTATCATGGTAAAAAATGAGGTTCGATCGAACCTCATTCTATGTTTACATGTTAATAAAGATATGGTTTATTTTAATTGATTTCCTTATAAATTGCGGCCCAATCGACCTTTAATTGTTCCTTCAATTTCTTATTTTCTTCTTCGAGATGCATCATTTTCTTTCGAAGTGATGCAATTATCACATCTTTAGAATGGTCTGTCATGTTTCGTTTTACTTGATTCGGTGAATCTAATTTTTCTTCTTGTTTTCTTAATGTTTCAATTCTCGACCTGATATCGCTGTGTTTATATAAAAATGGTTTTGATACCCCTGATTTTGCTGATACAGAATTAAAATTTATCTTTTCTTTATGTTTAATCATTTCTTTAATGGTACTTTCAACCTTTTGCTTTGCTTTTTGCTGTTTTTCTTCGATACTTCGAAGAAGTGGTTGAGTATTTGGGTTTATATTTGCCATTGTATTTCATCTCTTTCTATATTCAGTTTCTCAATTCTCTTCTTGTTTTAGGAAGTCCATAAATCCCACCATTTTTTATTATTCCATCTCTAATTTCTTTATACTTTTTCAATTTTGGCTGAATAATTTCAATTGATCTATTTCTACCTGATTTTTGATATATCTCAATATCAGATTCCATTTTAAGAATTTGGTCGTTATAGAAATCTAGAAACGTCAGATCTACATGGAAACTGCGGCAATTGTTTTTTATACATGGTGGTTCTAAAGTTTGTTCCAAAAAGTCACAATTATTTTTGGGGCTTTTAATACACAAACCGTGATCTAATCGAATGGAATCCAAATTGTGGCGGAGCCATTCTAACTCTAATCCATTTTCGTCTGCTTGTTTTTCTATACTAGTAGCGATAATTTTGCCACCTGGATTTAATCTTACAGCCCCATTACTTGTGGCTTTTTCCCATTCTTTTCGAAGGGTTGTATCATGAATCTGGGCGTATACCAGTGTCATTTCAGGGCTCACATGAGCCATCAGCTTTTGTACATGTAAAATGTTCATACCGTTATTAATAAGGTTTACTCCATAACGATGTCTAAATGCATGTGCTTTACATCGATAGATATCTCCGTTTTCATCCATTATATTATTTTCAATAGCTAGTTTATTTAAATTATTTACTACATTGTCACGCGAAATGGGCTGTCCTTTTCTTGTACCATGATAGGTTGGAAATAAATAATTTAATGGATTTGTTTCTGAAGTCGATTTTTCCCTTGTTAATTTTTGTTGGGAAAGCACAACCTTAGCTATTTCTTCCGAAATTGGGACCCGATGATTTTTCCCCTTTACTTTACGCTGATCTCCGGTAATCCACCAACCATCTTCTCTTTGAATCAAGCAATCTACTTTCAAAGAACACACATCTGAAATTCTAAAGCCTGATGTCTCTAACAATATTACAACCGGAATAATCTCCTGCGGCAGTTTTCCCATGTGATCAATGATCTGATTCCAAACAAAATCAGATATGTATTTAATTTCGTTAGATGCCTTTGGAGGTAGTCTAGGTTTATCTTCAGGTACAATTAGGATTCCTACAGGCTTTTTGGGAGCTTCATCCCATTCATATCTTTGAATATATACAATAAACGTTTCTAGTACAGATAATGAGCGATGGATGTGATTCTCAGTAGGGGGTTGACCTTTGTGAACGCTATCTCCACCCATTGGAGAGGTTCGCAAATAATGCATAAATTCCTCGATATCTCTCCTACTTAATGAGGTTAAGTCTTGCCAGTTTGGATACTTTTTATAAATATATTTAAAGAATTCTTGCAGCTTTGCCATGGTTTGTATGCCAGAACCCCAGCTTAAACTTTCTTGTATTAGAACACGTTTTTCGATATATCTTTTTGCCAAGTTTTGAAAAGGTCTTGGTACAGAAGTGAAATTTAAAGTGTACCCGCAATTACTGTTATTATAGTCAATACCTAGTTTTCGAACATCCCAAATATCTTTCTCTGTTTCCTTCCGTTGATCATACCAGTCAAAGAAAAATGAATAAATTCGGTTGTATAACTGGAGGTAGCCTTTTACTGTTAAGTCGCTTTTCCCATGTTCAAAAAGATAGGTTTTATAGTGAATTGAAAATTTCCCGTAAGGGATGTCTAGAATAGAACCAATATCAGAATAGAATCTGAAAATAAAATCTTGCAATTTATTAAATGCAGTAGAATTACTCCATACTGTTGCCATATTTATTTCTAAATTAGTCAACCGACTGAAGAAATAATATTTAAATTCATTTCTAATTCTTGGATTCAATGTTTCCTCAAATTTAATTATTGGGCTTTTTATTATTATTTCTTTTTTGTAAAGGGGACAATCTAATGCATCCCATTCTTCGTTTTCCCAATACCCACTTAACTCTTGTAAAATTTGCTCATATCTTACAGCTCTAGCTTGTTGTTCAGTTGCTTTATTTAATAAAATCATTCTTGTCACCTTTCATCTTGTCATGTGCTTTCTGCCACTCTTTTCGTATAGTGACATCGGTGGGATGAACATAAGTCTTAATTGTTGTTTGAACGTTCGAATGACCCAACAACTTTTGGATTATCGATATTTCTACCCCTTGTTCATGAAGCTCAGTGGCATAAGTATGCCTTAACATATGGGGGGTAATATCAATCTGGGTTTTCTTTCTTATACGTTTAATTACATCGAAAGCTGCTTGATAATTTAATGGTTCTCCCTTATTAGGACCAGTTAGATTTATAAATACATGATTGGTATCCGCGTCATGATAATCAATTAGGTAATCTTGAAAAACATTCATTGTATCGCCAGATACATATACTCTTCTTCCTTTGCCGTTTACAGTTTTAGATTCTCGTACTTGAATGGAGGTAGAGCCAATATCAAAGTCCTCGATCCATAAAGATAATGCCTCTCCAATTCTAAGACCGCCTTCATACAAAATTCGAACCAATAAAGCATCTCGAATATTGCTACACGCATCATGAATAGATTGAACCTGATCTTTTGTAAGTGTTAAAACCTCTCTCCGAGGTTCTTTAATTTTTAAAATGTTTTTATCAAGTGGCTTCCCCTTTGATATATGATGTAGAAAGGGTTTGAACGATCGGTAATTCCCAATCACTTGCTTCTTTGTTTTTTCTGATAGATCTTTTTCATAATCTTCAATTCGCATTAAATAATCGTAGAAACTCTGAACGCAAGTCACCATAGTATTAACTGTTCGCTCAGATCTCCTTGCTTTTGTTTGTTGAAATTGAATTACTTTAGTAGATTGATTAGGACTTCTTAGCCAAGATACATACTCCGCCAGAAGGTTAAGATCCACTTCCTTGTACTCTTTTTCTTTTTCGTTTAAAAATTGAAAGTAAAACTTTAAATAATGACAGTATGACTTTAAGGTATTTTCGGCCTTTCCAATGTTATCTAGATATTTAAGAAACCTTAAAACTGGACCGACAGGTTTGTTATCTCCATCAATAAGCAAATATCTTTTTCTGTCATTAATTAAAACCTCTTGCACTTTCATTAACATCACCTCCAAAAACAATAGTGATGTATTTTTGTTTCTCTTTCTATGAAAACTATGTTTACTATATTTATCTACTATATATATGTTGTAAATAAAGAAACAAAAAGGGCGTAGTAATTAACGTTATTAACGTTAATTACTACGCCCTGGTATACTACATATAATCGCCCGATTGTTGAAAATCCACCGATCCTTGCTTATCTGGAGCCTTCTTACAATGTATTGAGCTCTCGTTCTCGTAGTTCAACAAAACTACTCTACTTGTGATACGTAAGTTCACCGTGGTTATTTGAAATGATCCCAGCCTATTTTCCGTTTGTATATGTGAACAATGAGTTGGTTTTCTTTTCCAATTTATCTCTGTTCTAAAGATTCCATCATTTATCGTTATTCCGAAACCATTCTTCAAAATCTTCTTCCTTACTTTTATCGGGAGATGTTCTTCTTGTCGAAGTAATAGGATTCTTCTTATCTAGTGTTTCTGTTGAACCAATCGGGCTTTTTCGCATCATCCATCCCAATGCAATAAGAATGATTGCAAATAGCGGATATTGCGCACTATTTGCCATATAGAAATTGAGAATGTCGTACTCATTTCCACTTACGGTTAACTGGTTGTTTTCAAGCATTTCCGAGATATAGTTATGGTTGTGGTACAATGCCCAAGCTGTATACAGAATTAACCATCCGGCAATTGAAAATAATACAAAACTGAAAATCGAAAACGGTTTATTATTATTCAATTATTTCACGCTGCCTTTCTTCTTGGCCCTCATTATTGATCAAAAACAGATTTCCGGCATTTAGTCCCCAAATCTCGTCGGCAATCGATGTGACTTTTTTGGAGTGGGTAACAATGATGACACATTTCCCTTCGTCACGGGCAAGCGATGTAAAAATCTTTAAAACGTCTGCCTCCGTGTCCCGATCCAAATTACCGGTAGGTTCGTCGGCAATTATAATATCTGGGTTGTGTGACAAAGCACGGGCAATGCCCACACGTTGTTGCTCTCCACCAGAGAGCTTCAATATTTTTCGGTCTGCTGTATCCCTGTAGATCCCTACTTTTTCTAGAAGTGCATAGGCAAAAGCTTTTTTATCCTTTTCTTTTCTTCCGCTAATATTCATAGAAAGGACAATGTTTTCTACAGCAGTTGCATTTGTAAGCAAATTAAAGCTTTGAAAGATAACACCAATGCTTTTGGCTCTGTAATCATCTCGATCCATTTTTTTAAGACTGGTAGCCCCGAAAAGTATCTCTCCGTTCACGCAGACGTCAAGCCCTGATATAAGAGACAATAAGGTCGATTTTCCTGATCCTGATTTCCCGACAATTGTATATACCTTCCCACTATTGAATGATAGATTTATATTTTTTAAGATGGTTTTTTTTGTTCCTTCATACTTGTACGATACGTCTATTAATTTTAATACTCTCATCGGTTATCCCTCCTAATTTCTTTCCATCAGTATTTTGATTGGCTCGTATTTCGTGATCTTTCTTATCGACACTAGACCTGCTAGGGAAGCGAGTAATAGGGCAATGCCGATAACTTGCAGCATCGTAACAAAGCTAAGCGAAATTTCAATATTTTTTAGCGGTTCCACATCCGGACTGGATTGGCCTCCCATCATACCAGCTCCATTTACGACCATACCAGGGCCGCCAACTGGGGAAGAAGTCGTTTCAACCGCTTCAATTTGATGTTCAAGCAAGACATTCGTTACTGGCTGGGCAACTAACGTTCCAATTCCGATGCCAAGCACTAGGCACAGACATGTGATGAGTAACATTTCAGACCAAAGGCCAAGCGCCACCTTATGCTTTTTCATCCCCATTGCACGAAGCACACCGATCTCGTACTTACGCTCTCGAATGGCGATAGAGGATAAGAGTGAAATAATGATTCCTCCAAAAATTAAGACAATCACCATAAATGTAATGGATATACTTTTTAACCCCTCAACAGGACCGACAATTTTGTGATAGCTCTCCGAATCCGTCGTCACGTCAAAAATTTCGTCCAATCCTTTTGCATATACTTCTTCTGCAAAAGCGTCGAGCATTTCAGGATTTTTCAGATAAAATGTTGCATGAATATTAATACCTTGTAGTCCAGGCTTCATGGCAGCTACCACTGTTTCATATGAAGTTAGGACTTCGTTCCGTCGGTTATTAAGTGCGTTTTGTTGGACTCCAATCGGATATTCCGCCGTTGCATCATAATAAGTGCCGACAATCGTTAATTCATAATAAATATCCGTAATGTTCCCCTCTGTATCTCTAAGCTCTGAACTAAAGGCGAGGGTATCACCAATAGAAAAATCATTCAGTTCGGCAAGATCCGTACTAACAATCGCTTCGTTTTCGTTTTCAGGCGCACGTCCTTCGGCAATTTCGCGAAGTCCTTCCGAGAATTCCTTATACATATTTCCAACTAATTTCATCATAAAAAATGTCGGCTCTTCGGTAGAACCCATGCCGATTTTTGCTCCCCCGCCGCCGAGTTCTTCATCAACAACCGTAATGTCATCGCTATTCACATTAGCGGAAGAAGTATAAACGCTCTCTTGCAAATAGTCAGATTTACCAAATTCTACATACTGTTCAGGCGGGATAACCGGAGGCGCCACTCTTACGCGACCGCCTGAGCTTTGTTCTGCCATTGCCTTTTCACGCATCTTTTCCATATTTGGTACTAATCCGATTTCAGCGGCAAACCGGTCTTTATAATCGTCGATGATCCCGCTAGTGGTATCGTTAATCATAAGTGTTACTACTGTGGCTATGATGATGACAAATATACTTGCACCAATCAACATATTTCTGCCTTTGTTCCGCATAATATTACGAAACGCGTTTTGTAAAATATACATACATTGTTCTCTCCTTTTTAGTTGGTTAACTTGTACATGGATTAGTATAAAAGCGGAACCTTTAATGGACCTTTAATGAGGAAAAAAAAATGGGACAGTGTACCTGTCCCTTAATCCCCTATTCCTGCAGGTGGGGTTTCACTCCAAGTTTGACCCCCATCTGTTGAATACATCTTTTTGCCGTCTATTCTTTTCACCATTACACCATTTTCTTTATCACCTAAACCGCCACCTCCTTCTCCATTTCTCATTATGTAAGTGTTGCTTTCATCCGTGTTAGGATTGTTTGAGGTAGATTGAATGAATAAAAGTAATGCAGATAATCCTACTATTACTAAAAACAGTAATACGACAACAAATTTCAGGGCATTTACACTGTTCAAATGGAATCCCTCCGTTCTAGGATTTTTTGTTACATCCTCATTGTATGGGCCTGACCTTTAATGAACCTTTAATAGGAAACAGTAAGTTTATTTTTATAGAAAATGGGAGGGGGCCAGTTCTTATAAATAATCCATAAAAAAACTCCGGTTCCCATTCAACCGGAGTTTTTCTTAAGTTGTTCAATTTAGTTTTAATTCAAAAGTAAATGTCGTACCGTTTTTTGTACTTTCCACATAGATGATGCCACCTGAGCGTTCAATGATGGCTTTAGCTATGGATAATCCTAGACCATACCCACCCGTTTCTTTTGATCTCGATGGATCACTGCGGTAAAAGCGATCAAATATTCTTGTCATTTTATCTGCAGGTATCCCTTCCCCACTGTTTGTAACAGAGAATACGGCATGGTTTTTTACTTTTTTCAATGAAATATCTACCTGCCCCTTTTTATTCGTATACTTAGCTGCATTATCCAGTAATATTAATATAGCCTGCTGAATTCTCTCACTATCGCCTTTTGCAACTATATCTGGTTCTATCGTCTGGGTCAGGTTTATCCCTTTTTCAAATAAAACAGCTTCCATAGAAGCGATGACATCTAATACAGTATTGCTGATTTCTAAAGGTATTTGATCTTCATAGGTGTCCTCCACCTTGGCAAGGTATAACATATC
This sequence comes from Sutcliffiella sp. FSL R7-0096, assembly GCF_038595065.1. Lineage (NCBI taxonomy): Bacteria > Bacillati > Bacillota > Bacilli > Caryophanales > Bacillaceae > Sutcliffiella > Sutcliffiella sp. FSL R7-0096. The sequence goes on from NZ_CP152003.1 coordinate 3,063,684, forward strand.
ATTTACTAGTTTTCCCATTCGTCCTGTTTCGGATTGAATATAGTCAATCCACTTCTTTTGACTATTTATTGTATCTTGCCCGTTTGCAAGCAAGGCGTCTGTATTCGCATTAATAATCGCAAGAGGTGTTTTTAGTTCATGGGAAGCGTCAGCGACAAATTGCTTTTGCTTATCCCAGCTTTCTTCAATCGGACGGATAGAACGATTGGCAAAATAGAAACTGATACCGAATAAAATAAATAGCATCGCGATTCCTACAAAAAGAAAGGTGATGAGGAGTTCTTTCAGCGTGTTGCTTGAATCGGTGATATCTAAATATTTTATCTGATAATAGTCGTTAAAATTGTTAATTTGTTCATTGCCATTAAAGCGCAGGATCTTTCTATTTCCCAGTTGCGATATCCTATATTGCCACTTTCTGTTTTCCAGGTTGATTGTTCCATCTTGCTTTCCTGCACTCCATGTTTTTTCAGCGAATTCCTCAAAAACCTCACTTGGTAAATCAAGATAGGATAAGACTTCTTTTACCTGTCCATCCTTATCAACTAAAAGGGCAAATGACTGTGAATATTCAATCGGAATCCTTACAACCATTTTCGAATCAGGATTATTTTGTTGAAAAGGAGCATGCCGTAAAGCCGCTTGTGATAATAACGGGATAGATTCTAATTTGTTTTGGTTTTCTTTCTGTATATTCGTGTACGTGATAATGTAAATGGCCCCAAATGCAGTAATCATCACTAACGAAATCATCATCATATTAAGTAATAGCAATTTGTTTCGCAGTTTCTTAAACATCTCTTATCCCAGCCTCTGCAACGGTAAGAACATATCCCGTACCGCGTATAGCTTTAATCCTCACAACGGAATGTAGTTGCGACAATTTTTTTCTTAAAAAAGACACATATACTTGAACATGGCTACCCTCTGTCTCCGATTCATAGCCCCATAGTTTTTCTATTATTGTGTTTGTAGGAAGTATCATTTTTTTGTGCTTTAAAAGAAGCTCCAACAACTGACCCTCCTTTAAAGTCAAATGATAGGACTTGTTCCCACACCACAAATCAAGCTTTAGCGGATTATACTCAAGATCCTCAAATCGTAAAATATTGTCATGGATCAGTTCACCCTTCCGTCGTCCTAGTGCCCTTAACCTTGCCAATAACTCATCTGTTTGAAATGGCTTTGCTAAATAATCGTCAGCACCACTGTCAAGCCCCCGTACCTTATCCTCCGTGTCACCCTTCGCCGTAAGCAAAATGACAGGAGTCGCGATACCACTATTTCGCAGTTCCCTTAGCACACTGATCCCATCAAGCATCGGCAACATAATATCAAGGACGATCATATCATAAATACCGGACATGGCACAGTCGAGGCCATATTGACCGTCGTGGGCCAAATCTATACTATAATTATTCTTCTTAAGCACCTGTGCGATTGCTTCTGCCATACGGCGCTCATCTTCCACTAATAAGACTCTCATCTTGCACACCTCTTTATGAAACGTATCCTATTGCCAAAACGAGGCAAGTTACGCCTCTATGTTAATTTTAATGTAACCTTTTGGGTGGTAATCAATGGATATATTATAACCTTTGAACCTTAAACGAAACTTTAATTGGTTTTATGTTCCTATTGCGATGCAGGAGATTCTGTCAATACCATTTGTAACTCTTCGATTTGATACGAATATTCTTTAGCCTAACTTATTGATTATTCGCATTCTAATATTTCCATCACTTATTCGAGAATAATGTCCAGATACACAAAAGACGCGTTTCTCAATACAAACTCCCTTCTGAGGATAAAAACTTTGAGTTTAGCCTTTATTGTAAAGAATTTAAAATTTCAATCTTGCTGAAGCAATAACTCTATAAATAAAATCGTTGTATTAACTAATGTAGATATTAAAGAATGGAGAAGAGAAAATGTATTGTAAACAACTCAAGTATTACCAGCGATAGTTCATCCTACTAAATGTTGCATGCGCACACTTACAACAACATCATTCTCAAATACATCCAGCCCACACAAATATCGTTAATCATACGAATGTACAGAATCAACATTAGCAAATCAAACAACCGGTCAAGATATTTATATGGGGCATGGACCAAGTGTAGCAGGTGCGTATATGCCGGGAGCAATGCCATGACAGGTAGCAGGTGAGTATATACCAGAGCAAGCAGCAGGTGCTTATTCACCCATGAAGCCAGCAACAGGTTATGGTGGTGCTTGTTGTCATTCAAGTTATAGGAAGGGATTTTTTCGTTAATTCATAACTTCTTAATGGAAAAGGTCGAGTAGGCTCATGATGAAATACTTTTGTCTACTCGACCTTTTTCAAGCGAGATCACTAAATGACCCCTTAAATAATATATAGCACAATTCTTGCTACAGAATTGCGCTATATATTATAGTAAACTGAGAACAAGGTAAGATTTCATGTGGAGGATAAGTAGGATGTTACTGTCTACCTTAATCTTATTATTACGAAGAAAAGATATTTCCATGAATTGATGAATAAAAAATACATGCACGAATATTGATGCTCGTTAATTTTTCTTCAATAAAAGCGCCCGATCGTATTATAAGGTCAACCGGAAGTATTATATTCTGGTTGACCAATTTTTTATAGGTTATTCTTTAGGTAGTCGGGGTAGGACGTAAGCGCCCGTGGGACCTGATCCCGTCCGTAATAATGTCTACCCCCTACTTGTAGAAACATGTTTGAGGCTGGTTGGGGCACAGACCCCGAATAACAAGCGAAGCTATGACACTACAAGATAGACAGGGGCTACCGACAAATCTACTAATAGGAGACGTGATAATTTATGGATCCAGTGATTGGCCTGGATGTTGCAAAAGGAGAAAGCCAAGTTCAAGCTTTCCTGGCAAGAAAGCAACCTTTCGGGAAGACCTTTAAGTTTAAGCATGATACCAATGGTATGGGTGATTTTTTTATGTTTTACAAAGAAGTGGAATTACATGCAGAATCTAAACCGGTTGTTGTGTTTGAGTCTACAGGGCACTATCATGAACCAATTTTACAGTATTTTGAGGAAAGAAAGATTACTTACTACTTAGTGAATCCAGTAGTTTCTTACGAAACGAAAAAAGTAGTCTTCGAAAAGTAAAGTCAGACCCTGCCGATGCGAAACACCTGTGTGAAATGTATTACAAAGAGGACTTAGTAGCTTATAAACGGGAAATGTGTACAAACAATGAATTTGAGAAATTTATGTAGACAACACGATTCTCTAACACGTAACTATGTACAACTGAAACTTCAGTTCCAAACGATAATGGATCAAGTATTCCCTGAGTATAAATTAGTTTATAGTAATTTATACTCACCTCTTTCCTTAAGAACGTTACGCCTCTATCCTACTTCTCATGAAGTATTAAAGATTCCAACGGATGAGCTAGCCAAGGAGATGCATGGACTAGGAGGAAAGAGATCGTATGGTTGGTTTTATGAAAAGGCTTTGAAGTTAAAAGAAGCAGCCGAACGAAATCCCTTTAAGAAAACGTTGTATCAAAGCCATTTGGTTACACTAAAAATGTATATTCAAATGATTCTTCAACAACGAGAGTTTTTGAACGTACTAGAGCAGGAGATAGAGACGTTAGCGAAGCAGTTTGAGGAGTAAGAGATTCTTACATCCATCCCTGGAGTAGGTACCAAAATTGTAGCCACTCTAATTTCTGAAATAGGTGATATCACACAATTTAGTCATCCCAAGAAACTAGTAGCCTATGCAGGAATTGATCCAAGGGTATTCCAATCTGGTAAGTTTACGGCTACGATAAACCGGATAACCAAAAGAGGATCTACGAAGCTACGTCAGACCCTCTATACAGCTGTTCAGTGCGGACTCACCAAC